>NZ_JBHYGW010000033.1:0-74673 GCF_042738015.1 Lentzea sp. NPDC059081
GGTGTCAACTCGCCACGCTTTTCGGCGAGTTGACACCCCTCCTCAGGTGTGGCTCGCTTTTGCCTCGGCTCGTGACGGGACCACCCCACCCGAACCGCACCACCACCACAACAGCAAGCCGCCCAACCCAAACAGGCGTGCCATCAACCCGCCGAGGGCGCTGGCCGGTCTTTGATCAGTTGGCGGGGTCCGGGGCAGAGCCCCGCGCACGAAACAGGAACCAACCCTCCCCAACGCGACCACAATTGGTCTATACCTAAGAACAGGAGAAACCGACCCCCACGGGAGCACTGGTGACCGAAACGACGAGACTGCAGGAACTGCTTCCTCAGCCCGCAGAGGTGCAACCACACCCCGAGGTGACGTTCACCCTGGACCCAAGCGCGGCAATCGTGCTCACCACGGAAGACGCCCGCCATCCCGCGGAACGACTGGCCGAAATCCTCCGCCCCTCCACCGGCTACCCCCTGGAAATCACCACCACCCCAGCCGAAACCGGAATCATCTTCGAACAATCCGAAACCCCGGCAGAGGCCTACGAACTGGAAGTCACGGCGACAACCGTGACCATCCGGTCAGCCACCCCAGCCGGCCACTTCAACGCGGTCGCGACCCTCCGCCAACTCCTCCCACCACAGGCAGAGGCGAAAACGGAACAGCCCGGCCCCTGGACAGTCCCAGGCGCCAAGATCCAAGACCACCCGCGCTACCCCCACCGCGGCGCCATGCTGGACGTGACCAGGCACTTCTTCACCACGGACCAGGTCAAGCGCTACATCGACCAGGTGGCGGCGTACAAGATCAACTACTTCCACCTCCACCTCTCCGACGACCAGGGCTGGCGTCTGGAGATCAAGTCCTGGCCGAACCTGACCAAGATCGGCGGCCGAACCGAGGTAGGCGGAAGAACGGGAAACTTCTTCTACACCCAAGCCGAGTACGCAGACCTGGTCACCTACGCCCAGAACAGGGGCATCACGGTCATCCCGGAGTTCGACATGCCGGGCCACACCAACGCGGCCCAGGCGAGCTACCCGGAGCTCAACGACGACGACCAGGCCCGCGATCCCTACACCGGCATCGAGGTCGGCTTCAGCTCGCTGGCCATCGACAAGGACATCACCTACGCGTTCATCGACGACGTCGTCCGGGAGGTGGCGGCGATCACCCCGGGCCCGTACCTCCACATCGGCGGCGACGAGGCCCTGACCACACCGGACGCCGACTACCAGGCGTTCATGACCAGGGCGCTCCCGATCGTGCAGAAGCACGGCAAGACGGCGATCGGCTGGCACGAGTTCGTCAAGACCACCGAGGACACCACCCCGGTCGTCCAGTTCTGGAACCAGACCACGGCCGACGAGAACGTCGCGGCGGCGGCCAAGCGCGGCAACAAGGTCATCATGTCCCCGGCGAACCGGATCTACCTGGACATGAAGTACACCGAGGAGACCGAGCTGGGCCTGAAGTGGGCGGGCCACGTCGAGGTCGAGGCCTCCTACGACTGGAACCCCGGCGCCTACCTGGACGGCGTGACCGAGGAGGACGTCCTCGGCGTCGAAGCTCCACTGTGGACGGAAACCGTCGCGAGCTCCGCGGACATCGAGTACCTGGCCTTCCCGAGGCTGACCGCGGCCGCGGAACTGGGCTGGTCCCCGCAAAGCACCCACGACTGGCCCGGCTTCGCCCGCCGCCTCGGCGCGCAGGCGAAGCGCTGGGAGGTGCAGGGCATCAACTACTACCGCAGTCCCCAGGTGCCCTGGCAGGACTAGAAGTACCCCTGCCCGCGGTCCGAGTAGCTGACCACCAGGTGCTTCACCCGGCGGTACCGGGAGAGCAGGGCGGAGTCGGCCTGGTAGGCGTAGTAGTTGTTGACCCACACCCGCTCGGCGGCGAGCTCCTCGCCGACGTTGTGCGCCAGCGCGATGTCGCGGCACCAGAGCCCGGCGCCGAGCGGGCGGGTGGCGTCGTTGGCGATCTTGACGGCGTCGTCGCGGTCGTCGAACCGCGTCACGGACACGACCGGGCCGAGCACGTCCGCGGTGAACACCGCGGACCGGTGGTCGCTCTCGAAGATCGTCGGCTGGACGAAGTGCCCGGAGGCCTCGCCGCCCAGGACCAGCCGCGCGCCCTCGGCCCTGCCGCGCGCGAAGTACGCGAGGAGCCGGTCGCGCTGGGCGAGGGAGACGATCGCGCCGACCATGGTGTCGGTGTCGAGCGGGTTGCCCACCCTCAGCTGCCGCGTGCGCTCGGTCGCCAGGTGCAGCAGCTCCTCGTAGGCGGCGGTCTGGATCAACGCGCGGGACGGCGCCGTGGGGATCTCGCCCTGGTTGGCCGCGAACATCGCGAACCCCTCGAGGGTCTTGTCGAGGAAGCCGTCGCGCTGCGCGAGCACGTCCGCGAAGAAGATGTTGGGGCTGCGCCCGGCCACGACCGGGTGGTCATCCGATCCAGTGACAACGTTCACCACACCGGGCGGCAGCAGGTCGGCGATCACGTCGAGCAGGACGTGGATCGACGCCGGGGTCTGCAGGGCGGGCTCCAGCACCACGGCGTTGCCGGCGGCCAGCGCGGGCGCGAGCACACGACCCGCGTTCATCAGCGGGAACGTCCAGGCCAGGCGTTCGTGCACGACGCCGAGCGGCTGGTACGTGCGGTAGTCCCTGGTCTCACGGCCGAGCTGCTCGACCTCGCCCACCTCGGCGCGGACGAGGGCGGCGAACTGGCGGAACTGCTCGATCAGCAGCGGGACGTCGAAGACCAGGGCCTCGCGGACGGGCTTGCCGTTGTCCCAGGCCTCGGCGACCGCGAGCTCGGTCGCGTGCTCCTCGACCCGGTCCGCGATCTCGCCCAGGACCGTGGCGCGCTCACGCGCCGTCGTGCTCCCCCACGCCCGCGCGGCGCCGCTGGCCGCGTGCAGGGCTCGTGCGCGGTCGGCGTCGGTGCCCCGCGCGACCTCGGTGAACACCTCGCCGGTCACCGGCGACACGTTCTCCACGTACTCGCCGGACACGGGCGACACGTGGTCGCCGCCGATGAAGTGGTCGTACCTCGCTCGGTACGCGACCACGCTGCCGGGCTGCCCCGGCGCCGCGTACTGCGTCATTCTCGACTCCCTGCCAGAACGGGCCCACCGGTGGGGTTGGGTGGGGGAAATGAGAAAGTAGGCAGCAGAACGTTGCATGCTCGTTGCAAGCCGTGGATGGATTCAGTGGCCCACGACCCCGAGCAACACGCACTGTTGCTGAGTCGCGTAAGAGAAGCCGTGTTGAGTGGCACTCGCACGGTTGATTCGCCACGCTCAGTGATTTCCGCGTCGTGGCAACGGTCACTCGCCGCCAATGTCGATCCCGACCTGCACACCGCCCCGACCGTGTTCGCCGCCGACGAGCTGCGGGGCCTGCGCGAGCGCCACCCGCTGCACCCGAGCCTGCCGCTGCTGCGCGAGACGCTGCTCGGCTTCGCGGAGGAGGCGGGCCACATCATGATCGTCACGGACGCGCAGGGCCACATCCTGTGGTGCGAGGGCTCGAAGGACACGCGCGGCCACGCCGAGGACGTCGGCCTGGCCGAGGGAACCCTCTGGTCGGAGGACGCGGCCGGCACGAACGGCATGGGCACCGCGCTGGCGGTGGGCTCCCCCGTCACGGTCCACTCGGCCGAGCACCTGGTGCGGACGTACCACCACTGGACGTGCGCGGCGAGCCCGATCCGCGACCCCGACAGCGGCACGACGATCGGTGTCGTCGACCTGAGCGGCCCGCTCTCGACCGTGCACCCGTCGATGGTGGCCCTGGTGTCGGCGTCGGCCCGCCTCGCCGAGTCTGAGATGCTCGCCAGGATGCACGCACGGGACGAGGAGCTGCGTGCGCGCAACATGCGCCACCTGATGGCGTTGCGCCGTGAACCCGGCGCGTTGCTCAGCCCCAGCGGACGCGTGGTCGCCGTCGAGCCGTACGGACTGCTGCCGTCGCGCGTGGACGTCTCCTGCGACCGCGTCGTGCTGGACGACGGCCGCGAAGCGGTCCTGGAACCGCTCGCCGAGGGCTACCTGCTGCGCGTGCCGAGGCAACGGCACGTCCGGCGCAGCGTGCTGTCGCTGTCGTTCCTGCTGCCGGAGCCGAAGGTCGTGCTGGACGGGCGTGAGGTGCCGATCTCACTGCGGCACGCGGAGATCCTGTGCGCGCTGACGCTGCACGGCCGGCTGTCCGCGGGCCAGCTCGCGTTGCGCCTCTACGGCGAACGCGGCAACCCGACCACGGTCCGCGCCGAGCTGCACCGCCTGCGCGCCCAGCTGGGCACGGACGTGCTCGCGACCAGGCCGTACCGCCTCACCGCCGACGTCGAGGCCGACTTCCTCTCGGCACGCACCGCGCTGAACGACGGCGACGTCCCGCTCGCCGCCTCGCGCTACCGCGGCTCGCTGCTGCGCCGCTCCGAGGCCCCGTTCGTGCTGGCCGAGCGCGACGACCTGGCGACGGGCGTGCGCAAGGCCGTGCTGTCGCGCGGAGACGCGAACGCGCTGTGGACGTTCACCCAGACCGACACCGGCGAACACGACGCCGAGGCACTGGAACAGCTGGTCAGGCTGCTGCCACCGGACGACGTGCGGCTCGCGATCGCCATCGCGCGGTTGAGGCGGCTCGACAGCGACGACTAGATCCCCTAGGGGACATCCACGATTGACAAGACTCTCAAGAACTCAATATCTTCCCAACTAAGAGACTTAGTAGGGGAGGCTGTCATGCGCGTTCTCATCATCGGAGCGGGGACCGGTGGCCTGTGCCTGGCGCACGGGCTGAAGAAGGCCGGCGTGGACGTGGCGTTGTTCGAACGCGACCGCACGCCGCGCAGCATGTTGATCGGCTACCGGGTGGGGATCAGCCCCGACGGCAGCAAGGCGTTGCACAGCTGCTTACCCCCGGACGTGTTCGCCGAATTCGTCAGGACGACGGCCCGGCCGCCGCAGCGGATCAACATGCGGACCGAGAAGTACCGGGAACTGCTGGTCGGCGACATCCCGACGGGCCTCGACGAGAGCCGCAACGAGAAGTCGGTCAGCCGGATCGCGATGCGCACGGCGTTGCTGAACGGCCTGGAAGACGTGGTGCGGTTCGACAAGACGTTCACGCACTACACGCAGAACGACGACGGCACGGTCACGGCGTTCTTCGCCGACGGCACGTCCGAGACCGGTGAAGTGCTGGTCGGCGCGGACGGCGCGCAGTCCAAGGTGCGCAGGCAGTACCTGCCGCACGCACGGGTGAAGGACAGCGGCATCACGTCGATCGCCGGCAAGCTGCCGCTGACCGAGGAGAACGCGCGGCTGCTGCCACCGCTGGCCGACGGCGGCATCACGCTGCTGTTCGGTCCGCGCGGCGAGTTCGTGATCATCCACGTGATGCGCTTCGACGACGCGAGCGTCGAGGACGACTACATCATGTGGGGCTACACGGCCTCGCACGACAAGTTCCCCGACATGAAAGGCATGAGCCAGGCAGAGCTCAAGCAGGTCGTCCTGACCATGACGCCGAACGTGCACCCGAACCTGCGCAAGCTCGTCGAGCTGGCCGTTCCGGAGACCGTGTTCCAGATCAAGGTCCGCACGTCGGAGCGGCTCCGGCCGTGGACGCCGAGCAACGTCACGATGATCGGTGACTCGGTGCACCTCATGACGCCCGGCCGCGGCATCGGCGCGAACACGGCGTTGCGCGACGCGGAGCTGCTGTGCCGCAAGCTCGTCGAGGCGGAGAACGGCAAGGACCTCGTCACGGCGATCGGCGAGTACGAGCAGGAGATGGTCTCCTACGCGTTCGACGCCGTGGAGGCGTCGCTCGAGATGATGGACGGCACCAGCCTGGTCCACAAACCCGTGATCGGCCGGGTCGTGGCGGCGTTCTCCCGGACCTTCCTGCGGGTGACCAACGCCGTGCCCGCGCTCAAGCGGAAGATGCTGGCCGAGGACGCGGCGGAGCGTGATCACGTAAGTTCGGCGCATGAGGTCGTTCACGCCGGGTGAGGTCGTCGTGCGGCGGGAGGTGCTGCACGGCAAGGTCTGGTCGGAGATGCCGGTCAGGGTCGTCGCGGACTCCCCGGAGCTGCTCGCGGTGTTCGTCGAGCCGGGCACCCGGCTCACCTACCCCGCGCACCACCACCCGCACCCGTGGGACACGCCGACCCGCGGGTTCTGGCGCGGCCACGGCAAGCTCATGCTGCACCGCCCGCAGGACGCCTACTCCGTCGACCTGTTCTGGAAGGGCGACGACCGCGTGTTCGGCAACTACTACCTGAACCTGCAGGCGCCCTACCGCCGCGTCGAGGACGGGTTCGAGACGCTCGACCACGCGCTCGACTACACGCTGGCGCCGGACGGGACGTGGGCGCAGCACGACCTCGACGAGTTCGAGGAGCAGGTGGCGTCCGGCAAGTACTCGGCGGACGAGGCCGAGTCGATCAGGACCGAGGGGCTCAGGATCGAGAAGATGCTGGCGTCCGGCGAGATCTGGTGGGACACCGCCTGGGCGGACTGGCAGCCGTCGACGGTGTGGCGGTGAAGGTCCGGCCACTGACCTTCGACACGCTCGTCGCCGAGATCGTCGACCAGGTGTCGGAGCTCGACGGACGGGTGCGCGTCCTGGTCGACGGCGCACCCGCCGCGGAACCGGGAAAACTCGCGGACGCTGTAGTGGAACCGTTGCGCGCCTTGGGACGTGCCGTGCGGCGGGTGTCCATGGAGGACTTCCTGCGGCCGGCGTCGGTGCGGCTCGAACACGGCCGCACCGACTCGTACTCCTACCGGCACGACTGGTTCGACTTCCACGGCCTGCAGCGCGAGGTGCTCGACCCGGCGCTGACCGGCAAGGTGCTGCCGTCGCTGTGGAACGCGGCCACCGACCGCGCGAGCCGCGCCGAGTACGTCGACCTGCCCGAGAACGGGGTCGTGGTCGTCGACGGCACGCTCCTGCTCGACCGGTGGCTGCCGGCCGAGCTGACCGTGCACCTGTGGCTCTCCCCCGGCGCCTTGAAGCGCAAGACCGCCGAGGAGTGGACGCTGCCCGCGTTCGAGGACTACGAGCCGGTGGCGGACCTCTTCGTGCGCTACGACCACCCGGAACGGCCTGGGCTCGTCGAGTCGTGAACCGGCTCGCTCTCCGCGGACATGAACGGGGCGGAGAGGAGGGTCCGTGACCGACGAGGAACTCTGGGAGCAGGTCCGGACCGGCGACGGTGAGGCGTTCGGGCTGCTGTTCGAACGCCACGCCCCAGCCGTGTTCGCCTACTGCCTGCGCCGCACCGGCACGTGGGCCGTGGCCGAGGACCTGGTGTCCGTGGTGTTCATGGAGACGTGGCGCAAACGGTCGTCCGTGACGGTCGACGGGTCGCTGATGCCATGGCTGTACTCCGTCGCGCTGAACGTCACCCGCAACCACCAACGCGCCCGCATGCGGTACCGGGCCGCTCTTGGCAAGGTTCCGCCGCAGCACGCCGATGACGACCACGCCGACGACGTGGCACGACGGGTCGACGCGGAGGCCAGGACGAGAGCGGTGATCGCGGAGCTGGAGAAGCTGCCGGCCGGAGACCGGGAGGTGCTGGAGATGTCCGCGTGGTCGGGCCTGACACAGGCGCAGATCGCCGAGGTGCTCGGCATCCCGGTCGGCACGGTGAAGTCCCGGCTCGCTCGCGCCCAACGCACCGTGCGTGGCGCTCTGGTCGAGGAGGCGTTGTGAACATCAAGCCCGACATCCCGCAGCTGGACCCGATGCGGCTGCAGGTCCGCAAACACGCGCTGCTCAACGAGATCGGCGCGAGGCCGTCCCGCCGCCGGTGGCGGTTCGCCGCACCCGCGACGGCTCTGGTCGCCGCGGTCGCCGTGGCGCTCGTGCTGTGGACGCCGACGACCCCGGACGCCTACGCGTCGTGGACGGCCGAACCGAGGGCACCCGGCGACCTGGCCCCCGTGCTCGCCGACTGCGGCGAACGGCTCGACTGGCACGACGCCCGCGGCAAGGAGGAGAACCTGCCGAACTGGCCCGCCGCGCCACGTGACGTGTCGGTCGTCGACCAGCGCGGGAGCACGACGCTCGTGCTGTTCACGGGTCCGCAGGCCGACATGCTGTGCATGCGCACGCCGGAGGGCGTGGCCATGACCGGGAGCGGCAGCGGCCGGGATCGCGAGCCGCTCGGCGGGAGGCTGTTCGCCGACTTCGGCGCGAACCTGAGCACCGACCGGGACGGTCGCCGGCCGATGCGCGTGCTGAGCGGCCGGGTGAGCCCGGAGGTGGCGAAGGTCGTCCTCGAGACCGAGGACGGGCTGACGGTCACCGCGACCATCGGCAAGGGCTGGATCCTCGGCTGGTGGCCGAGCGGGGGTGACCCGAAGCACGTGACGCTGTACGACCGCGCGGGCGGAGTTCTGGAGACTTCCGCGCTGCCGGTTCGGTAGTCTGCGAGGCATGTGGCGACCGGAGACCGGGCAACGAGCGCTGTTGGTGCTCGCGGTCTTCCTGCCCGCCCTCTACGCCTTCACGGTGTTCTCCTCGCCCACCGAGGTCGTCGCTGTCGTGACCGCGCTCGCCCTCGCATTGGTCGTGGTCGTCGCGCTGGTGCCGCTCTCGGTGGCGCCAGCGCGGTCGCTCTCGATCCGCGAACGAGCCCAGCGGACAGCACAGCTGCGCCTGCGCAACCCCGACTCCCCTGGCAGGGCCCGTCCTCGAGCACCGGGATGCCGGACGTTCTGACACGTCCGCACGTCCCCAACTCGATACGGAGAAACCACCCTTGTTCGCTGACCTGGGCGCTGCCCTGGCGGGCTTCGGCATGCCCGCGCTCGCCATCATCGTGTTCACGATCGTCGTGCGGCTCGCGCTGCACCCCTTCTACCGCGCGGCCGTGCGCGGCGAGAAGGCCAAGGCCAAGCTCGCGCCGGAGATCCAGAAGCTGAGGAAGAAGCACGGCAAGGACCTGATGCGGCTCACGGAGGAGTCGCAGAAGGTCTACAAGAGCAACGGCGTGTCGATGTACGCGGGCATGCTGCCGATGCTCGCGACCGTCCCGTTCTTCATGGTCATGTACCAGGTCGTCACGACCCCGAACCCGTTGTTGGAGGGGACGATCTTCGGGGTTTCGCTCAGTGCTCATTTCACGAGCAGTTTCGCGTGGGTGTTCTTCGCGCTGTTCGGGCTGCTCGCCGTCGTCGCGTACCTGACGGTGAAGTGGCAGCAGTCGCGGATGACCACCACGACACCGCAGCCGGGGTTCGTGACCGGCCTGGCCAAGGTGCTGCCGTTCGGGACGATCCTGATGGCGGCCTACCTGCCGCTGGCCGCCGGGCTGTACCTGCTCACCACGACCACGTGGACGATCGCGGAACGGGCGCTGCTCTACCGCATCCTGAGCTGAAGCTGGGCGACGAGGCGAACCAGCGGATCGTCCAGATCCAGGTCGATCCGCTTGAGCCGGTACCGCAACGTGTTCGGGTGGACGTGCAGCTGGTCCGCGGCCGTGCGCACGTCCCCCAGCGCGTCGAGGTAGGCCAGCAACGACTTGGCGAGCTCGGGGTCGAGCGCGTCGATGCGGGGGTCGCGGATGCGCGGGTTGTCCTGCAGCAGAGCCAGGATCTCGCTCACCAGGACCTGCGAGCGGACGTCGGCCAGCGTCGCGACCTCGGCGTCGAGGTCGCGGGCCATCGCGTCCAGCACGCGTTCGGCCTCCTGGCGGGAGATCTGCGCGTCGTCCAAAGTGGACACCGTGGAGCCGACCGCGGCCTGCACGGCCGTGTGCAGGTGCCGGCGCGCGGTGTGGACGATCTCGCGCGTGAGGCTGAGGAGCTGGGCGTTCGGGGCGAGGTCCGGAAGCAGCACGTAGGTGCGGCCGCCGGACTCGCTCACCAACGCGCTGCGCCGGTACGCCGCAGCGTGCACGGAGATCAGCCCGGTCATCTCGACCCGCCGCAGCTCGTGCTCGCTGCGGTCGCCCTCGGCGCTCCTGACCGCGAACACCACCACGGCGGCGGGTTTGCGCGGGTCGGCGCCGATCTGGCCGGCGACCGTGGCGGCGTCCATCCGGCCGGTGAGCAGCGCGGCGAGCAGGTTCTCGCGGAACCTCGACGTGGGCTGGTTGCGCTGCTGGATCAGGTGCGGGGCGGTGACGCGGGCGGCGCCGAGCAGGGCCCGTTCGGCCTGGTCGGTCAACGGCTGGTCGCCCTCCTGCACCCAGATCGAACCGAGGGGTTGCCGACCGGCGTGGATGCCGACGGCGATGCGGCGGCGGATGCCGAGCTCGGGGCGTTCGTCGATGCGCACGACCTCCTCCCCCGACCTGAGCAGGTTGTAGACGCCCCACTCGCGCAGCATCTTGAGGTACGGCTCGGGGCCCTGGCGGCCGAGGATCGACAGCCGGCGCAGCTCGTCGACCTCGTCCGACGACCGGGAGTAGGCGAGCACGCGGCTCGCGGTGTCCTCGATGCTGACGATGCCGCCGGTCAGCGTGGCAATCGTTTGCGCGAGCGCGAACAGGTCGCCGAGCACCTCGCCGTCGTCGGTGGTCGTGGTCAGCACGCCCTTGGCGAGCGACTCCAGGTGGCCCCAGCGGACCTCGGGCCGGACCTCCAGCAACGCCACGCCCGCGTCCGTGGCCGCCTGGTCGAGCGCCGCCGACGACTCCTTGACGGCGACCGCGGCCGCCTTCGCTCGTCCGGCTGCTCTGACCAGCGGCAACGCGGCTCGGCCACGGGCGCCGATGAGCAGGGCGAGATCGCCCGCGGCGACGTCCGGCGGGTCGTCCGGATCCATGATCACCACATCGCGCACGTCTACCTCGAGGCCGCACGGGGCAACCTGCAGTTCGACGAGCGGATCGCCGAGCGCGATGAGGAGGTGGCGGAGGCTCGACACTGTCCGATCGTACATCCGGGACGGTGAATCTTGGCCTGCCGCACAACGGCCGGTGACCTGCGCGGACTTACGGTGTGCGTACCGACGACGACTTGAAGGAGCTGCGAGTGGACGCCGTCACCCAGGTTCCCGCCCCGGTCAACGAGCCGGTCCTGCAGTACGCCCCCGGCACCCCGGAGCGCGCCGAGCTGCAGGCCAAGCTGGCCGAGCTGCAGAAGGAGCCGCTCGAGCTGACGACGACCATCGGTGGCGAGCAGCGCATGGGTGGCGGCGAGCGCTTCGACGTCGTGCAGCCGCACAACCACCGCTCGGTCCTCGGCACCCTGGCCGGCGCGACCCAGCAGGACGCCACCGACGCCCTGCGCGCGGCCCGCGAGGCGGCCCCGGCGTGGCGCGCGCTGTCGTTCGACGACCGCGCGGCGATCATCCTGCGCGCCGCCGACCTGCTCGCCGGGCCGTGGCGGCAGACGCTGAACGCCGCGACGATGCTCGGCCAGTCCAAGACCGCGATCCAGGCGGAGATCGACTCGGCGTGCGAGCTGATCGACTTCTGGCGCTTCAACGTGCAGTTCGCCCGCAACCTCCTGGCCGAGCAGCCGATCTCGTCCCCCGGCGTGTGGAACCGCACGGACCACCGCCCGCTGGAGGGCTTCGTCTACGCGATCACGCCGTTCAACTTCACCGCCATCGCCGGCAACCTGCCGACCGCGCCCGCGCTGATGGGCAACGTGGTGCTGTGGAAGCCGTCGCCGACCCAGTCGTTCGCCGCGCACCTCACCATGCGGCTGCTGGAGGAGGCCGGCATGCCGCCCGGCGTCATCAACCTGCTGCCCGGTGACGGCCTGGCCGTGTCCGAGGTGGCGCTCAACTCCCCCGACCTCGCGGGCATCCACTTCACCGGCTCCACCGCGACGTTCCAGAAGCTGTGGGCGCAGGTCGGCGCGAACATCGCGAACTACCGCTCGTACCCGCGGATCGTCGGCGAGACCGGCGGCAAGGACTTCATCCTCGCCCACCCGTCGGCCGACCCGGACGTGCTGCGCGTGGCCATGATCCGCGGCGCGTTCGAGTACCAGGGCCAGAAGTGCTCCGCCGCGTCGCGCGCCTACGTGCCGCGGTCGGTGTGGAACAAGATCAAGGACCAGTTCCTGGCCGAGGTCGAGGCGCTGACCTACGGCGACGTCACCGACTTCTCGAACTTCGGCGGCGCGGTGATCGACCGCCGCTCGTTCGACAAGCTGTCGGGTGTGCTGCAGGCCGCTCGCGCCGACTCGTCGCTGGAGATCGCCGCCGGCGGCACCGCGGACGACTCGGACGGCTTCTTCGTCCGCCCGACCGTGCTGCTCGGCACCGACCCGGCGAACTCCGTGTTCACCACCGAGTTCTTCGGCCCGGTGCTCGCGGTCCACGTCTTCGAGGACGCCGACTACCTGACGGTGCTCAAGCAGATGGAGAGCGCGGCGCCCTACGGTCTGACGGGATCGATCATCGCCCGTGACCGCGCCGCCGTGGCGCACGCGCAGGAGGAGCTGCGGTTCGCCGCCGGCAACTTCTACGTCAACGACAAGCCCACCGGTGCCGTCGTGGGCCAGCAGCCGTTCGGCGGCGGCCGCGCGTCCGGCACGAACGACAAGGCGGGGTCGGTCCACAACCTGCTCCGCTGGGTCAGCCCGCGCTCGGTCAAGGAGACCTTCGCGGCGCCCACCACCCACCTCCACCCGCACCAGTCTCAGATCCCTTCTGGGGAGGCGTGATGTTGCGCAGCACCCTTCTCGCGGCCGCTCGCAACAGCGGCGCCCGCAAGCTCGTCGAGTCGACGCCGCTGACCCGGCCCGTCGTCGAGCGGTTCGTCGCCGGCGACGACGTCTCTGCCGCCATCCGCGCGACCGCCGAGGTGCTCGGCGACGGCCGGTTGGTGACGCTGGACCACCTCGGTGAGGACACCGTCGAGGAGTCGCAGGCCACCGACACCGTCGAGGCGTACCTGACACTGCTGTCGCGGCTGGAGTCGCACGGGCTCACCGAGGGCGCCGAGGTGTCGGTCAAGCTCTCGGCCGTCGGCCAGTCGCTGCCGGTGGACGGCGAGAAGATCGCGCTGGAGAACGCCCGGCGCATCTGTGCCGCCGCCGCTGTCGTCGGCACGACCGTGACGCTCGACATGGAGGACCACACCACCACGGACTCGACGCTGGGCATCCTGCGCGAGCTGCGGGTGGACTTCCCGTGGGTGGGCGCGGTGCTGCAGGCGTACCTCAAGCGCACCGAGCAGGACTGCCGCGACCTCGCGCACTCCGGGTCACGCGTGCGGCTGTGCAAGGGCGCGTACCAGGAGCCCGCTTCCGTGGCATACCAGGACAAGCACGACGTCGACCTGTCGTACGTGCGTTGCCTGAAGATCCTGATGGAGGGCCAGGGCTACCCGATGGTGGCCTCGCACGACCCGCGCCTGATCGCGATCGCCGCGGACCTGGCCTCGGCCCGGTCGAAGGACACCTACGAGTTCCAGATGCTGTACGGCATCCGGCCCGAGGAGCAGAAGCGCATCGCGGGCGAGGGCAACCGCATGCGCGTCTACGTCCCGTACGGCGACGAGTGGTACGGCTACTTCATGCGCCGCCTCGCGGAGCGTCCGGCCAACGTGGCGTTCTTCGTGCGGTCGCTGCTCACGACCAGCTGAGCGCGATCTCGGCCTCCTCCACCGTTTCCAGGGCGAACTCCAGCTTGACCGGGTCGCCCACCGCGCGGGCGATCCGCACCGCGCGGTGGGCGAGCTGGAGCGCCTTCGCCGGTTCGTGCCTGGTCTCCACGCACAGCCGGCCGTAGATCGACAACGCGTCGGCGTAGCCGGGTTGCCGGTCCAGGTCCAGGCCCGTCATGTGCCACAACACCACGGCCGTGTGCGCGGTGTTGCGCGCTTCGTCCTTGCGTTCCGCGCCGCGCAACCGGCACGCGTGCTGCTGCATGGCCGAGAGGTAGGCGTTGGGCGGTGACTTCGGCAGCTGCGCGCGCCACACGTCGATCGTGAACTCCGACAGCCGCAACGCGCGGACGTGGTGGTCGGACTCCGAGAGCGCGCGGGCGGCGGACTGCAGGACCGGGGCCAGCTTCGCGCCGAAGAACTCGACGAGCTGCGACGGCAGCCGGTGGCACATCTCCAGGCACTCGTCGGTGGTCCGCAACGCCTGGTCATCGCGGTCGTGCAGGAGCTGCTGCTCGACGAGGGTGGCGAGGGCGATCAGCAGGTCGGCCTGGTTCCAGACGAGGTCGTCGACCACCAGCTCCCGGTAGACCTCCACGGCCTCCTGCGCCGCGTCGAGGTCGTCGGCGATCTGGGCGAGGACGAGCAACGCCGTCCCGAGGCCCTTGCGGTGGCCCGTCTCGCGCCACGCCATCACGGCCTCGCGGGCGGTGAGCTCGGCGTCGAGGAACTCGTCGAGCTGGCGCAATGCCTGGCTGTGCCGCATCAACGCCTCGGCGAGCTCGGTGCGGAACGTCTCGGGGTTCACGACGGCGAGCCGGCGGAAGAGGTCGATGGCCTCCTTGACCGCCTCGCTCGCGGCTCCCGCCCGGCGCAGGTCGATGAGCATCGTGCCCGCCACGACGAGGTTGCGGGCCAGCTCGGGTTCGAAGCGCGGGTCCTCCCTGGCGAGCACCCGCCAGTTCGCGATGGAGAGCTGCATCGAGTCGGCGGCGTTCTGCTTCTGCCCCTCGGCCAGGTAGCGGCGGGCCAGGGCCGCGGCGACCCGCGCGAAGTCGGCGCGGAACAGCGCGGGGTGGTTCTTCGCGAGCTCCTGGAAGAGCAGCGTGGCGCGGCTGATGGCGGTCGTCGCGGCCTCGTCCCTGCCGAGCGCCTGGTAGCGGTAGCTGATCTGCTCCAGGGCGGAGGCGAGCTGTGGAGCGGTCTCCGGGTCGTCGAGCGCGATCTCGTGCCAGAGCGCGATCGCCTCCTCGGAGACGGCCAGCGCCTCCTCGCGCCGCTGGGCGTTGATCAGCCGCAGGCCCAGGTCGCCCAGCGCGTCGGCGAGCAACGGCCGGTTGTCGGCGTCCTGCTCGGTGAGCTCGCGGTAGCACTCGACCTCCCGCCGGGAGGCGTCGACGGACTCCTGGCGCAGGCCGCACAGCATCGTGCGGGCGCTGAGCATCCCGTACATCTCGGCGCGTTCGAGGACGTCGCCGGCGCGGTCGGCCAGGCGCCGGGTGAGGATCGACGGGATGGCGTCGACGGCGAAGCGCTCGTCGCGGAAGACCTGGCGGGCGATGTGCTCGGCGGTGGCGCACGACCCGATCTCGGCGGCGATCCGGAGGCTGTCGCGGGCCATGTCCGGCACCACCTCCGGACGTGCGGCGATGAGCTCGTCGAGCTTGCCGACCAGGTGGGGCCACCGGTGGGCGGCGCGGGCGAGCAGGTCGGGGTCGGGGTCCTCCGGCGTGGCGACCGCGAGGTGGTCCTCGGCGAGGCGGCCGGTCCGCGGGCCGGTGTCGTGGTGCAGGACGCGGCGGACGAGCTGGACCCGGTTGACGTCGCACGGGTCGCCGCGGACCGCCGTCAGCGCGGCCAGGTGCAGGTCGAGGACGGTCTCGCGGGCGATGTTGGGCGGGGGCTCGTCGGGGGTGGCGACGTTGAGGCGCTGCGCGAAGTGGCGGCAGGCGAGGGCGAACGACTCGGCGCGGTCGGCGAGCGTGGGGGCCAGCTCGAGGTCGCTGACCTCGTGGTCGAAGTCCGCGACGCGCTGACGGGTGGAGGACCACCACCAGCCCGTGGTCCTCGCCGCGAGCAGCACCCGCGTGCGCGCCGGTCCGTTCCTGAGCGTGTCCTGCAGCCGTGTGAAGACGTCCTGCCACGGCAGGCGGTCGGCGTCGTCGACCACGACCAGCCTGCCGTGCTCGGCGTCGTCCCAGTGCTCGTCGCGGAACTGCCGGAGCAGCCTGGTCTTGCCCGCGCCGGCGGGGGCGTGCAGCAGCATCGACGCCTGCGGCGCGGGGCTGTCGCGCCAGAGCTCGAGGGTCCGCAGTTCTGGGTCCCTGCCGTGAAAGGGGACCACCTGGTGGGTGGGATCCAGCAGGGCGGCGACGCTGAGTGCTCGGTCCACGGCTTCATAGTCGGCTGGCGGTCCGGCCAGGGGTAGGAAGACCACACCATCGTGGTCTTTTCCCGTTTCTGTCTCACTCCTTCGCTGTCTGTCTTGGAGAACCTCCACCGGCTACGGGTTCAGCCTGGACTGAAATTGTCGGACCCGGTCGGCACAATCAGGGGTGTGCTGGTCGCCCTCGTCCCGGAAGCGGACGGTGCGGGCCGGTGGCAGAAGCTGCACGACGACGGGACGCCGGCGGGTCCCGCGATGGCGGCGGCGTCGCTGGCCCCCGCCGTCGCGTCGCTGGAACGCGCCCACCGGCCCCGCTGGGTGTGGGCGGACACGTCCGAGACCTACCCGCTGCTGCTCGCGGCCGGCGTGCGGGTCGACCGGTGCTGGGACCTGCTGCTGACCGAGTCGCTGCTGCTCGGCGCGGAGGGCGGGCACCGCGAACCGCGCGAGCTGGCGGGGGCGGTGGCCCGGTCGCTGGGACTGCCCGCGCCGGCGGACCTGGGGCATCGCAAGAAGGACGTCGAGCTGACGTTGTTCGAGCCGGAGCCGGTGGTGCTGCCGGGCGACACCGACGAGCTGGCGGCGTTGTCGCTGGTGTTCCGGGCGCAGCAACGCAACCCGGCGCTGGGCCTGCTGATCGCGGCGGAGTCGGCGTCGGCGCTGGTGGCCGCGGAGATGACGCACCACGGGCTGCCGTGGCGCGAGGAGGTGCACCTGCAGATCCTGGAGGAGGTCCTCGGACCGCGGCCGGCTCCGGGGGCGCGGCCGAAGTTGTTGCAGGACCTGGCGGACCAGATCCAGGAGGCTCTCGGCGGGCGCGAGATGAACCCGGACGCGCCGGCGAGCATCGTGCGGGCGTTCGCGCGGGCGGGGATCGACGTCCCGTCCGCTCGCCGGTGGGTGCTGAAGAAGGTGGACCACCCGGCCGTCGCGCCGTTGCTGGACTACAAGGAGCGCGCCCGGTTGTGGGTGGCGCACGGCTGGTCGTGGCTCGACACGTGGGTCGCGGATGGACGGTTCCGGCCGGACTACGTGGTGGGAGGCGTGGTTTCGGGCCGGTGGGCGTCGCGCGGTGGTGCGGCGTTGCAGATCCCGAGGTCGCTGCGCCGCGCCGTCGTGGCGGACGAGGGCTGGTGCCTCGTGGCGGCCGACGCGTCCCAGCTGGAACCGCGGATTCTCGCTGCCCTGTCAGGAGATGAGCGGCTGATGGAGGTCTGCGGCGACGACGACCTGTACGCCGCGCTGGCGCAGGACTCGTTCAAAGGGGAGCGTCCACGCGCGAAGATCGCGATGCTGTCGGCGATGTACGGCGGCACGTCGGGCGAGGCGGGCCCGCTGCTCGCGGTGCTGCGCAAGAGGTTCCCCGTCGCCGTCGGGTACGTCGAGGCGGCGGCGCTGGCCGGTGAGCAAGGGCGGATGGTGCGCACGCGGCTGGGCCGCACCTCGCCCACCCCGTCCGCGGCCTGGCAGGAGCTGACCGGGGGCGCGGACGACTCGGGGGACGTGTCGCGGTCGTCGCGGCAGGCGGCGCGCAACTGGGGCCGGTTCACGCGCAACTTCGTCGTGCAGGGCAGCGCGGCGGACTGGACGGCGGCGTTGCTGGGCGTGCTGCGCACCCGGTTGCCCGCGGACGCGCACTTGGTTTTCTTCCAACACGACGAGGTGTTGGTGCACTGCTCCCGTGCGGACGCCGACGCCGTGATCGAGGCGATCGCCGTGGCCGGGCGGGAGGCGACGCGGTTGCTGTTCGGCGAGACGCCGGTGCGGTTCCCGATGAACGCCGTGCCCGTGGAGTGCTACGCCGACGCCAAGTAGCCCTGAGCAGTCCGAACGGGACGATCCACGCGCATGACCGCTGGGAGGCGTTCGTCCGAACGGGCGCTTGTTCTTGCACCGTGAGAGCGCTCTCATAAATGGACTGCACCCGTGACAAGGAGGTCACTCGCGCATGAAGCAACGCCGCCGCGTCCTCGCGGCCACGACAGCTCTTCTTGCCGCGGTCCCCCTGGCGATCGCCGCCATGTCCGCCAACGCCTCGATCCCACCCCCTGCATCGGGATGGACGCAGGTGTGGGGTGACGACTTCACCGGCTCGAACGGATCACTGCCGTCGAGCGCCAACTGGATCATCGACACCGGCCACAACTACCCCGGCGGCCCCGCCAACTGGGGCACCGGTGAGATCCAGAACTACACGAACAGCACCAGCAACCTGAAGCTCGACGGCAACGGCAACCTGCGCATCACGGCGCTCAAGGACGGCTCCGGCAACTGGACGTCCGCGCGCATCGAGACCCAGCGCTCCAACTTCAAGCCGCCGTCCGGTGGCAAGCTCGCCATCGAGAGCCGGATCCAGATGCCGAACGTGACGGGCGAGGCCGCCCTGGGCTACTGGCCCGCGTTCTGGACCCTCGGCGCGCCGTACCGCGGCAACTACTGGAACTGGCCGGGCATCGGCGAGTTCGACATCATGGAGAACGTCAACGGCATCAACTCCGTCTGGGGCGTCCTGCACTGCGACGTCGCACCAGGCGGTGCCTGCGGCGAGTTCACCGGCATCGGCAACTCGCGGGCGTGCCCCGGCTCGTCCTGCCAGTCCGCCTTCCACACGTACCGCTTCGAGTGGGACGACGCGGCGAAGACGTTCACGTGGTTCGTGGACGGCCAGTCGTTCCACCAGGTCACGCAGGCCCGAGTGGGTGCGGGCGTGTGGAACCAGATGACGTCGCACGCGGGGCACTTCATCCTGCTCAACCTCGCGATGGGCGGCGCGTTCCCGAACGCGCTGAACAACAACCAGCCGACCCCTGTCGCGGCCACCCAGTCCGGACACTCGATGGTCGTGGACTACGTGGCCGTCTACTCGGCTGGCGGAGGCACCAACCCGACGACCACGACCACGACGTCGAACCCCGGTGGCGGGGGTTCCGCGTACAGCGAGCTGCAGGCGGAGAACGCCTCGGAGCGCTCGGGTGGGTCCGTGGGCTCGGGTGACGGCGGCTCCGGTGTGAACCAGATCGCGAACGGCGGGTACCTGAAGTTCTCCGGCGTCAACTTCGGCTCGGGCCCGGCGCGGCAGTTCTACGCCCGCGCGGCCTCCGGTGCCGGCAGTGGCGTGAGCGGCTTGGTCGAGGTGCGGCTCGACTCGCGCACCGCGACCCCGGTGGGCTCGATCGCGGTCGGCAACACCGGTGGCTGGGACTCGTGGAGAACCATTCCCGCGAACATCTCGGACGTCACCGGCACGCACGACGTCTACATCACCTTCACGAGCGGGCAGCCTTCGCCGTACGTGAGCGTGAACTGGGTGAAGTTCGGAACCTGACCCCGTGTGAACGTCGGGGTGTGTTCGTCCGCTAGAATCTCGTCCAGAACGCACGGACGATTAGCTCAGCGGGAGAGCACTACCTTGACACGGTAGGGGTCACAGGTTCAATCCCTGTATCGTCCACCACCGGAGGCCCGCTCCACCATGACCCTCAGAGGTCAGGCAGAGCGGGCCTTTCGTGTTTCCGTCCTGAAGAAGGCAGGGATTGCGGAGGCTCGCAGCAAGAGCAAGTCGCGGACCCGAGTTCAGTCAGGTCACCACAACCACGCACAGAATCGATCGCCGCCGTCAGACGCAACAGCGACGACACACCATTACATACCGCTCGAACGACCGGTGTTCACCCCTGGCTTGGGGTGAACACCCCCGAGGCACTGTCCACCTGAGCCCGTCGCCACGCTCGATCGGCGTCGCGCACACCGAGCACGCCGGCTCGACAACCGACGGGCTACGAGCTGTGATTCAGTCCAAAGACGAGCTCTCGCACGTCGTGTGGCGCATGGGTCAAATAATGGCGCAACAGGTCGGCGGTCGCCTTGGCATCGGTGAGCGCGCGATGGGCTGCGCCATGGATGCCGGGCACACCGGCCGCCGCCAAGCAATCCGGCAATTTGCGGCGCCCAGTCTGGTGGATGTGGGTGTCGAGCTTCATCGTGCACAACGACCCATGAGGGGTGAACGGGTGACTGGCGCGGGCGAACTCCGCGTGCAGGAAGCTCAGGTCGAACGAAGCGTTGTGGGCCACGACGACGGCACCATCCAGGTGGGTGGCGAGGGTGGGAGCCAC
This sequence comes from Lentzea sp. NPDC059081, assembly GCF_042738015.1. NCBI lineage: Bacteria > Bacillati > Actinomycetota > Actinomycetes > Pseudonocardiales > Pseudonocardiaceae > Lentzea > Lentzea sp. NPDC059081. The sequence goes on from NZ_JBHYGW010000033.1 coordinate 20,095, forward strand.
ATCGGCGAATGCCGGAGCATCGGCCACATCGTCCTCGGTGATGCCGTGGACATCGGTCGCCGCGAGTGGGCGACGGGGATTGACCAGTGAACTCCACTCGCCAAGAACAGTCCCGTCCGGGGCGATGCGGACGACCGCGACCTCGATGATCCGGTCGTGTCCCTTGGCGACGAAGCCGGTGGTCTCCACGTCCACGACCGCGTACGCCGTCGGGACGGTGACGAGGGCCAGCGGGGCGTGACGGGTTCCGGTGATGATGTCCACGTCGTACTCGGGCAGTCGGTCGACCAGGTCCACGAGGGCGGAGCGAGTTCCTGCCATGTCGAGGTAACCGGCGGCATAAGCGCGGGTGCGCAGAGACTTGCCGAGGTGGACGTCATGCTTCTCGACCGCAGTGTCGGGCAACGCGGCGGCGATGTCCTCAGCGGTGGTGTCGTCCTCCAGCAGCAACTGCTGGACGATCACGCGCAGTTGCGCCGGCGTGCACTTGGGCACGGTGAAGGCGACACCGTCCCGGGCAGCCTTCACACCGGTTCGGGTAAGCCAGGCGGCAAGGGTGTTGAGGATGCGGTCGCCGCGCCAGGGGAACACGATCGTGTCGTCACCTCTGGCGAGGGCACCGTTCCGAGCGAGGTCGAAGCGGCGGTAGGCCGCACGTCCCTCGTCGAGGAGGCTTTGGGCGGTAGCGTCGAGGTAGGCGGGGACGTCGTCGGACTCGTACCAGACGCGCATGCGACGGCGAACCTCGTCATGGATCTCAGCACGACCACCGGCGAACTTGGGCGCCCGTCCACCGCTGGAGGGCTCGACCTGGATCAGGGCCGCCTGGTCGTCCACGGAGACGATCTTCCAGCGCCTGCCCGCGAAGATGACGAGTGAACCGACTTCGGTCGGCGTGTTCACGTGCAGCGTGCCGAGGGTGCGGGAGCCGTGGACGAGCCGGTACTCCTGCTTCTCCGCGAACACGGCGTAGAACGAGTAGTGATCGACGATCCGCTCGCCCACCTTGCCGAGCAGGAGCAGGCCGTCGGGTTCCTGCTGGACGACCTCGGCGTGACCGAGGTCGCGCAAGAGGGATGCGAAGGTCGCCTGGTCGACGTGCGAGAACGGCCCGGCGAGGCACAACGCCCGGAACAGATCGGCCGGATGGGCTCCTTGGTGCTGTGCGATCACGGACATGACCTGCTGCACGAGGGTGGACAGGTGCAGGGAGGACGTGTCCGCGGGCTCGTACCAGCGATCGGAAAGCAAACTCATCATCGCCACGGCCTGGAACAACTCGGCACGCAATTCGTCCTGCGGCGCGATGTCCGTGGTGAGTTCCTCGGCCGTCACGTACATGCGCAACACGGCGGGTTCACCCCGTCGCCCGGCACGGCCGATGCGCTGACGCAGGCCCGCCACCGAGGGCGGCGCCCCGACCTGGGCGACTGAGGTGAGCGTGCCGATGTCGATGCCCATCTCCAGCGTGGAGGTGCACAGCACGGTGACGGGCCGGTTGCTCTTGAGCATGCTTTCGACGTGTTCTCGTACCCCTTTGGCCAGGTTGCCGTGGTGCGGGAAGAACTCGTTGGGCAGGGCGCGTTCCTCACTGCGGCGGCGTAGCCGGTCGGCGTACAGCTCGACGTCGCCGCGCCGGTCGAAGAACACGAGGTTGTTGCCGCCGCGCAAGGCGGAGAAGACGTGCTCGCTGATCCGCTCGACGGAGGTTCCCTCGCCGGACTCATCGTCGTCCTCGGCGGTGGGTGCATCGTTGACGTACCCACGGATGATGGCGCTGATGTTGCCGGCCTGGTGCGTGGCGGTCACCAGGTGGACGCTCTCACCGCGGCCTGGGCGCAGGTAACCGCGCGCCGACTGCATGTCGCCGAGTGTTGCTGACAACCCGATTCGTGGCACACGGCGGCGGGTGGCGAGCTCGACGCGGTGCAGCAGGGACTGGAGTTGAGCGCCGCGCTCCGTGCCCATGAACGAGTGCATTTCATCGATCACGACCCATCGGAGGCCGCGCAGCATCCAGCCGATCTCCATGCCGCGCAGGACGAACATGGCCTCCAGCGACTCCGGCGTGATCAGCAGGATGCCCTCGGGCTTGGTGAGGACCTTGGCCTTGGCCGACCCCGGCACATCACCATGCCACCGGTGCACCGGCAACTCGAAGCTCTCGCACATCTCGTCCAAGCGACGGTGCTGGTCGTTGATCAGTGCCTTGAGCGGTGACACGTAGAGGACCTGGATCCCGCCGTCGGCCACCTCGTCGAGCAGCGCGGAGCAGATCGGCAGGAACGCCGCCTCCGTCTTGCCCGACGCGGTGGCCGCAGAGACGATCACGTCGTCGGTGCCCCCGAGCACCAGGGGGATTGCCTGTTCCTGGGCGTCGTTCAGCTTCGGCCACCCCTGGCGGTGGATCCAGCGCTGAACCGTCTTGTGCAGGCGGAAGAACTCCGAGGTCCCTGATCGAGCGTCAGAGACGGAAGGTGGCCAGCTCATCATCCACTCTCGACTCGTCCTGCGCTGCCGGCTCCAGCGGTTCGAGGTCGGGGTTCGTCTCCACCTCGAACCGCACGCCACCGACGAGTGGCTCCCACGGCTGGCCGGGATTGTTCTCCAAAACCGACAACAGGTTCAGGAACTCGCGGATCGTGGTGCGCGGGGTGCGGAAGTAGGCGTCGCCGATGTTCTGCGAGCAGTGGTGCATGAACGCGTGCAGCGCCTCGTCGGGCACGAGGTACTGCTGCGGATCACCCGAAGCGTGCACATGACGCAACTTGGTGAGGAGGATGTAGAAGTCCTCCTGCGTGAGATTGGTGAGCCGCAGAACCGGACCTGAGTGGTCGACCAGGCCATTGGTGGCAAAAGCGTTCTCCGCCAGACGCGACTGCAACGCCTCATAGGAGTACAGGCCGCGGCGCGTGTCCATGAGGAACTCCGGCGTACCTCCGAACAGGAAGCCGACGTGGGTGCTGATGCCCTGGAGGCTGTCGTTGACGATGCGCAGGATCTGCTCGTAGTTGGCAGAACGGGCTTGCGAGGAGGTCAGCTTGTAGAGGTTGACCATTTCGTCCAGGCACACCAACAGCCCGCTGTAGCCGGCCATGCGGACGAAGCGGGACAGCAGCTTGAGCTGGTCGTAGAAATTCGCGTCGTCCACGATCGTGCGCACGCCGAGCGCGGCCCGGGCCTCGGTCTTGGTGGTGAACTCGCCGCGCAGCCAGCGCACCGCGTCGATCTTGAGTTGTTCGTTGCCGGTGTCGTGGCCGCGCCAGTACGCCTCCACCACCGTGCCGAAGTCGTAGCCGCCGACCAGCTCGGACAGCTCCTCCATGCGCTGCCGGATGACGTTCTCCGGCGACACACCCTGCTCCCGCGCGGCGGTGAGCGCTTGGGAGACGAACCGCTCGACGAGGCCCGCCAGCGCACCGCCGTCCGGCTTGGCCGAGGTAGAGGTGTTACGGGCCAGCTCCGCATAGAGGCTGCGGGCCTGGCCGCCGGTGGCGTGCAGGCGTCGGTCGGGCGCGAGGTCGGCGTGCATGGTGACGAGCCGCTTCTTCAGCGCGGCTGCCCGGATGAGGTTCAGGAAGAACGTCTTGCCCGAGCCGTACTCCCCGATGACGAAGCGGGCCGTGGAACCACCGTCGGCGACGCTGTCGAGGTCGCGCAGCAGCGACTCGACCTCGCGGGCACGCCCTACCTGGACGTGCTGCTGGCCCGAGCGGGGCACCACGCCTGCGCGCAGCGACTGGATGATCGCGTCGCGGTCGCGGGGCCGGATGCGCGTGTCGTTCATGCGAGCAGTTCTCCCATTGCGTAGTCGTTGATCACGAGCTGGTCGCCGTCGTCCTCGACGACCGGTTCGTCGGTGGCCTCAACCGCTGCTTCATTGAGCACGTCCAGCGCACCTTCGGGCAGCAGTGCGGCTTCGGCGCACAAGGCGTCGAAATCCGCACGGCTCCAGGACGGGTGGACAGCCAGCTTTCGCAGCAAAGTCGAGTGGGCCGCGTCGAGTGGACCGACGAGATCCACCGCGGCGACCGACGCGGGTGGCTGTGGTGCCGGCTCGTCCGGCTCGTCGTTGAAGACGTCGGCGAGCAGGGCCGCCACAGCTGCACTCTCCCGCATCTTGGCCTCCACCAGGGCGGGATCGAGACGGACAACTCCGACGGACAACTCGGGATTTGGCGGTGGCGGGATGAGGTAGCCGGTCGGGCCGGTGTCCGCGGGCACGACGACCACCGGTTCGGTGGCGGGTGCGGGGCGGGACGATGTGGCGGTGAGGGCGTGCAGTTCGGTGTACACCGAGTCCGGGTCCTGCCCCAGCAACTTGTAGATCTTGCGCAGGGTGTCGACCTCGCCGGGCGAAACGACTCCGTCCGCAGCCGCGATGGCAGTGGCGAACTCGGCGACGTGGGTCCGCTGGGCACCGGTCAGGGCACTCAGGCGCTTGGTGAGCCCGGTCAGCTTCAGCTTCGAGGCCAGCAGCCAGTCCAGGTGCGCGGTCAGCCTGGCCCGTTCCCCCGGCGTCAGGTGCAGGCTCGACTCCAGGTGCGAGATCAGGTGATCCCGTTCGGCGGCGGACACGTCGTCGTCGGCCGCCGAGACGACCGCTGCGAGGTGCAACAACGTCGTGGCGGCGGTGTACTCGGGTGTCGCGGTCGCCGGTTGTGCGGCGGTGACCCGGAACAGCACAGCCGGTCCCGCGCTGTGCACGGAGGCGCCCATGCGCACATCGGGCTCGATGCCGACGCCGAGCTTGTCCAGTAGCTGTGCCAAGCCGACCGAGTCTGCCTTCGCGAACTTGCCGGGGGTGCGGGCCGGCCAGAGCGAGGTCAGGTCGGCCAGCTCGAACCGTGCCTGCCGCACGTCCTCTGGAAGGGTTCGGCCGACCAGGTCCCGCACCGGACGCAGACCGTCGAGGTCGCCGGTGAACAGCTCGTCCGGCAGCAGAGCCAGCGCGGGCAGCGTTCCGGCCGCCTCGGGTTGACGGCCGACCAGGCGGCTGTAGGCGTCGAGGTCGTCGGTGCACGACTCGACCAGCGCCTTGAGAGCCTTCGTCGGCACGGCGGCGGTGAGCACGTCAGGCACGTCCAGCCGCCAGGTCGTCGTGTGGAGCCCGCCACTGGCGGGGTGGTAGGAGAGGTTCACCCGGCCTTTGAGGGGCCGGACCTTCATGCCGTCGGCGTAGCGCGCTTGGTAGCGAACGGCGAACAGCGTGCGGAACTCGTCGGGACACCGGGTCGCGGGCGTTCGCGGGTAGATCTCGGGGTGGAGCATGGCCCATGACCAGGCCCAGTCGACGGGCACCGGACGTCCCTCCGCGGCGAGGCGGCCGATACCGAGGCTCAGCGTGAGCGGCGGAGACCACCTGTCGTGCTCGGACGGATAGGGCGCGGGGCCTACTCCCCTGGTGATGAGGGCGCACAGGACCTGCTGGAACTCGGTCGCGTACTGGCGGAACGACGAGTTATCGCCGTATACGCTCAGCAGGCGGACGACCTCCCCGAGGATGCGCGGCAGGTCGGCTTGCGCGGCCGGGTCCTGCTGCGCGTCGACGAGCGCCCGTCGCTCCAGGCCATAGAAGTAGAGGAACACATAGCCGATGTAGGCGTCCGGAGCCCACCGTCCGCCCTCCAGCCACAGCAGGTACGCGGCCCTGCTCCGCGGCGTGATCGAGTGGTAGGCGGGCCAGTAGTCCATGTCCTGGCCGGTGAAGTCGGGCCTGCGCCAGTCGATCGGCAGCGTCGGGTCGACGACCTCGACGCTGCGGCGTGCCGCCGCCTCACCGCGAGGCAGCTTCCCGAGGTAGATCATCCCACCGGGCAACGACCGGCCCGCCACCGTCGTGGTCATGCCGGGCGGCACCCACGCAGGAGCGGAACCCACGGGTTCCTGCGGTGCGGCAGGCCGTGGAGGCGGTGCCGGGGCCGCCAGCGGTGAGCGAGTCGTGAAGATCGGCGGTGGTGCCGACGGCGCGTACTGCGGTGCAGGTGGCGGGGCCGCGATCACGGTAGCTCCGCCTCCGAGCCTCTGACGCAGCCGGTCGAACAGCCCCACGCGGTCTCCTCGGGTCTGCGCCGTCCGGGTAAGGACGAACTCTCGAAAACGGTGACAGCGGCTACGTCGTGTCAGTTCCATGTGGCGTTAGCGCCCAAACGGGTGAATTACGACCGTGGTACTTCTGCCTTGTCGCAGTACTTGGCGGATACGCGAGGATTAATCACAAACCTGGCGGGCGCCGTGTGTAGCGCCACCGCGCACGACTGCGATGTGCGGGCCATGATGCTCTTGCGTGATCATCTTTCGGCGCCGTCAGCCGTGGTTCGCCCGCTTCACCGGAGTGCCCAGCGGTGACCGGGGTGCGGATCGTGCACGCGGCCGACATCCATCTCGACAGCCCGCTTCGCGGGCTCAGCAGGTTCGCCGACGACGACCTCGCCCAGCACCTGCGGTTGGCATCACGACGCGCCATGGAAAACCTGGTGAAGCTGGTCATCGCCAAGGACGCCCGCGCCCTCGTGCTGGCGGGGGATATCTACGACGGCGACTGGAAGGACTACGCGACGGGTCAGTTCTTCGCCAAGCAGATGGGCGTGCTGCACGACCACGGGGTGCCCGTCTTCATGGTCGCCGGCAACCACGACGCCGCAAGTGTCGTCACGAAAGCCGTTCCCCTGCCCCGAAACGTCACCGTCATGAGCACCGACGAACCGGAGCTGGCCATCGCCGAAGACTTGGGTCTGGCGGTCCACGGTCAGGGATTCGCATCAAGGGCCGTCCACGACAACCTGGTGTTGTCGTACCCCGATCGGATCGACGGCCTCGTGAACGTCGGCATCCTCCACACCGCGGTCTCGGGAGCGGAGGGCCACGCGAGTTACGCCCCGTGCTCACCGGCCGACCTGGAGCGAAAGGCGTACGAGTACTTCGCGCTGGGACACGTCCACACTCGGCGGGTCGTGAACCAGAACCACCACGTGGCAGCGTTCTCGGGCAACCTCCAAGGCAGGCACGTGAACGAAACCGGTCCGAAGGGCGCCTTGGTCGTGGACCTCGCCGTCGAGCAGAAGGCGGTTCTGTCCTTCGAACCCCTGGACGTGGCCCGCTGGGAGAACGTCCAGGTGGACGCCACCGGCCTGCGCTCGGTCGACGACGTCTACGACGCGGTGGAACGCCGTCTGGGCGAAGACCGGGCGGCGACGGGCGACCGCCCGCTGCTGGCCCGCGTCACGATCTCCGGCAACACCGTGACCGCCGGGGCGTTGAGCGACCGGATCAGGTTGACCGAGACGGTGCGGTCACTCGCGGAACGCACCGGGGTCACGGTCGAGAAAGCCGTCTCGCAGGCGCGAGCACCGCAAACCGGAAGCGGGGTCGACGACCGGTTGCTCGACGCGGTGCTCCGCCGCAGCCGGGAGTTGACCGAGGACCTCGGTCCTGTCCACGAGGTGGCGAGCTTGCCCGACCGCGACTTCGGCTCCGAACTGCGCAAGAGCGGCCTGCTCGACCTGCGCGACGACAACGTCCTGCGCAGGATCGCGAGCACGGCGCTGGAAGACCTGCTCGCCAAGATGACCTCCGAGGTGAACTGATGCGCGTCAGAACGCTCGAACTCAACCGTTACGGTGCCTTCGAGGGCAGGTCCGTCGCGTTCGGCACGGGCCTCAGCCTCGTCCTCGGCGGCAACGAGACCGGTAAGAGCACGACCCTCGACGCCCTGGCCGATCTGCTGTGGTCAATCCCGTCCAGCTCGTCGCGCAGCTTCCGCTTCAGCAGGCAGGCACTGGTGCTGCGTGCCACCCTGCTCCTGCCGGACGAGACGGAACTGATCGTCGAACGCGTCGCGAGCGGCTTGAGCGACAAGGCGACGGGCGCCGGGATCGTGGAGGTGTGGAAGGGCGACGGAGACGATCGCGCCCTCTGGAAGACCTCGTTCGGGCTGTCGCACGAAGCACTCCGGGCCGGTGGGCACGACCTGTGCCAGGCGAAGGGCGACCTCGCTTCGTTGATCTTCCAAGCCCGCAGCGGGCGCTCGGTCCACGGCATCCTCGAAGACCTGTCGGCGCGGGCCGACGCGCTTTACCGGAGCCATCGCAACAACAAGAACGTCGAGGCGCGCCGGGCACTCGCCGAGTACAAGAACGCCTTGGCAGAGGCAGACCAGGCGATGGCCCGCGCCCACAAGGTGATGGAGGTGCGGGCAGCCGTCGAACGGGCCGAAGAGGACCTCACCGCGCGCCGCACCGAGGCCAGCGAGACGAAAGCCGAGCACGACAGGTGGAGCGCGAAGCGCAGGGTTGCCGGAGAGATCCAGGACCTGGCACGTCTGCGTGCCCGCGCAGCCGAGCTGCGCGCCGCCGGTCCTTGCCTCTCGCGTGAAAATCTCGGGGCCTGGGACGAGGCGAACGAGCAACTCCGGAGGCTCGACGACAACACGGTGGATGCGGAACGACAGCGGGACGAGGTGACCGAGCAGTCGGCGGCCGTCACCGTCGAGCACGAGGTCTTGGCCGAGCAGTCCTCGATCACCCAGCTGGCCAAGGACTGCACCGCACGAGCAGAGGGCATGGCCGCAGCCGAGAACGCCCGTGCCGATGCAGACCGGCTGGACGGTGAGGCCCTGGTGCTGATGTCCGGTCTCATCGGTGCCGACGACCTGCCGGTCGAGGACGCGCTGTCTCGTTTGTGGCTCGGTGAGGACCGGTCCGCCGAGCTGGACGTCGCCGCGGCAGAGCTCGACGACGCGGACAAGGCGCTGGCCGAGGCGGAGAAGAGGCTGTCCGCCGCCCGTGACGAGGAGGCTGCCGACAGCTGCGGCCCGGCCACGACGCCTCCGGAATCCGTTGCGGCTCTGCGCGAGGCCATCGGCTCGCTGAAGGCGGAGGGTTCGGCATCGACCGCGTTCGGCGAGGCGCTGCGCACAGCGCACGAGGCGACCTCCAAGCGCGCCGATCTGCTCGCACGAGCAGGTCTCCCAGCACACACGATCATCGGCGCAATTCCGCCAGCGGGCACCGTCAAGACCAGCGGTGACCTGCTCGTCGCGTGCGAGGAGGCGGAACGGGCCGCGCGTCGCGCATCGGTGATCGCGGCACAACGTGTCGACGATCTCGAGAAGCTCCTGCGTGCAAGCGATGATCACGATGTCCCCACCCCCGCCGAGGTGGTGAACGCGCGCGCCGAGCGGGACAAGCACGTCGACGCCGTCGTGCGGGCTTGGGTGGCCGGAGTTCCCGCGTCGGACGCACCGGACCTCCCGGTGGAGGCGGAACGCGCCGTCCGGCAGGCCGATCGCGCGGTGGACCGGCTGTCCGAGCACCGGGAGGCAGTCGCGGCACGAGCAGGTCTGGTCACGCAGCTCACGGTGGCCCGGACGGAGGCGTCCTCAGCAGCAACGGCGATCGACGCGGCGGTGTCCGAGCTGGCCGAGGCGCTCCAGAGCTGGACGGCCGTATGGCAGCCGGCGGGTGTCACCGCTCCCCCGCCCGCGGAGGCGATCGCACATCGTTCGCTCCTGGTTGACGCGCTGGTGGCCGAGGGCTGTGCCGCTGCGGCGCGAGACCTGTCTGAGACCCTCCGCCCCCAGGTCGAGCAGCAGCGCGCTTACCTGTCCGAGGTGCTCACGCAAGCCGGGCGTTCCCGTCCCGGCGCCGATCCGGGCAGCCTGCTGAGGGCTGCGGAGGAGGTTCTCGCCGAGGATGCCGACGCCCGCGGGGCACGGGCCGTGGCTGACCGGATGCGAAAGCTGCGAGAGGTGGCTCAGCACGAGCGTGACCAGGCGTCGGCGATGCGCATCTCGGTCCAAGCGAAGTGGAAGAACGCCGCGAACGCGGCCGGGCTGCCCACGTCGAGTCCGGTGGGGTGGTACCGACGACGAGATGTCGTGGCGAAGGCCCGTGCCCTCCACACGGACGCGAACCGGCACCGCGAGCAAAGTCGTGTGCTCCGCGAGCACTACGAGATCTTCGCGGGAGAGCTCAGCCGAGTGTCGGCACTGCTGGGCATCGACGTGTCCGCTGATCCCGCCGAGACCACCGCTCTGCTGGCCGACCGCCTGCGGGCAGCACAGGAGGCCAGGGTGAGATCAGCCGGCTTCGAAACCCGGCTGGCCGACCTGGAGAAGGACATCGAGCGCACCGCGCGACAGCGGAGATCCGTTCTCGACGCGTTGGAGGACCTCGAACGCGTCGTGGGAACCGAGGATCTTGTTCGGGCGGCAGGACGAGGACGGCACCTGACTGATCTCGAAGTACAGATCACGACGCACACCGAGATAGTCAGGGCGGCACTGCCCGACCTCGAAGTCGAGCAGTTGGTGTCCGAACTGGTGGAGGTCGACGCCGAGTCCCTGCGCTTCGCGGCGGAATCCGCCGAACAACTCTCCGTCGCCGCCGGTGAAGCTTATGAGGAGGCGTTGTCGAACCATGCCCAGTTGGCTCAGCAGTACCACGAGCTGACCACGCGACCCGGTGCGGCCGAACTGCACGCCAAGGCCGAGGAGAAGCTGGCCACACTCGCCGAGCACGTCGAGGAGTACCTGGTCGTCGAGATCCAGAGAACCGTCCTGCGGGATGAACTGGACGCGTATGAACGAAAGCACGCCTCGCCGCTGCTCGACGCGGCGGGCCGCATCCTCGAACAGCTGACAGAGGGCAGGTACGTCGGTCTGCGACCCGTTCACGGCAAGGACGGACGATCGCTCCGGATCGTCGGAGCGGACGAACAGGCGCACGCACCCGACGAGTTGTCCGAGGGGACCGCAGACCAGGCGTTCCTCGCACTGCGGCTCGCGGGCATCGCATCGTTGCAGGAGAGCAGGGTGGCCCGCGATCTGCCCACCCTGCCGGTAGTTCTCGACGATGTGTTGATGACGTTCGACGACGCACGCGCGGCGGCGGCGATCCGGGTGATGGCCGAGTTGGCGAAGAAGTGGCAGATCATCGTGCTCAGCCACCACACACACATCCGCCAGGTGGCGGAGGGTCTGGGTCTGGCCGGCGTGACCGTGTCGGAACTGGTGGCACCGGCGGCACTGGAGCCGACGCGCGCCGCCGAGGACGTGCGTGCCGCGATCCGCGAGGGCGCGGCTTTGGACGAAGTCGCACCGGTTCACCTCGTCCGCTCCGTGCAGGCGCAGGACTTGGCGGCGGTGCGGACGTGGGCACGGCAGCGCGGGTTCCCGGTCAAGGAACGGGGCCGTGTGCCCAATGAAGTGATCAAGGCCTACGAAGCGGCGAACGCGTGAACGCGCTGTAGGCGCATCGCGATTCCAAGCGGTGTGAAGCAGCTATGACACAGTAGAGCTCTGGCCCGATCGCAGTATCGTCCATCTGACGCCGCATCCTTCGGGGTGCGGCGTCTTTTGCTTTGATGGACGTCGTGTACGCCGAACGTCCCGCTCCCGCGGGTCTGGCCTGTCTGTGGACCCGCACGGTGTCGTCTCCGACCGTGCAACGCGTCGTGCCGGACGGCTGCACGGATCTGATGTGGACTCCCGCAACCGGCGCGCTGTTCGTCGCCGGTCCGGACACGGAGGCGCAGCTCGCGTCGGTCGCCCCGGGCACGTTGTACGGCGTGCGGTTGCCGCCCGGCGCGTTCCCGTCCGTGTTCGGGGTGCCGGCGCATGCCGTGCGCGATCTGCGCGTGCCGCTGTCGGAGCTGGTGCCGTCGGTGCGGCTGGACTCGTTCTCGGAGATGGTGGCGTTCTGCGCGTCACGGGTGGTCGTGGATCCGGCACTGTCCGCGACGGCGTCGTTGCTGCGGACCGTTGACGTGTCGGAAGCGGCGTGGGAGATCGGGCTGAGCGCGCGGCAGCTGCGGCGGCGGTGCCTGGACGCGTTCGGTTATCCGCCCAAGGTGCTGCAACGCGTGCTGCGCTTCGACTCGGCGCTGCGCCTGGCGTGGGACGGCGTGCCGTTCGCGGCGGTGGCTGCTCAGGCTGGTTACGCGGACCAGGCGCACCTGGCCCGCGAGGTCCGCGCCTTGGCCGGCGTGCCGCTGGGTCAGCTGATCCGGCCGTAGCGGCGCAGCGTCAGCAACGCGTCGATCGTGGCGATCGAGCGCCATTCGAAATGGGTGATCGGCGTGAAGGCGGGGAAGTTGAAATTCCAACCACCGTCTTCCTGCTGGCCGCGTTCGAGTTCGTCGAGATCATTCTCGAGCTCCGCGTCGGTGAACCACGCGCGGGCGAGGCTGGTCGGTTTCTGCGCGTACTGGTGCAGTTCCAGTCCCTCACCCTCCGCGTAGCCCTCGGTGCTCGGCTTGAGGTGCTTGAGCTTCTGGGCGACGAGCTCGGCGCGGGCCCGGTCCGGCACCTCGTCGAGGAACATCGCCGCACCTCGGAGCTCGTACGGGTGCGTCTGACCGAGCTTCTCGATCTCCTGCCAGCAGTAGTCCGTGGCCCGGTCGAGCCAGGGGTGCGACAGCCCGAGCGCGTGCAGCGCGGCGGCGATCTGGGAGGTGATGAGCAGTCCGCCCTGGTCGTCGGCGGTGATCCAGGGCGCCTTCGGATAGGGCGCGGACGTCGAGAAGCCGAACGGCACACTGCCATCGGGGCACGTCGCATCGAGCCAGGTCAGGACCGGTTCGGCGGGTTCCGGGGCGTTGACCTCGCCGAACATCTGGAGGGCGCGCAGGGCGTGCAGCGGCTGGCTGGTGGGACCGCGGTGGTCGGGCTCCAAGGCGTACCCGTACCCGCCGTCGTCGTTGCGGAAGGCCAGCACCGCCTGCACCACGGCCTGGGCGCTGCCGCGGTCAAATGCGTGCTCGAACCAGCGTTGCTCCAGCGTGCGAGCGTTGTGCCAGATGAAGTTCCTCGCGCGTTCGATCATGCTTCGAACCTATGCCGATCGGGGTGTGTGGTCTTGAACGAATCGGCCATGTGACCTGAACAGCTCATTCGTTCGCATGATGGGGGAACCCGGGCTGTGTAAAAATCCTCTTACTGGGGTGTCGAGTTCTGAGGGGAGCTGGCTGAGATGCTGATGTTCGACGCAGTGGTGCCGGCGGTGAAGGCGGCTGGTGCGGCGGCAGGTGCCGCTGCGGGCGCTGCCGCGGGTGCTGCCGGAGGTGGCACCGCGAGGTTCAGCGTCGACCCCGACCAGGCCCAGAAGATGATCACCGGCTTGGAAGCCGCGATCGCGAGGCTGACCGATCTCGCGAAGAAGGGCGACGAGCTGACGCAGTCCGGCGCCCCCGGCCCCGACCCCTACAGCGGGTGGGCCACCCTCGAGATGCGCAAGAGCGCCGGGCCGCAGGCGGGTGGCTACATGTGGGCCAACGACGCCGCGGTCAAGGCGCTCGAGCAGACCGTCGCGAACATCAAGAAGGCTCTGGCTGAGTACCGGGGCACCGACGAAGCCGCCGAGAACGCGGTGAAGGGCTGACAAGACCTTGAAGCGCATGACCGCTCTGCTGACCGCCGTCATCGCCGTCGGCGTCCTCGCCGGTTGCTCGGACAAGACCGGGGGGAACGCCACCACGACATCGCCGACCACCGGGGAGCAGACGAGCAGCGCGCCGACGAGCGAGGGCTCGTCGTCGGGCCTCAGCATCGCCAAGTTCGTCGACAAGCCCTGCGACGTGCTCACCACCGCCCAGGTGGCGAAGCTCGGCGGCGTGGGCGCCCCGAAGCCGGGCACCAGCACCCTGGGCGTGACCTGCGAGTGGCCCGGCAAGGTTCCCACGGAGAACTCCTCGTACACGGTCTACGTGACCAAGGATAAGGACGTCGAGGGCATGGTGAGCGCCGTGAAGGCCCAGCCGATCTTCACCGACAAGAAGATCGGTGACGTGCGCGTGGTCGTCAACGACTCCACCGACGGAACCCTGCACTGCAGGGCGATCATCGAGGTCACCAAGACCGACTCGGCCACCGTGGACGTGCGGGTCGCCGCCGCCGAACGAGCGAGCAAGCCCGCGTGCACCGAGGTCGAGTCGGTCGCGAAGATGGTCATCGAGACACTGAAGGGATAGCGGACATGCCTGGGGATGAGCCGAACATCGGTGGTTTCGCGATGCTGCCCTTCGCGGGTGGCGAGACCGTCTACAACTGGTTCGACAAGGGCAAGGGCCCGAGCCAGAGCACCGCACCGACCGCGCAGGGCTGGCGCGACCTCTCCACCGGCCACACCGAGGTCTCCCAGCTGATCGAGAAGGCCGTGGCCGACTCGGGCGCCTCCTGGGAGGGTTCCGCCGGTGACGCCGCGCGTGGCGCCACCTCCCCGCTCGCGACCTGGGCGGACGTGACCGGTGAGTCGGCGACGGCCGCGGCCGACACCTCCGACTCGGTCGGCCAGTCGTACGCGAGCGCCAAGAACGCGATGTCGAAGCCGCCGGAGGTCCCGGACAAGCCGTTCCTCAACGACCTCGCCTGGTGGGACACCGACTACGACGAGGCGGTCGAGAAGAACCAGCAGGTCAGCGAGGCCAACATGCGGGCGTTCACCCAGTACGGGGACGCCGTCTCGAGCAGCACGAGCAACATGCCGACGTTCATCTCGCCGACCGCCAACGACGCCAGCGTGGAGCAGCAGAGCGGGTCGGACCGGATCAACAACAACGTCGACAAGAACAACAACGCCAACGTCAACACCGGCAACAACACCGGCAGCGGCAACCTGAGCAGCAGCAACACGGGTGGTGGCAACAACACCGGCGTGTCCAGCTGGACGCCGCCGACCGACACGACGAACCCGTCGTGGACGTCGACGCCGCCCAACACGCCGCCGACGACGCCTCCCACCTTCGACCCGAACGACCCGCGCAACCGCCCGCCCACGGACCCCGGCATCCCGCCCAACGGCCGCTGGGACCCGAACAACCCCAACGACCCGCGCAACCGCGGCCGGCTCGACCCCAACGACCCCCGCAACCGCACCGGCGGTCCTGGCGGCGGCCGTGGGATCGGCGGACCCGGCGGGGGTAGCGGCGGCGGAGGCGGTGCCGGTGGCGGCCGTGGTGGCGGTGCCGGTGGCGCCGGCGGTGGTCTCGGTGGCGCCGCGGCCGCTCGTGGTCTCGGTGGTCCCGGTGGCATGGGCAGCGGCTTCGGCGGCGCGTCCGGTGTGGCCGGTGAGCAGGGCCGCGGTGGCATGGGCAGCTTCGGGCCGTCCGGTGCCGGATCGGCGGCGGCCGCCGGTCGTGGCGGCGCGGCCGGCATGGGTGGCGGCATGGGCGCCGGTGCCGGTCGTGGCGAGGGCGAGGAGGACAAGGAACACAAGTCCGCCTCGTACCTGCAGGAGACCGAGGACATCTTCGGTGACGGAACGATGGTGGCGCCGCCCGTCATCGGCGGTTAAGGGGAGAACGTGCTTCGCAGCAAGGTCGCCATCGGCGTCACGGCGCTCTACCAGGCTTGGCAGGCCGTCGGTCTGCCGAGTCTGCACCGCGCGTTGCTCACCCAGGTCGACTTCGACTCCGACCGCCTCGAGTCGGGCGACGTGAGCGAGCTCGAACGGCTGTCGCGCTCGGCGTGGGCCCAGCTCGAGCAGTACGGGCTCGCGCGCGGCGGGCAGGTCCACCCGGACCTCGCCAACGCGCTCAAGCTCGTCGTCGAGGCGGGCGTCGAGTACTGGGCCTACTTCAGCCTGAAGGACGGGCCGCAGCAGAGCGTGCTGGTCGTCACGAACGGCCAGGACGCGCTGCGGATCCTGCTCACGGCGGACAAGCAGTTCGTGCTCGAACCGGTCCGCCCGGACGAGGCGCCGCAGGCACTGGTCGGCGCCCTGCCGCCCACGCCGGCGGGCAAGGGCAACCCGATCACGCTGCCCGAGGACGCGCTGAAGCCGAAGCAGCAGCCGCGCTACGAGGACACCGGCTCGTTCATGCAGCAGAGCCGTCCGCAGAGCACGCCGAACGACCAGCTGGTCGCGCAGCTCCGGGAGATCATGGGCCAGCCGCGCACCGGCGGTGGCCAGGTCTACTCGGCCAAGCGCGACCACCTCGGCCGCAAGCAGCGCTGCGTCACCCCGCTCACGTTCATCGACACGCCGAGCGGGCGCTACCTCGCCGCCAAGAGCGACGGCTGGCTGCGAGTGCAGCCAGCCGACTTCGGCACGCTGGCGCGGATGACCGCGACCATGCCGTAGCTCTCAGGAGAACCGCAGCGCGTCCGGGCCCAGCTCGGCCGGGCTGCGGTGTCCCGAGAGGCCGAGCGTGAGGTCGAAGTCCGCGAGCAGGCTCCGCAGCACGTGCTTCACGCCGACCTGCCCGCCGTGCGCCAGCCCGTACGCGAACGGCCGCCCGACCATCACGGCCTTGGCACCGAGCGCCAGCGCCTTCACGATGTCCGCGCCCGTGCGGATGCCGGAGTCGAACAGCACGTCGACCTGCTCCCCCACCGCTTCGACGATCGCCGGCAACGCGTCCAGCGACCCGACCGCGCCGTCGACCTGCCGCCCGCCGTGGTTGGACACGACGACACCGTCCATTCCGAACTCGACGGCCTTGCGCGCGTCGTCCGCGTGCTGGATTCCTTTGAGGACGATCGGCCCGTCCCAGTGCTCGCGCAGGAACGCCAGCTGGTCCCACGACTTGTCGGTGCCGGTGAACATCCCCACCCACCGCAGGATCGCCATCGGCAGGTCCTCCTCCGGCGCCTTCTGCAGCCCGGCCCGGAAAGCCGGGTCGCTGAACGGGATCGCCGTACCGATGCCGCGCAGGAACGGCAGGTAGCCCTGGTCGAGGTCGTGCGGCCGCCAGGCCAGCGTCCACGTGTCGAGCGTGACGACCAACGCCGTGTACCCGGCCTTCTTCGCCCGCTCCAGCAACGAGACGCAGACCTCGGGGTCGTTCGGCCAGTAGAGCTGGTACCACCGCGGCCCGTCGCCGGACGCCTCCGCGACCTCCTCGATGGTGTGCGACGAGGCGGTCGACAACACCATCGGCACCCCGAGCTCCGCCGCCGCCCGCGCGGTCGCCAGCTCCCCGTCCGGGTGCAGGATCGACTGCACGCCAACAGGTGCGAGCATCACGGGCGCCGGCAGCTCCGTGCCCAGCACGCTCACCCCGAGGTGCCGCTCGGTCGCGTTCGTCAGCATCCGCGGCACGAGCTGCACGCGCTCGAACGCGTCGCGGTTCGCCCGCACGGTGGCCCCCGACCCCGCGCCTCCCGCCACGTACCAGAACGGCCCCGGTCCGAGCCGGTCGCGCGCGGACTGCTCCAGCGCGTTCGGGTCGGTGGTGAACGGCGGCACGGTGCCGCCGAGCCCCTGCAGGTAGATCTCGTTCTGGTACGCGGCGAAGTTGGTCATGCCGCCTACTCTGCTACGAAGCGAGCTGAACGAGGAAGAACTCGTTGCCGAACGGGTCGCTGAACCACGTGGCCCGGTCGCCCCAGGGCATCGTCTCCGGCTCGCCCTTCACCGTCACCCCCTTCGCCACCAGCCCGGCGACCTCGGCCTCGGCGTCCGGCGTGATCAGCGTGATCCCGCTGCCCATCGAGAACGACACGTTGGGCGTGTCGCTCAACGACAGCGCAAACGCCGTCTCCGCGGACAAGCTAGACCCGCGCTCCCGTGACGCGCTTCTTCGACACTGCTTTCCGCGGCCACCGCGACTCCAGCCAGATCGCGATCGGTGCCGCGGTGACCACTGTGGACGCCGTGCCCGCCACCAGGCCGATCAGCAGTGCGACGGCGAAGTCGGCCAGTGAGCCGTCGCCCAGGACCAGCAGGGCGGCGAGCACGAAGAGCACGCCGATGCCCGTGTTCACGGTGCGGGGCACGGTCTGCACGACCGCGTCCGACACCACGTCCTGGTACGAGGCCTTGAGCCGGGACCCGCGCAGCTCGCGCAGGCGGTCGAAGACGACCACCGAGTCGTTCACCGAGTAGCCGATCACGGTCAGCAGGGCGGCCAGGAAGACGCCGTCCGCGGTCTTGCCCATCCAGGCGAACAGGCCGATCAGCACCAGCACGTCGCTGACCAGGGCGGCGACCGTGGCGAGGCCGAGGCGCCAGTCGAAGCGCACAGCCAGGTAGCCGAGCTGGGCCGCCACGGCGATGGCCAAGCCGATCACGGCGTTACGGCGCAGTTCAGACGACAGCGACGGGCCGATCAGCTCGTTGCTCGACTGCCGGGCGCCGCCGTCGACGGCGGACGACACGACCTCGCCGATGCGGGACGACGTGGCGTCGTCGATCGGGCCGGTGCGCAGGGAGACCTCGGTCCCGGACGATGACACGACCACGTCCGAGAAGCCCGCGTCGGCCAAAGCGGAACGCACTCGGCCGGCGTCGACGGAGCCGCCCGCGGTGAAGTCGAGCATGCGGCCGCCGGTGAACTCGACGCCCAGGTTCAAGCCGCGCACGAACAGCCCGGCGAACGCCACGAGCACCAGCACGCCGGCGGTGAGCAGCCACCGGGACGGTCGCCGGTACAGGACGACGGACAGCCGTTGGCGGACGAAGCCCAGCGTGTGCAGGCCGCTCAGTCGAGGACGCTTAGCGACGAAACGCGTGCCCATGGCCCACACCACCAGCACGCGCGACAGCACCAGGGCGCTGAACATCGACGCCAGCACACCGATGGTCAGCGTGACGCCGAACCCGCGCACCGGGCCCGTGGCCAGCCAGAACAGCAGACCGGCGGCGAGCAGGGTCGTCACGTTCGAGTCGGCGATCGCGCTCAACGCCCCGCGGAAGCCGTTCTCCGAGGCGCGCCGGAGGTTGGGTTTGCGCGCGAACTCCTCACGGGCTCGCTCGAAGATCAGGACGTTCGCGTCGACCGCCATGCCGATCGCCAGCACGAAGCCGGCCAGGCCCGGCAAGGTCAGCGTCGCCCCCACCGCGAGCAGGCCGGCGTAGGCGACGCCCGCGTAGCCGACCAGCGCCACGACGGCCAGGAACCCGGCCAGCCGGTACGCGAAGACCAGGAACACCGAGGTCAGGGCGATGCCGATGATCGCAGCCTGGGCGCTGGCCTCGATCGCCTCCGCGCCCAGGGTCGCGCCGACGGTGCGCTGTTCGATCACCTCGACCGGCACGGGCAACGCGCCGGAGCGGATGACCAGGGCGAGCTCCTTGGCCTCCTCCTGGCCGAAGCGGCCGGTGATCGTCGTGGCACCGCCGGCCTGACCCGCGCCGCACGGCGTGTCCAGGCTGACCTCCGGCGATGAGATGGGGGCGCCGTCCAGCACGAACGCGATCTGGCGGCCGGGCGTGCCGGACGGTTCGCAGGCCGCCTCGCCGGTGACCTTCTGCCACGTCGACGGCGCGTCGCCCTGGAACTGGATGTTGACCACGAAGCCCGCGCCCTGCTGGTTGCGGACGGCGGTGGCGTCCGAGATGCCCTCGCCGGTCATGACGGTCTGGCCGTTGCGCTGCACGGTCAGCTGCGCGGTGCGGCCGAGGACCTTCACGGCCTCCTCGGGGTCCTGGACTCCGGGCAGTTCGACGACGATGCGGTTCTCGCCGGAGCGGGCGATGACCGGTTCGGCGACGCCCAACGCGTCGACGCGGCGGCGCAGGACCTCCAGCGACCGGTCGGCGGCGTCGGAGTCGCCCTTGGCCTCCAGGACGATCTGGGTTCCGCCCCGCAGGTCGAGGCCGAGGCGGGGATCGGTGGTGAGCAGCAGGAATGCGGATGCGACGAGGACCCCGAGCGCTATCAGACCACGCACGAGCAAGCCCTGTCGCGCGGTGTCGCGCGGCATGGGTGAGTGAGCCTTCCGGAAGAGAAAGTTGGTTGCTGAGAAAGGGGATTCAGCGACCGGAAGGCGGCGAGCGATCCCGCTGCGGGGTCCAGCGGACGCCCTCGGGCGTGCGGTGCACGCGGCGGGCGAAGGAGACCAGGAACCGCAACGGCATCGCGGGCTTCGCGACGGGCGGCACGTCCATCGGCACCTGCGACTGCGGTACCTGAGCGGCGTGGTGGTTGTGCGGTCTGGGGGCGGTGACCGGCAGGTTCGCGACGTCGTGGCCGAGCCGGACGACCGAGCCCTCGCCCAGCGCCGGTTCGGCGGGGGCGGCGACGACGAGGAGCTGACCGAGGAACAGCAGGAAGGCGAGCGCGACCGCGTTGCGACGCATCACCGCCTCCTGCCTCCACCCACGTAGACGAGCGCTCCCCCCACGACAGCGCACAACCAGGAAAGCACAAGCGGCTGCATCGTGGTGGCGCCGAACAGCAACGCGACCGTCCAGCCGACCAGGACCAGCGCCGACGCGGCCAGCAGCGACACCGTCACCGCGAGCTTGCGCAGGCCGAAGAGCATCTTGAACGGACGCAGCCGCATCGCCACGACCAGGCAGCACAGCACCAGCGCGCCGGTGAAGAACCCCAGGTAGGGCGTGGGGCGCGGCATGCCGGCGACCAGGGCGAGCAAACCGCCGCCGACGAGCAGCAACGACAGCATGCGCAGCGCTCGCCACACCTGCGCCTTGTTCAGCTGCGTCGGTGCGGGCGGCTTGGTGGCACGGCGGCGTTGCACGGTCGCGAGGTTGGTCTTGGAGTCCGCGTCGGACGGGTCGAGCTTGATCGCCGTGCGGTAGGCGTGCTCGGCGGTGCCCCAGTCGCGCATCCGCAGCGCCGCGTCGCCCAGCACCTGGAACGCCCGCGCCTCGGTCGGCGCGAGCTGAGAGGCGTGCAGGGCCGAGTCGAACGCCTCGACGGCGCCGTTCTGCGCGTCGGCGAGCACCTCGGCCAGCACGACGTACCCGCGCCAGTCGCCGGGCTTGCGGCGCACGGACTCGCGCGCCGACACCGCCGCCTCCTGGTGCCGGCCCAGGTCGCTCAACGCGAGCGCCGCCAGCCGCTGCGGCCAGGCGGGCTCGCCGTCGAGGATCATCGCGCGCTTCGCGGAGTCGAGCGCCTCGCCCGCCTCGCCCAGGTCGAGGTGGGCGGCCGCGAGCCGGCACCACGCCTCGGCGTGCCGAGGGTTCGCCGCCACGAGGGGCCGCAGCAGGTCGATCGCCTGCCGCGGCTTCCCCGAGGCGGTGAGCTCGGCTGCGCGCAGCAGCACGGCTGTCATCGGCTCGGACACGCCGAACAGTGTGACAAAGCGTCCCGCGCACCCGAACGGGTGACCTCGGACTCGTCACTCAAGAGGCAGCCCCGAACCAGCGCGCGAGCTCCGCCTCCAACGACTGCTGGTCGTCGCCGGCCCACGCCACGTGCCCGTCCGGACGCAGCAGCACGGCGGGCGCGTCGAGCTCCTCGCTCACGTCGACGACGTGGTCGACACGACCCGCCCAGCCCGCGACGGACAACGCCCCGGTCTGGTCGAGCAGGACGCCGCGACCCGCGTGCATCTGCCCGTAGAGGCCGCCCCGCTTCAGCGCGAGGTCTCCGATCCGCCGTCCCACCAGGTCGTCACCGGACCCGAGGTCGTACCGGATCCGCACGGCGATGATCTTCTCGATCAGGTACCGGTTGACCTCCTCGAACGCGACGAGCTCGGTGAGCAGCCGCCGGACGGACCGCGGTCCCGGCTCGACCTTCATCAGCTCGATCTGCGCACGGGTGTTGCTGAGCACCTCCTCGGCCACCGGGTGCCGTTCGGCCTCGTAGGTGTCGAGCAGACCGGCCGGCGCCCACCCGTGCACCGCGGCCGCGAGCTTCCAGCCGAGGTTGAACGCGTCCTGCACGCCCAGGTTGAGCCCCTGCCCACCGGTCGGCGGGTGGATGTGCGCGGCGTCGCCCGCGAGGAACACCCTGCCCGACCGGTAGCGCTCCGCCTGCCGGGTGGCATCGCCGAACCGCGACATCCACCGCGCCGAGTGCACGCCGAAGTCCGAGCCCGCGACCCGCCGCAGCTGCTCCTTGAAGTCGTCGAGCGTCGGCATGACTGAACGGTCCTCGGACACACCTTCGGCCGGCACGACGACCCGGTACGTCGCGGAGCCGCCGATCGGGCCGATGCCGAACCGCTTCTGCGTCTTGCGGATCTCCAGCATCAACGGCATCGCTTCCTCCCACGGGATGCCGATCTCCATCTCGCCGAGAAGCGTCTCCACGCGCGTGGGTTCGCCGGGGAAGTCGATCCCTGCGAGCTTGCGCACGGTGCTACGGCCGCCATCGCAGCCGACGAGGTACCTCGCGCGCAACGACGTGCCACCGGCCAATTCGACGGTCACGCCCTCGTCGTCCTGGTTGAACGCGGTGACGGTCTGACCGCGCCGGATGTCGGCACCGAGCTCCACGGCGTGCTCGGCGAGCAGACGTTCGGTGACCGGCTGCGGCATCGAGAAGACGAACGGGTACTTGGTGTCCAGGCGTTCCGGCGCTGGCCGTTCGATGCCCGCGAAGAACCCCGCGAGCGGGTGCGTCGTGCCGAGCGGGAAGAACCGGTCCGCGAGACCCCGTTGGTCCAGGATCTCGAGGCTGCGCGCGTGCAGGCCCAGCGCGCGCACGACCTTCGTCGGTTCGTGATCCCGTTCGAGCAGCACCACGCCCACACCGTGGAGCCGCAGTTCGCCAGCGAGCATCATGCCGGTCGGTCCACCGCCGGCGATGATGACGTCGATCATGGAGTGATCCCCATTTCCCCAGGTAGATGACGTTGGCCGGGAAATGATGAGGGATGACCGGGGTCTTGCCGCAAGCCCATGGGTGCGCTATATGTTGAAGTGGGAGGAGAGCGCTGCTCGCCTCCCCTTGTCGTATCTGGGGGTGCGACGTGGTGCGGTGGTACTTCGCCGGTCTCGTGCTGTCGTTCTTCGGGACGAGCGCGATGATGCTGGTCGCGGGCGTGTGGGTGAAGTCGCTGACGGGGAGCGACACGCTGGCGACGCTGGCTCTGCTGTGCGTCTACGCGCCGGGCGTGCTGTCGCCGTGGGTAGGCCGCTTCGCCGACTCGTACCGCAAGAGACCCCTGCTGATCTGCACCGACCTCGTCATGGCCGCGGTGCTGGCGGTGCTGCTGGTCACCGACGAGCTGTGGGTGATCTTCGCGGTCCTGCTGGTCTACGGCACGAAGGCGGTGCTGGTCAGCGCGGCCGAACCGGCGCTGCTCGTGGCGTTGCTCCCACCGGACCGGCTCGCGAGGGTCAACGGCCTGCGCATGTCGCTGCAGGAGGGCGTGAAGCTCGTGGCACCGCTGGCGGGCGCGGCGCTGTTCGCGGCGTACGGCTCGTGGCCGGTGGTGACGATCGACGCGGTGGCGCTCGTACTGGCCGCCGCGGCGACGTCGATGGTGCGCGTCGACGAACCCGCGCCATCGCCGCGGGCGACCCCGAGCCTGCCGCACGTCCGAGCGCTGGCCTGGCCGATCGCGGGCGCGGCGACGGCGTTGTTCGCGAGTTCGCTGCACACGGCGGCGTCGTTCGCGCTGGTCGACGACGGCCTGCACCGCAGCCCGGAGTTCCTCGGCGTGCTGCTGGCCGTCCAAGGTGCCGGGTCGGTGCTCGCAGGTTTCGCCGGCAGGCGTGCGAGCGTCACCGCCGGACTCGTGCTGGTGGCGGTGGCAGCGGTGCTGCGGACGACGGCGTGGCTGCCCGCCGTGCTCGTGGCCGGGTTCGTCCAGGGCGTCGGCCTGGCGTGGGCCGTGGTCGCCGTCGTCACGCTGGTCCAGCAACGCACCCCGCGAGCGGTGCTGGGCCAGGTCAGCGCGACCGCGGTCAGCATCGTCTTCGGCGCCGTGCCGATCGGGCTGGCCGCGGGCGCCGCACTGGTCGCGCGGCTGAGCTTCGAGGCGATCTACGTGGTCATCGCGGTGCTGACGGGCGTGGTGGCGCTGGTGACGAACGTCCGCGGCCGCGGTCCGCGCACGTCAGCTCAGCACCCCGGCGTCCTTCAGGTGGGCGAAGATGATCCGGTCGACCGGTGAGATCCGGTCCGCGTCGGCGGTGGTGAGCCAGGCCAGCTCCTCGATCTCGGCCGACGCCACCGGTTCCCCCTCGAACGAGGCGGTGTAGCAGGTCATCCGCACGGTCACCCCCGACGTGTGGCCGTGCGCCTGCGCCTCGAACGTGCCCACGTGCTCCGCCGAGGCGGCGTCGATCTCGACGGACAGCTCCTCGCGGATCTCGCGCACGAGCGTCTCGACGTCGGACTCCCCCTGCTCGCGCTTGCCGCCGGGCAGGTAGTACGTGTCCTTGCCCCTCGACCGGGTGCCCAGCACACGGCCGTCCTTGAGATAGATCCAAGCCACCTTGTCGATCACACGACCGACCCTAGGCGGACGCCAGCTCCTTGACCACGCGGTGGGCGTCGGCGAGCGACTCGACCGCGAGCTCGCGGAACTGGTGCAGCTGCGGGTTGACGTCGGCGAGGGTCAGCTCGGCGTGCACGAACTCGAGGTCGTGGTCCAGGCCGATCATCGAGAACACGGCCCGCAGGTACGGCTCCTGGAAGTCGAAGCCCTCGCGCGGCGTGCCCGGCTTGTACGAACCACCGCGCGCCGTCACGACGACGACCCGCTTGCCGCCCAGCTCGAACGTGCCGTCCTCGCGCGGGAAGAACTCCCTGGTGGCGATCTGGTCGATCCACGCCTTGAGCGTCGACGGGATCGAGAAGTTGTACATCGGCGCGCCGATGAGGATCACGTCGGCGGCCCTGAGCTCGGCGACCAGGCCGGCCGTGACGTCCTGCGGTGTGCCGTCGACGTGCGGGATCCGGTCCGCGTTGACGTCGCGGTAGGCGTAGCCGCCCTCGGGGTTGGCCGACCGCCAGGCGTCGGCGAACGCACGGGTGACCTCGCGGGTCACCGAGCCCTCGATGCGGATGCTGGAGTCGATGTGCAGCAGATTGGTCATACTCGGAACATACGAGTGAAGAACTTCCGAGTCAAGACGTTCTTAGTCGAGAACATCTCTTCCGGGATGTAGGATGGAACACATGGAGGAGCGGTCGCTGCACAACGCCTGTGCGGAGAAGTGGGACTTCAACTGGCTGCTGCACCGGGCGGCCCAGCGCGTCGGGTCGTCGTTCGCCGAGGAGATCTCGAAGTACGGGATCACCGTGCGCGGCCAGCTGATCCTCCAGGCCCTCGCGAACGAGGAGGTCCAGCGCACCCAGCTCAAGCTCGGCGCCATGCTCGGCCTCGACAAGACCACGCTGACGAGCGAGCTGGACAAGCTCGAGCGCTCCGGACTGATCCAGCGCGTTCCCGACCCGAACGACCGCAGGGTGCGCACACCGGTGATCACCGAGGACGGCGTCGAGCTGCAGCAGAAGGTCGGACTGGCGCTCGCCGAGGTCGAACGCACCTACCGCGCGCGGTTCACCGACGAGGAGATGGTGATCATCCGCAAGGCGCTGACCAGCCTGTCCGACGGTGAAGCCCCCGTGCACGGGTCCTGCATCTAGACCAGCGACCCCAGGTCGGAGTCGCGCAGCCAGAACGCGATGAACTCCCGTGCGGCCAGGTCGCCGCGCACGACCAGCTCGTCGTCGGAGTTGGCGAGGCCGCAGTACTCCATGCCCAGGTCGTACTGGTCGGTGAAGAAGTACGGCGACTTGGCGTACTGCTCGTCGAACCCGAGCATCGAGCCCGCGATGTCCGTGCCCTGAAGCCCCGCACGCCCGCGCCCAGCCGGAACTCGACGCCGTGCTCCTCGTGCAGACCACGGAACATCGCGCCCATCTCCGCACCCAGCACGCGCACGAGCGGCTGCAGCAACGGGTCGACGACCGTCACGCGGCAGCCGTGCGCGCGGGCCGCGGCGGCCACCTCGCAGCCGATCCAGCCGGCGCCGACGACCACGACGTGCTTGCCCTCGCCGAACGCCGACCTCAACGCGAGCGCGTCGTCGACCGTGCGCAGGACGTGCCCCCGCGCCTCCGGCAGGACGCGCGGACGCGAGCCCGTCGCGAGCAACAACCGGTCGTAGGTGCGGACCGCTCCCTCGGAGTCCACGACCGTGGGATCGCGTCCGACGCTGACCGCAGCCCGGCGTGGTCGCCCGACGGAGAACGCGGATTCGTCGTCATGAGGCGCTGTCGATCACGTCTAATGGGAGTGAGCGCCGCACCGGCGCCCCGAGTGAGCTGGAGGAACCACCCCGTGGGAGCCAAAGAGGAGTGGCAGGTGAGCTGCCGCGACATCGCTTCGCGCCGACGGGACATGACGGTGTTCGTCAGCCAGGGGCACATCGTGATCACCGTGCCGCCGGGAGAAGCAGCCGTTCTGACACCGCTGGAGGTCGGCCGCCTGCGCGCGGCCCTGCGCGACGCCGTCGTGAGCGCGTCCAACACGGACATGTGACCGCCACCACAGCACTACCTACTCACGAGTAGGTAAATGGCAGAGTGGGTCCCATGCTGACCCGCGTGCTGCTGACCCTGGTCAAAGCCGGAGTGATCCGGCCGCTGGGCCCGCGCGGGCTCTCCGGGACCGTGCGCGGGTACGTGCAGTGGGACATCACCCTCGCATGGGGGTACCAGACCGGTGCCGGCCGGCACCCGGACCGCGCGGCGATCATCGACGACGACGGCGTGCTCACGTACGCGGAGGTCGACGAGCGCACCAGCCGGCTCGCGCACGCCTTCCGCACGAAGGAACGCGTCGGACTGCTGTGCCGCAACGGCCGCGCGTTCGTCGAGACGATGACCGCCTGCACGAAGATCGGCGCCGACGCCGTCCTGCTCAACACGAGCCTGAGCGCGGGACAGCTGGCCCAGGTGGCGCAGGACCAGGAGCTCGACCGGATCGTCGCCGACCGCGAGTTCACCGACGTCCTGCCCGACGTCCCCGCGTACTTCACCGACGAGCTCGAGTCGCTGGTCATCAACGGACCCCGCACGCCGCTCCCCCGCAGGCCCCGGCGCGGCAGGCTGATCATCCTCACCTCCGGCACCACCGGCACGCCGAAGGGCGCCCGCCGGCCGGAACCCGCGAGCCTGGCCCCGGCCGCCGCGCTGCTGTCGCGGATCCCGCTGCGGCACGGCGACGTCGTCTCGATCACCTCACCGCTCTTCCACGCGTGGGGCCTCGCCGCCTTCCAGCTCGGGCTCGTGCTCGGCGCCACCCTGGTGCTGCGCAAGAAGTTCGACCCGGCGCAGGCCCTGCGGGACGCCGAGCGGTGCGACGCGATGTTCGTGGTTCCCGTGATGCTGCAACGCATGCTGGAGACCCCGCACCGGCCGAAGCTTCGGGTGATCGCCTCCAGCGGGTCGGCGCTGCCCCCGAACGTCGCCACCCGCACCCTGCGGGAGTTCGGCCCGGTCCTCTACAACCTCTACGGGTCGACGGAGGTGAGCTGGGCGAGCATCGCCACACCGGAGGAGATGCTCCGGGAGCCCGGCACCGCGGGCAAACCGCCGCTCGGCACCCGACTGGCCATTGTGGACGAACACGGGAAACCCGTGGCGCCCGGCGAGACCGGGCGGATCTTCGTCGGCAACGAGATGCTGTTCGACGGGTACACCAACGGCACCAGCAAGGAGTCGTTGAACGGCCTCATGTCCACCGGGGACCTCGGTTACGTCAAGGACGGTCTGCTGTTCGTGGCGGGCCGCGACGACGAGATGATCGTGTCCGGCGGCGAGAACGTCTACCCGCGCGAGGTCGAGGACCTGCTCTCCACTCTGGACGGCGTCACGGAGGTCGCGGTGACGGGCGTGCCGGACGAGCAGTTCGGCCAGCGCCTCGCCGCGTTCGTCGTCGGCTCGGAAACCCTGACGGCGGAGGGGGTCCGCGACCACGTGCGGGCGCACCTCGCGCGGTTCTCCGTGCCCCGCGACGTCTTCTTCCTCGACGAGCTGCCCCGCAACGCCGCCGGAAAGGTGGTCAAGCGGCAGCTCCGCGCGGAGCGGTAGGACCCGGCCGCGGCTGGCATCCATTGGCATCCTGTTGACAACTGGTCCGTCCAGGCCGCCGGCTCTCCCCCGTTCGGCTGCTTGCCCTGCACCGGGTACCACCTGTTATTGGGCGTTCCACCCCGTGGCACTGGGGTGAATTGGGTGATGTCACAGGTGAGGAGTCTGTGTCATGCTCCGTTCACGAAGTGTCCGGTCGACGAGCTAGGGGCGGTCATGACGGGGCAACGTCGCCCGCTGCCGGGGTCAGTGCTTGCGCAGTGCGACACGTGCCACGTCTCGCCACAGCAGCGGATCGACGCCCTCGGGGTTGACGTGCTCCAGCAACGCGGCGAGAGCGGTGCGCGCCTCGCCACCGCCGTCCGGGTCGACCTCGTCCGCCGCCCGCACGAGCAGCAGGTGGCACCGCAGCTGCTGTTCGGCGTCGAGCAGCCCTGTGGCGATCGCGCTCTCCGCGAGATCACGGGCCTTGTCGACCTCGCCCTCGCGCAACGCCAGCTCGGCCCGCAGCGCGCGGACGTGCGCGAGCAGACTCTCCGGCCGGTGCAACGCCGCGGCGGTCGTCTCCACCGCGTCGAGCAACGCGACGACGTCGCAGAGGTTCGCGCCGGGCGTGCGCAGCCCGATGGACGCTCCGGCGAGCCGGACCCGGCACCGGTACTCGGGATCACCGTCGAAGTCGTCGAGCAGCAGGACGGCCTCGCGGATGCAGTGCGCGGCCTCGGTCCGGTCGCCCAGGCGGTCAGCGACCTTCGCGCGGACCCACCACGTGGAGATCGCGAGCCGGTCGCGGCCGAGCTCGGGCAGGCGCGCGGAAAGCCGGTCGACGACCTGCTCGGCGTCGGCGAGACGGCCGGCGGCGGACAGCTCGGCGCACAACGAGATGAGCGCGCGGGTGTGGACGCGGCGCACCCGGTCACCGTCACCGGTGGACAGTGCGACGGCCTCGTTCGCGGCCCGCACGGATTCGGCCGTCCGGCCGAGGCGGCGCAGCGAGGATGCGCGCAAGATCTCCACGAGGGCGTCCACCGCCGGACCGGGAGACCACGACTTGCGCAGCTTCACCGCGGCCGACAGCAGACCCTCGTGGTCGCGCTGCCTCGCCAGCACCACGAGACGCGTCCAGCGCACGCACCAGCCGAACATCTCCTCGTCCGGCCGCTTTCCCAGCGCCTCCAACAGGTCCACGGTCGTCACGAAGTCCCCGTCGTGGTAGGCGAGCAACGCATCGCACCACCCCAGCGCCTCGTCCTGCATCGCGGTGCGGTCCTCGTCGGCCGTCAGCTCGGACGGGTCGACGTCGAGCACCTCGGCGAGCCTGCGGACGACCGCGGGCGACGGCACCCGTTCGCCGGACTCGAGGCGGGACACGTAGCTCATCGACACGCCGGGGCAGGCGAGGTCCTTTTGCGACAGACCGCGTTGCAACCGGGCCGACCGCAGGCGTGCGCCGAACCTCGTCAACGACTTCCTGCCCTCATCCACGGCCGCCACCTATCGGAACGGAGCACCTCAATGAAGTTGAACACTATCGCTCGCACAATCGCCGCCGTGGTACTCAGCATCGGGGCACTGATGGCGCTCGGCGGCACGGCGTCGGCCGGCGAGCCCGACAACTTCACCCCACCGTACGTCGTGCAGCCCTGACGGCCGGCCGTGGTGGTCCCGCCTCCCTCGCACGCGGGACCACCCCGGCACGCCAATTGACACACCTGACCACACCACCCGCTGCCGGTGGTGCACCCTTGAGGGGTGACTCTGCAACTGCGCACGCCTCGTCACCAGGTGAGCCCGAAGTCCGTCCTGCTGTGGACGATGCAGGCCGCCGCGTTCTGGCTCGTGCTGTTCGTGCCGCAGCTGGTCGTGTTCCTGGTGGTGAGCACGCCTCCCACCTGGGAGCTCGCGCTGCTGGTCGCCACGGGCGTGGTCGGCGTCGTGCACACCGCGGTCGAGCCGAGCTGGCGCTACCGGGTGCACCGCTGGGAGACGACGCCGGACGCCGTCTACACGCTCTCCGGCTGGCTGAACCAGGAGTGGAGAGTCGCACCGGTCTCGCGGATCCAGACCATCGACACCAAGCGCGGGCCGTTCCAGCAGATCCTGGGTCTCTCGACGGTCACCGTGACGACGGCGTCGGCGGCGGGCCCGGTGGAGATCGAGGGCCTGGACCACGAGGTCGCGCAGCGGCTCGTGGTGGAGCTGACGAACACCACGCAGGCCACTCCGGGTGATGCCACGTGACCACGTCACCGGAGACGCCCGCCGAGATGCCCACCGGGATGTCCACTGGGATGTCCGCTGGGATGCCCACCGGGCTGCCCGCGGCGCCGGAGATCACCGAGCCGCTGCCGGAGTGGCACCGCCTGCACGTGCGGATGCTCATCGTGCGGCCGCTCAACGAGACCATCGCGTTGCTGGTGCCGATCCTCGTCCTGGTCTTCACGAGCAACGGCGAGCGTTGGCGGCTCATCGGCGGCGGCGCCACGGTCGCGGTGATCCTCGCGGTCAGCTACTTCCTCTGGCGCACCACCAAGTACCGCATCACCGACGACCAGGTAGAGCTGCACACGGGGTTGCTGACGCGTAAGCAGCTCGCGGTGCCGCGCGATCGCATCAGGACGGTCGACCTCACCTCCAAGCCGGGCCACCGCCTGTTCGGCCTGTCGGCGGTGCGGATCGGCACGGGCCAGCAGGACACCCCCGGCACGGACGGCCTGACGCTCGACGCCGTGACGAAGGAGGAAGCCGAACGGCTGCGCGTGTTGTTGCTGCAGAAGGGCAACGCTCCCCGGCAGGCGACCGGCGCGGGTGCGACGGACGCGGAACCGGTGCCGCGGTCCGAGGTCATCTCGCAGCTCGACCTGAAGTGGCTGAGGTACGCGCCCCTGTCGTTATCCGGCCTGGTCGCGATCGGCGCGCTGTTCGGCGTGCTGTCCAACTACGCGGACGACGTCGGCCTGCACCCGGTGCAGGACCTGTTCGAGTGGCTCTTCGACCGCCCGAACGTGACGCTGATCGGCACGTTCGTGCTCGGTCTCGTCGTCGCCGGGCTCGTGCTCTCGGTGCCGCTCTACGTCCTGCAGTTCTGGAACTACCGGCTGACCCGCGAGCCGGACGGGACCCTGCGCGTGCAGCGCGGCCTGCTCACCACCCGGTCCGTGTCCGTGGAGGAACAACGGCTGCGCGGTGTCGACATCCAGGAACCGCTGCTGGTGCGCGCGGGCAAGGGCGCGAAAACCGTTGCGGTGACGACGGGTCTGGGCTCGAAGGGCGAGAGCAACCTGCTGCTGCCGCCCGCGCCGCTGTCGGTGGCGCACCAGGTCTCGCGCGACGTGCTGAAGGTCGACGACGACCCGACCACCCGCACGCTGCGCAAGCACCCGTTCGCCGCTCTGCGCCGCAGCGTCGTCCGGCACGTGGTGCCGTGGGCCGTGATCGCCGCGGGCCTCGCGATCTGGGCGCCGTCGTGGGCGTGGCCGATCCCGGCGGCGATCATCCCGTTCGCCGCGCTGGTCGGCTGGGACAACTACCGCTCGCTCGGCAACGCGCTCGACGACCGCTACCTGGTGACGCGCAACAACTCCCTGGTGCGCAGCACGGTCGCGTTGCAGCGCACCGGCATCATCGGCTGGCGCATCCGGCGGTCGTTCTTCCAGCGCCGCAGCGGGTTGATGACGATCGGCGCCACGACGGCGGCGGGCGCGGGTGTCTACCACGTCACCGACGTCGGTGAGGCGGACGGGTTGGCGCTGGCCGACGCGGCGGTGCCGGACCTGCTGCGCCCGTTCCTGGTCGAGTCCTCTGAGGACCGTTCCGGTTCCTAGGCAGTGCGGAAGGTCTGGCGGTAGGCGCTCGGGGACACCCCGATCGACGCCGCCAGCTGCTGCCGCAGCGCCGCGCCCGTGCCGAAGCCGGAGTGGTTCGCGACCTGGTCGATCGGCAGGTCCGTGGACTCCAGCAGGTGCCGGGCGCGCTCGACGCGCTGCTGGGTCAGCCACTGGCCGGGCGACATGCCGGTCTCCGCGCGGAACCGGCGGGTGAACGTGCGCACGCTCATCCGCACCTGCGCGGCCATCGCGGCGAGGTCGAGCGGTTCCTGGAGCCGCTCCAACGCCCACTCGCGGGCGAGCGCCGTGGACGTGTCCGGGTAGCTCGGCACCGGGCGGTCGACGAACTGCGACTGGCCGCCCTGCCGCCACGCCGGGACGACGCAGTAGCGGGCGACCCGGTTGGCGACGTCGCTGCCGTGGTCGGACCTGATCACGTGCAGGCAGAGGTCGATGCCGGCCGCGACGCCGGCCGAGGTCAGCACGTCGCCGTCGTCGACGAACAGCACGTCCGGGCTGAGCCGCACGCGCGGGAAGAGCGCGCCGAACGCGTCGGTGGCGCTCCAGTGCGTGGTGGCGGGCCTGCCGTCGAGGATCCCGGCGGCGCCCAGCACGAACGCGCCGGTGCAGATCGACATGACCCTCTTCGCCCTCGTGGTGGTGAGCGCCTCGAACACGGCCGGCTCCAGCCTGCCCTCGTGCCGTGCGAGCGGGTAGCGGGTGCCCGGTACCAGGACCGTGTCGGCGTCGCGGAGCACCTCCAGGCCGTGGTCCGGCGCGATCGAGAACCCGCCGCTGGTGGCGACCTTGGCGCCGCCCGGCGAGCACACGAGCAGCTCGTACTGCTCCGGCAGTTGTCCGAAGATGTGCGTGGCGGTGCCGAGGTCGAAGGCGATCGACGTCTCCAGCGCCAGCACGGCGATCCGATGGGCCATGGCCCGATTCTTTCACATGTTGGCTTCTCGGCCACTGGTTCGCGGATCGGCCATCGCCGAACCTTGTCGGCGTGAGACTCCATTGGGCCTGGGTGGTCGCGGGTGTGTCCTTCATCGCCCTGGTGGGCGCGGCGTCGTTCCGGGCGGCGCCGAGTGCGTTGATCGAGCCGCTGCGGGCGGAGTTCGGCTGGACGACCGGCACGATCTCGCTCGCCATCTCGATCAACCTGTTGCTGTTCGGGCTGACCGCGCCGTTCGCGGCCGCGCTGATGGACCGGTTCGGCGTGCGGGTCGTGGTGACCTTCGCGCTGACGATGGTCGCGATCGGCAGCGGGCTGACGGTGTTCATGACCGCGTCGTGGCAGCTCGTGCTGCTCTGGGGCGTCGTGGTCGGCCTGGGGACCGGGTCGATGGCGCTGGCGTTCGTCGCGACGATCACCGGACGGTGGTTCGTGCGGCACCGCGGCCTGGTCACGGGCGTGCTGACGGCCGGTGGCGCGGCCGGGCAGCTGGTCTTCCTGCCGACGGTGGCGTGGCTGTCCGAGAGCTACGGCTGGCGGCCCGCGTCGCTGGTCATCTGCATCGCCGCGCTCGCCGTCGTGCCGCTGGCCGCGTTCTTCCTGCGCGAGTACCCGCGGGACGTGGGCCTGCTGCCGTTGGGCGCCACCGAGGACACTCCCCCTCCGCCCTCCGGTGGCGCGGCCCGTCGTGCTCTCTCCGCGCTGGGATCCGCCGCGAAGACGCGCCCGTTCTGGTTGCTGGCCGGTGGTTTCGCGATCTGCGGTGCGTCCACGAACGGCTTGGTGGGCACGCACTTCATCCCCGCCGCGCACGACCACGGCATGCCGACGACGACCGCCGCCGGGCTGCTGGCGTTGGTCGGCGTGTTCGACATCGTGGGCACGATCGCGTCCGGCTGGCTCACCGACAAGGTCGACTCGCGCCTGCTGCTCGCGGCCTACTACGCATTGCGCGGGCTGTCGTTGATGTTGCTGCCTCAGCTGTTCGGCGAGTCGGCGCACCCGTCGATGCTGGTGTTCATCATCTTCTACGGCCTCGACTGGGTCGCGACCGTGCCGCCGACCGTGGCGTTGTGCCGCCAGTACTTCGGCATGTCCGGTCCGGTCGTGTTCGGCTGGGTGTTCGCCTCGCACCAGCTCGGCGCCGCGCTGGCCGCGTCCGCCGCCGGGCTCACCCGCGACCACCTGGGCAGCTACGACCTGGCCTGGTACGTCGCGGGCGCCCTCTGCCTCGGCGCGGCGGTGCTGTCAGCGTCGCTTGCGCGAGGTGCCGAAGAGGCCCCGCGTGATCTCGCGCGCCAGGGCGCTGCCGGCTGACCGCAGGAACGACTTGACGGCGCTGTTGCCGAGCACCTTCTCGACGAGCCCCGGTTCCTCCTTCTCGCGCTTCGGCTCGGGAGGAGCTTCCGGGGCTTGGTGTTCTTCCTGGGACGGCGCGACTTTGGCCATCAGCTGCTCGTAAGCCGACTCGCGGTCGATGGTCTCCGCGTACTTGCCGTGGAGATCTGACGTCGCCGCCGCCTGTTTGATCGCGTCGTTGCCGATGGTGTCCATCAGCGACCGCGGTGCCCGCAGGCGAGTCCACGCGACGGGCGTCGGCGCGCCCTTCTCGCTCAGCACGGTGATGACGGCCTCGCCGATGCCGAGCGACGTGAGGGCCTTCTCCAGGTCGTAGTGCGGCGTCGTCGGGTACGTCTTCACCGTGCGCGCCAACGCTTTCTGGTCGTCCGGCGTGAACGCGCGCAGGGCGTGCTGGACGCGGGCGCCGAGCTGCGACAGCACGTCGTTCGGGATGTCGGTCGGCAGCTGCGTGCAGAAGAAGACGCCGATGCCCTTGGACCGGATGAGCTTCACGGTCTGGGTGATCTGGTCGAGGAACGCCTTGGAGGCGTTGGCGAACAGCAGGTGCGCCTCGTCGAAGAAGAAGACGAGCTTGGGCTTCTCGACGTCGCCCTCCTCCGGCAGCGTCTCGAAGAGCTCGGCCAGCAACCACATCAGGAACGTGGAGAACAGCGCCGGGTTGCCCTGCAGCTCGGCCAGTTCCAGCAGGCTCACGACGCCCTTGCCGTCGCGTTCGCGCATGAGATCGGCAGGGTCGAGCTCCGGTTCGCCGAAGAACCGGTCGCCGCCCTGGGCCTCCAGGTTGACCAGCGCCCGCAGGATCACGCCCGCCGTCGAGCTCGACACACCGCCGATGCCCTTGAGGTCGGCCTTGCCCTCGTCGCTGGTGAGGTGCTGGATGACGCTGCGCAGGTCCTTGGTGTCGAGCAGCGGCAGGCCCTTCGAGTCGGCCCAGTGGAAGATCAGGCCGAGCGTCGACTCCTGCGTGTCGTTGAGGCCCAGCACCTTCGACAGCAGGATCGGGCCGAAGCTCGTGACGGTGGCGCGCAGCGGGACCCCGATGCCACCGGTGCCGATCGACAGGAACTGCACGGGGAACGCCCCCGGCTGCCAGTCGTCGCCGGTGTCCTTCGCGCGGGACGTCGTGCGGTCGCTCGCGGCGCCTTGCTGCGACAGACCGGACAAGTCGCCCTTCACGTCGGCCATGAGCACCGGAACGCCGTTGTCCGACAGCTGTTCGGCGAGGAGCTGGAGGGTCTTCGTCTTGCCCGTACCCGTTGCGCCCGCGACGAGTCCGTGGCGGTTGACCATGGACAACGGGATGCGGACGTGCGCGGTCGACTCCACGGTTCCGTCGACCAGCACGGCGCCCAGCTCGATGGCCGCGCTCTCAGACGCGTACCCGGCGGCGATCTCACTC
The DNA here is from genome assembly GCF_042738015.1 of Lentzea sp. NPDC059081. Taxonomy (NCBI): domain Bacteria; kingdom Bacillati; phylum Actinomycetota; class Actinomycetes; order Pseudonocardiales; family Pseudonocardiaceae; genus Lentzea; species Lentzea sp. NPDC059081. The sequence continues at coordinate 55,328 of NZ_JBHYGW010000033.1, forward strand.
TGAGCCGTCATGCACGGGGAGCGTAACCATGTTGCCGCACGCCGCCACTCGAAGTTGACGCCTCGCGCAGTAATGTTCCGGGGGTGATGGATCGTCTGGTGTGGATCGACTGCGAGATGACCGGACTCGACCTGGGCAAGGACGCTCTGATCGAGATCGCGGCACTGGTCACGGACGCCGAGCTGAACGTGCTCGGCGAGGGTGTGGACATCGTGATCCACGCGTCCGACGAGGTGCTCGCCTCGATGCCGGAAGTCGTCATGGAGATGCACGCCAAGTCGGGCCTGACCGAGGAGGTGCGCGCCTCCGCGGTGTCGCTGGAGGAGGCGGAGGCCGCCGTGCTGGCCTACGTCAAGGAGTGGGTGCCGGACCCCCGGACCGCTCCCCTGGCCGGCAACTCCATCGCGACCGACCGCGGCTTCATCGCCCGCGACATGCCGGCGCTCGACGCGCACCTGCACTACCGCATGGTCGACGTGTCGTCGATCAAGGAGCTGTGCCGGCGCTGGTACCCGCGCATCTACTACGCGCAGCCGGGCAAGGGCCTCGCGCACCGGGCGCTGGCGGACATCGTCGAGTCGATCCGGGAGCTCGCGTACTACCGGCGGACGGCGTTCGTGCCGCAGCCGGGGCCGACGAGCGAGCAGGCCCAGGCCGTGGCCGCTGAGCTGCTCAAGGACGTCAAGTGACCCCCTGATTTCTATTCCGGTAGCTGCCGTTGCTATGCTTTCCTCGCCGGTGAACGCCGGTGATGGTGGGTGTAGCTCAGCTGGCAGAGCACTGGGTTGTGATCCCAGGTGTCGCGGGTTCAAGTCCCGTCACTCACCCTTTGTCGAAAGGCCTCCGCATTCGCGGGGGCCTTTCTTCACGTTTCGGGGAGTCTTCATGACCACGCTCGTCGCCAAGGACCTCGCCGCCGGTCACGGTGACCGCGTCCTGTTCTCCGGCCTGGACCTGGTCGTCGCGCCCGGCGACGTCATCGGGCTCGTCGGCGTGAACGGCGCGGGCAAGTCGACGCTGCTGAGGACGCTGGCCGGGCTGATCCCCGCCGAGTCGGGCCGCGTGACGCTGAACCCGCCGTCCGCGAACGTCGGGCACCTCGCCCAGGAGCCGGAGCGCCTCGAAGGCGAGACCGTGCGCGAGTTCCTCGCCCGCCGCACCGGTGTCGCGGAGGCCCAGGCCGCACTGGACGCCGCCACCGAGGCGTTGACCGCCGGCAACGACGAGGGCTACTCGGACGCCCTGGACCAGTGGCTCGCCCTGGGCGGCGCCGACCTGGAGGAGCGGTCGCTGGAGGTCGTGGCCGACCTCGGGCTCGCCGTGGGCCTGGACGCGTTGATGACGTCGCTGTCCGGCGGCCAGGCGGCGCGCGCGGGCATGGCGTCGTTGCTGCTGAGCCGCTACGACGTGTTCCTGCTCGACGAACCGACCAACGACCTGGACCTCGACGGCCTGGAGCGGCTGGAGAAGTTCGTCACGGGCCTGCGCGCCGCGACCGTGCTGGTGTCGCACGACCGCGAGTTCCTGGCCCGCACGGTGACGAGCGTGCTGGAGCTCGACCTGCACCAGAACGCCGTGCACCTCTACGGCGGCGGCTACGAGTCGTACCTCGAAGAACGCGCACGGGCCCGTCAGCACGCCCGTGACGACTACGAGGAGTACGCGGACACCAAGGCGTCGCTGGAGGCCCGTGCGCGCATGCAGCGCGCGTGGATGGAGAAGGGCGTGAAGAACGCCCGGCGCAAGGCGGGCGACAACGACAAGAACGCGCGCAAGTTCCGTGCGGACGCGACCGAGAAGCAGGCGTCGAAGGCCCGGCAGACCGACCGCATGATCGAGCGGCTGGACGTCGTCGAGGAGCCCCGCAAGGAGTGGGAGCTGCGGATGGAGATCGCGTCCGCACCCCGTTCCGGCGCGATCGTGGCGTCGCTGCGGGCGGCCGTGGTCTCGCGCGGGTCGTTCACGCTGGGACCGGTGGACCTGCAGGTCGACTGGGCGGACCGGGTCGCGATCACCGGGGCGAACGGCGCGGGCAAGTCGACGCTGCTGGCCGCTCTGCTGGGGCGGGCGGAGCTCTCCTCCGGCTACGCGACGCTGGGGTCCGGCGTGGTGGTCGGCGAGGTGGACCAGGCGCGCGGCCTGTTCCTGGGCGACCTGCCGCTCGTGGACGCGTTCGAGGAGGCCGTGCCGGAGATGACGCCGGCGGACGTGCGGACGTTGCTGGCGAAGTTCGGGCTGAAGGCGGCGCACGTGACGCGGCCGGCGGCGTCGCTCTCACCGGGCGAGCGGACGCGGGCGGCGCTGGCGTTGCTGCAGGGCCGCGGGGTGAACCTGCTGGTGCTGGACGAGCCGACCAACCACCTCGACCTGCCCGCGATCGAGCAGCTGGAGCAGGCGCTGGAGCACTACTCCGGCACGTTGCTGCTGGTCACGCACGACCGCAGGATGCTGGAGGCCGTGCGGGTGAACCGTCACCTGACCGTCGCGGACGGCCAGGTGACGGTCTCCTAGATCGTCAGCGGTTGCCCTGCACCCACTGGTTCCAGGGCACCTGCCAGTCGCCGAAGCCGTCCCAGGCCTCGAGCGCGGGGCCGCCGGAGTTGGTGACGACCACGACGTCGCCCTGCTTGCTGTTGTCGATGACCCACTTGGCGTTCTCGGGCGAGAGGTTGAGGCAGCCGTGGCTCACGTTGCGGTGGCCCTGGTCGCCGATGGACCACGGCGCGCTGTGGAAGAAGATGCCGCTGTTCGACATGCGGTACGCCCAGTCGACCGGCGTCTTGTAGCCGCCGTTCTCGAGCGCCAGGCCGTACGTCGTCGAGTCCATGATCATGTGGTCGTGCTTCTCCATCAGCACGTACGTGCCGGTGGGAGTGGTGTTGGCCGCGTTGCCCATCGAGGTGGGCATGGTGCGCACGACCTGGCCGTTGACCTTCACGTTGACCTGGTGGGTCTGCCCGTCCGCCTCGTAGACGACCGAGTCGCCGACGGTGGTCGTGATGGTGCGGTCCTCCTGGCCGTAGATGCCGTCACCGATGTGCTTGCCGTAGACCTTGATGTTCATCGTGATCTTGGTGCCCGGCTTCCAGAACGTCTCCGGCCGCCAGTGCACCTCCTTCTTGTTGAACCAGTAGAAGGCGCCCTCGACCTTGGGCTCGGTGGTGATCTCGAGCATCTTCTCGGCCGCGACCTTGTCGGCCACCGGCTCGTCGAAGTAGAAGGCGAGCGGCTGGCCGACACCGATCGTGGTGCCGTCCATGGGGTTCGTCGACACGTAGGTGAGCGTGCGCGGCTTCACCGTCGTGAAGGTCGACTCCTTGGCCTGCTGCTTGCCGTCCGCGCCCGTCGCCGTGGCCACGAGCTTGTACGTCTTCGAGTACCCCAGCGGCTCGGTGTTGGTCCACTGCGTCGACTCGGGGTTCATCTTGCCCTCGACGGCCTTGCCATCACCGTTGAAGAGCTTGACGTCGTCGAGCTTCCCGTCCGCCGCCGTGGCGATGACCGGCAGGCCCGGCGACACGTCGGCGGCACCGTTGTTGAGCGCCAGTGTCAACGTCACGGGCTTGGCAGGAGGAGGAGCGGCACTCGACTCCCCGCCGGCGGCGATGCTCGCGCCCTCGCCACCACCTGAACAGCCTGCGATCAGGATCACAGCGAGTCCCGCCGCGACCACCCCACGACCGCGCCTGCTCCACATCCCCATCGACGCACTTCCGATCTGCTTGTCGCCACTCCCGAGACTGCCTGCACGAAGTCGCTTTGGCGTCCCCCGATTAGGTGACGACACGATGCCCCCCGAAGTTGCTCAAGTGGCCGGATCGTTACGTGGCCGATGCGGTTCGAAACCTGCGCTGACCAGCCGATTGGGAGCGCGCACGAGCCGTGTGCTAACGTTCTCCACGTCGGAACAGCACGTTACCGGCACACAAACAAGCGCCGCTAGCTCAGTTGGTTAGAGCAGCTGACTCTTAATCAGCGGGTCCGGGGTTCGAGTCCCTGGCGGCGTACACCGAAGAAGCAGGCAGAGATTCGTCTCTGCCTGCTTCTTCGCTTTTCGCGGCCTGTTTTCCCGAATGCCGGTTTCAGAACACGATCGTGCAGTTCACGACGCTGTACTTGCCTTCGACCACGTCGTGCCACTTGCGATTCCACGTACCGCCCGCCTTGGAGCAGATGCCCGGCGCCTTCTGCTTCGCGTCGGCCTCGTCGGCGATGAGGTCACCGGCGTCGATGTCGAGCACGCGCTTGGTCGTCGGCTCGAACACGAACGAGCAGTTGACCATGCTGTACTCGCCCTCGGTCTGGCCGGGGGTGAACCACGCGACGTTGAACTTGCCGCCCACGCGCTCGCAGATGGCCGGGCCCTTCTGCTGCGCCTCGTCGTTGCTGAACAACGGGCCGCCGGCGGGGATGGTCAGCAGGCGCGTCGTGGTCTGCACGGTCGTGGTCGGCGGGGTGGTGGTCGGCGGGGCGGTGGTCGTCTTGGTGGACGACTTCGTGGTGACCGGCGTCGTGGAGACCGAGGACAGTGCGCCGGACGACGACATGGACCGGATGTACGGGAACAGGGTCACCGCCAGCGCGGTCACGGCCAGGACGGCGAGCGCCGTGAAGATCCAGGCGCGTCGGCCTCCGCCCGTGCGGCGAGGGGCGGGTGCGTGCTGGGGCTGGTTCGGCAGCACCTGGGTGTGGTGCCGCGGTGGTACTACCGGGATCGGGATTCTCGTCGTCGCGGCCGCGGGGCCGGTGGTGATGAGCTGGCGCGGGGTGGCCAGGGCGGCGCGGGCCGCCGTTGCCAGTGCTCCGGCGCTCGGGTAGCGGTGCTGGGGGTCCTTGGCCAGCGCGCGGGTGACCACGTCGTCCAAGCCCAGCGGAAGGGTGGGGCGGGTGGCGCTCGGGCGTGGTGGCGGCTTCTGGAGGTGGGCGAACATCATCGCCATGTTGTTCTCGCCGGGGAACGGCAGCTGCCCGGTGAGGAGCTCGTGCAGCACGCAGCCCAGGGCGTAGATGTCGACGGCCTTCTGGAAGGCCTCCCCGGTCGGGACCGGCTGCAGCCGCTCGGGTGCGGTGTAGGCGGGGCTGCCGAGCGCGGTGTCGCTGGTGGTGGTTTCGAGCGAGTTGTGGACGATGCCGAAGTCGATGAGGTAGGCGAACTCGTCCGCGCCCGTTCCGGCCACGATGACGTTGGACGGCTTCACGTCGCGGTGGATCAGGTTCTCGGCGTGCGCGGCGTCGAGCGCGGCACCGATCTGCGCGACGATGTGCACGGCGCGGGCCGGGTCCAGCGCGCCTTCGCGGCGGACGAGCGAGCTCAGGTCGGTGCCGTCGACCATGCGCATGTCGATGAACAGCTGGCCGTTGATCTCGCCGAAGTCGTGGATCGGGATGATGTGCGGCTCGCGCAGGCGGGCGGCCACCTGGGACTCGCGCCGGAACCGCGCCTGGTAGTTCTCGTCGGAGGCGAGGCCGACCGGCAGGAGCTTCACGGCGACGGTGCGCTCTTTGACGGTGTCGTAGGCGCGGTAGACCTCACCCATGCCGCCGCGGCCGAGGAGCGACTCCAGCCGGTACGGACCGAACATCCTGGCCGTCGAAGTGGAACTGCCGGGATCGATCACTTCGCAGACCCTTCGCGGGGAGTCGCCATTCAGGGGACAGATCCGGCCATACCGTACCAGTCGGGTGAATGGTCTGTACTCGAACGATGACTGGCGGTATCTGTCACGCCGAATGGCTAATTCGGTCGGGTGACGGCTGCCGTGGGCCCGACGGTAGTCCTGGATCTGGCACCCACAGAGAGTCGACAGGCAACCGACAGCGCCGTCGTCTCATCAGGAAGTCCCCGCTCCCGGGCCGGCAGACCGCGGAGGGGTCGTCAATACCGTTTTCGGCGCGCATCGGCCCGGCGCTACACTCTGCGCCAACAGCATCGATCCGGCCATCACCGGGGAGCTTCCGGAAGAACGGGCGGGTTCCGCCCCAGTAGAACCGGACGGCGCCGCACGTCACGCGGTGTGAATGAGTGGTGCCCGGTTCCTCGGGCGCAAGCGGGGTGGTACCGCGGAGCTCGGACCGGCGTCCGGGTTTTCGTCCCCGCGAGCGGCGTCGCCGCACTTCCACAGTGCGATGGAACGAGGAGCACATGGCGGAGACCATGTCGCAGCACCCGCTTGGCCGGTCCCCTTTCGCCACCTTGCCCGGCAAGGTGGACTTCGGGGCTCTGGACCGGCGCATCACGGCGTGGTGGCAGGAGAAGGACGTCTTCGCGCGGAGTCTCGAGCAGACCGCGCAGGGGCCGGCGTGGGTGTTCTACGAGGGCCCGCCCACCGCGAACGGCCACCCGGGAACGCACCACGTCGAGGCGCGGGTGTTCAAGGACGTCTTCCCCCGCTACCGCACGATGAAGGGGTACTCCGTGCCCCGCCAGGCCGGGTGGGACTGCCACGGCCTGCCGGTCGAGCTCGCGGTCGAGAAGGAGCTCGGGATCACCGGCAAGCCGGAGATCGAGAAGTTCGGCGTCGCGGAGTTCAACGCGCGGTGCCGCGAGTCCGTGCTGCGCCACGTCGGCGAGTTCGCCGAGCTCACGGAGCGCATGGGCTACTGGATCGACCTCGAGAACCCCTACGAGACGATGTCGCCGGAGTACGTCGACAGCGTGTGGTGGTCGCTCAAGCGCATCCACGAGGGCGGCAAGCTGGTCGAGGACTTCCGCGTCGCGCCCTACTGCCCCCGTGACGGCACGACCCTGTCCGACCACGAGGTCGCGCAGGGCTACGAGACCGTGACCGACCCGTCGGTCTACGTGCGCATGCCGCTCCTCGAGCCGCTGGCCGGCCACTCGGACGTCGACCTGCTCGTGTGGACGACGACGCCGTGGACGCTCGTGTCCAACACCGCGGTCGCGGCGAACCCCGAGGTCACCTACGTGGTGGCGCGCACGGGCGACGGCACGTTCGTCCTCGCCGAGCCGCTGCTGGGCGACGTGCTGGGTGAGGACGCCGAGGTGCTGGCCTCGTTGCAGGGCACGGAGCTGGCGGGGCTCAAGTACCGCCGTCCGTTCGACCTGGTCGAGATCCCGGACGCGCACCTGGTCGTGCTGGCCGACTACGTCACCGTCACCGACGGCACGGGCCTGGTCCACCAGGCGCCCGCGTTCGGTGCCGAGGACCTCGCGGTCTGCCGCGCGAACGGGCTGCCGCTGGTCAACCCCGTCGGGCCGGACGGCCGCTTCCTCGACGAGGTGCCGATGGTCGGCGGCGTCTTCTTCAAGGACGCCGACGCGGTCCTGGTCGAGGACCTCACCGCGCGCGGGCTGCTGTTCCGCTACCTGCGCTTCGAGCACCCGTACCCGCACTGCTGGCGGTGCCACACGCCGCTCATGTACTACGCGCAGCCGTCCTGGTACATCCGCACGACGGCGGTGCGCGACGAGCTGATGCGGGAGAACGAGAAGACCAACTGGTTCCCCGACCACATCAAGCACGGCCGCTACGGCGACTGGCTGAACAACAACGTCGACTGGGCGCTGTCCCGCTCGCGGTACTGGGGCACGCCGCTGCCGTTGTGGCGCTGCGCCGACGGTCACGTCACGGCCATCGGCTCGCGCAAGGAGCTGGGTGAGCTCGCGGGCGCGGACCTCTCCGAGCTCGACCCGCACCGCCCGTACATCGACGCGATCACGTTCGCCTGCCCCGACTGCGGCAAGACCTCGTCGCGCGTGCCGGAGGTGATCGACGCCTGGTACGACTCGGGCGCGATGCCGTTCGCCGCGCTCGGGTACCCGCACGTGCCCGGCAGCGAGGAGAAGTTCGCGGCGCAGTTCCCCGCTCAGTACATCTGCGAGGCGATCGACCAGACGCGTGGCTGGTTCTACACGCTGATGGCCGTGAACACGCTGGTGTTCGACCAGTCGCCGTACGAGAACGTCGTGTGCCTGGGCCACATCATGGCCGAGGACGGCCGCAAGATGAGCAAGCACCTCGGCAACATCCTGGCGCCCATCCCGTTGATGGACGCCCACGGTGCCGACGCGCTGCGCTGGTTCATGGCGTGCTCCGGCTCGCCGTGGGCACCGCGCCGGATCGGTCCCGGCCCGCTCGACGAGATCGTCCGGAAGGTCCTGCTGACCTACTGGAACACCGCGTCGTTCTTCGCCCTCTACGCCGCGCAGCAGGAGTGGAACCCGGCGGCGGCCCGGCCCGCCGCCGAGCGCCCGGTGCTGGACCGGTGGGTCCTGGGCGAGCTGAACGCGCTGGTGGCCGCGGTCGACGAGCGCATGGAGAACTACGACACGGCGAAGGCGGGCCGGCTGCTCGCGGACTTCGTGGACGACCTGTCCAACTGGTACGTCCGCCGGTCCCGCACGCGGTTCTGGCAGGGCGACGCGGACGCGCTGGTGACGCTGTACGAGTGCCTCGAGGTGCTGACCAGGTTGCTCGCGCCGCTGATGCCGTTCGTCACGGAGGAGGTGTGGCAGCTGGTCGTGCGTCCCGGCAACGCGGACGCGGCCGAGTCGGTGCACCTCGCGACGTGGCCGGTGGCCGACACCGCACTGGTCGACGCGAAGCTCGCGGCCGAGGTCGCCACGGCCCGTGCGCTCGCCGAGGCCGGCCGTGCCGCGCGCAAGGCCAGCAAGGTGCGCATCCGGCAGCCGTTGCAGCGGGCGCTCGTGGGCCTGCCCAGCGGGGAGACGCTGTCGCAGGACCTGCTCGACGACATCGCCGACGAGCTGAACCTGAAGGCGCTGCAGCCGTTCGACGCCGACAGCCACGTGATCGACGTGGTCGTGAAGCCGAACTTCCGCGAGCTGGGCAAGCGGTTCGCGAAGCAGACGCCGCTGGTGGCCAAGGCGATCAGCGCCGAGGATCCGCGCAAGATCGTGGAGGCGTTGCGGGACAACGGTTCCGCGACGGTGGCGCTGGCCGACGGCGAGGCCACGGTCGGACCGGACGACGTGGTCGTCACCGAGGTCCCGCGCAGCGGCTGGGTCGTCGAGTCGCAGCGCGGCGTGACGATCGCGCTCGACGTCGAGGTCTCGCCGGAGCTGGCGGCCGAGGGCACGGCACGCGACCTGGTCCGCGTGGTCCAGGTGGCACGTCGTGAGGCGGGCTTCGAGATCTCCGACCGGATCGACCTGGTGATCGCCGCGGGACCCGAGGTGCGGGCGAGCGTGGCCGCGCACGAGGCGTTCATCGCGCAGGAGACGCTGGCGGTCTCGGTGACGCTGGCCGACTCGCTTCCGGGCGGCTCCGCCGGCACCGCGGGTGACGGCTGGGACGTCACGGTGCAGGTCACGAAGGCCTGACCTGGCAAGCGAAAAGGGCCGCGGCTGACAGCCGCGGCCCTTTTTCGTGCTCACCTCACGCGGTGGGCATGAGCACCGAGTCGATGAGGTAGACGGTGGCGTTGGCGGTGTGGACGCCGCCGCAGATGACGTTGGCGTCGTTGACCTTGATGGCGTTGCCGGAGCCGGTGACCTTCACGGTGCCGGTCTCGACGGTCTTCTGGTCGCCGGCGATCTTGTCCGGGGAGATCTGGCCGGGCACGACGTGGTAGGTCAGGATCTTGGTCAGCAGCGCGTCGTCGGTCTTGAGCTTCTCGATGGTCGCGGGGTCGATCTTGGCGAACGCGGAGTCGACCGGAGCGAAGACGGTGAACTCGGCGCCGTTGAGCGTCGAGACGAGGTTGACCTTCGGGTTGAGCTTGCCGGACACGGCGCTGACCAGCGTCGTGAGCAGCGGGTTGTTGCTCGCCGCGACCGCGACCGGGTCGGCGGCCATGCCGGAGACCGACCCGGCGCCGGACGGGACCTGCTTCGCGTAGTCGGCACAGCCAGGACCGACGAGATCCTTGGCCGGGTCGGCCATGGCGGACGTGGACGGCGCCATCGAGGTCGACATCGTGGGCGCGGTGCTCGACGAGCCGCTGCTGGCCATGTCACCCGAGCCGCACGCCGCGCCGAACAGGGCGAGCGAGGCGGCGCCGAGGGCGAGAACGGTGTTGCGGACGGTCTTGTTCATGACGAGACATCTCCCAAGGTGATCGGGCGGTTGCTGCTCGTGATTCGGGGGCCTCGTCCGTGCGGATGGGTGCGGTTATGAATCCGTTACCCGAGGCTCCCACTCCGGCGATCGCCCCAGCGTGGTGAGGATGCGGCGCAACGGGTCCACGTCGTCGCCAGCCAGCGCGGGCCCGAACGGCGCACCGGGCACGAGCCTGCTCTCGCCACCGGGTACGGCGAGCGCGATCGGCAGCGCCACCTCGGCCACGTCCGGGTCGAGCCGGTACTCGAGCCCGAGCGACCGGGCGACGTCCCAGCCGTGCACGACGTAGTCGATCAGGTGGAAGCCGATCGCCTGGGCCGCCGGGAAACGAGCCCCGAACTCCGGCAGGTCGAACTCCGGAACGGGCTGCGCGAAGGCAGCCAGGACGTCCTCGGCGGCGTCGGCGTACTCGGCGGGTCCGGCCGCTCGGACCTGCCACACCTCCGGGTCACCTCCCCTGCCCCGTGCCGCGGCGGCGAAGCCGTGGTGCTGCGCGGTCATGTGGGCGAGCAGGTCGGCGAGCGTCCACTCCGAACAGGGTGTGGGCCTGGCCAGGTCGTCGTCCCGCACTCGTGACACGACGTCCACGCTGGTCCGCACGACGATGCGATGCAGCTCATTAATGTGCATATGCTTACGATAAGCGTGAGCTTACGATAAGCGCAAGGTCGCTATCATCCGGTTCGTGGACGCCCGGCGACGAGACCTGGCGGCGATGATCGCGCCGTTGCAACGGGCGCTGGTCGCCGCCGAACAGCCGGTGCTGCGCGCGCACGGGCTGAGCATGTGGGGCTACGTCGTGCTCGACGCCCTGGACGGCCAGCCGGTGCGCACCCAGGCCGCGCTCGCGGAGTTCATCGGCGCGGACAAGAGCCGCCTCATCGCCGTGCTCGACGAGTTGGAGAAGGACAAACTGCTGGAACGGACCCGTGACCCGGCAGACCGGCGCGCGCGGTTCGTCACCATCACGGACGAGGGCCGCCGCAAGCACGCCGCGGCCCAGGCCGACATCCAACGCAACGAGGACCGCGTTCTCGCGCACCTGCCGGCGACTGACCGAGAAGCGTTCGTGCGCGCGTTGGCCGCCCTGTCCGCACTGCCGGCCGCGGAGATCACCGGCGGGTGACAGGATCAGCGGCATGACCGACCTGCACGAGCTGTACCGCGACCTGCACCAGCACCCCGAACTGTCCCTTCAGGAGCTCCGCACGGCCGGCGTGCTCGCCGGCGCGGTGCGCCCGCTGGGGTTCGAGGTCACGACCGGCGTCGGCGGCACCGGCGTGGTCGGCGTGCTGCGCAACGGCGACGGCCCGGTCGTGATGCTGCGCGCGGACATCGACGCGTTGCCCGTGCAGGAGACGACGGGTCTGCCCTACGCGTCGACGGTCCGCGCCACCAATGCCCACGGCGAGGACGTGCCGGTCGCCCACGCGTGCGGGCACGACATGCACGCGACGTGCCTGGTCGGGGCCGCCGAACGGCTCGCGCAGACCCGTGCGGAGTGGACGGGCACGCTGCTCGTGGTCTTCCAGCCGGCCGAGGAACTGGGCGTCGGCGCGCGGAACATGGTCGAGGACGGACTGTTCGAGCGGTTCGGCAAGCCCGAGGTCGTGCTGGCGCAACACGTCGCGCCGTTGCCCGCGGGGATGATCGCGCACGGCAGCGGGCCGGTGATGGCGGCGTCCGACTCGGTGCGCGTCACGTTGTTCGGACGTGGTGGACACGGGTCGTCGCCGGAGACCGCGGTCGATCCAGTGCTGATGGCGGCGCATGTTGTCGTGCGGCTGCAAGGGATTGTCGCGCGCGAGATCGCCCCTAGTGAACGTGCCGTGCTCACGGTCGGACGGTTGCACGCGGGTCTGAAGGAGAACGTCATCCCCGAGACCGCGGAGCTCGGGATCAACATCAGGGCGTTCAGCGACCACATCCGCGGCATCCTGCGTGCCGCCATCGAACGGGTCGTGCGCGCGGAGGCGCAGGCGTCCGGGGCGCCGCGCGAGCCCGAGTTCGACTGGTACGACGGCATGCCGGTGCTCGTGTCCGATCCGGACGCGACGAGCAGGACCGTGGCGGCGTTCGCGGAGCACTTCGGCGCGCACAACCTGATCCCCGGCGCGGTGGTCAATGCCAGCGAGGACGTGGGCGACTTCGGTGCCGCGGCGGGAGTTCCGACGGTGTTCTGGTTCCTGGGCGGCACGGACTTCAGCGCGCGCGAGCCGGGCAAGGCCGTGCCGATGAACCACTCCCCCGAGTTCGCGCCCGACCTGGAGCCGACGATCACCACCGGGGTGGACGCGCTGGTCGTGGCGGCGCGGGCCTGGCTCGGCTAACGCGCGGCGATGCCGTCGTACATCACGCGCCGCAGGGCCTCGCTCTGCGCGACCTGGGCGTCCGGCGTGCGCAGTGACGAGATCGCGGTGCCGAGGATCATGCCGTTGATGGCCCTGGCGGTGTTGTCGACGTCCAGGTCGGCGCGCAGGTAGCCGAGCTCGACGCCGTGCGTCAGGTAGGCGGCGGTGAGAGCGGCGGCCAGGTCGAACAGGTCGAGGATGCGCTCGGCCATGGCGCGGTCGATGCCGGGCGCCTCGAACAACAGCAGGCGCGGGACGCGGGGGTCCTCGCCGAAGATGCGGCCCAGCGCCTCGCCGATGCGCGCGGACTGCTCGCGGTACTCGTCGAGCGTCGACACGGCGTCCGGCGCGTTCTCCGCCGTGAGGGCGCCGGTGATGCGGGCGACCAGGTCGTCGACGACGTGGTCGACGATGTCCCGCTTGTTCTGGAAGTAGCGGTAGAACGTGCCGTGGCCGATGCCCAGCCGCGTGGCGACGTCCGCGATGCCGGTGGCGTGGTAGCCGCGTTCGGCGAAGCAGTCGAAGGCCGCGTCGATGATCTCGCGGCGCAGCTCCTGCTTCTTGCGCTCGGCGCGGCTGACGGGGTCGACGCTCATGCGGCTGAGTCTATGACCTGTCCATCCTTGTGATCACCGCAGAACTGACATACGGTTCCGGAACTGACACACGATTCCGTTTCGGAGGTCGGCATGCACGACGCGGTCATCGTCGGAGCCGGGTTCGGCGGGATGGGCGCCGCCGTCGAGCTGCGGCGGCTCGGGTTCGATGACCTCGTGATCCTCGAACGGGAGGACGACCTCGGCGGCACGTGGCACGTGAACCGCTATCCGGGGCTGGCCGTGGACATCCCGTCCCCGACGTACTCCTACTCGTTCGAACCGAACCCGCACTGGTCACGGCTGTTCGCGCCGGGCGAGGAGCTCAAGCGGTACGCCGCGCACGTGGCCGCGAAGTACGACCTGCGGCGGTCGATGCGGTTCGGGGTGACCGTGACGAGCGCGCGGTGGGAGGACGACCACTGGGAGGTCGTCGCCGGTGAGGAGACCTTCGCGGCGCGGTACCTGGTGACCGCGACCGGGTTCCTGTCCATGCCGAAGACGCCGGACATCGCGGGCATCGAGTCGTTCCGGGGCGAGGTGGTGCACACCGCCGCGTGGCAGCCGACGGACCTGCGCGGCAAGCGGGTGGCGATCATCGGCACGGGCGCGACGGCCGTCCAGCTGATCCCCGGGCTGGCTCGTGAGGCAGCCGCGGTGACCGTGTACCAGCGCACGCCGATCTGGGTCAGTCCCAAGCCCGACTACCCGGTTCCCGCGGTGGTGCGGAAGCTGTTCGCGCGGCTGCCGTTCGTGCAGCGGGCCGTGCGGTGGTTCGGGAGCGCTGTCCTGGAGCTGATGATGATCTCCGGGGTGGTGCACTACCGGCAGCTGCGGGTGGCGAACAGGCTGGCCGAACGGTGGTGCCGGGCGCACCTGCACCGCCAGGTCCGCGATCCCGGGCTGCGCCGCAAGCTCACGCCGGACTACTCGTTCGGCTGCAAGCGGCCCACGTTCTCCAACGACTACTTCCGCACGTTCACGCAGCCGCACGTGAGCCTGGAGACGTCGTCGATCACCCACGTCGACGGCTCCGGGATCGTCACCGCGAACGGCCGGGTGGACATCGACGTCCTCGTGCTGGCAACGGGGTTCGACCTCTGGGACGTCAACTTCCCGGCGTTCGAGGTGACCGGCCGCGACGGCAGGGACCTCGGCGCGTGGTGGCGGCAGAACCGGTTCCAGGCCTACGAAGGCGTGACCGTGCCGGGCTTCCCGAACTACCTGTCGCTCAACAGTCCATACTCCTACAGCGGGTTGTCGTACTTCACGACGATCGAGTGCCAGATGACGCACATGCGCCGCCTGTTCACGGCGATGCGCGCGCGTGGCGCGTCGGGGTTCGAGGTCACCCGGCGCGCCAACGACGAGTTCCTCGAACGCATGCGCGCCAAGGTCTCGCGGAACTCGGTGTTCTCGCTCGGACAGTGCGCCACCGCGCACAGCTACTACTTCAACCAGCACGGTGAAGCCACGCTGCTGCGGCCGACCTCGACGATCGGCGCACAGCGCGCGGCCGGCCGCTTTCCGTTGTCGGACTACGACTTCCTCACGGACACAGGCACAGCAGGTGGCCCTGCGGATCGGCCAGGACGGTCCACTGCCCCTCGCCCGGCTGGAAATCCGGCTTCGTAGCGCCGAGCGCGAGCACCTGCTTCTCGGCCAGGTCGAGGTCGGCGACCTGGAAGTCGAGGTGCGCCTGCTTGGCACCGCCCGGCCACGCGGGCGGCTGGTGGTCCGGCACGCGGACGAAGGCGAGCTGGATGCCGTCGCCGCCCAGGTAGACGCTGTCCGCGTCACCGGAGGTCACCTCCCACCCGGTGACCTGGCGGTAGAACTCGCCCAGCGCCTGCGGGTCTGCGCAGTCGAGGACGACGGTGGTGAGCTGGGCCAGTGCGGGCATGGATCTTCGCTCCTTCACTCGGTGGTGTGATTCAGCGTCGGCCCCGACCGCGTTCCGGGTCTTGGACATCCTTGCGCGGCGAAAACTGTCGGACCCCGTCCCTAGTCTCGAGTCGTGCTCTCCTTCGTCGACCTCGCAGCCCGTCCGGAGTTCACCGTGTCCGCGGTGGACTGCCGGGACGACCATCGCGGCTGGACCGCGGAAGCGCCGCGCGCGGACGTGCGGCTCGTGTTCGTGCGCCGCGGTGGGTTCCGCCGCGAAGTCCGTGGTGTGCAAGCGGATCTCGACCGCACGGTGGGCTATGTCGGCTTACCCGGCGAGGAGGAGCGCTTCGCCCACCCCGCCGGAGGCGACGTGTGCACGTCGGTCGTCCTGAAGCCGGGGTTGTGGCGCGCGCTCGCCGGCGACGCGCCGCGGTTACGAGGGTCGTCGGTCTACGTGGACGCCCGGCTCGACCTCGCCCACCGGCGGCTGCTGGCCGCGGCCCGGTACGAGGGCGCCGAGGAACTGGTGGGTCTGGTGGCCTCGGTGGTCCGCCAGGTCGTCGCGACGACCACGCCGGGCTCGGCGCGCGACGGCGATTTGGTGGCGAGGGCGCGGAATGTCATCGTTGACAACCATCCGGGTGCGTCGGGATTGCTTCCGCTTTCCGGCCTCCTGGGTGTCTCGCCTTATCGGTTGAGCCGTGCGTTCACCCGCGAGCTGGGCGTGTCGCTGACCCGCTACCGCAACGGAGTGCGGGTGGGCAGGGCGCTGGACCGTCTGGAGAAAGGCGAGCCCAGCCTCGCCGCGCTCGCCGCCGACCTGGGGTTCGCCGACCAGGCCCACCTGTGCCGGACGGTGCGCGACCACCTCGGCCGAACGCCAACCGCACTGCGCAGACTTCTCGGGGCAAATCGGCCATCAAGCGCGACAAAGGAATGCGCGGCACCAACTCCCACAAATGCGGTCGAATAGTTAGGTGTGAATAAGTTAGTCCTTGTTAACGATCGTCCGGCAACTCATCCTTTCCCTGCTCCGCCACCACATTCACCTCGACGAACCACCGGCTCCCCCTGCATCCGAGGGCCGGTGTCTTCGCCCTGCACCGAGGAGAACACATGCAAGCCAGACGCACCTTCGTGCTGGCAGCGGCAGGAACCCTGGTCGCCGCCGCCCTCACCCAGGTCGGCGCTCAGACGGCCGCCGCCCAGCCCCCGAGCCAGACGGCGGAGGCGATGGCCGTGGACGCGGCCGCGAGCCTCGTCGACAGCCGCCCGGCCCAGCTGCACGCCAGCGCGGACGACTCGTTCGTGCGGCGCGGCGTGATCTCGTCGACCAACGGGCTCAAGTACGTCCCGTACGAGCGGACGTACAAGGGAATCCCGGTCGTGGGCGGCGACTTCGTCGTCGTGACCAACTCGACGGGCCAGGTCCTGCAGACCTCCGTCGGCCAGGACACGACGATCACCCTCGCGGGCACCACCCCGTCGGTCGGCAAGGCCCAGGCCGAGTCCGCCGCGAGGGCGACGATGTCCACTGTGGACAGCGTCGGCTCGGCCTCCCAGGTCGTCTACGCGCTCGACGCCACGCCGAAGCTCGCCTGGAAGGTCACGGTCACCGGCCGCGACTCCGAGGGCCCGAGCAAGCTCGACGTGGTCGTCGACGCCACCACCGGCCAGGTCCTGCGCAAGCAGGAACGGGTCATGCACGGCACCGGGACCAGCGCGTGGAACGGCCCGAACCCGGTCACCATCGCCACCACGCAGTCCGGCTCGAACTACTCGCTCAAGGACCCGACGCTCACGAACGTGAGCTGCCAGGACGCGGCGAACAACACCACGTTCACCAAGACCTCCGACACCTGGGGCAACGGCACCGCGACCAACCGCGAGACGGGCTGCGTGGACGTCCTGTTCGCGGCGCAGACCGAGTCGAAGATGCTCTCGCAGTGGCTGGGCCGCAACGGTTTCGACGGCAACGGCGGCGGCTGGCCGATGCGCGTCGGCCTGAACGACCAGAACGCCTACTACGACGGCAGCCAGGTCCAGATCGGGCACAACAGCTCCAACCAGTGGATCGGCTCCATCGACGTCGTGGCGCACGAGCTCGGCCACGGCATCGACGACCACACGCCGGGCGGCATCTCCGGTGCCGGCACGCAGGAGTTCGTTGCGGACGTCTTCGGCGCCACCACCGAGTGGTACGCCAACGAGCCGTCGCCCTACGACACCCCGGACTTCCTCGTCGGCGAGACGATCAACCTCGTCGGCCGCGGCCCGATCCGCAACATGTACAACCCGTCGGCGCTCAACCACGCGAACTGCTACTCGTCGTCGATCCCGAACACCGAGGTGCACGCGGCGGCGGGCCCCGGCAACCACTGGTTCTACCTGCTCTCCCAGGGCACGAACCCGACCAACGGCCAGCCGACCAGCACCACGTGCAACAACACGTCGATCACCGGCCTGGGCGTCGAGAAGGCCATCAAGATCTTCTACAACGCCATGCTGCTCAAGACCTCCAGCAGCTCGTACCTGAAGTACCGCACGTGGACGCTGACCGCCGCGAAGAACCTCTACCCCGGCAGCTGCGCGGAGTTCAACACGGTCAAGGCGGCCTGGGACGCGATCAGCGTGCCCGCGCAGTCTGCCGACCCGACGTGCAGCGCGACCGGCACGGTCACCGTCAGCAACCCCGGCAACCAGTCGAGCACGGTCGGCACCGCCGTCTCGCTGCCGCTGTCCGCGAGCGGCGGCACCTCCCCGTACACGTGGTCGGCCACCGGCCTGCCCGCCGGCCTGTCGGTCAACGGCAGCACCATCTCCGGCACCCCGACCACCTCCGGCACGTCGAACGTGACGGTCACCGCCCAGGACAGCGCGGGCAGGACCGGCAGCGCGTCGTTCAGCTGGACCGTCGGCACCGGCGGCGGCAACTGCTCCGGCCAGAAGCTCGCCAACCCGGGGTTCGAGTCCGGCAGCACCTCCTGGACCGCGACCTCCGGCGTGATCGGCCAGCACAGCTCGAACGGCGAGCCCGCGCGCACCGGCACCTGGTCGTCGTGGCTGAACGGCTACGGCTCCTCGCACACCGACTCGCTGTCCCAGTCGGTGACCATCCCCTCCGGCTGCAAGGCGGCGCTGACGTTCTACCTGCACATCGACACCAGCGAGACCGGCAGCACCGTCTACGACAAGCTGACCGTCACCGCCGGCAGCACCACGCTCGGCACGTTCTCGAACACCAACGCCGCCTCCGGCTACGTGCTAAAGACGTTCGACGTGTCCTCTCTCGCGGGCCAGACCGTGACCTTCAAGTTCACGGGCGTGGAGGACGCCTCGCTGCAGACGTCGTTCGTGATCGACGACACGGCCCTGACGCTGAGCTGAGTTATCTAGTCTGAGTGCCCTCAACGGCGAGAGGCACTCATGAAGAAGCAGGCATACGCGGTTGCCGCGATCACAGACTCGATCGCGGCAACCGTGCCCAGCACCACCACAGTGCGCAAGCTCACGAAAACCGCACTGATGCCCGCTCTCGCCGTCGCCAGTCCATCGCAGGACCTCGGCATGGCAGTGGGCCTGGCCGGCTCCTGGGCGGGCGACGTCGCCCTGCTGGGCAGCACGGACCGGGCGTTCCGAACAGGACTGTTCAGCTTCCTGGTGGCCCACCTCGGCTACACGGCAGCCCTGGCCCGCCGCTCCACACCCGGCACGCGCAAAGCAGTGGTGCCCATCGTCGCCGCATCAGCCGCCGGCGCCTTCGCGTTCTCCCGAGCAGCAGGCCGGCTGGGCAAACCGGTCGGCCTCTACGCCCTCACCCTGGGCACGATGGTGGCCGCCGCCTCCACGGCACGAGGCCCCGGCGCACGTCGCGTTTTCGGTGGCGCAGCACTGTTCGCCGTCTCCGACGCCCTGCTCGGCGCCAGCAGGTTCGTCCTCAAGGGACGAGCCGCCCGAGCAGCCTCCGCCGGCGTGATGCCCACCTACACCGCAGCCCAGTGGCTCATCCACACCGGCTTCGCCCGCACGGGTGACCCCGCCTGAAAACCCGGTGGATGCCCTGTGCTACCGTTCTTCATGTCGGAAACAGCAAGGCTCCGGCACATGAACAAGCGCCGCTAGCTCAGTTGGTTAGAGCAGCTGACTCTTAATCAGCGGGTCCGGGGTTCGAGTCCCTGGCGGCGTACACCGGAGAAGCCGGTCGAGATCAGTCTCGACCGGCTTCTCCGTTTTCACGTGCGGGGGCGGGACCGGTTGGTGCCGGTCCCGCCCCTGTGATCACCTCGTGGTCACGCCTTCACGGAGTGCTTCCCGTGGGTCCAGGACGAGGCGTCGCCGCCGTCGCCCGCCGGACCGGAGTGGCCACCGACGGTCTTGCTGTGGTTGGAGGCGTCGCCGGTCGGACCCGTGGCGCCGGTGTCACCGGAGTTGCCCGAGGTGACCTCGGTCCAGGACTGGGTGCCGTGGTT
>NZ_JBHYGW010000034.1:0-29657 GCF_042738015.1 Lentzea sp. NPDC059081
GTGTCAACCCGGCGAAAAGCGTGCCGGGTTGACACCCCTACCTCGTTGCAGCGAGAGCTGTGGTGCGACTCGTGACGGGACCCCACCGCGGGCGCTCTTGGCTCAAAGCGGCTCGCCTTCGGCTTCGCTGCTCGGCTTCGCCTTCGCGTTTCTGCTCGCCTTCGGCTTTGCTGTTATGCCACCTGGTGTGGTTCTGCTGCGAACGTGTTGCAGGCTGTGGTCTGGTTCGTCTTGAAGCCTGCTGTTGCCCAGTTGGCCTGGTTTTGTGCTGAGCCGTGGGCGTTGTTCTCCGGCTGTTCCTCGATGGCGTACTGGAAGTCCTCCTGGGCCTGCCTGGCCAGGGTTTGCGTCACCGAGCCCCGGCCTGCCGCGCTGCTCAGGAACATGCCTGCGAAGCAGTTGGCCTGCAGTTCGATCCTTCTGGACATCTCCAGGCCCGCTGGGGTTCGCTCGCCGGCCTCGCTGATCTTCAGGTCCGCTGCTCGGAGCAGGCCTGTGAGGGCTTGGACGTGGTGGCCGTACTCGTGGGCCAGGGTGGCCAGGTGGGTGGCGGGGGCGTCGCCTCCGCCGTTGTCTCGCAGGCGGGAGGTGGGCATGTAGATGGTTCGGTTGCGGCCGCAGTAGTAGGCCACGGCGTGGTCGGACTCCGGGGCGGCGCCGCAGGGGCCGTCCTTCAAGTCTGCCGAGGCGTCCAGGACCGGCTTGTCGAACGGGAGGTTCGCCGCGGTCAGGAGTGGGGACCAGGCCTCGTCCAGGCAGGCGACGCCCGCTGTGTAGTAGGCGGCCAGCTGCTGGTCCGTCACGCCGAACTGCGGTAGGGCGCAGGTCACCTGGGCCAGGGTGGCCGGGGTGGTCAGGACCGGGTGGTCCGCCAGGCGGTAGACCGCCCTGGGGCGGATCGGGGTCGACGGGTTGGTCGAGGCGGCCGGGGCCGGGCGGGAGCTCGCCAGGGCGTGGCCCGTCACGAGTCTGGGGCGGCTCAGTTGACCGATTCCCAGGACGAAGGACACCACCAGCACGAAGACTGCCCCGAGGACCACCGGGTTGTTCTTGGCTGGTTGGGTCACGTTCGCCCCTTTCTAGGAGACCGATCCCGGGTCGGCGGCCCAGGTGTTGCAGTCCGACGCCTTGTTGGACTTGTAGCCGCGGTCCACCCACGCCGCGTTGTTCTCCGGCGTGCCGTGGTCCTTGGTCGGGTAGATGTCGTAGTCGCCCCGGTTGCCCGCGTCGGTCAGACCCACCCGGATGACATCCATCGGCACCGCGCCGTGCGACAGCGGGGCCAACGTCATGCCTCCGAAACAGGTGGCTTGCAGCTCCATCCGGCGGTTCAGGTCGAGGCCCTTCGGAGTATCCCACCCTCCCGCGTCGTACTGCGCGCGGTCCGAGGCTTTGAGCATTCCGGTGAGCCACTGGAGGTGGTGGCCGTACTCGTGGGAGAGCTGTCCGAGGTACTTGCCGGGGTGGTTCGGGTTGTTCGGGTTGCGTTCGGCGGCGTAGGCGTTCGCCGTCCAGTAGATGCCGCCCTGGCAGTAGCGGGCGGTCTGGTCGGGGCGGACCGTGCCGCACGGGTACTGCATCGTCTCCGTGACGATGTGCAGCTCGACCGGCTGGTAGGGCAGGTTGGCGGCCTGCAGGGCCGGCTTCCACATGTTCTCGATGCACGGCAGGGCCGCTCTCAGGAACTTGTCCTGGCCCGCCGGCGAGTAGTCCATGGCGGGCAGCGCGCAGCCGCTGATCGTGTTCGCGCCGATGTTCGGCTTCAGGAACGGGTGGTCCGCCAGGGCGTAGACGGCCTTCGGGCCCACCTGCGCCGGCTGGGACGTGGGGGCGCGCGAGGCCGACGGGCGGGACGGGGTGGTGGTCGCCGTCTTCCCGTCCGTCGTGGTAGGCAGGGTGAACGTCGGGCTGTAGGTCGTGTAGCCGGAGTAGCCCGTGTCCTTGACCTTGCTGTTCAACGTCGCCGCGAACAGGCCCACGGCGCCCAGGCCGAGGATGACGATGCCGCCGAGCACCAGGGCGACGATCGGGCCGTTGCTCTTGCGGCGCGGCGGGGGCATCACCGGGTACGGCGCGTAGCCGTTGCCGTTGACCGGCGGCGGGCCCCAGGCCGGGTGCGGTGGTGGCATGACCGGGCCGGGAGGGGGCGGCGGGCCGTACTGGCCGTACTGCTGCGGGGGCGGGCCCTGCGGCGGCATGCCGTACGGCGGCGGTGGACCCTGGGGCGGACGCGGACCGAGTGGTGCGGGCATCGGTGGCGGGCCGACCGGGCGCGGCGGTGGCCAGCTGCCCGGCGGCGGTGGTTGCGTCATCGCCTGGGATCCCCCCATAGGTGAGCCTCGGTCGGGTACGAGCATATGCGGACCGAGATCGCGTGTCCCCCGACCGGGCTAACGCGTTCTGTCCACACCAGTGAGACGCACGGGCCGGGGTGTCGGTTCACGCGACGTCCGCTGAGCCGGCCGCCCAGGTGTTGCAAGCCTTGATGTTGTTCTGCTTGTGGCCGTGCATCACCCAACGCTCGTTGTTCGGCGCGCTGCCGTGGTCCGGTGTCCTGTTGTAGTCGCCGCGCTGGCTCGCGTCACGCAGCCCGGTGTTCACGACGTCGATCGGGACGACGTTCTTGTGCGAGAACGGTGCCAGCGTCATGCCGCCGAGGCAGGTCGCCTGCAGCTCCAGCCTGCGGTTGAGCTCCAGGCCCTTCGGCGAGTCGAAGCCGCCCGCGTCGTACTGGGCCTGGTCGGCCGCGCGCATCATGCCGGTCAGCCACTGCAGGTGGTGGCCGTACTCGTGCCCGAGCTGGCCCAGGTAGACGCCGGGGTGCCGCAGGCCGTTCTGCTCGCTCGAGTAGAAGTTGCCTGGCCAGTAGATGACGCCCTTGCAGAACATCGCGGTCGTGTTGGCCTGCCGCGAACCGCACGGCGTCTGCGTCGTGCCGGTGAACACCTGCAGCTCCACCGGCTGGTACGGCAGGTTCGCCGCCTTCAACGCCGGCTGCCACGCCTTCTCGATGCACGGCAGCGCCGCGGCGAGGAACCGCTGCTCGCCCGCCGGGCTGTACTCCATGGTCGGCAGCGGGCACGACGCGAAGTCGTTCGCGCCGATGTTCGTGGCGAAGATCGGGTGGTCGGCGAGCTTGTAGACGGCCTTCGGACCCACGGGCGTCTGCTGCGTGCTCGGTGTTCGTGTGGACGACGTGCGGGTGGGCGCCGTCGTGGTGGTCGTGGTCGCCTTGGTGGGCGAGTAGTTCGGGCTGTAGGTCGTGTAGCCGGAGTAGCCCGTGTCCTTGACCTTGGTGTTCATCGTCGCGGCGAACAGGCCCACCGCGCCCAGGCCGAGGACCACCACACCGCCGAGCACGAGGGCGAGGATCGGGCCGCTGCTCCGGCGCCGCGGGGGCATGACCGGGTAGGGCGGCGGCGCGAACCCGCCGTGGGGAGCGAACCCGCCGTGGGGCGGAGGACCCCAGGGCGGCTGGGGCGGCGGCATCACGCGCTGAGGCGGGGGCAGCGGCGCGTGCCCGGGAGGAGGCCGGTAGGCGGGCGGAGGTCCGTACGGGGGAGGCGGCGGTCCCATCGGGCGCATGCCCGGCGGCGGTCCCTGGGCCGGGCGCGGCGGCATCGGCGGGCCGTACGGGGGTGGCGAGGGCACGGGTGGCGGCCCCACCGGGCGCGGCGGCGGCCAGTTGCCCGGCGGCGGTGGTTGTGTCATCGCCGTGAATCCCCCAGATGGCGTCTGTACGAAAGTTCGCCGGAGCATATGAGGACTCCGCTATTGTCCGCAGCCGTGTCGAAGAACTGGGGAGTGGCGCTCCTCGCAGCAGCCGCACTGACGTACGCGACGGCTGCGGGCGCGCTGGCGCAGCCCCTTCCCGGCACCGTCAGCACCGAGGTGCGGATGAAGCTGGAGCGCGACGCCAAGCTCACCGTCACCGAGACCGTCCACGTCCCGGACGGCAAGACCGTCAAGCGGACCGTCCCCTTGCGACTCGCCGTCGGCAACGACCTCGAACGCCAGTACGAGGTCACCGACGCCAAGGTCGAGGGCAAGGGCAGCGCGTCCGTCAGCGGCGACGAGTTCTCCGCCACCTTCGAGGGCGGCGACTCCACGCTGACCTACACGGTCGTCGGCGCGGTCGCCCCCGTCGGCGACGTGCTGGAGGTCCGCTGGCAGGTCGCGGGCGGCTGGGACACCGAGCTCGACAAGGTCGCCGTCTCGTTCTCCGCCCCCGACTCGCCGACGTCGGTCAACTGCCTCGCGGGCCCCGTCGGCTCGTCGCAGCCCTGCACGAGCGCGGACCTCGCGGACGGCAAGGGCGTGCGCGCGCAGGAGATCAAGCTCGCCGTCGGCGAACGCGTGGACGTCGCGATCGGACTGTCCGCCGGGGTCGTCCCGCCGAACGCCGTCGTGGTCGAGCAGTCCGGCCTCGCCGCCGCGTTCGCCCTGACCCCGGTCAGCGCCGTCGCGCTCGGCGCCCTGCTCCTGCTGCTGCTCGGCGGTGTCGCCCTGCTCTGGTACCTGCGCGGCCGGGACGCGGCGGCGCTCGCCAGCGAGGTCGGCGCGGTCTCCGTGCTGGTGCGCGACCAGGGTGGGCACGTGGCGTTCGCCTCACCCGACGGTGTGCTGCCCGGCCAGGTCGGCACCGTCGTCGACGAGCACGTGGACGTCGTCGACGTGACCGCCACCGTGATCGACCTCGCCGTCCGCAACTACCTGTGGATCGCCGAGGTCCGCCAGGAGGACGGGTTCGGCCACGACTGGCAGATCGTGCGCCGCAACCCCGTCGACGCCTCGCTGTCCGGGTACGAGAAGGCGGTCTGCGAAGCCCTTCTGCCGCAGGGCGTCGACGCCGTGACGGTGTCCGAGCTGCGCGGGCGGCAGGTCGACCTTGGGAGGGTGCGCGACGAGCTGTACGCGGACGTCGTGGAGAAGCGCTGGTTCGTGCGCAGGCCCGACGCCGAGCGCAGCCTGTTCTGGTGGGTGGGAATCGGGCTCGCGGTGGCCGGCCTGGTGGCGACCGCGGTGCTGGCGTTGACGGTCGGCGGCGCGCTGTTCGGCCTCGCGGTCGCGGTGGGTGGTGTCGCCCTCGCGTTCGGTGCGCGGTCGATGCCCGCCCGCACCAAGCGCGGCAGCGAGCTGCTCGTCCACGTCCGGGGGCTGCGCGGTTACCTCCACGGAGTGACGCCGGACGACGTTCCCGAGGGCGACCGCGAGCTCGTGTTCTCCCGGTCGCTGCCCTACGCGGTGGTGCTCGGCGAGACCGAGCGCTGGCTCGCCACGTTCGGCCGGCAGGACCTCTACTGGTACGGCAATGCGACCGACTTCAGGCGGAGCTTCCCCGCGTTCCTCGGAGCGCTCGACGGCGTGCTCGCCCAGGCGGGCCACCTGCGATCGCTCCGGACGCCGAACCCGTAGGCTTGCCGCATGGCCTCACCCGAACTGCACAGGTTCACGTTGCCCAACGGCCTGCGGGTGGTGCTCGCCCCCGACGCCAGCGCACCGGTCGTCGGCGTCAGCGTGCACTACGACGTCGGCTTCCGTTCCGAGCCGGAGGGGCGCACCGGGTTCGCGCACCTCTTCGAGCACCTGATGTTCCAGGGCAGCGAGAGCCTGGAGAAGCTGGCCCACTTCCGGCACGTGCAGTCGTCGGGCGGCACGTTCAACGGGTCCACTCACCCGGACTACACCGACTACTACCAGGTGCTGCCGAGCGCGGCCCTGGAGCGGGCGCTGTTCCTCGAGGCCGACCGCATGCGCGCCCCGAAGCTCACCGAGGAGAACCTCCGCAACCAGATCGACGTGGTGAAGGAGGAGATCCGGCTCAACGTGCTGAACCGCCCGTACGGCGGGTTCCCCTGGATCCTGCTGCCGCCGGTGCTGTTCAAGACGTTCGCCAACGCGCACAACGGCTACGGCGACTTCGTCGACCTGGAGAGCGCCACGGTCGACGACTGCGCGGAGTTCTTCGACACCTACTACTCGCCGTCGAACGCGGTGCTCACCGTCGCGGGCGACCTCGACGTCGAGACGGCCAAGTCGTTGGTGGAGAAGCACTTCGGCGACGTGCCGTCCCGGCCCAAGCCCGAGCGCCCCTCGTTCGCCGAGCCCGCCCCGCAGGGTGAGGTCCGCCACGAGCACGGCGACGCGCTGGCCCCGCTGCCCGCGATCGCGATCGGCTACCGCGTGCCCGACCCCGGCACCGACATCGACGGCTACCTCGCGTACCTGGTGCTCGCCGGTGTGCTGACCGACGGCGACAGCTCGCGCCTGCAGCAGCGCCTCGTGCACCGCGAGGGCATCGTGATCGACCTGAACGCCGGCTGCGGCCTGTTCGGCCCGCTCGAGGCCCGCGACCCGGACACGTTCAGCATCACCGCGATCCACACCGCCGAGGTCACGCCGGAGCAGGTCGTCGCGGCCATCGACGAGGAGCTGCAGAAGCTCGCGCAGGAGCCGCCGTCGGCCGAGGAGCTGGCGAAGGTGACGGCGCGTTGGGCGTCGACCATGCACAAGGAGCACGACCGGCTCACGAACCGCACGCTGGGCCTCGGCTCCGCGGAGCTGTTGTTCGGCCGCGCCGAGCTGATCTACGAACTGCCGGAGCGCATCGCGTCCGTGACCGTGGACGAGGTGTCCGCCGCGGCCAAGGCGCTGCGTCCCGACGCCCGCGCCCTTCTTCTCGTCAAGCCCACCGGAGGAGCCCAGTGACCTCGGCAAAGACCCACCGCACCGCCGAGGAGATCGGTCGCACGTCCACGGGCCCGCGCCCGTTGCCCGAGCTGGGCTCGCAGAGGGCGGCCGCCGAGCTGTCCTCTGTGGACACCACGCTGCCCAGCGGCCTGCGCGTCATCGCGATCAAGCGCGCCACCGTGCCGATGGTCGAGGTGCGGCTGCGCGTCCCGTTCGCGGACCCGGCCGAGGCGAGCACCGGCTCGCGGCACTCCGCCGTGGCCGAGATCCTCGCGAACACGGTGCTCACCGGCACGGAGTCGCGTTCGCGCGTGCAGATCGACACCGAGCTGGCGCTGGTCGGCGGCGAGCTCGACGCCGTGGTCGACCCCGAGCGCCTGAGCTTCACCGGCAACGCCCTCGCGAGCGGCCTGGACACCGTGCTGGAGGTGCTCGCCGACGTCCTGACGAACGCCGCCTACCCGGCCGACGAGGTCGAACGCGAGCGCGGCCGGCTCGTCGAGCGGATCACGATCGCCCGGTCGCAGCCGAGCGTCATCGCCCGCGAGGCGTTGCAGAAGGTCCTGTACGGCGACCACCCGTACGCCAAGGAGATGCCGGAGGCCGACGAGGTCGCCGCCGTCTCGCGCGAGGACGTCGTGGCGTTGCACGGCAAGGCCCTGTTGCCGCGCGGCTCGGTCTTCGTGATCGTCGGCGACGTCGAGCCTGCCGAGGCCGTCGCGCGGATCGGCGAGGCGCTCGGCGCGTGGCAGGGCGAGGGCGAGGCCGTCCAGCTGCCCCCGCTGCCCGAGGTCGAGGGCGGCGACGTGCTGCTGGTGCACCGCGCCGGTGCCGTGCAGTCGCAGATCCGCCTTGCCGCGCAGGCGATCCCGCGCACCGACGAGCGCTACCCGGCGCTGCAGCTCGCGAACCTCGTCTACGGCGGCTTCTTCTCGTCGCGGCTGGTCGAGAACATCCGCGAGGACAAGGGCTACACCTACAGCGCCCGGTCGCACCCCGAGTTCACGATCCACGGCGCCACGCTGCTCATCGACGCGGACACGGCGTCGGACGTGACGGCGGCGGCGTTGCTGGAGACCCGCTACGAGCTGGCGCGGCTGGGCATGGTCCCGCCGTCGCAGTCCGAAGTGGACGTCGCCCGCAGCTACGCGATCGGCACCCTGCTCACCTCCACGTCCTCGCAGTCCGGCCTGGCGTCGTTCGTCGTGAACCTCGTCGCGCTCGGCCTGGGCATCGACTGGCTGGTGGCGCACCCGGAGCGGTTGCAGGCCGTGACGCCGGAGCAGGTCGCCGCGGCCGCGCTCGAGTTCTTCGCGCCGGGCAACTTCACCGGTGTGCTCGTCGGCGACGCCGAGGTGCTCAAGCCGAAGCTGTCGGCACTGGGCGGGGTCTCGTTCCAGTGAGCTTCGACCTGGTCGGTCTGCCCGCCCTGTCGCGGGCCGCGGTGGACCGCAACGAGCCGTTGCGCGGCGACGACGACGCGCTCGCCGCGCTCTGGCCCAAGGCGCGGATGCTGGTCGTCGACACGCGCGGCCGCACGCTGGTCGCCGATCGCGGCACGCGGGTGGTCGACCGCCCGGCCGTCGAGTTCGGCGACCAGCCGCCCGTGAACGCCGTCCTGCTGGGTGAGCAGGACGGCGTGGCGTACTTCGCCGTGCTGATGCCCGCCGAGGACGGCGAGCAGATGCCCGCCAGCCGCGCCTGGGGCCCGCCGGAGCTGACCGACGAACCGCAGTGGCTCGACCTGCGCCAGGCCGGCGCCACCCTGGACGACGTGTGGGCGGGGCTGTTCACGACCGCCGCCGCGCTCTTCCAGTGGCACCGGCTCGGCAAGTACTGCGCCAAGTGCGGCGCCAGGACGGTGCTGGAGAAGTCCGGCTGGGCGTCGGTGTGCTCGGGGTGCGGCCGCGAGGAGTACCCGCGCACCGACGCCGCGGTGATCTGCCTGGTGCACGACGGCGCCGACCAGGTGCTCGTGGCCCGCGGTCCCGAGTGGCCGGAGGGCCGGTTCTCGGTGCTCGCCGGGTTCGTCGAGGCCGGCGAGTCCCTCGAAGCCTGCGTGGCGCGGGAGATCTCCGAGGAGGTCGGCGTCGCCGTTCGCGACATCCGCTACCTCGGCTCCCAGCCCTGGCCGTTCCCGAGGTCGCTGATGATCGGCTTCGAGGCGGTCGCGGACCCCGCGGCACCGCTGGTGCTCGCCGAAGGGGAGATCGCCGAGGCCAAGTGGGTCTCGCGGGCCGACGTGCGCAAGGCCATCGAGGAGCCGGGGAGCGTTCCCGGCCTCGGGCTCGCCGGGGGCGCCTCGATCGCGTTCCGGATGCTGCAGAGCTGGTCAGGGGCGAACTACTCCGAGTGATCCGCGGTCCGTTCAGCGGAACCGAGGGCGTGGCCGGGCTGCGCCGATTAGCCTCTTGCGGTGGTGACGCAGTCAGGTCCATCACACCGAATGCGAGGGGGCTCATGACCAACCCGGAGCTCGAGGCGCGCAACGCGGCGTTGCGCGGCCAGGTCGACTCGATGCTGGCAAACCTCGAACGGCAGACCGCCGAGCTGAAGCAGGCGCAGACCGAGGCGATGTCCAAGGTCGGCCGTGCGACCTCGCCGGACGGCCTGGTGGAGGTCACGGTGAACGCCGGTGGCATCGTCACCGACGTCCGGTTCGCGCCGTCCGCGTTCGACCGCAGCACGCCGGAGAAGCTCGGGCAGAGCGTGGTGGCGACCATCCAGAAGGCCGCCACCGCCGCCCGCGAGCAGGCCGACGCCGTGCTCGCGCCCTACCAGGAGGGTCTCCCCGACCTGCCGGACCTGTTCCCCGGCATGCCGTCGATCAAGGACCTCATCCCGCCGCCACCGCCCGTCCCGCAGGCGTTCGCCCAGCCGCAGGCACAGCCGCAGCCGCAGCGCCGTGACGACGACGAGCCGCCGGAGTCCTTCATGGACCGTCGAGGGAGCCAGTGGTGACGAGCTTCGAGGTAGACCCGACAGCGCTGCGCTCGGCCTCGCCGAAGTTCTCGGCGGCGGGCGACAAGCTGCAGACCGCCTTCGAGACCCTGCGCGGTGTGCTCAGCGCCAACAACGGCTGCTGGGGCGGTGACGAGGCGGGGCAGGAGTTCGCGAAGACCTACCTGCCCATCGCGGACAAGGCGTCCCAGGCGTTCCCGGCGCTCGTCGAGGGCATCCACTCGATCCGCGAGGGCCTCGACGCCTCCGCGGACACGTGGGAGGCCGTCGACCAGGGCGGCGCGCGGTCGATGGGAGGCAACTGAGCCATGGGCATCGAGATTCCGGGCGCGGTCCAGTGGCTGACGCCGATCGTCGTCGGCGCGTCGTGGCCCGAGGGCGACGAGACCAAGCTGCGCGCCATGCGCGACGCGTGGGAGGCGGCGGCCAAGTCCGTCGGTGACGTGCTCAACGACGGCAACAGCGCGTCCTCGGCCGCGCTGGGCTGCATGAGCGGCCAGACCGCGGAGAAGTTCAAGGAGTACTGGCAGAAGTACTCCGAGGGCGACGCCTACCTGGTCACCCTGCAGCAGATCTGCACGGACCTGGCGTCCGGCTGCGACAACGCGGCGCTGGGCATCGAGTACACGAAGCTCAGCATCATCGCCGCCCTGATCATCCTGGCGGCGCAGATCGCCGCGATGATCGCCTCCGCGGTGGCGACGTTCGGCGCGTCGACCGCGGGTGTGCCGATCGCGCAGGCGGCGACCCGCATCACCGTCCAGATGCTGTTCCAGCAGCTGCTCAAGCAGATCGTCATCAACCTGGCGATCAACGTCGGCGTCGACGCCGCCATCCAGGGCATCCAGTTCGCCTCGGGCGAGCGGAAGTCGTGGGACATCGGCAAGACCGTCGACGCGGGCATCGCCGGTGTCGCGGCGGGTGTCGCGGGTGGACTGGTCGGCGCGGGCAGTTCGGCGCTCGGCAACACGACCAGCAACTTCGTGCAGGCCGCCGGGCGCGGTGCCGTCGAAGGCGCCATCGCGGGCGCGGGCGGCAACGTGCTGAACAACCTCGCGCACGGCAAGGTCGGCCTCGACGACTTCGGCTCGGCGATCCTGTCCGGCGGCACCTCCGGCGCGGTCGGCGGTGCGGTCGGCGGCATGAGCAACCGGCACGAGGGCCTGTCCTCGACCTGGGACACCGGCACGTCACCCGACGGCCAGTACACCGCGGGGTCGAACACGCAGGGCCACACCTTCGTGTCGCCGGAGGGCACGACCACGCGCGCCAACGTCGACAACCCGTACCAGGGCGGTTGGGGATCCACCAACGCGAGCAGGATCCCCGGCGACGGCGGTCCGAACAACGTCAACGACCCGACCGAGAGCGACTACCAGGTCACGTCGTCGGCGAACCCGCCGAGGATGGTCGGGCGGCTCGACCTGCCCGACCCACCGCCTCAGAGGTAGGGCTGCCAGCCGGGAAGTGGGGCGTGGTCCGGACGGGTCTCGCCCCAGTCCCGGCTGCCCGGTGGCAGGGGGTTGTGCTCGGCCAGCCGCATGCGGTTCCGGACGCGCCACCAGTCGGCCAGGAGTCCCAAGGTCAGCGGCACGGTGACCAGCGCACCGATCCACAGGCCGAGGACGAGGAACATCAGGGCGAAGCTGCCGGTGAAGGCCGCGGCGAGCAGCCGCCAGCCGATGCCCGAGGTCACGTAGTCACCCCGCCGGATCCCGGTCGTCTGGCGCACAGCCCACACGTGCAGGCGCCGCCACTCGTCCAGCGACATCGAGGACGGCTGCACCGGCGTGCCCTGACGAGACCGGATCAGGTCGGCGAGCTCACCTGCCTGTGCCGCCGGCAGGATCCACTGCTGCGGCCGGGCGACCAGCCGCAGGAGCGGGGCACCGCCGCCCACCCGGGTCGTCAGGCCACCGGGCAGCTGCCACGGCTGGACGTCCGAAGTGCCGGGCTGCACCACTGTCAGGTCGCCCAGCCACAGCGCCTGCGGGTGGACGCCGCCGTCGTGCGACTTGTTCAGCTTGTGCACCAGACGATCCCGCTGGACGTACAGCGACGCGCCGTCGCGCAGCGGCACCCGCACCTCGACGTCGCGGCCGAGGTTGGCACCCAGCCGGAACATCCGCCCGCCGAGATGTCCCAGCACCGGGCACAGGACCAGCGCGGGAATCCAGAGGTACCCGCCCTTGCCGAGCAGCCAGAGCACGCTGACCGGCACCGCGAGGAGCGCGACCCGGCCCCAGACCCGCGGTACGGCGCGGTTCAGCACCCACACCACGCCCGCGATGACCGGCGCCGCCAGCACGATCTGCGGCACGCCGGGCGTGGTGAGCAGCGCGACCGCCGGCAGCACCACTGTTCCCGTCAACGCGAGCACCGCGCCGACCAGCCACCGCACCGCGAGCGGAGGACCGGCGAGCGACACAGCCGGCCCCTGCACCGGAGTGGCGATTTCGCCGGCAGGAGGAGGAGCCTGGCCCACCTCGTTGCTCTCCGCCACTGAAGCTGGGGAGTGGACCTCCGCAAGCCCCGAAACCCTCGATCGCACCAGGGAGACGAACTTCTGCGGCTCCTCGACCGGCAGCACCTGCTCGCCCGATGTCGTCCGCAGCACCACGACCTCACCGGCCGGAACGGGAAGCCCGCGGCCGTCGGTCAGCGTGAGCCACGGCGCTTCGCCGGGCACCGCCGGCCGCGTGCTGATGCCGAGCAGGTCGGTGAACCCGTAGGACACCTTCCGCGGCCCGGAGGAGGCCACCCGCCCGCCGCCGGACACGGCCGTGATCTCCAGGCCGTTGTCGGTGACCTCGACGGCGTCGTTGTACCAGCTGGGCCGCGGGTCGACGCGGAACTCGAACAGCACCTTGCCCGGCGCGCGCTTCGACACGAGGTGCGCCAGGTACGTCGCGACGAGCGGGATCCCGAGCAGGATCGGCATGTTGACGGCGGGAGACTTGCTGCCCACGACGACCACGATCGTGATCGCGGCGGCGGCCGACACGCCCAGCGCGACGAGAGGCCAGTGGTGCGGTTTCATGCGCCCCATCTTGGCGAGGTCGCCCGCCCGACGCAGGCGAACACGCTCATTCGCCGATGTGAGAGATGTAGCCGTCGGGACGGACCAGCGCCTCCTCCCCGCCGACCACGATGCTGGTGCCCTTGCCGTCGGACAGGTCCAGGCCGGGGACGAACTTGCCCGCCAACGGGTGGGAGCAACCGGTTTCGTAGCGGATGTCGGTGCCCTGGATCATCGCGGAGATCCGAGCCTTCGCCTCCGGCAGGTCGAGCAGGTCGCTGACCAGCGCGTGCAGCTTGCGCGACTGCGGGTCCGGGCGGGTCAGGGCCACCTGGGCCATGGTGTTGCGCAGCACGCGGTCGGCGACCGGGTGGCGTTCGGAGGTGTAGGTGTCGATCAGCGCGGAGTCGCCGGTGGCGAGCTTCCAGCCGAGGTTGAGGGCGTCCTGCAGGCCCAGGTTGAGGCCCTGGCCGCCGAACGGCGAGTGGACGTGGGCGGCGTCGCCCGCGAGCAGGACGTCGCCCCGCCGGTAGGTGTAGGCCTGGCGGGTGTTGTCGGTCCACGTGGTGGCGGTGTGGACGTGGGTGATCCGCACGTCGCGGCCGCTCACCCGGCGCAGGGCGGTTTCGAGCGACTCGCGGGTCACGTCGCGGGTGGCCGGCGGGCCGTCGTACTCGATCAGCATGACGCGACCCTTCAACGGGCCGAAGGCGTGGACGCCCGCCGGGGTGCGGTGCCAGCCGAACGGGAGGTCGCCGTCCAGGTCGACGACGGCCTGGTAGCCGGTCAGGGTGGGGTCCGTGCCGGTGAACTCGAAGCCGCCGAGCGCACGGACGGTGCTGCGGCCGCCGTCGCAGCCGACGACGAAGTCCGCGCCCAGGTCCAGGTCGACGACCTCGACGCCGCGCCGGATCTCGACGCCCAGTTCGGCGGCGCGGGACTCCAGGACGCGTTCGAGCGCTTGCTGGGACAGCATCACGAGAGGCAGACCGTCCAGTTTGAACAGTCCGGCGAAGTGGCCGGTGGAGCCGGTCGGGCGCCAGGAGAGTCCGGCTGACTCCTGTTCGCTCGCGGCGTCGATCGCGGGACCCAGGCCGCGCATGGCGAGCATCTGGTACGTGCGGCCGCTGATCATCTGGGCCTTGATGGTGTCCGGCCGCTCGGTCAGGCGTTCCAGCACCGTGGTGCGGACACCCTGGAGGGCCAGTTCGCACGCCAGCAGGAGGCCGACGGGACCCGCTCCGACGACGGTGACGTCAGGAGAAGCTTTCATGCTCAACATTTGAGCGTGAAAACATGCCGTCGTCAAACCTGTTTTAGGATGGGGTGGTGACGGAGCCGATCTACTCGTGGCTGTACGCGCAGCAGGGCGTGGACGCGGTGAAGGCCGCGCTGGGGCGGCGCATGGAGGCCGAGGCCGGGTGCTCGCTGCTGGAGCACGTGGCGCTCTACCAGCTGCACCACAACGGCGGCCGGTTGCAGATGTCCGAGCTCGTCGAGCTGCTCGACGTCAGCCCGTCCGGCGTGACGCGGCTGGTCGAACGGCTGGTCAAGCGCGGCTGGGTGGTCAGGGAGCAGCCGGCGGACAACCGGCGGCTGGTCATCGCCGTGCTCACGCCGGAGGGCGAACAGGCGTGCGTCGGCACGACGGCGCGGGTGTACCGGGCGTCGCTGGCCGAGGAGTTCACCGACCTGCTCAGCGAACGCGACCTCGCCGACCTGCGACGGATCGGGCGCAAGCTGATGGAGGGCCACGACCGCTGGGACGTGCGGCGGTTCGCGCCCCCGGAGACGTCACAGCAGTGACGGCAGGACGTGCTCCTCGGTGACCACCAGACCGGTGGTGGCCATGGTGTCCGCCAGGTCGGGATCCCAGCTCGCGGGCTCCGGCCGGACGTTCAACGTCGGCAGCTCGACCCCGCGCGCGAGCAGCGTGGCGACGGCCTCGCGGTAGTCGGCCGCGGACATCCGCCACACCGCCCCGCCCGTCCAGGCGAGGACCTCGTTCGTCACGCGGATGCCCTCGGGCGTGAAGTCGTGGTGGCACCGCACGGTCTTGCCGTCGAGGTGGTGCTTCGCTTGCGGCGTCAGGCCGTCCGGGAGCACCATCAACGGACCGGGCACGCCGGACTCGAGCAGGCGCGGGCTGCGGACGACGGTGATCTCGCCGGCTTCGAGGGTGTCGTTCAGCGTCAGGTAACCCTGCGAGGTGAGCACGGGATTGCCGTAGGCGTCGGGCAGCACACCGGAGCGCTCCCAGTCCGTACCGGCCAGGGCCAGTGCCTTCCCGACGATCCGGGTGAGCGGGCGGCCGTCGTCGAGGTCGTTGCCCGCCAACGCGAACCGGGTGGTCCAGCGGCGCGGTTCGGGGCTCAACCGAGCCAGGATCGACGCGGCCTGGTTCGCGATCATCGGCAGCGCGGGCTGCGGGATCTTGCCGTACTTCCGCACGTGCTCGATCCACTCGGCGGCCCACGGAGCGTGCGACAGGCCGTGTTCCCGCAGCGCGAACCTCAGCACGGCGTCCGCGGTCGAGGCCTCCGAAGAGGTCGACAGGCCGATCGGCTTGCCGTGCACCGATTCCAGCACCTCGGGCAACGTGCTGCCGTGCGCCCGGACGTGTTCGTCCAGGCGCGCCAACGAGATCTGCCGGCGCGCGGGATGGGCGATCGGCTTGCGCAGCAGCTCGCCCAGCACGGTGGCCGTGCGTTCGTCCTCGACGCGGAAGCTGAACGCCGACCGGCCGCCGCCCTCCATCGTCTCGCGGGCGAGGCGCCAGAGCTCGGCCAGCTCGGGGGAGTCCATGTTCACGGGTCGATCCGATCCAGCGCCGCGCCGTCCCACGTCGTCTGCGTGCACGCCACACCACGGCCGTTCTTCGGCCGCAGCACGTCGAAGATGTGCATGCGCGGGATCTTGTCGGACACGCCCCAGCCGGACGGCCAGGTGATCACCCAGTCCATGTCGAGGTCGACCAGCAGGCCCAGCATGCGCGCGATCGTCGGGTCGTCGAGGCGTTCGAAGGCCTCGTCGAGCAGCACCAGGCGCAGCGGGTCGAACTCGTCGCTCACCGCGTCGTAGAAGCTCGCCGCGGCCGCGAACAGCGTCACGTACGAGATCAGCCGCGTCTCGCCGGACGACAGCTGGCGCAGCCGCCGTTCGCGAGGACCACCGTCAGGCCCCGTGTCCGCGACGGTCACCGTGAACTGGTGCCACGTGCGGTAGTCGAGCGCCCGCGACAGGATCTCGGCGTAGCCACCGGAGTGCGTGTCGCGCTCGTTCTCGATGCGCTCGGTGAAGACGCGCCGCAGCGTGGCGTCCTGCTCTGGCGTGCGCTCGCCGAACGGCAGGCGCACGAGCGCCAGCGCCTGCCGCGTCTGGTCGTCGAGGGCGCCGGACGACTTCCAGGCCAGCTTCACGTGCACGCCCTGGCTGGACCTGGCCTGGCCGAGCACCTCGTTCATCCGCTTGGTCAGGTCCTCGGCGACGGTGATCTGCCCGCGCAGCCACTCGGCCAGGTCGCGGATCAGGTAGTCGGCGAAGATGCCCTGGTACTGCTCGTCGAGGAACCCGCGCTGCTCGGCGAGCTTCGTGGTGACCTGGCGGGCGGCGACGGCGACGGGCTTCGCGCCCTCCTCGCCGGTCACCGTCACGGTCAGCAGGCCCGCGTGCTGCTCGGCGGCGATGTCGTGGCTGCCGGCCAGCGAGGTCTGCAACGCCTGCAGCTTCGCGATCACGGTCGCCTCGGTGCCGCCACGGCGGTCACCCGCGTCCGCGATCGCCTGTCGCACCAGGGCTTCCTCCGGCGGCTCCGGGAACGCCGCCGCCAGCAGGCCGGGTGCGCGGACGGTCGCCTGGAAGTTCGCCGACGCGCGGGCCAGTGCCTCCTCGGACTCGAAGACGGCGCGCGAGTTGTTCTCCAGCAACGCTTCCAGCTTCGCCGCTTGCTCGCGCGCAGTCGTGATGCTCTCGCGCACGCCCTTGAGGTCCTCGCGCATCTTCCTGCGCGACTTCTCCAGCGACGTGAGCTGCTCGCTGATCTCCTTGGCCTCACCGCCGACGGCGTCGGTCAGCTCCGCCAGCGTGCCCGCCTGGGCCGCGTAGTCGACGCACCGGCTGTCGGCGTCGGCCTCGGCGGTCTGCCGGTCCGCGACGGCCTCGTGGTAGCGGTGCGAGGCGTCGGTGAGGTCGGAGATCGTGCCCTGGCACCGCCTCCTCACCGCGTCCCCGAGCAGGTCGGCCGTCCGCCGGGCCTCCGCCGCGGCCGCCTGGGCCTGCCGGAGCGCCTCGGTGTCCGGCGGCAGACCGGCGTCGCCCGCCTGCCGGGTCAGCTCCGACCGCGCCGCCTCCAGCCGGGAGCCGGCGTCCTCCAACGCCTCGCGCAGCTCGAACGTGCGCTGCTGGGACCGGGCGGCGGACTCCTCGGCGGCCTGGACGCGGCTGTGCTTCGCGATCAGCTCGCCGTCGCCGGGGAACGCCGCGACGTGCGCCTCCCACGTGGCGACGTGCTCGTGGGCGCGGGCCAGTTCGTCCTCGGCGGTGCCGAGCTGCGCGCGCAGGTCGGCGAGCTCCTCTTCCAGCGCCGCGATCCGACGGCCACGCGCCGCTTCCCGTGCGCCGGCACCGATGAACTCGGCCTCCGGCTTGGTCCAACGGCCGGTCAACACGCCCGTGCGCCAGTCGCCGGTGGTGGTCATGTCGTCCAGCGACACGGCCTTGAGCAGGTCGGCGACGAACGCCTCCGGCACCGGCGACCCCTCCACGGCGGGCACCAGGAACTCGGCCAGCGACCGCCCGTCGACGGCCGGTCGCGGCACGGCCAGTACGTCGTTCAGCTCGGCGTGCGCCGGGGTGACCCACGCGTCCAGCAGACCGCTCGCCTGCAACGCGGCTTCCAGCCCCGCCCGTTCGTCGTCGGACAGCGACGGCGCGAAGTCGACCAGCCGGTAGAAGGGCGCGCCGACGGCCGGGTCCCGGTCCGCCGACGTGTACTGGCCGGGCAGCGGCACGCGTTCGTCACCCGACCGCAGCCCGATGAGCTCCTCGTCCAGCGTGTCGAGCCGGGTGCGCAGCTCGGTGCGCTGCTGCGTGAACGCGTGCGCCGCGTCGCGGGCCGCCTGCACGAGCGGGCCGACCCACTCGCGTGCGGTGGTGCTCAACGTCTTCGCGGCGGCCGGGTCCGCGGTGCGCGGCAGCTTCAGCGCGGCGGACGGGCGTTCGTCGAGCAGCGGCCCGCTCGACGTCCACACCTCGACCTGCTCCAGCCAGGCCTGCACGACCTCGGCCAGCTCCTGCATCTCCTGGTTGCGCAACGACGTCGACTCGGTCGCGCCGAGCTGGGCGTCGCGGGCCTTCTGCCGCAACGACTCCACCTCGCGGTGCTGCGCGTCCAGGGCCAGCGCCTGCTCGTGCAGCGACAGCGCGAGCGCACCCCGTTGGCGCGCCAGGGAAGCGATGCCCGAGGTCTGGTCGACGACCGACGCCAGCGAGGCCAGCACGTCCTCGGTCGCGGCGGCCGGCGGCACCCGGCGTTCGATCGGCAGCGGGCCGGCCTCGGGGTCCGGCTTGGCGCGCACCGAGTCCGTGGTCACGGAGGCCTCGGCCGCCGGGACCTGCGGCACCTCCGGCGCCAGGTCGGCGTCCATGCCCGCCAGGCGCAGGTGCTCCCGCAACGGGTCGCTCAGCGCGTCGGCGGCCTGGAGGTCCTCGGCGAGACGCCGCAGCAGCCGCAGCACGTTGTCGACGGACGCGTCCTCCTGCGCGCGCTGGCGGTGGGCGGTCTCCAGCGCGGCGACGGCCGAGGAACGCTTCTCCGCCACCAGGTTCTCGCGCGTCTTGAGGTCCTGGAGATCGCGGAACGCTGGCAGCTCCTTCAACGCCGCGATGGTCTCCTCCGCCTGCTGCTCGCCGGTCTCCATGTCGGTCAAGGCCTGCTCGGACGCCGTGCGCTCCATGCGCGTGAGGTCGAGGTCCTGCGTGAGCTTCGCCTGCTCGCGCCGCAACTTCGCCACCGACTTCTCGGCGGACTCCAGCCGTTCGGACGCGCCGCGCAGCCCGCCGAACGCGTAGTCGCGGTAGGTCTTGAGGAACGTCGTGAGCGCACTGTCCGCAGAGGACAGTCGCACGATGTTCTCCCGGATCGACTCCAGGTCGTCGAACGACGTCGCGAGCTGCTCCACCATCGCCTGGTCGAGCGGCGGCAGGGCGTCGGACAGGATCTGTTCGAGCTGACCCTCCAGCACCTTCAGGCCGACGTCCGGGTTGCGCAGCGTCCGCTGGAGGTGCAGCAGGTCGCCGTACCGCGCCGCCGGCACGCCGTAGACGGTCTCGGCGATCTTCGCGCGGAACGCCGGTTCCTCGAACATGCAGTCCGCGCCGATGAGGTCGCGCAGCTGCGCCGGGCCGTGCGGGACGCGTTCCGGGCCCGCGAGCTGCAGTTCCGTGCCGACGCGCATGGGCGTGACGAACCGCCACGAGTCCGTGATCGCCTGCGAGGTCTTCGACGCCTTCACGCCGAGACCGCAGGTCAGGTACTCGTTGCCCGAGTGGTCGGCGGCCTCGCGGATCAGCTCGACCCACGTGTAGCCGATGCGGTTCGGGCCGCCGTCGTAGTCGTCGAGCATGAGGCGCCGCAGGCTGACCGTGTCGAAGCCCTTGGAGCCGACCTGGCGCAGGTCGCCGTCGAGGCACAGCGGGAGCAGCAGCTCCAGCGTGCGGGACTTGCCGGACCCGTTGGTGCCCTGGAAGATCGCGCGGCCACCGGAGAAGTCGAACGTCTGCTCGGTGTACTGCCAGATGTTGACCACGCCGCCGCGGTGCAGCCGCCACCTGCTCATGACACGTTCTCCTCGTCGAACAGGGACCAGCTCGGTACTTCTCGCACCACAACGGGTTCGGACGGTTGTTCTCGTTCGGGGTCGCCGTCGGGCGAGGGCAGCCAGCGGTGCGCGGCCGCGCTGATGGACCAGCCCTCGTCGCACGGCACGGCGAGTCCCATGCGCCGCAACAGTTCCGCCACCTCGGCGACCAGCCGGTCGAGGTCGTCGGTGAACTGCTTCGACCACGCGGCCGGGTAGTCCTCGACCAGCCGCGCGCAGACCTCGCGGAGGCGTTCGGCCGTGACGACGTGCCGTGCGGGTGCGTCCTCGTCCTCGCTGTCGACCAGGTCCGGCAGGGCCAGCAACGCGATGCGCGCGACCGTGGAGACGCCGGGGAACGACAGGTCGGTCAGGAAGTCCTCGGGGTCGGCGGCCAGCACGCCCTCGACGCGGCACTCGGTGTAGAGGCCGAACGCCTGCTCCAGCAGTGCCGTCTCCTTGCGCTGGTTGCGCCGCAGCCAGTCCGCCTGGTCGTCCGGCAGGTCCGCGTAGAGCACCAGCGGGGTCTCGACGAGCTTGCGCCGCACGGCGTGCTCGACGCCGCGCGGACCGGGCCGTGCCGCCAGCTCGACCAGGTGGGCGGGGCTCTGCGCCTCGCCGACGGGACCGGTGACGAGCTGGCCCAGCAGGTCGGTGTCGATCGTGATCAGCGCTTCCTGCGGGAGCAGGTCCTGCGCGACCGAGCCCTCGGTCTCGTGCAGCACGCCGAGGGAGACGAGATGGCGCAGCGCCGCGGTGAGCGCACGGCGTTCGGCGACGTCATCCGGTGCGTCGATGCCCGCCTCGACAGCGGCGGACCGGATGTCCGCGACCAGGCGCGACAGCAGCGTCTGGCGGCCGATGCCGGTGAGCACCGCGAGCGTGAGCGCCAGGTAGGCGTACCCGCGCGGCGACATGCTCAGCACGCCGCGGGTGTTGTCGTGGCCGGGACCGGACTTGTAGAGGCGCGCGAACCGGCGTTCGACGACGAGCCGGTAGCCGAGCAGGCCCGCGAACAGGTCCTGCAACGTCGCGCGGTGCCGGTAGACGAGGCTCAGCAGCTCGCCGTCCGGTCCGTCGGCGCGCAGCATCGGCCTGCGCAGCAACGTGCGCGCGCACCGCACGACGTTCGCGGCGTCGATCTCGGAGAGGTTGTCCAGCTGGTTCATCGCTTCAGGGCCACCGTCGCGTCGTGCAGGGTGAGCGTCCCGGCCGCCGACCTGATCCTGGTCGTGGTGCCGCGGGCGATCTCGAGTTCCAGGCCGCGCACGGGGTCGCTGGCGGAGCCGCTGTCGTTCGGGGAGTCGCGCTGGGCCATCGCGAGCGTCAGCAGCTCGCAGAAGACCTCCAGCGCGCCGTGCGTCAGCGTGGTGTTCTCCAGGTTCCCGGCGGCCTTGGTCAGCTCCGCGACGTGCCGGGCGCGGATCTCGTCGGCCTCCCGCGCTTCCGCGAGCAGCGACTGCTCGGTCATCGGGTCGTCGAGGATCCGGGACGGCCTGCCGCGCGCTCCTCGGTCGCCGCGCGTGCGCACGGACACCGTGACGTCGCAGACCGGGCCGTCGCGCCACGGCGTCCGTTCGTTGTCGGAGTCGTGTTCCGGCGCGGGGGAGAGGTGGCGGGCCGAGTAGAGGCCGAACGCCGACGCGTAGATCTCGTGCGCCTCCTCCCTGGTCGAGCCGTCGAACCAGGCCGCGAGCTTCAGCAGCTCGGCGCGGCGGCCGGGGAGCAGGCCACCGCCGGAGGTCGCGCGCTTGACGCTCGCGAGCAGGCTGCCGATGGCGCGGGCGGTGGCTTCGCGCAGCGCCGTGACCTGGCTCGGGCGGCCGGGGCGGTCGACGAACCAGTCCGTCAGCTCCTGCCAGTCCTCCGGCGTGCGGCCGCGGGCGCGTTCGACGTTCTGACCGAGGTCGGTGCCGAGGAGCCGGACCAGCTCGCCGCGGGCCTTCGTGAGCCCGGCCAGCGCCGTCGCGATCGGGGGCGTGAACTTCAGGACGTCCTCGACGACCCGCTGGATGTACTCGACCAGCAGGTTCCGGAAGCCCGCGATCTCCTCGGGCGCGAGGTGGTTCCGCGTGACGACCTGGCCGAGGTAGGCGTAGAAGTCGCGGACCGTCGCGGCCAGTTCGGCGTGCTGCAGGAACAACGTCGTGACGCGTTCGGCCAGCAGTTCCTTGGTCTTGTCGCCTTCG
Organism: Lentzea sp. NPDC059081; assembly: GCF_042738015.1. Lineage (NCBI taxonomy): Bacteria > Bacillati > Actinomycetota > Actinomycetes > Pseudonocardiales > Pseudonocardiaceae > Lentzea > Lentzea sp. NPDC059081. The sequence goes on from NZ_JBHYGW010000034.1 coordinate 21,717, forward strand.
TTGAGCAGCGCGACGGACAGGGATCCGCCCAGCTCGTTGAGGCCGCGTTCGATGGCGGGGAGCAGCTCGCGGGAGACCTCGCGGGCGCCTTCCGGGACCCGCAGCAGCTCGTCGACGTCGCGCTGCACGCGGACCGCGAGCTTGGAGACCTGGTAGCGGACGCTGCCGTGCTGGAACTCGGCGATGCTGGCGGCGACGACCTCGCGCCGGCCCTGGACCAGGTTGCCCCACTCGACCAGCTGCTTGAGGCGGTTGATGACGTTCTCGATGCGGCTTTCGCCCTGCTCGACGCGGCCCTCGCGCTCCTGCCCGGCCAGCGCTCCGGCGACCTCTCCCGCACTCAGGTCGGCGAGCAACGTGGAGGTGAACAGCCGCATGATCGCCAGGTACGTGCGCTGGTGATCGCGCGCGTCCAGATAGGCGTACAACTTCAGCCGCTTGTGCTCCACGACCGGCCACCCTAATGCGCGCGAGGAGGCGATGCGGCGCTACCGTGCCTTCGACGAGCTGGGGAGGGTGCCGTGGGCGCGGGGCGCGCGTTGGGGTTGTTGCTGGGCGTGGCCGCGGACGCGGTGTTCGGTGATCCACGCCGATTTCACCCGGTAGCGGCATTCGGCAAGTCCGCCGCGGCCCTGGAGAAGCGCCTCTACGCCGACTCGCAGGCCGCCGGGGTCGTGTATTCGGCCGTGCTGGTGGGCGGGACCGTGGCCGCCGGCGTCGCCGTGGAGCGGTTCGCTCGTCGTGGCTTCGTGGCGCAGACGCTGACCACCGCTCTGGCGACCTGGACCGTGCTGGGCGGCAACTCGCTGGCGACCGAGGGCACGTCGATGGGTCGTGAGCTGGCCGACGGCGACATCGAGGCCGCGCGTGACCGCCTGCCTTCGCTGTGCGGCCGGGACGCCTCCCGCCTGGACACGCTCGGACTGGCCCGCGCGACCGTGGAGTCCGTGGCCGAGAACACGTCGGACGCCGTGGTGGCGCCGTTGTTCTGGGGTGCGGTCTTCGGCGTGCCCGGGCTGCTGGGCTACCGCGCCGCGAACACGCTGGACGCGATGGTCGGCCACAAGTCGCCGCGCTACCTGCGGTTCGGCTGGGCGTCCGCGCGCCTCGACGATCTGCTGAACCTGCTGCCGTCGCGGCTGGCGGCCCTGCTGACCGTCGGCGGTGCTCCGGTCGTGGGCGGGTCGGCGTCGCAGGCCCTGGAGACGTGGCGCCGGGACGCCTCAGCGCACCCGTCGCCGAACGCGGGCCAGGTCGAGGCGGCGTTCGCGGGGGCGTTGGAGATCCGCCTGGGCGGCCGCACCGTCTACTCGCACGGCGTCGAGGAGCGCCCGGTGATGGGCCACGGCCGCAACCCGGACTCAGGTCACGTGACGCGTGCCGTGGAGCTGTCCCGCGTCGTCGGCTTCGGCGCGGGGTTCGTCAGTGCCGTCGTCGCCCTCTTCCGCAAGTAGCTCGGCGATCGACTTCTTCCTGCGCTTCTTCGTGTCCTCGTGCAGCACGCCACCCGGCCGTGCCTCGCGGATCGTGAAGTACAGCCAGCCGCCGACCGCCATGACGCCGAACGCGATCCACTGCAGCGCGTAGGAGAAGAACGGCCCGGACTCGATCCGAGGCAGCGGCAATGTGTCGAGGGCGCCCGGCTGGTTCTCGATCAGCTGGTAGTAGCCGGGCTCGATGCCCTGGCCGACCGCGTCGTTGTTGATCGAGTAGATCTGCTTGCGGCCGTCCTGCTCGAACGCGGGTGTGGCGTTGGACTCGTTCGGCCTGGCCAGCCCGATGAGCGTGACCTCGCCGGTGGGCGGCTGCTGGAAGTTCGGCGGCTTGATGCCGTTGACCGGCCGGACGTACCCGCGGTCGACGAGCACCCGGTGCCCGGTGGTGGTCTCGAACGGCGTGATGACCTCGAACGCGGCCTCGCCCTGGACCGTGCGGAGCCTGGCCAGCGCCTCCAGTTCGGGCACGTACCGGCCCTTGATCTCGACCTTCTGCCACTCGTCGTGCTGGGCGCCGAACCGCACCGGGTCGCTCTTCAGCGACTTGGTGATGGCGGAGTTCTGGGCCTGGCGCTCGTCGTTGCGGCCGAACTGCCACGGGGACAGGAAGTAGATGCAGGCACCCGCGAACACCCAGACGGCCAGGGTCAGCGCCAGCCAGCCCGGCTTGAGGAGGAACTTGAACCGCACGTCCTCACGGTAGATGACCCTTCAGAGTGCGCGGAGTGCGGCCACTGACTGGACCAGCCCACATCGTTCGAGAGACGCGAGGACGTCCCCGATCGTGCCGGGAGGATTGCGCCAGGTGTTCGCGATCTGCTGGACGCAGCTCCACACGACCTTGGCGTCCAACCCGATCTGGTCGCTGATGAAGTCGTCCGCGTCCTTGGGGTCGATGTCCCACTGCCGCAACGCTTCCGCCGGGAAGTCCTTGAGGTTGTCGGTCGCGAGGCAGTCCCGGACAGAGGTGAGCATCAGCGACCGGGTCCGTTCGAGCTGTCCGGCGGAGAGCTCCGGACGGTTCTTCCGGATGTTGCGGAACACCTCGTCGAGGATCTGTTCAGTCCACTTGGCCTGGACGAGACCTGCTCCTGCGATGCGGATCAGCAGGTCCCGCAGTGTGCTCGGGTAGAGAACATTGGCGTCGTAGAGGACGACGAAACTCACTCAGGTCAGGCCCATCTCTTGCGTGAGCGCAGACAGCTCATCGGTGGCGCGGCGCCGGCGTTCGTCGTCGGTGCGCATGTACTCCACCAGCGAGGCTGCCTTGATGCGGCGGTGCTTGCCCACCTTGCGGTACTCGATCTCGCCCGCCTCGAGCAGACCGATCAGGTAGGGACGTGACACGTTCAACAGATCGGCGGCCTGCTGTGTGGTCAGCTCGGCGTCCGCGGGTACGACGGACACACCGTGACCGGCTGCCATGTAGGCGAGGATCTGGGCGAAGAGTTCGACGGCGGCGCGCGGGAGCACCAGCACGTCGTCGTTCTCCTCGACTCTGACGCGAACATCGCCCTCGTCGTCGTGGTGACCGTGCAAGTAGGCCTTGACCCTGGTCAGCGCGGCGTTCGCCCTGACAACGTCGTCATCGTCAGGTTGGACCGCTCTCAGTGCTGCGGAACTCATCTTCCCCTCCTTCCCATAATCGAAGTATCCGCAGTATTCGAAACAAACGCAACGCCGCTAACGGGTGAGCTGGACCTCGTGGAACTGGGTCGCGAACCCCTCGCCGTCCGGACTCGCGGCCATGATCCCCACCTTGGTCTCCAACTGAGGCGGGAAGTACGCCTTGCGCAGCAGGTTCGTCGGTTCCGCACCGTCGACCCCGTACTTCACCCACACCGCGTCACCCTTGCGTTCGGCGCTGACGGTGAACCGGTCGAACTCGCCGACGAGCGCCAGGTTCCAGTCCGAGAAACCGCGCGTGACAACCGTGCTGGCCTGCAGTTTCCCGTCGTAGACCTCCACCCCGGCCTTGATCCACGTCTCGCCGTCGAGCAGGAGCCCGACACCCGCGTGGTCGTACTGCGCCGCGAACTCGCCGCTGAACGTGGCCGTGATGGTGAAGTCGCCGGCCAGCGTCGTGCCGTAGAGGTGACCGTTCTCGCGGACCAGGCCGTTGCCGGTCAGGCGCCAGAAGTCGCTCCCGGCGTCGGCGTGCACGGTCAGCGGGTCGGCAGACCACTGCTTGGGTTCGTTGAGCCACGTCCAGCCTGTGAGGTCCATGACCTCCATCATCCCCGCAGTGCCGCGCGGGCCGCGGCGAGCGCTTGCGCCCGGTAGCCGCCGCCGAACAGCACGGCGTGCACGAGCAGCGGGAACAGCTGGTGCAACGGCACCCGTCGCTCCCAGCCGTCGGCGAGCGGCGCGACCTCCTGGTAGGCGCCGAGCACGTGGTCGAGGAACGGGCAGCCGAACAGCCGGAGCATCGCCAGGTCGCTCTCCCGGTGCCCGCCGTGCGCGGCCGGGTCGATCAGCCACACCTGGCCGTCGGCGCCCCACAGCACGTTGCCGCTCCACAGGTCGCCGTGCAGCCGCGCGGGAGGTTCCGGCGGCCCGGCCAGTTCGTCGATGCGCGCGCAGACCTCGTCGACGTCGATGCCTGCCTGCAGCGCGTACGGCCGGATGCGGTGTGACGCGAACCACTCGGGCCACGCGGGCGCGGGCTCGTTGACCATCGAGGCCATGCCGATGGTCGCCTCGCGCGGACCGCCGGGCGGGGGTGCCCCGAACGCGTCGGCGCCGGCGAGGTGCAACGCCGCCAGCCGGCGCCCGAAGGTCACGGCCGCCTGAAGATTCGGCGGGCCGGTCTTGATCTCGTCGATGACGAGCGTGCCCTGGGAGGCCTCGTGCACGCGGGGGACCGGTGGGCCGCCCTCGACGCTGAGCCACCGCAGGCCCGCCGCCTCGGCAGCGGTGGCCCGCGGTGACTGGACCTTCGTCCTCAGAGCCGCTCGCGGACCCACGCGACCAGCCCCGGCATCGCCGCTTCGACCATGGTCAGGACCTCGGTGAACCCGGCGTCGTCGCCGTAGTAGGGGTCCGGCACGTCGTTGTCGTCCGCGTCGGGGTCGAACGAACGGAGCAGCCGCACACGATCGGGATCGACCATCCGGCGCAGTGCCCTGGCGTGCCCGGAGTCGAGCGCGACCAGCAGGTCGGCGTCCAGGTGCTCCGCTCCGACCTGCGCGGCCACGTGGTCGGTCGGGTATCCGTTGTCCGCCAACGTCTTCAAAGCACGCGGATCGGCGGGATCGCCGACGTGCCAGCCGCCGGTGCCGGCACTGGACACCTGGACCTGGGAGGACAATCCTTCCCTGGACAGCCACTCGCGGAAGACGAGCGCTGCCACTGGGGACCGGCAGATGTTGCCGGAGCAGACGAACGAGACGTGCATGACAGCGCAGCCTATGGGGTGCCGCCGCACGGTAACGCTCAACCGCTGTCGCAAGATGTACGGACAAACGACATGGAGGCCGCCCATGCAGACAGGTACCGACGTGCCCCCGCAACGGGAGATCATCGGATGTACCGACGCCCTCGGGCGCCGACGTGCGTTCGAGGTGTACCTCAACGAGAAGGGTCGCGTCTGCTTCCGCACCCCGCCCGGTGAGTCCGCGCAGCTCGACACGTTCCAGCTGGACGAGCTGATCAGCCACCTGACCGAGCTCCGCCGCTACATGCAGTGACGTGGGGCGCTGAGCTGGTCGCCTAGTATCTCGGGCGATGACCAGCCCAGACCTGCGCCACCACGGTGACGTCGACGCCGCACCAGGCCTCGCCGACTTCGCCGTCAACGTGCGGGTGCCGCACCCGCCCGGTTGGCTGCGCGACCGGCTGGCCGCGGCGCTCGGCGAACTGGGGAGTTACCCCTCGAGGCAGGCTGAGGAGCGCGCCCGTGCGGCCGTCGCACGCCGGCACGGGCGTTCGCCTGACGAGGTCCTGCTGCTCAACGGCGCCGCGGAGGGCTTCGCGCTGCTGCCGAAGCTCGCGCCGCGCCGTGCCGCGATCGTGCACCCCGGCTTCACCGAGCCCGAGGTCGCGTTCCGCGATGCCGGGATCCCGGTCGACCACGTGCTGCTCTCCGGCGGCTTCACGCTGTCCCCGACCGCTGTGGACGCCGACCTGACCGTCATCGGCAACCCGACGAACCCCACGTCGGTGCTGCACCCGGCGTCCGCCCTGAAGTCCCTGCCCGGCCGGCTGGTCGTGGACGAGGCGTTCATGGACGCCGTGCCCGGTGAGCCGGAGTCGCTGGCGGGCGACCCGGACGTGCTCGTGCTGCGCAGCCTCACCAAGACCTGGGGGCTCGCGGGGCTGCGGGCGGGCTACCTCCTCGGCGACCCGGAGACGCTGGCACGGCTGGCGCACGGCCGTCCGCACTGGCCCGTCGGCAGCCTGACACTGGAGGCGATCACCGCGTGCTGCGAGCCGGAGGCGCTGGCGGCCTCGGCGCGGTTCGCACTGGAGGCCGCGGAGCACGCCGCGTACGCCGTCGCCCAGCTCGGAGACCTCGTCGTCGTGCCGCCGAAAGCACCCTTCCTGCTGCTGAGGGTTCCGCGCGGCACGCGGGAAGCGTTGCGGGACAAGGGAATCGCGGTGAGGCGCTGCGACACGTTCCCCGGTCTCGACGACACGTACGTGCGCGTGGCGATCCGCCCGCCGGAGGAGTTCGCGGTGTTCGCCGACGCGCTGCGGGTAGTGATGGAGGAACTGGCGTGAAGCTCGCCGACGTGATCGCGGTCCTGGAGTCCGCGTATCCGCCGAAGACCGCCGAGCAGTGGGACGCGGTCGGCCTCGTGTGCGGCGACCCGCACGACGAGGTGACGCGCGTGCTCGTCTGCGTCGACCCGACGTCGTCCATTGTGGACGAGGCGGTCGAGTCCGGCGCGCAGCTCGTGCTGGCCCACCACCCGTTGTTGCTGCGCGGTGTCAACGGTGTTCCGGCCAACGACCCCAAAGGTGCGTTGGTGCACAAGCTGATCCGCAACAGCTCGGCGCTCTACTGCGCCCACACCAACGCCGACAGCGCTCTGCCGGGCGTGTCCGACGCGCTCGCGTCCGCGCTGGGCCTGACGATCACCGGTCCGCTGGAACCCGCGGAACCCGGCGGCGACACCGGTCTGGGCCGCATCGGCGAACTGCCGGAGGCCGAGCCGCTGAGGGTCTTCGCCCAGCGCGTCGCCGACGCACTGCCCGTCACCGTGCAGGGCGTCCGGGTGGCAGGCGACCCCGACCGCCCGATCAAGCGCGTGGCGGTGTGCGGCGGAGCGGGCGACAGCTTCCTCGGCGCGGTCACCCGGGCCGGCGTCGACGCCTACGTCACGGCCGACCTCCGCCACCACCCCGCGTCCGAGCACCTCGAGTCCGGCGGCCCGGCGTTGGTCGACGTCGCGCACTGGGCCAGCGAGTGGCCGTGGTGCGAGCAGGCGGCGGAAATCCTGCGCACCGCGTTCGGCGGTAGGGTCGACGTACTCGTCTCCACTCGCCGGACCGACCCGTGGACCGTAGGCGCGACGAGCTCAGCAGCAGGAGGACATGCGTGAAAGCCGACCCCGCAGTGCAGCGCAGGCTGCTCGACCTGGCCGAGGTCGACGCCGAACTGGCGCGTGTCACCCACCGCCGCCGCACGCTGCCCGAGATCGCGGAGATCGCCAACGCCGAGCAGCAGGTGCGCACCAAGCAGGACGCCCTCGTGGCCGTCGAGACGACGCTCGGCGACCTCGACCGCGACCTCAAGCGCCAGGAGACCGAGATCGACCAGGTCAGGGCCCGCGCTGACCGCGACCGCAAGCTGATGCAGTCCGGCTCGGTCGGCGCCAAGCAGCTCACCGACCTCGAGCACGAGCTGGCCACCATCCAGCGCCGCCAGGGCGTCCTCGAGGACGACCTGCTGGAGCTGATGGAACGCCGCGAGGCCGTGGAGGCCGACACCTCTTTCGCCCGCGTGGAGCTCGACAAGGCCCGCCAGTCCCTGGAAGACGCCGCCGGCCGCCGCGACGCCGCGCTGGCCGACCTGGAGGCGGTGGAGACCCGTCGCACCAGCGACCGTGCGGTGATGGCCAAGGGCTTCCCGGACGACCTGCTGAAGCTCTACGACCGCCAGCGCGAGCAGCGGGGCATCGGCGCCGCGGTGTTCCAGTCGCGCCGGTGCGGTGCGTGCCGGATCGAGCTGGACCGCAGCGCTCTCGCCAAGGTGAAGGAAGCGGCAGCCGACGAGGTCGTGCGGTGCGAGGAGTGCGGCGCGATCCTGGTCCGGGTGGCCGAGCCCTCCGCGGGAGCCTGAGCCGCGCCTGTCCTGCCCCTGGCGGGATTACCTGCAGTCCGGAATGGTGCGAAGGCGTCGCACATGCGCCGAGGCGGGGGGGGGGGGGGGAGGGGGGAGGGGGGGGGGAGGGAGGGAGGAAGAGAGAGAAGAGAGAGGAGCTACACACACACGAAAAGA
>NZ_JBHYGW010000034.1:29667-73502 GCF_042738015.1 Lentzea sp. NPDC059081
TGCTTTTTTTTTTTTTTCTTTGGGGGGCTCTGTTGACGTCGGGGGGTGGGTGGGATCCGTCGAACGTGCGTGGGCTCCCCCTTGTCTTCTCCCCCCCCCGCCTTCGGAGGAGAACCGCGTCACGCGATGACGTTGAACATGTCCCAGCCGAGGCCCAGGTTCTCACCCTGGCTGTAGGGGCGGCCGTTGTCGCGGATGATGTTGTTGGAGTACTGCCACAGCGAGCCGTCGGGCTTGCGGGCGACGAGGTCGGAGTAGGCGTCACCGGTCACGTTCGCGCCGACGATCGTGTCGAACATGTTCCAGCCGGTGCCGATCTCCACGCCCTGGCTGTAGGGGCGGCCGTTGTCGCGGAGGATGTTGTTGGCGTACATCCAGAGCGAACCGTCGGTCTTGCGGCCCAGCATCTCCGAGAAGCCGTCACCGGTCACGTCGGCCGCGATCAGCGTGTCGAACATGTTCCAGCCGAGGCCGAGGTCCTGACCCTGGCTGTAGGGCTTGCCGTTGTCGCGGACGATGTTGTTGGAGTACAGCCACAGCGAGCCGTCGGTCTTGCGGCCGAGGACCTCGGCGAAGCCGTCACCGGTCACGTCGGCGGCGACCATCTTGTCGAACATGTTCCAGCCCAGGCCGATCTCGCGCCCGGAGCCGAGGGGGAAGCCGTCGTTCTTGCCGTCGTTGGTGTACAGCCACAGCGCGCCGGTGTCGGGCTTGCGCGCCAGCACGTCCGTGTAGCCGTCGCCGGTCACGTCCGCCGTCATGACGATGTCGAAGCCGTTCCAGCCGTGGCCGATCTCCTGGCCGTCGTGGTACGGCCGGCCGTCGTCGCGGATGATGTTGTTGGCGTACATCCACAGCGTGCCGTCGGGCTTGCGGCCCACCAGGTCGGTGAACGAGTCACCGGTGACGCTGTGGTCGACGACCGGCTTCGGCGGAGTGGGGGTGCCACCGTCGCCGATGCCCACCGGGGAGATGTAGCCGTCGATGTCGCCGTTCGAGCGCTGGTAGCTGCCCCGCCGGACCCGGCTCGGGTTGCCCTGGTTGCCGCCGATGGTGTTGACGCGGGTGGAGGACGCGCTGGTCACGATGGCCACGTGGTCGATCGGGTGGTCGTCGCCCGAGCTGTGGTCCCAGTCGAACACGATGGCGTCACCTGGTTGCGGCGTGTAGCCGCTCGACCGTGAATGGTAGGTCCCGTTGTCCTTGCCGTAGGACTTGAACGACTGCGCCCAGCCGTCGAGGCCTCCGAGGTCCGTGACGCCGCCCTTCTTCCACACCCAGCGGGCGAACTCCGCGCACCACGCCATGCCGCAGCTGTTGTTGTAGCCGGGCGAGCAGGCCGAGCCGCCGAGCTCGGCGGTGGCGACGTCGACGATGCGGTCTCTGGACGGGGCGGCGCTGGCGGACGGCACCAACAGGAGGGAGCCGGCCATCACGGCGAGCGCCGCGGACACCACGGTGCGGGCGGTCTTGCGCAGGCCGGTGCGGGCGGACTGGGACTCGGTGCCGGTTTGGCTGACTTGGGAGCGGAACACGGGGTTCTCCTCGGCTCTGGTGCGGGTTCCGGTCGGTGTGTCCGGCCGGTGATGGATGCAACATTCGCCAGGAGGGGTTTCAAGACGGTCCACGAAACCTTTAACCGCAGACCAGCAGGCGTGCACAGGGCGTTGTGCCGCCAGAAGCCTGTCACCGGTCGCGCCGGCCGCGTCCGGATGGACGTACAGCGCGTTAAAGAAAAAATCCAGGACGCACATGCACCGTCGTGCGAGCGCGTGCTGAGAACGGTGAACCAGGAGACGAGGTGTCGGAGATGGTGTGGCTGTCGGATCCCGCGGTGGCGGCGATCCCGGTGCGCGAGCTCGGCGAGCCCCTGGTGGACCTGCGCACCGTTGCCGCCCTTCGGCTCGACGACAGGCTTGCCGACGCGGAGGGGCTGTACGCGCAGCTGCGGATCGGTGTCGTGGACCGCCTGGTCATCGCACAAACGTTGCTGCCGTCGGAGTTGCGGTTGCTGATCGTCGAGGGCTACCGCCCGCAGGCGCTGCAGATCGCGTCGTTCGAGTCGGCCGTCGCGGAGTCGTACGCACGCTCACCGCAGGCCGCGGAACACGTGCTGCGCCGGACGGCGAGCATGCGCAGCTCCCCACCGGAGGTGGCACCGCACGTGGCGGGAGCCGCGGTGGACCTGAGTCTGTGCACAGTGGACGAGATCGAGCTCGACCTGGGCACCGCGGTGCACGACACCACGACGAAGCGTTCGCACACCGAGGATCTCGCGATCGACGCCACAGCGCGCCACCACCGAGCCGTTCTCGCACAAGCGTTGCGCGGCGCCGGACTGGTCAACTACCCGAGCGCGTGGTGGCACTGGTCGTACGGCGACCGGTACTGGGCTTATCTGACGGGATCGCTGCAGGCCGTGTACGGGCCGGTTGATCTCGGAAGCGAGGAAGACGCCGCTGTGGCGGGCTCACATCGGGCGTGACAGCAAAAACCCCGTGTGGTTGATGTCTCCATCAACCACACGGGGTGAATAACACTGGTGTCCGAGGGGGGACTTGAACCCCCACCCCCTTTCGGGGACTAGCACCTCAAGCTAGCGCGTCTGCCATTCCGCCACCCAGACTGATGTGAACAGGATACAGCCCCCGGAGAGGCCCCCGAACGCGGGGTTACGATCGGCCCGTGAAGGTCATCGTCGAGGCCGACGGCGGGTCGCGGGGCAACCCCGGACCTGCTGGTTACGGCGCGGTCGTCCGGGACAAGGCCAGTGGCGAGACGCTGGCCGAGCGCAAGGGGGCCATCGGCGTCGCCACCAACAACGTAGCCGAGTACCAGGGCCTCATCGCCGGGCTCAGGGCCGCCCGAGAGCTCCAGGCCGAGTCGGTCGAGGTGCGGATGGACTCCAAGCTCGTCGTCGAGCAGATGAGCGGGCGCTGGAAGATCAAGCACCCCTCGATGCAGCCGCTGGCCCAGGAGGCGCGGGAACTGGCCGAGGCGTTCGGCCGCATCACGTACGAGTGGATTCCGCGCGAGCGCAACAAGCACGCCGACCGGCTGGCGAACGAGGCCATGGACGGCGAGAAGAAGCCGGCGGCGGTCAAGGCGGAGGGGGAGAAGCAGCCGCACTGGAGCGGCGCGACCGGGGACCCGACGCGGCTGATCCTGCTCCGGCACGGGCAGACCGCGCTGTCCGTCGAGCGCCGGTACTCCGGGCGCGGGGACCACGAGCTGACGGCGCTCGGGCTCGAGCAGGCGGAGAAGGCGGCCGCGCGTCTGTCCAAGGTGGACGGCATCACCGCCATCATCTCCTCACCGCTCAAGAGGGCTGCTCAGACCGCGCAGAAGCTCGCCGACGAGATCGGCACGGACGTCGTCACCCACCAGGGGCTCATCGAGACCGACTTCGGCACGTGGGAAGGGCTGACGTTCGCGGAAGCGGCGCAGCAGGATCCCGAGGTCCACCGGAGGTGGCTGGGCGACACCAGCGTCAGGCCGCCGAACGGTGAGAGCTTCGACGAGGTCCACAACCGCATCAGGAAGGCTCGGGCGGAGATCATCGCCAAGTACGGCGGCAGCACGGTGGTCGTCGTCAGCCACGTCACGCCGATCAAGACCCTGCTGCGCCAGGCACTCGACGTCGGGCCGCAGTTCCTGTTCCGGATGCACCTCGACCTGACGGGCGTGTCGATCGCCGAGTTCTACCCCGACGGGCACGCGTCGGTGAAGCTCGTCAACGACACCTCACACCTCAGCTGACCTTCCTCAGGCGCGGCGTCAGGGCGAGCATCAGACGCTCGGCCGCGGCGTCGAGGACTGCCGAGGCCGAACCCACGTTCTGGTCCAGCACGAACTCGCCGCGCACCACCTGGTCCGCGCCCTTCGCCGCCAGCAGCGGGTGCAGGGCGTAGTCCATCGCCACCAGGAAGCCCTGGCTGCCGCCCGTCGCCAGCGGCAGGACGGCGCGGCCGCGCAGGGCCTTCTTCGGCAGCAGGTCGAGCAGTGCCTTCACGAGGCCGCTGTAGGCCGCGCGGTAGACGGGGGACGCGACGACCACGCCGTCCGCGGACAGCACGGCCGACACCGCGGCGGCGATCTCCGGGTCGCGCAGGTCCTCGGTGAGCAGGGACAACGTCGGCAGCGCGCGCACGTCCAGCAACGTCACGTGGTGCCCGGCCGCCCGGAGCACCTCGGCCACGTGCGACACGACTACGCCCGTCGGCGCGGAGTGGGACGGCGCGCCGGAGATGATCAGCAGGTCGGACATGGGGCACTCCCTGAGGTCGCGGAAGGGGACAACGCACTCAGCGGAGGCAACACAGGCTGGCTGCCACGCGGCCGTAGTCGACGTGGCGACGTCGTGTCATGGCTGAAGTCAACCAACGTGCGCACCGGTGGACAACCACGTCCAGACGCTGGGATATCCTCGGGGCGCGGATGAGTCGGCAGGGCGGCCGCGGCGGGTGACCGTCGAGGAAAGTCCGGACTCCACAGGGCAGGGTGGTTGTTAACGGCAACCAGGGGCGACCCTCGGGACAGTGCCACAGAGAACAGACCGCCTCGGCGCGAGCCGGGGTAAGGGTGAAACGGTGGTGTAAGAGACCACCAGCGCCCCAGGTGACTGGGGCGGCTAGGTAAACCCCACCCGGAGCAAGGCCAAGAGGGCGCGAAAGCGCCTGCGCGAGCGTTCGAGGGCTGCCCGCCCGATGCTCGCGGGTAGGCCGCTAGAGCCTGCCGGCGACGGCAGGCCCAGATGGATGGCCGCCGAGTGGGACTCGTTCCCACGAACAGGATCCGGCTTACATGCCGGCTCATCCGCCTGTATGCATGGAGGCATGCTCTCCCATCTGGAATGCGCCCGTTGCGGCCGCGAACACGACGCCAACGCCGTCCAGAACCTCTGCCACGAGTGCGCCTCGCCGCTGCTCGCCCGCTACGACCTCACGAAGGCCGGCCGGCCCACGGACGAGAACAGCCTCTGGCGCTACCGCGACGTCCTGCCCGTCCGCGACCCCGACCCCGCGTTCAGCCTCGGCGAGGGCATGACGCCGCTGATCCCCCTGAACGCACTGAGCAGGGCGCTCGACGCCAGGATCCTCATGAAGGACGAGTCGCTCATCCCGACCGGCTCGTTCAAGGCCCGCGGCGCCGCGGTCGGCGTCGCCAGGGCCAGGGAGCTGGGCATCAAGGGGATCAAGATGCCGACCAACGGCAACGCGGGCGCGGCCTGGGCCCTCTACGCCGCCCGCGCGGGGCTGACGAGCGTCATCGCCATGCCCGAGGACGCCCCGCTGATCACCCGCGAGGAGGTCCGGGCGAGCGGCGCCGAGCTGCGGATCGTGCCGGGCACCATCGCCGACGCCGGCAAGGCCCTCGCGGACGTGGACCTCTTCGACGCCTCCACGCTGCGCGAGCCCTACCGCATCGAGGGCAAGAAGACGATGGGCTACGAGATCGTCGAACAGCTCGGGTGGCGCGTCCCCGACGTGATCATCTACCCGACCGGCGGCGGGGTCGGGCTGATCGGCATCCACAAGGCACTCCAGGAGATGCGCGAGCTCGGCTGGATCGACGGGAAGCTGCCGCGCCTGGTCGCCGTGCAGTCCACCGGCTGCGCGCCGATCGTGCGGGCGTTCGAGGAGAAAGCGCCGGAGTCGCGGTTCTGGGACGACGCCTACACGAGCGCGTTCGGCATCAACGTCCCGAAACCGCTGGGGGACTTCATCATCCTGCGCGCCATCGCGGAGACCGGCGGCACCGCAGTCGCCGTCACGGACGAACAGATCGCACAGGACCGCGAGGAAGCGGCACGGCTCGAAGGCGTGTTCCTGTGCCCGGAAGGCGCCGCCACGATCAGCGCCGTCCGCGCCCTCCGCGAGACCGGATGGCTCGACGCGGAGGACGAGGTGGTCGTGCTGAACACCGGCGCGGGCATCAAATACCCAGGTGTCCGCCTCTAGGTCACCCTGTAGCCCAAGAGCGTTACAGAATTTCGGCCGTTCGAGTGGAGCGCGAAGGTCAACTGTCCACTCTCGGTATCACCGCGTCCCACGACAAATCCTCCTGGCAGACGGTCGGCCCCTGCAGCCGGCCGTCCCCAAGGGAGGGAAGAGACATGCAGCAACGCAAGTTGACGGTGGTGCTGGCCCTGTCCAGCCTCATCACCGCCGGCGCCGCCGGGGTCGCGACCGCCGACGCCACCGAGCTCCCCGTCTACGGGGTGAAGAGCTCGGGCCTCGACCAGGAACAGGCCCAGCGGCTGCAAAGAGCGTTCGGCCTCAAGGACGTCCAGAGATCCGAGGCCGGCGTCGTGTCCTTCGCGGACGAGCAGCGCTTTCAGCACCTGCCGACCGTCGACAAGGGACAGGGCGAGCCGGACGAGGACGGCAACCCCACCACGCAGACGGGCCTCGACACCGCGGCCCTGAAGCGGATCAAGACCATCTCGACCGACGAGGCCGCCAAGCGCGCCCAGGAAGGCCTGAGGGCGGCCGGCGTCCTGCCGGACAACGCCACCCCCACCTCGCAGTACACGACGTTCGAGCTGTCCGACCCCAACGGCCGCACGGCGCTCAAGGCCAACCTCGACACGAGCGTCTCGTACACGTTCCAGCTCGGCGGCATCCCGCTGGAGGGCGAGGGCGCGAACATCCGCGTCTCGTTCGACGCGCAGGGCGTCACGGCCGTCAGCCACGCCGCGAGCACCTACGACAAGATCGGCACGGTCAAGGTCAACGACCTGGCGTACGGCGCGAAGCTGTGCCAGAAGTACCTGGGCGGCAACGTGAAGGCGGAGGCGAGCTACGTCTACGTCGCCGCCGCGCTGGAGGCCAAGGCCGACAAGGTCGAGCCGTCGTTCAGCTGCACGGGCCGCGCCGACGACGGCAGCGCGCCGCAGGCCATCACCCTGCCCGCCGCGGTCGGCGCCGAGCTGCCGCAGCCGGGTCCTGGACAGGAACCGCGCCCCGACGCGGCGGGCAAGTTCAAGATCCAGTCCGCCGGCACCCAGGTCGGCAGCGAGGGCACGGGCAACTGCGCGGGCCTGCCCAACACCGTCACCAACGTCAACAGCTTCAACTCCGAGGCGAGCGGCCACGGCATCGCCCGCCAGTTCAAGTGGCTCGACGGCAACGCGTGGGAGAGCGACTTCAAGGACCCGGCGTTCGCCGGCGGTGACGACACCAACTGGGCCGACAACGTCGACCTCACCTACTGGCAGGGCCACGGCTCCGGCACCGGCTTCTACTTCACCGGCTGCTCCAACCACAACGACACCCACCTCGCCAACACCGAGGCGCGCTGGGGCCAGAACGACGTCGAGTGGATGAGCCTCTTCACCTGCCTGATCCTCGAGGACGTCACCGGCGGCCAGACGTGGGCGCAGCGCTGGAACCAGGCCTTCCAGGGCCTGCACCAGATCAACAGCTTCACCACGGTCAGCTACAACTCGACCAACCACGGTGAGAAGTTCGGCCACTACATGTGGCGCTCGCCGTTCCTGTGGTGGAACAACCCGATGAAGGTCCGCGACGCGTGGGCGCAGGCCAGCATCGACACGCAGCCCGCCTCCGTGCGCTGGGCGACCGCGGGTGTCTACGTGCCGTCGACCGGGCAGTACGGCAGCTACGACGACTACTTCTGGGGCAAGGGCTCGGTCAGCCCCGACTACGCCAACACCGGCTGGCTCTGGAGGATCACCGGCCTGTCCTGACCGCAGTTGCACGGCCCGCACCACCCGAACGACCTGCTGAGCCCCCGGCGTCCGCGCTCGCCGGGGGCTCGGCGCTTGTCGCGAGAACGCCGAACCGGTTGTGTGGTCGGGTGGAGACCTCAGAGACGGCCGAGACCCCGTCGGTCACGAGCGACCCGAAGTTCGCCGCCGAGCTCGCCCTCGCCGAGTACAAGACGCTGCGGGACGAGATCCTCAAGAAGATGGACCACCGGACGTCCCTGGTGGTCTGCTCGGTGACCGTCAGCTCCGCGGTCCTGGGTTTCGGGGTCGACCGCAGGAGCGGACCGCTGCTGCTCGTCTCGCCGCTGGTCTCGCTGCTGCTGGGCATCGTGGTCCTCTTCCACAGCAACCAGATCAAGGGCGTGTCGGAGTACCTGCGCGCGACGTTCGACCAACCGCTGTCGAAGGTCCGCGGCGACGGGGCCGGGTGGCACATCGGCATGCGCGACACCAAGGTCCGGTTCCGCCGCCGGATGGTGCCGTACCACCTGCCGCTGGTCCTGATCGCGATCGCACCGGCACTGGTCGCCTTCCCGCTGGCCATCGCGAGCGGGGACTGGGTCGTCTGGCCGCTCGTCGTGGTGGACGTCGGCCTGCTGGTGCTGTACCTGACCCAGCTGGTCAAGCACTGGAACCGGGTCTAGCGGTTGGCGGGTCGCCCCGACGGCATCCGCAGGACCGGACGGAACGGCTCCCCGGCGTTGTACAGCTCCTCGAGCTCCGTCACGTAGGCCAGCACGGCCGGGTTGACGATGTCCGCGAGCGACCGGACCCCCGCCTGCGGCTCGTAGGACGCCAGGTAGGTGGCCGCCGCACGGGCGCGTTCGAGCACCGACCTGTCGAAGTTGATCGTCCGCTGGACCCGGCGCCGGGATTGGGTGCTCTGCCCGGTAGGCTCCGCTACGCCTGGAGCACCAGAGGAGGCTGTGATTCCGTCCACACTTCCGTCCGGCACGAGGTCAGGTTCGAGCATGGGCGAATCTCCTCGGAGTCGTGGCTCCGGGCCGCACACCCGCCGGGGTCGCGAACCGGCCGATCAGCACGTTCACATGGGTGGACACGTGCGCGGGTTTAGAATGCACGCACTGTGGGTGACCAGGGCGTTCGCAGTCGGGTGAACCTCGTCGGCGACGGAGAGAATCTTGAGCGGGGTGTTCCCCGCCGACCTCTCCTCGGTGATGATGTGTCGGCCAGATTAGACGTAATTTCCCGCAGGGGGAACGGCCAGATGATCTACAGCCCGCACCAAGAGCCCCACACGCAGTGACGAACTCGTGTTCTACTCGTAGCGCAAGCCCGAGCGCACTCTGGAGTACCAAATGACCGCCATGGACCTGGTGACACTCGCTCAGCAGCAGCCGCAGGTACCGGGCACAAGCAATGTCCGCGACTGGATCCTGGGCAACATCGTCCCGCTGCTCCTGCTGACCGTCGCGCTTCTGCTGCTCTGGCTGGGCGGTGGCAAGGGCGACAACGCGGGCGTCATGCGCCGCCTCGGTGGCGTGATCGTCGCACTGGCCATCATCGGCCTCGCCGTCACGACAGACGCGGGGTCGAACATCGGCAAGTGGCTCGCCGGCTTGTTCGTCGGAGGCTGACACGTGCGGGTTCGCACCGACGACGAGGTCTACCGGGTCGACGCCGTCTGGCTCGGCCCGCCCAAAGCGACTTTCCCCTGGCGCGCGCGATACGTCGCGTGGGGCGTCGGGATCGTCGTTTTCCTCGTCGTGCTCACGATCGAACGGCAGATGGGCGTCGGGTTCGGGTTCTTCTCGACCGCGTGGGCCCTCGTCGCGACGATCATCCTCACGCGCTTCATCACCCAGCGGATCAGCCATGAGCGGCCCCTCACGGCCGTCATGTCGATGTGGGTCCGCGAGCTCACCGCACCTCGAGAGCGCACGGCAAGCACCGGTGGAGCGGCCAGCGCCGCCCGGATCCGGGTCAGTCCGCAGCGGCCTCGTCCCAAGTTGAGCAAGAAACAACGGGCGAGACAGCAGGCGCAGCCCCGCCGGACGTCAGCCAGCCGTAAGAAGGAGGTTCGCGGTGTTCGGACGCCGGGGAGACCGTGATCGTCGCTCCGCTCAGCACATCGCCCAGCACGCCGCCGCCGACCCGCGTGAGCGCGAACGGGCGGCGTACTCGCAGCGCGGCCGTCGCCTGCCCGGCGAGCAGGCCGTGCCGAGCTACACACCGTCGATCGCGGCCCGCAGCATCGACGGTCACCTGCTGCGCACCGGCCAGGAGGTCTACGCCTGGTACCGGCTCGCGCCGCAGCGCTGGTCGTTCCGCAGCGACTCGCAACGCCAGGACCTGATCGCCGCCATCGCGGGCCAGTACGCCGAGCTGCAGGGCCGCTGGATGCACCTGCGCGTCACCACGCGGCCGTACCCGATCCGCATGTGGGCCGAGGCGCACGTGCACAACGCCGTCAAGCGCCTGCCGGACACCCCCGGCACGCTGTCGTTCGACGACTACATGGTCGGCGAGCAGCAGCAGCTGATGGGCCGCTCGATGGCCGAGAAAGAGGTCTACCTGGGCGTCCAGGTGCAGACCCGCAACATGATGGACCGCGCCGTCGAACGCGCGGCCCCCGTGCTGCGCAAGGTCTTCCCCGACGCCGTCGACGCCGAGCTGGTCGCGCTCGACTCCGAGGTCGAGCACCTCGACCAGGTCATCGGGTCCGCGGGTCTCGAAGGCCGTCCCGCGACGGCCGAGGAGATGTCCTGGCTGATGCACCGGTCGTGCTCGCTGGGCCTGCCCGCGCCGCGCAACATGCCCGCCGTGCCCGGTGCCGCGTGGGAACCGGAGGACCTCGCGAGCTTCACCGACGCGGCGGACTTCCACCAGGAGCCCTACTCGCCGACGGTGACCGTGCGCGGCCGCACCGGCTCCAACGCGGGCATCAAGCGGCACGTCGCGGTGCTCACCGTCGGGCTGATGCACGGCCTGCAGATCCCCGAGGTCGACGACCCGTGGGTGCAGCGCGCCGACCGGCTCCCGGCGTCCGTCGAGTGGTCCGCCCGCATCTACGTGCGCAAGCCGGAAGAGGTCTCGGGCGAGCTGTCGCGGCAGATGAGCAAGGTCCGCTCGCAGGTCCGCCACTACACCGACGAGCACGAGCTCGAGCCGCCGCAGTCGCTGGCCCGCCAGGCCGGCCGGGTGCTGGAGATCGACGACGAGATGACGTCGGGCTTCACCGCGCTCGGCACCCGGGTGCGCTCGTGGTGGCGGCTCGCCGTCTCCGGACCGACCGAGCGCGAGGCTTTGCGCCTCGCGCAGTCGTTGCTGGAGCTGTACAAGCCGAAGGTCGCGATCGAGCACCCCGAGGCCCAGTACGCGATCGCCCGCGAGTTCATCCCCGGCGAACCGCTGTCGAGCGGTGCCTACCTGCGGCGCGGCAGCGTGCTGTGGGCCGCGAGCGCCGTCCCGACGGCGACGGCCGAGGTCGGTGACCGCCGCGGCATCCTGCTCGGCGAGACCGTCACGGCCACCCGCCGCCCGGTCGCGTGGGACCCGTGGATGGCGCAGGAGCTCCGCGACGCCTCCGGCCTGACGGCGATGGTCGCGGGTCTGGGTGCCGGCAAGTCGTTCCTCGGCGGCGGCATGGTCTACAAGACCCTGCGGGCCGGCGCGCACTGGACGCTGCTCGACCCGTCCGGCCCGCTGTCCGCGCTGTGCGAACTGCCCGAGCTGCGGCCGTACGCGCGCCCGATCAACCTGCTCAACGCCCAGCCCGGCATCCTCAACCCGTACCGGGTGGTCGCCGAGCCGATGATCGAGCACTTCCTCGACGAGGACGACCCCGAACGGGCCTGGCGCCGCGAGAAGGCACTGGCGGCGGCGACCCGTCGTCGTCTCGTGCTGGACGTCCTCACGGGTCTGCTGCCGTTCGAGGTCGCGCGTCTCCCGCAGACGCGCATCGTGCTGCTGCGCGCGGTCCGCACGGTCGGTGGCCGCTTCGACGCCCACCCCGGTCTCGTCTTCGAGGCGCTGCGCCGGGACGCGTCCGAGCACCACGAGCACGCCGTCGTCGTGGCCGACTTCCTCGACGAGATGCGCGAGCGCATGTCGTTGCTGATCCCCGAGGAGAACCACGACCCGTACAACGAGGTGCGCGACGACCGCCTCACCGTCCTCACCATGGCGGGCCTGAACCTGCCCAAGGACGGCGTCGGCCGCGAGCACTGGACGGACGCGGAGTCGCTCGGCGTCGAGATGCTGAACCTCGCCGCCTGGCTCACCCAGCGCTCGATCTACGAGAAACCGAAGGACCAGCGCAAGGGCGTCTGGATCGACGAGGCGTTCTTCCTCTCCGAGGTCCCGACCGGTCGCGTGCTGATGAACCGCTTCGCCCGCGACTCCCGCAAGTGGAACGTCCGCGTGCTGCTGTCGTCGCAGATCCCGGCGGACTTCCTGAAGATCCAGGGCTTCGTCGCGCTGCTCGACTCGGTCTTCGTCGGCAGGCTCGACGACGACCAGGCGCAGGCGGACGCGCTGCGGCTGCTCAAGGTGCCGGTCAGCGCCGGGTACGAGCAGGTCATCGCGTCGCTCGGGCGCCGCCCCGGCGGTGAGCGCAACGCCACCGAACGCGACCGCGCGCCCCGCCAGTTCATCTTCGGCGACGGGGCCGGCGGTGTGGAGCGCATCCGCATCGACTTCAGCGGCCCGCACCTCGAACACCTGCGCAACGCCCTCGACACGACGCCCGACGCCAAGCGCGACAGCGGTGGCGGCGAGCTCGTGAAGCCCGAGGACGACGCCGCGGCTCCCCAGCCGCCCGCCTACGTGCCCGACGAGATCGACGACGAACTGGCGGCGGACATGGAGCTCGGACTCACAGAGGAAGAAGAGGCCCATCTCGTGGGCCACGGTGACGGCACCAACCGCCACCGGGGCGGCGGCGCATGACGACGCTGACCATCGTGCTCGCGATCGCCGCCTTGCTCTGGGCGAGGCGGCGGTTCGCGCTGCGCGTGTCCGCGCGCGGCAAGAGGATCGGCGTCGTCGCCGCGATCCTGGCGTTGCAGGTGGTCATGGGCGCCCCGATGGCCCACGCGCAAACGTGCGGTGACCCGCCCAACCCGGAGCGGCCCGGCGCGGGCATGGTCGGCGCGCTCGACCCGCCCGTCGGCAACGGCCTGCCCGGTTCGCCGTACCTCGAGTACGGCTACGCCGGCATGGTCTGGCACAACTTCAACTCCAAGTGCGCCGCGCTGCCCGACGCCGGCGCCACGTTCGACACGCTGGCGGGCAACCAGCTCTTCAGCATCGGCAAGAACATCGTCGGCGCCACGAACGCGCTGCACTACACGGTGATGGGCCGCGGTCTGCTGGTCCCGCTGGACGATGCCGTGAAGAACGGCGTGCAGAAGGTCTACGACAACGTCTACCTGCGCTGGTTCGGCTTGGTGGCGTTGCTGCTCGCGATCCTGATGTTCCGCCAGATCTGGACCGGCGACTTCGCGACTATCTCCAGACGCGGGCTCTGGGCGCTGGCCGCGATGTGGCTCGCCACGTCGACGCTGGCGCTGCCGCAGTTCTACAACCTCCTCGACAACACGCTGGTCTCCAAGACCTCGGAGATCCAGGCCGGGTTCATCGAGGCGCCGGAGGAGCAGGGCACGCTGCACGTCCTGCCGACGAAGCTGCACGACGCCGTCGTCTACCAGAGCTGGCTGCGCGGCGCGTTCGGCACGCCGGAGGCACCGCAGGCCGCCGAGTTCGGCCCGCGCATCCTCAAGGCGCAGGCGTGGACGACGACCGAGATCGCCGAGCACAAGGACGCCGACCAGGCGGCGCTGGAGGCCAAGAAGGCCGAGTGGCGGGCTCTCGAGGCCCAGCTCGGCACGTCCAAGGGCTACTTCGACGGCACCGACGGCAGCCGCACCGGCGCGGGGTTCCTCGCGCTGCTGCAGTCCATCGCGTTCTCGCTGTTCCAGCTGTTCGCGAAGGCCGCGGTGCTGCTGGCCCAGCTGCTGCTGCGCATCCTGACCCTCGCCGGACCGCTCATCGGTCTCGTCGCGCTGATCCACCACGACCTGCTGCGCAAGGTCGCGCGCGCGGCCGCCGTGACGGTGTTCAACGTGCTGGTGCTCGCGGTCCTCGCGGGCGTCCACGCGTTGCTGCTGCAGGCGATCTTCAACGCGACCGGGCTCTCGCTGCTCACCAGGACGTTGCTGGGCCTGATGCTGACATTGGTCTGCTTCGTCATCGGCAAACCGCTGCGCCGCATGTGGCAGATGGTCGAGATGTCGGTCGGCTCCGCGAGCAACGTCCTGCCGATGAGCGGGGGCGTCTGGTCGAAGATGCTCGGCCGCAAGAAGCAGGCGGGCCCGACGCCGCAGGACGAGTTCTGGGAGTCGGTGCGCGAGAACGAGGCGGGCGACGAGGTGCCGCAGCGCGGTCGCGGCCGGGTGCGCCCGGAGGCGTCCAGCCCGGTCATGGCGACGGCACAACGGCTCGACCGCGACTCCCAGCCGAGCCAGATCGTCAGCGGGGGCGACTCCTCCGGCGTGCAGTCCGGTGCTCTGCCCGCGCGGTCGGGTCCGGCGGCGCTGCCCGCCGCCCGGTCGCGGGTCGTGGACACCCCGACGGTCACCGACCGGCAGTGGGACCGGGTCGACGACTCGGTGCTCGTGCCGTCGCGGTCCACCGGCGCGAACACCTACGTGCCGGCGCAGGAACCCCGCAGGGCCGAGACGGAAGTGGTGGCGGGCCGCCCGGTGCACGTGATCTACCGGCCGTCGCGCGGCTTCGAAGTACGGGACAACGGGTGAGAGGAGCGTAGATGCCCATCCGCACCAACCGCGGCCGTGCCGCGGTCTACCGCAGGCTGTGGGGCTGGCCGCTGCGCTCCCCGCGGCACCTGGCCGCCTCGATCATCATCTTCGTGGTGGTGGTCGTCGCGCTCGGCGTGATCATCCCGAGGCTGCTCGACCGCACGCCGTCCGGCCAGAACACGGCCGCTCCGCCCTCGACGTCGGCGCAGGGCACGCAGGTGGGCCAGCTGCCGGCCAGCAGCACCTCGCTGCCGACGAAGGAGCCGGCGCCGTCCA
Source organism: Lentzea sp. NPDC059081 (assembly GCF_042738015.1). Taxonomy (NCBI): domain Bacteria; kingdom Bacillati; phylum Actinomycetota; class Actinomycetes; order Pseudonocardiales; family Pseudonocardiaceae; genus Lentzea; species Lentzea sp. NPDC059081. The sequence continues at coordinate 44,458 of NZ_JBHYGW010000034.1, forward strand.
ACTCCGCGAAGGCGGCACCGCCCGCAGCCGACGCGCAGCTCACCGCCGAGAACTGGGTGGAGAACTGGGTCAAGCCGCCGACGAACAACGACGTGGACAAGTGGCTCAAGCAGCTCGAGCCGTGGACCACGCCCGAGTTCCTCGCGCAGATGGCGACCGTCGACCCGCGCAACGTCCCGACCTCGTTCCAGAAGGTCACGGCCATCAGCTCGACGACGTCGTCGGTCGACTTCATCACCACCACGAGTCTCGGCAAGGTGCGCATCACCACGGTGAAGGCGCCGGACGGCAAGTGGCGTGTGAACAGCTACTCGAAGGAGGGCTGACCCGTGCGCGTGGTGCTGGTGGTGGGTGCGCTCTTCACGATCGTCGTGATCGCTATCGCCGCATCGGGCGTCACGCAGGTGGTCAGCGACTCCACGAACCCGGCGCTCAACGCCGCCTTCGCCAGGATGAGCTGCAACGCGGCCATCGGGCCGTGGGACGCGGGTGGCGGCGACAAGGGCCGCCACGACGCGTCGAGGCTCAACGACGAGCAGCGCAACATCGTCGGGCGCATCATCTCCATCGGCCAGGAGCGCAAGCTGCCGCCGCTCGCGTGGCAGGTCGCGATCCAGGCCGGCATGACCGAGTCCGGCCTGCGCCCGCTCGACTACGGCGACCGCGACTCGCTCGGCATCTTCCAGATGCGGCCGTCGATGGGCTGGGGCACGGACGCGCAGGTCATCGACCCAACCTACGCGATCAACAAGTTCTACGACGTGCTGCTCAAGGTGCCGGACTGGGAGAACAAACGCCCCGGTGACTCGGCACAGGCGGTGGAGCGCTCGGCGTTCCCCGACCGGTACCACAACTGGGAGGCCATGGCGGCGTTCCTGCTCGGCGAGCTCGGGCAGATCGCCGACCCGGCGGGCTGCGGCGCGGGCGCCGGTCAGTTCCTGCTGGCCTCGAACGCGGCGGGCGTCGCCATCCAGTTCACCAAGGAGCAGCTGGGCGAGCCGTACCTGTGGGGCGGCAACGGCCCGGACGCGTGGGACTGCTCCGGCATCCTCGTGAAGGCGTTCGGCGCGGCCGGCGTGAAGATCCCGCGGGTGGCGAACGACCAGTACGAGCAGGGCGGCGCCCACCTCCCGGTGCGCGAGGCCCAGGCGGGTGACCTGATCTTCTGGGCGACCGACACGTCCAACCCGCGCACCGTGCACCACGTGGCCATGTACCTCGGTGGCGACGAGTACATCCACGCGCCACAAACGGGTGACGTGGTGAAGATCAGCAAGATCAACTGGGACTATTACGAGTTGATGCCGCTGGCCGTCCGGCCGGGCGTGTAGATCGCGGGGAGGCGCTGCATGTTCAACCACGACCCCATCCCGAGGCCTTCCGGACCACCCGCGTCGAGCACACCGGTGCGTGACTACGTGGCGGCCGGCGCTCCCGGTGTCTCGTCCGACTACGTGGTGATCCCACGCGCGTTGGCCGAGTCGATGCCGCTGCCGTGGCAGCAGCACCTCACGCACCTGATGGCGGAGTTCCACCGCACCTACGGCCACCTGAAGTGGCCGATCTACCGCGTGGTGCCCTCGCGGTACGAGAAGCTCGCCGACCTCGACGAGGAACAGCTCGCCGAGGTGGGCGCGATCATGGAGATCGACTCCGACGGATCACTGGTCTACCGGGACCGTTCCGGTCGTAAGATCGAGAACGCCGAGGACCGCACGGTGCTGGTGTCGTGTTTGGATCCGATCCCGTCGGAGTACGCCAACGCCAACCAGTCAACGCCGCCGAGGGGATTCCCGGCGCCATTGGGAGGCGAACGCAGATGAGTGACTCGAGCGGGTGGTACTACTGCCTGACCCACCAGGCGGTGGAGCAGGGCAAGGGCTGCAAGGGGCCCGACCGGATGGGGCCCTACCCGGACGAGGCGACCGCGGCCCGTGCGCTGGAGATCGCGCGGGAGCGGACCCGTGCGGCCGACGAGGCCGACCGCCAGTACCGCGGTGGGGACGCCTGACGTCTTAGGGTGTGCGGGTGGCTTTGGTGATCCGCACTGGTCGTGCTGACCTCGCATTCGACGGCATCCGGACCGAGTTCGGCCTGCCGTCGGCGTTTCCCGCCGACGTGCAGGCGGAGGCCGAGGCGGCGGTCTCCCGTTCCCTGGGAGACCGCGCCGACTTCACCTCACTGCCGTTGGTGACGATCGACCCGCCAGGGGCCCGGGATCTGGACCAGGCGTTGTGCGTCCTGCGGTCCGGTGACGGGTTCGTCGTGCACTACGCGATCGCCGATCTCGGGTTGTTCGTGACGCCCGGTGGGGCGCTGGATGCCGAGGTCCGGCGGCGTGGGCAGACCATCTACCTGCCGGACGGCAACGTGCCGTTGCACCCTCCCGTGTTGTCCGAGGGTGCGGCGTCGTTGTTGCCGGGGGTGGTGCGGCCCGCGGTGCTGTGGACCTTCACCTGCGGTGCCGACGGCATCCCGACGTCTGTCGAGGTGCGGCGGGCGCTGGTGCGGTCCACGGCCCAGTTCGACTACGCGACGGTCCAGGCGTCGTTCGACGCAGGTACGCCGCATCCTTCTGTTGCTGCTCTGGCCGAGTTCGGGCCTCTTCGGCGTGCTTATGCGCGTGAGCGCGGGGCCATCGAGCTGCAGCTGCCCGAGCAGGAGATCGAGGCTGATGGGGACGGGTGGCAGCTCGTCATCCGGCCTCGGGCCGAGGTTGATGCCTGGAACGCCGAGATCTCGCTGATGACCGGGATGGCCGCCGCTTCGATCATGATCGAGGCTCGGGTCGGGATCTTGCGGACGCTGCCTGATCCGGACGCTGATGCGGTGGCTGCGCTGCGGAAGTCCGCCGCGGCCCTGCGGGTGCCGTGGCCTGCTGGCGTGTCGCCTGGGGCTTTTTTGGCCGGACTGGATGCTTCCACGCCTGAGGCGTTGGCGTTGTTCTCCGATGCGACTCGGTTGTTGCGCGGGGCTGGGTACACGGCGTTTTCCGGGTCGGTTCCCGAGGTCACCACCCATGCCGGCGTTGCTGCTCCGTACACGCACGTGACCGCGCCCTTGCGGCGGTTGGTGGACCGGTTCGCCACCGAGGTGTGCCTGGCCGTTACGGCTGGTCAGGAGCTGCCGTCGTGGTTGGTGGAGGCGTTGCCGCAGCTCCCGTCGTTGATGGGGGCGTCGGATTCCTTGGCTTCCAAGGTGGATCGGGCGGCTCTGGACCTCGTTGAGGCTTGGGTGCTGGCTGGGCAGGTGGGGCAGGAGTTCGACGCTGTCGTGATGCGGGCCGGGGAGGACGAGGCTGAGATTTTTGTTGCTTCGCCTCCGGTGTTGGCCAAGTGTGCTGGGAAGCGGTTGCCTGAGGGGGAGAGGGTTCGGGTTCGGTTGGTGGAGGCTGATCCTGGGGAGCGGCGGGTTCGGTTCGCGGCTGTTTAGGGGGTGGCCTGGTGCTTGGCGTTTCCCTGTTGTGTTGCGTTCCCCTGGTGCGTGGCGTTCCCCAGTTGCGGGCGGGGAGGTTGCGGTGCGTGCTTCCCCTCAGGGGCTCTGCCCCCGAACCCCCGGCAATCTGATCGGGGGCTACCGCGCCCTCGGCGGGTTGATGGCACGCCTGTTTGTGCTGGGCGGCTGCCGGTTTCATAGTTTGGTTGCGTTGCGGTGGGGTGCCCGTCACGAGTCGCACCAGGAGCTGGCCACACCTGGAGGGGGATGTCAAACGGCCGAAAAGCGTGGCCGTTTGACATCCCCCTCCAGGTGCAGCGAGAGCTGTGGTGCGACTCGTGACGGGCACCCCACCGCGGGCGCTCTTGGCTCAAAGCGAAGTGCTCGGCTTCGCCTTCGCTGGCTCGCCTTCGGCTTCGCGTGCGAGCCCAAGGTCACGTTGGGCCGTCCGGGTCCCGGTCTTCGTGTGAAGATGCAGGGGTGACTGAGATTCGTGACCTCACCGTCGGTGTCCTGGGTGGTACTGGAGCGCAGGGCAAGGGGCTTGCCATTCGCTGGGGTGCGGCCGGTGTCAAGGTCGTCATCGGTTCGCGCAGTGCCGAACGTGCCGAGTTGGCGGCCAAGGAGATCGCGGACGTTGCCGGTGGTGACGTGCGGGGGGCTTCCAACGCCGACTGCGCTGCCGACTCCGACATCGTGCTCGTGGCCGTGCCGTGGGACGGGCACGGTGACCTGCTGGCCTCCCTGCGGGACCAGTTGGCCGGGAAGATCGTCATCGACTGCGTGAACCCGCTCGGTTTCGACAAGCAGGGGCCGTTCGCGTTGCCGGTGGCCGAGGGCAGTGCGGCTCAGCAGGCTGAGCTGTTGTTGCCGGAGTCGCGGGTCACGGCGGCGTTCCACCACGTGTCGGCGGTGTTGCTGGCCGACCTGAGTGTGTCCGAAGTGGACATGGACGTGCTGGTGCTGGGGGACGACCGCGAGGCGACGGACACCGTGCGCGCGCTGGCCGAGCTGGTGCCCGGGTTCCGCGGGGTTTACGGCGGGCGGTTGCGGAACGCTCATCAGGTCGAGGCGTTCACGGCCAACCTGATCGCGATCAACCGGCGGTACAAGGCGCACGCCGGGCTCAAGATCACGGGGGTCTGATGCTTCCCGTCGACGACCTCGGTGAGCCGGTGCCGCTGGACCGGCCTCGGCGGGTGGTCAGTCTGGTGCCGTCCATCACCGAGGCCGTCGCGGTCAGCGTGCCCGAGTCCTTGGTGGGGGCCACGGACTACTGCACGCATCCGTCCGGATTGGACGTTGCTCGGGTCGGTGGGTCGAAGTACCCGGACGTGGCGAAGGTGCTGGCGTTGGCGCCGGATCTCGTCATCGCGAACTCCGAGGAGAACCGGGCAGAGGACGTCGACCGGCTGCGGGCCGACGGGGTTCGGGTGTGGGTCACCGAGGCGCCCGTGAGCGTGCCGATGGCGTTGAAGTCGTTGCGGCGGTTGTTCGGGCTGGCCTGGGACCTCGAGCCGGAGTGGCTGGTGCGGGCCGAGGAGCTGTGGCGGGAGACCAGGCCGGCGACGCTCACGGCGGTCGTGCCGGTGTGGCGGCGGCCGTGGGTGGTGGTCGGGCGGGACACCTTCGCCACGGACGTGTTGCGGCGGCTGGGGATCGAGAACGTCTACGCGACCGACGAGGAGCGGTATCCGCGTCCCGGGTTGCAGGAGATCAACGACCGGCGGCCCGATCTCGTGGTGCTGCCCGACGAGCCGTACCTGTTCACGCACGAGGACGGGCCGGAGAGCTTTCCAGGGCTGCCGTACGCGCTGGTCAACGGCAGGCACCTGACCTGGTACGGGCCGTCGCTGGTGGAGGCGCGGGAGAGCCTGGGCAAGGCGCTCGACTACGGCCAGGGTTGATCAACCCCAGGGGGATTCGCGGGGCCGGGCGCGCTGCCAGGATCCTCGCCCATGGGGAAAACAGCCGCGATCATCGCGACAGCCGCCGCCGTCACCGCTCTCACCGCACTGCCGGCCCACGCCGAGCCGGTGGTCGTCTACCAGCTCGCCGGCACCACGTCGTGCCTCGCCGACACCGGGTCGAACGTGGTGCTGCGGCCCTGCAACGAGGTGTCCGACCCGCAGCGGTGGATCGTGCCGATCAGCGACGGGGTCGACTGGCCGCACAACATCGCCACCGGCCAGTGCCTCTCCGCCACCAGCGCGGGGGACGTGCTCGGGCAGGCGTGCGGCTCCGGCGCCGGCCAGCGGTGGCGCCGGGTGCCGAGCGGGTCGGCGTTCCAGCTCCGCAACGTGGGCACCGGCAAGTGCCTCACGTCGACGGTGACGGTCGCGACCTGCACCACGTCCAGTGCGAAGTGGGTCGGCCTGCGCTAGTCGCGGAACTTGTCCGTCGCCGCCAGCAGTGCGGCTAGGACGCCGGGCTCGTCGTAGGCGTGCCCGGCGTCCGGCACGATCACCAGTTCCGAGGCCGGCCAGGCCTTGTGCAGGTCCCACGCCGACACCGCGGGCGTCGCGACGTCGTAGCGGCCCTGCACGATCACGCCGGGGATGTCCTTCAGCCTCCCGGCGTCCCGGATGAGCTGCCCTTCCTCGAACCAGCCGCCGTTGACGAAGTAGTGGTTCTCGATCCGCGCGAACGCCAGCGCGTACTCCGGCACCGCGAACTCCGCCACCAGCTCGGGCCGCGGCAGCAACGTCACCGTCGCGCCCTCCCACGTGCTCCACGCGACCGCCGCCGGTCCGTGCACCTCCGGGTCGGGGTCGGCCAGCAGCTTCGCGTACAGCTCGACCGGGTCACCGGACATGCCCTCCAGCGGCGCCATGAACTTCTCGAACAGGTCTGGGAAGAGCGCAGCCGTGCCACCGCGGTAGTACCAGTCCACTTCGGACTTGCGCAGCGTGAAGATGCCGCGCAGCACCAGTTCGGTGACGCGGTCCGGGTGCTTCTCCGCGTACGCCAGCGCGAGCGTCGAGCCCCACGAGCCGCCGAACACCTGCCAGCGTTCGATGCCCAGCGACGACCGCAGCCGTTCCATGTCCTCGACGAGGTGCCAGGTCGTGTTCAGCGACAGGTCGTCCGTCGTGGAGGCGTGCGGCCGCGACCGTCCGCAGCCCCGCTGGTCGAACAGGACGATCCGGTAGGCGGCCGGGTCGAACAGGCGGCGGTGCGACGGCGAGCAGCCGCCGCCGGGGCCGCCGTGCAGGAACACCACGGGCTTGCCGTCGGGGTTGCCGCACTCCTCCCAGAACACGAGGTTGCCGTCGCCGGTGTCGAGGTGGCCGGACGCGTGAGGCTCGATCTCGGGGTACATGGGCCTATCGTCGAGCACATGGCTCAGTTCACGAAGGAGACGTCGGCCACCGGCGCGTTCGTCCGCCAGGCCAACCGCTTCACCGCACGTCCGGAGCCCGAACCCGGCCGCTACCGGCTCGTGGTCAGCCTCGCCTGCCCGTGGGCGCACCGCGCGGTCATCGTCCGCGAGCTGCTGGACCTCGAGGACGACATCTCGCTGGCGGTCGTCGACCCGATCCGGGACGAACGCGGCTGGCGCTTCCCCGAGACGGACCCCGTCCTCGGCATCGACTTCCTCCAACAGGCCTACGACCGGGCCGACGCGCACTACGAGGGCCGCGTCACCGTCCCGGCGCTCGTCGACACCACCACCGGCGAGGTCGTCACCAACGACTACCCGCAGCTCACCCTGGACCTCAGCCTCCGGTGGCGCCCGGAGAGCACGCTCTACCCGGAGCACCTGCGCGAGGAGATCGACGCCTGGATCGAGCCGATCTTCCACAACGTCAACAACGGCGTCTACAAGGCCGGTTTCGCCACGTCGCAGGAGGCCTACGAGGAGGCGTACGGGAACCTGTTCGCCGAGCTCGACCGCATCGAGGCCCACCTCGGCGAGCACGAGTTCCTCGTCGGCGAGCAGCTGACGGAGGTCGACATCCGGCTGTGGACCACGCTCGTGCGGTTCGACGCCGTCTACCACGGCCACTTCAAGTGCAACCGCACCAAGCTGACCGAGATGCCGAACCTGTGGGCGTACGCGAAACGGCTCTACGCGCGGTTCGGTGGCACGGTGAACTGGGACCACATCAAGCGCCACTACTACGTGACGCACCACGGCATCAACCCGACCGGGATCGTGCCGGCGGGCCCGGACCCGGAGGTCTGGACCCGCTGACGCGCGATCAGTGGAAGGTGTGCTCGGGGCCGGGGAACTGCTGGCCGCGCACCTCGTCGGCGAACTCCCTCGCCGCGCCGAACATGACGTTGCCGATGTCGGCGTAGCGCTTGACGAACCGGGGTGCCCGGCCGCGGTTCAGGCCCATCATGTCCTGCCACACCAGCACCTGGGCGTCGGTGTCCGGACCGGCGCCGATGCCGACGGTCGGGATGACGAGGTCGTGCGTGATCTGCTTCGCGACCTCGGCGGTCACCATCTCCAGCACGACCGCGAACGCGCCCGCCTCCTGCACCGCCAGCGCGTCCTGCAGCACGACGTCGTGGTTCTCGTGGCGTCCCTGCACGCGGTAGCCGCCGAGCTGGTGCTCGGACTGCGGGGTGAAGCCGATGTGCGCCATGACCGGGATGCCCGCGGCGGTGATCGCGCGGATGTGCGGCGCGAAGTAGGCGCCGCCCTCCAGCTTGACCGCGTGCGCCTGGCCTTCCTTCATGAACCGGACGGCCGTCGCCACGGCCTGCTCCACCGACACCTGGTAGGAGCCGAACGGCAGGTCGGCGACGACGAGGGAGCGCTTGACCGACCGGGTCACCGCGCGGACCAGCGGCACGAGCTCGTCCACCGTGACCGGCAGCGAGGAGTCGTGCCCGTAGACGGTGTTCGACGCCGAGTCACCGACGAGCAGGACGGGGATGCCGGCCTCGTCGAAGATCGAGGCGGTGAAGGTGTCGTAGGAGGTGAGCATCGGCCACGCTTCGCCGCGTTCCTTCATCTCCCGCAGGTGGTGCACGCGGACGCGCTTGGCGGGGGGCTTCTGGCCCGCTCCGGAGCCGTAGGGCGCGGAAACTTCGGCAGTGGTCATCGTCGACCGTTCCTTTCCTCGAGGCCCACGTACGTGGGTCCCCGGGCGCTTGGTGCACGGTTGCCGACCACCAGAGTGGCACCGTTGGTGAGGAACCGGCAGGGGATGCGGCGGGCCTCACAGGGGGTGTGCGTCACTGCACCGATTCGGGCAGCCCCCTGAGCACCTCGCGCACGGCCATCACCACGGCGTCCGGCCGATCCATCTGGATCATGTGCCTGCTGCCAGGCACCGACACGTTGCGTCCCCACGGCACGAGAGCGGCCAACGAGCGGTGTTCCGGCCAGATCTTGCGACCGGCCGTGAGCACCAGGAACGGCACGCGGGGGAACGGCCGGCGCGCCCGCAGCCGTTCGAGCGTCGCCACCTGGCCGGGGTACGACGCGAGCTCCCACAGCGCGGCCCGCCCGACGCCGGGCCGCCGGTAGACGAGCTCGACCAGGTCGGCGGGGGCGGGATCGGTCACGCCGAGCGTGGAGACCGCGGTCAGCAGGTTGCGGAACGAGTGCCCGAACCGGCGCGTGACGCGGGCGCCGAGCCAGCGGCTGCCGAACGCCCGCATGCCCTGCGCGACCACCGCCGGCACGTCGAACGGGGCGCCGGCGCCCGGCGTCTCGGTGTCCGGGTCGAGCAGCACGACCCCGTCGACCCGGTGCGGTCGCAGCCGCGCGTAGGCCTCGACGTGCATCGATGCCATCGAGTGCCCGATCAGGACCGCCTTCGGGACCCCGCGCAGCACGGCGTCCAGCACCGCCACCTCACGGGCCAGCGACGGTCCGCGCCGCGCCGGTCCGCTCATGCCCAGACCCGGCCGGTCGAACACGACCACCCTGGCGTGCGGCTCCAGCAGCCGCACCGTCCGGTCCCAGTCGAACCACGCCCCGCCGAGACCGGAGCTGAGCACGACGACCGGCGTTTCGACACGCCCGGACGCCGCGACATGCACCCGTCCTGCCGAAGACGGAATCATGGCTGACATCGGCCGACCTCGGGAGTTGATGTGGCACCGGCGTGGAAGTGGAAGACCGCGGGCACGATCGCGACGATCGTGCAGCTGGCCGGCGTGCTCTCGCTGTTGCGGGTGGTCCTGCCGGAGGACAGCTGGTTCACCGACGTCGCGGACGGCATCGGGTTCTTCTTCGGCCTGCCGATCGACGGCAACCTCTTCATCGCCATGGTGTTCTTCGTGCTCGGCGCCGCCCTGCGCAGGCACAAGCGAGCGGCGCTGTGGGCGCTGCTGCTGTTCCAGGCCATGGGGCTCGCGCTGGTCGGTTTCATCATGGTCATCTTGGCCCTGGCACCTGAAGAAATCCTGGACGCCGGCGAGCAACCGCACTGGGCGTTTCTGGGCGTCGGGGTCGCGACGTCGGTGCTGTTCGTGGTGCTGCTGTTCGCGGTGCGGGAGGCGTTCCCCGCCCGGCTACCCCGCGGCGCGTGGAAGCAAGCGCTTGCGTCGTTCGTGCTGGGCATGCTCCTGCTGGTCGGCGTCGGGTGGGCGCTCACCGAGGTCTTCCCCGGCAGGCTGGTCCAGCAGACCGACAAGCTCGCGTGGGCGGCCAACCAGGCGACCGGTGAGGTCGTCCGGCTCGGGCGGCTCGACATCCCCGAGGGCCCGCAGTGGCTGAGCGTGGTGCTGGGCCTGCTCGGCACGCTCGTCGCGATCAGGGCGATGTACCTGTTCTTCCGGGGCGTCCGCACCCAGAGCATGATCACCGGCGAGCAGGAGCTGGACGTGCGGCGGCTGCTCGCGGCCGACGGCGAGCCGGACTCGCTGGGCTACTTCGCGACCCGGCGCGACAAGAGCGTGGTGTTCGCGGCGTCCGGCCGCGCGGCGCTCACCTACCGGGTGATCGGTGGCGTCACGCTGGCGTCGGCCGACCCGATCGGTGACGAGGAGGCCTGGCCGGAGGCCGTGCTCGCCTGGCTGTCGGAGGCGCGGACGTACGGCTGGATGCCGGGCGTGCTGGGCGCGTCCGAACGCGGTGCGCAGGTCTACTCCGACGCCGGGCTCAAGGCGCTGGAGATCGGCGACGAGGCGATCCTCGACGTCCGCGAGTTCAACCTGGCCGGTCCCGAACGGCGCGGGCTGCGCCAGGCGGTGTCGCGGGTCGACCGCGCCGGCTACACCGCGCGCGTCCGCCGGCACAGCGAGATCGCGCCGGACGAGATGGCGTCCATCCTGGACCGGGCGGAGGCGTGGCGCGGCGCCGAGACCGAGCGCGGGTTCTCGATGGCGTTGGGGCGCCTGGGAGATCCGAGCGACGGCCGGTGCGTGATGGTCGAGGCGTACGACTCGTCGGGTGCGCTGCGCGGGCTGCTGTCGTTCGTGCCGTGGGGCCGCCGCGGTGTCTCGCTGGACCTGATGCGCCGCGACCGGGCGGCGGAGAACGGCCTGAACGAGTACATGGTCGCGCAGCTCGCGGCCGCCGCCGGGCACCTCGGCGTGCAGCGGATCTCGTTGAACTTCGCCATGTTCCGCGCGGTGTTCGAGGAGGGCGAGAAGATCGGCGCCGGACCGGTGCTGCGGGCGTGGCGGCGGGTGCTGTCGCTCGCGTCGCGGTTTTTCCAGCTGGAGTCGCTGTACCGGTCGAACGCCAAGTACCTGCCGGACTGGGAGCCGCGCTTCTTCTGCTACGAGCGCTCGCGGTCGTTGCCGCGCGTCAGCATCGCCGCCGGGGTGGCGGAGGGGTTCGTGCCGTCGCTGCGGTCGTTGCGCAAGCGGGCTTTGCAGAAGACGGACGTCAGTGACGACTTCGCGGCGAGGGTCGCCGAGATCGACGCGATCAAGGCCGAGCCCAAGGCCGTGCGGCGGCCAGAACAGGTCCGGGTGCGGATCGCGAAGGTCGAACGGCTGGTCTCGCAAGGCGTCGACCCGTACCCGGTGGGGTTCGACCGCACGGATCTCCTTGCGGGAGCGCGGGAACGCTTCGGCGAGGACGTGTCGGTCACCGGACGCGTGGTGGCGTTGCGGGAGATGGGCAAGCTCTGCTTCGCGCGGATCCGCGACTTCAGCGGTGAGATCCAGCTGATGCTCACCGTCGATGCCCTGGGTGATCTGCTGGCGTCCTGGAAGTCGGACGTCGACCTCGGCGACCACGTCGGGGTGACCGGGCAGGTCGTGAAGTCCGACCACGGCGAGATCTCGGTGCTGGCGTCGTCGTGGACGATGACCGCGAAGTGCCTGCACCCGTTGCCGGACAAGCGGAAGGGCTTCACCGACCCGGAGGCCCGCGTCCGCCAGCGCTACCTCGACCTCGTCGTGAACGCCGACTCGGCGGCGTTGCTGAAGCTGCGCAGCGACGTGATCCGCAGCGTCCGCGAGTTCCTGCACTCGCACGCGTACCTCGAGGTCGAGACGCCGATGCTGCAGGCGGTGCACGGCGGCGCGAACGCCCGGCCGTTCGTCACCCACATCAACGCCTACGACATGCGGATGTACCTGCGGATCGCGCCGGAGCTGTACCTGAAACGGCTCTGCGTCGCGGGCGTGGACCGGGTGTTCGAGCTGAACCGCAACTTCCGCAACGAGGGCGCCGACGCCACGCACAACCCCGAGTTCACGATGCTGGAGGCCTACCAGGCCTACGCGGACTACCGGGTCATGCTCGACCTGGTGCGCACGTTGATCCAGCACGCGGCGCGCGAGGCGTTCGGCGAGGAGGTCGCGCACCGGCCCGACGGAGTGTTCGACATCTCGGGACAGTGGCCGGTGGTGCCGGTCTACACGGCGGTGTCGTCGGCCCTGGACGCCGTCGTCACCCCGGACACGTCGGTCTCGGAGCTGCGGTCGCTGCTGTCCGCCCGCGGGGTGGAGATCAACGACGACTGGGACCACGGCCAACTGGTGCAGGAGGCGTACGACTCGTTCGTCGAGGCCACCACCGTCGGCCCGACGTTCTACATCGACTTCCCGACCTCGGTGTCCCCGCTGACCCGCCAGCACCGCGCCGACCCGCGGCTGGCCGAGCGCTGGGACCTGGTGGCGTTCGGCGCGGAGATCGGCACGGCCTACTCGGAGCTGACGGACCCGCTGGAGCAGCGCCGCCGGCTGGAGGCGCAGTCGCTGAAGGCCGCGTCCGGTGACGTCGAGGCGATGGAGCTGGACGAGGACTTCCTGCGGGCGCTGGAACACGGCATGCCGCCGACCGGCGGGCTCGGCATGGGCGTGGACCGGTTGCTGATGATGCTGACGGGGACCTCGATCCGGCAGACCGTGCTGTTCCCGTTCGTGCGACCGACCTGAACGTCGCCATTCAGGACCCGGCGTGTGGCCGACTGTGACACGGCTGTCGAAATGTGCGAAAATCGCACCTGTGGCCGAGGTGCGAGAGTGGAGCCAGGTGGGTGAGCGCGTGCGCGATGCCCGGATCGGTGCGGGCCTCTCGCAGGCAGAGCTCGGTGCTGCGTTGTCGCTCGATCGGACCATGATCGCCAAGATCGAGGCCGGCACCCGCAAGGTGGACGCGCTGGAGCTGACCCGGCTCGCCACCGCGCTGGACGTGCCGCTGGACCACTTCCTCCACGATGCTCCGCCGGTGTTGTCACGGCGTGCCGAGTTGAGCGAGGACACCGCCACCGACGCGGGCAGGCAGGCGTATCGCCTCGAAGCGCGCTTGGAATCGTGGGCCCGGGATGTCCAGCAGCTCATCGACCTCAGGACGTTGTCGCCCAGGAAGCCGTACCGATGTGAAGGCGTCGTCGCGACCGATGACGACGCGAGGCGCATCGCGTTGCAGATCAGGCGTGACGCGGACTTGGCGCTCGAACCGATCCACACCTTGATGGATCTGTGCGAGAGAATGGGGCAATTCGTGCTGGTCGCCGATCTGCCGGGCGATGGCGCGTCCTTGGTGGTCGGCGACGAGTTCGCTGTCGCGGTGGTCAGCCGGTCGACGGATCCGGGGCGTCGGCGAGCGACGGCGGCACATGAGCTGGGGCATATGGTGCTCGGAGATCCTTACTCCAATGACATAGGAGTTCACGCGTCTCTTCGTGACCGCGAGGCGATGATCGACGCCTTCGCGGCGGAACTGTTGCTCCCCTCGGACGTGGTGGCGAAGGCGAACAGTCGGCAGGACCTCGTGGAGTTGGCGGCTCGCTATCGCACGTCGTGGTCACTGGTGACGCGCCAGGCTCAGCTGGTCGAGGTCATCAATTCGGCCGAAGGGCGTCTGTGGCGGCAGCGGACACCGACCAAGGCGGAGCTGATGGACGCGGTCGGATGGGCTCCTCAGCCTGACCTGGATGCGATTCGGGTACCTCGCCAGTACGCCAAGGCGGTCATGGAAGCGTGGAAGCGCGATCTGCTGACGTCGTCGCGTGTGGTCGAGCTCATGCATGGCCAGATCGTGGAGAACGACCTGCCCGTGGTGCCCGATGACTAAGTCGCGCCATGAACAACATCAAGCCATTGGTTCTCGACACGATGTGCTTGTCCCACTTCGCGCTGATCGAACGGCTTGACGTGCTCGGCGATCTTCTGAGCAGTCGGGCGTGCTGGACCACTGCGATCGTCAAGGAAGAGATCAACCGTGGTACCGAGAACTACCCGCTGCTTCGCAACGCACTCGACCTGCCGTGGCTTCAAGTCAAGGCCCTGGACGAGATTCGCGAGATCCTGCTCTTCGCGAAGTGGTCGAGGGCCATCGGCACCACCGACCGCGATCACGGCGAAGCGAGTGTCTTCGCGGCCAGCGAGCTGCTCGACGGCATCGCGCTGACCGACGACCGTCAGGCGACCAAGGTGGCGCGCGTGAACGGTCTTGAGGTGCACGGCACCATTTGGTTGCTAGCGCAGCTGTGTCGCGATGGCAAGCTTTCAGAGGCGGCCACCGGCAACCTCATCGACATGCTGCGAGGCAGCGACATGAGATTGCCCTGCACTGGTGCGGGCTTTGGCGCATACGCGAGGAGCGCGGGTTTGCTTTGACGGTGAGGAGGTGCTCGGCATGATCGGACGACGGCACCACGTGGTGCTCGACTGCCCCGACCCCGACGCGCTCGCCGCGTTCTACTCGGCACTGCTCGGGCAGCCCGTCACCTATCGCGGCGACGACTGGGTGGTGGTCGCGGACGACGACACCACCTCGGGCCTCGCCTTCCAGCGAGCGCCCGGCCACCGGCCGCCCACCTGGCCGGACCCCGCCGTGCCGCAGCAGTTCCACCTCGACGTGATGGTCGAGGACCCGGCCGAGGCCGGGCCGCGGGTGGTGGAGCTGGGCGCGACCTGGCTCGGGGGCGACGTCTACGCCGACCCGGCCGGGCACCCGTTCTGCCTCATCCCGCGCCCGGCCTGGGCGCCGCCGCTGCCTCAGTGATCGAGGTAGGCGAGCACGGCCTGGACGCGGCGGTCGCCGGAGCCGTCCTCGCTGTTGAGGCCGAGCTTCAGGAACACGTTGCCGATGTGCTTGTGCACGGCGCCCGGGCTGAGCACGAGCTTCTCCCCGATGGCGGCGTTCGACAGCCCTTCCGCCATCAGCCCGAGGACCTCGCGTTCCCGCGGTGACAGCACGCTGAGCGCGTCGTCCGCCTTGCGCCGCACCAGCAGCTGCGACACGACCTCGGGGTCGAGCGCCGTGCCGCCGTTCGCGACGCGGTGCAGCGACTCGAGGAAGTCCGCGACCTTGCCGACGCGTTCCTTGAGCAGGTAGCCGACGCCGCCGTTGGTGCCCGCGAGCAGCTCGTGCGCGTAGCTCTGCTCGACCCACGCGCTGAGCACGAGCACGGCGAGCTTCGGGTGCCGGCGGCGTGCCTCGACGGCGGCCCTCAGCCCCTCGTCGGTGAACGTCGGCGGCATCCGCACGTCGACGACGGCGATGTCCGGCTCGTGCTCGGCCACGGCGACCAGGAAGTCGTCCGGGTTGTCCGTCGCCGCCGCGACCTCGATGCCTTCGTTGCGCAGCAACAACGTCAGCCCTTCGCGGAGCAGGGCGTCATCTTCGGCGATCACGATGCGCATGAGGTCACTTTCCCATCGGTAGCGAGACGGTGAGCACGGTGGGGCCGCCTTCGGGACTGCTGACGTCCGCGGTGCCGTCGAGCGCCGCGACCCTGCCGCGGATGCCGTCGAGCCCCGTGCCCTGGTTCTCGTCCGCGCCGCCCTTGCCGTCGTCGTGGACCACGACGACGAGCCGGTCGCCGTTCACCCCGAGGCTGACCCACGCGTGCCGGGCGCCGCTGTGCTTGGCCACGTTCGTGAGCGCCTCGGCCACCGCGAAGTACGCCGCCGCCTCCACCGCGGCCGGCAGTCGTCCGAGATGCTCGGCCGTGAGCACGCACGGCACGGGACACCGCGCCGCGAGCGCCTGGATCGCCCCGTCCAGGCCCAGGTCCTCCAGCACCGGCGGGTGGATGCTGCGCACGACGTTGCGCAGCTCCTCCAACGCGTCCCCGGCCGCGTCCTGCGCCCGCAGCAACGCCTGCAAAGCGTTGTCGGGGTTCTGCTTGAGCGTCCGCTCGGCGATGCCGAGCATCATCACGACGCCGACGAGCTTGTTCTGCGTTCCGTCGTGCAGGTTCCGCTCGATGCGCCGCAGCTCGGCGCCGTGCGCCTGCAACGCCGCGGCACGGGTGGCGACGACCTCGGCCAGCCGCTTCTCCAGCGACGCCTTGGGCGGCGAGAGCAGCTTCTTCGCCCAGACCGCGTCGAGGTCGGCCAGCCGCGGCAGCTGCGAGAGGACCGCCGCCAGCACGAGCCCGATCGGCAGGCTCAGCAACGCCTTCGGCCACGTGTCGACGTGCAGGCCGAACGAGTTCTCGTTGCCGCCGGGGAAGACCCACCAGAACAGCAGCACGACCGGCTGCTGGACGAGGGTTCCGGACAGCCCGACCGCGAGCGCGCCGAACAGCGTGCCGAACAGGGCGTGCGTGACCAGCCAGATCCCGTCACGCCGGCTGTCCGGGTCGGTCAGCACCCGTTGCGCGCGGTGCAGCCACGGCCCGTCGAGCGGCGGGGGCGGCGGGATCTCGACACCGGCGTACCGGGCGAGCCGCCGCCGGTCGTGGTCCACGATCCGGCGCAGGTACGGCGCGGTGATCGGCAGCAGCGGCAGGACGACGACGGACAGAATCAGCACACCGAGCGCGAGCCACGACACGATGGCCGTCAGCAGCCCCGACGCCAGGTAGAGGAACGCCGCCCAGATCCGTTTCATGGTGGGAAACGTATCCGGGCGGGGTGCGGCCGCGCGGTGGAGCAGGCTCCACTCCTGCAGGTAGAGGCCTCGGGACGGGCTCAGCCCTCGCGCCACCCGTTGGTGATCGGCAGCCGCCGGTCCCGCCCGAACGCCTTGTTCGAGATCTTCGTGCCCGGCGGGTACTGGCGCCGCTTGTACTCGGCCTTGTCGACCATCCGCAGCACCCGGTCCACCAGCTCTGGCGCGAACCCGGCCGCCAGCAGGTCGTCGTAGCCGCGGTCGCCCTCGACGTAGTCGTCCAGCAGGTCGTCGAGCAGCTCGTAGTCCGGCAGCGAGTCGGAGTCGACCTGGCCGGGCCGCAGCTCGGCCGACGGGGGCTTGGTGATCGAGTTCTCCGGGATCGGCGGGGTCTCGCCGCGCTTCTCCGCCTCGGCGTTGCGCCACTTCGCCAGGTCCCAGACCAGCGTCTTCAGCACGTCCTTGATCGGCGCGTAGCCACCGACGGCGTCGCCGTAGATCGTCGAGTAGCCGACCGCGAGCTCGGACTTGTTGCCGGTCGCGAGCACCAGGTGGCCGTGCTGGTTCGACAGCGCCATCAGCAGCATGCCGCGGCACCGGGCCTGGATGTTCTCCTCGGCCAGCCCGGTCAGCGACAGCTGCGACACGTACACGTCGACCATCGCGCCGATCGGCTCGGTCGAGAAGTGCAGGCCCGTGCGCTGAGCCATGTCGGAGGCGTCCGAGCGCGAGTGCTCCGACGAGTAGGACGACGGCATGGAGACGCCGTGGACCGAGTCGGCGCCGAGAGCGTCCACGGCCAGTGCGGCCACCACGGCAGAGTCGATGCCACCGGACAGACCGAGCACCACGGACCGGAAGCCGTTCTTGTGCACGTAGTCGCGCAGACCCGTCACGAGCGCGTGCCACACTTCGGCCTCGTCGGACAGCGGCTCGAAAACGCGCGGCGCGGGCAACGGCTCGTACGCGGGTACGGCCTCCGAGAGCGACACACGGCGCACGTAGAAGTCGCCGATCTGACCCTGCTCGTACGACCCGCCACCGGGCAGGTCGAAGTCCACGAACATCAGGTGCTCGACGAACTGCGGCGCGCGCCCGATGAGCTCACCGGCCGCGTCCACCACCAGCGAGTCGCCGTCGAACACCAGCTCGTCCTGACCGCCGACGAGGTTGCAGTAGGCGAGCGGCGCACGGGCCTCGGCCGCGCGACGGGCCACGAGCGGCAGCCGCTGGTCGTCCTTCTTGCGCTCGTACGGCGACGCGTTCGGCGAGACGACCAGGTCGACGCCGGCGTCACCGAGCGCGGTGATCGGGCCGCCGTCCTGCCACAGGTCCTCGCAGATCACCATCCCGACCTCGACGCCGTTGACCCGCACGATGTCGAGCGACGAGCCGGGCTTGAAGTAGCGCCGCTCGTCGAACACGCCGTAGTTGGGCAGGTGGTGCTTCGACTGCCGAGCCACCACGCGCCCGCCGGACAGCACCGCCGCCGCGTTGCGCGGGCCGACCGAGTCGTGCTCCAGGTAGCCCACGACCGCGGCCACGTCGCCCAGCCCCGCGGCGTCCAGACTCCCGGCCAGCGCCTCCAGCGCCTCGGCCGACGCGCGGGCGAACGACGTGCGGATCGCGAGGTCCTCCACCGGGTAGCCGGTCAGCACCATCTCGGGGAACACGACGAGGTGCGCGCCGCCCTCACGGGCCTTGCGCGTCCAGTCCACGACCAGCGAAGCGTTGCCCGCGAGATCACCCACAGTGGCGTTGACCTGGGCGAGCGCGATCCGAAGCTGCGGCATGCCCTCATCATCTCCCATACCATCGGGCTGTGGTCCGTCTCTTGAGCGTGTTGCTCGTCATTCCGCTGCTCGCGTCCTGCACGTCGATCATCGAGGGAGGGGCCAAGCCGGGCGTCACCCTCGAGAAGGCCGGTCCCGCCGGGCCCGTGCCCGCCGGTCTGGAGGAGTTCTACGGCCAGCAGCTCGCCTGGCAGGACTGTTCGTCCTTCGCCACGACCGGCTCCAGCCGGCAGGCGTACGGCAGCAAGCGCGACGTCGAGTGCGCCCGTGTGCAGGTCCCGCTCGACTACGCCGAGCCCACCGGCGACAAGATCACCATCGGCGTGCTCCGGTACAAGGCCACGGGGGACAGGATCGGCTCGCTGCTGATCAACCCCGGCGGCCCCGGCGCGTCCGGCATGGCGGCCGCCGCGGGCATGGTCTCGGACTACCGCAAGACCGAGCTCGGCAAGCGGTTCGACCTCATCGGGTTCGACCCGAGGGGCATCGGCGCGAGCGAACCGGCCGTCCGGTGCCTCACCGGCCCGGAGCGCGACGCGGAGCGGCTGGACCTCGATCTGGACACCAGCCCGGCCGGAATCGCCCAAACGGAGCAGGAGAACAAGGCATATGCCGACAAGTGTGCCGCCGGTACAAAATTCGGGGCTTCAATGCTCGCCAACTTGGGCACGCGGGACGTAGTTAAGGACATGGATGTCCTCCGCTCTGCGCTCGGCGACGCGAAGCTGAGCTACGTCGGGTACTCGTACGGCACACGTATAGGCACCGAGTACGCCGAGACCTTCCCCCAGAACGTGCGCGCGCTCATCCTCGACGGTGCCGTCGACCCTGCTCAGGACCCGCTCGCGTCGCTGGTCGCCCAGGCCGCCGGCTTCCAGAAGGCGTTCGACGAGTTCGTGAAGTGGTGCCGGGAGAAGGGCGACTGCCCCCTCGTGGCCAAAGATGGATCGAACACCGATGCCAACACCAGCTTCCGGCAGCTCACGACACCGCTGATCCAGAAGCCGGTCGACGTGGGCGACCGCAAGCTCGGCTACAACGACGCCATCACGGCGACGATCCAGGCGCTGTACTCGGAGCAGCTGTGGCCGGTCCTGCTCAACGGCCTGACCGAGCTGCGCAACGGCAAGGGCCGGGTGCTGCTCGCGCTGGCCGACGCCTACTTCGACCGCGACGACCAGGGCGAGTACTCGACCATCACGGACGCGTTCAGCGCCGTGCACTGCGTCGACGACCCGCGGCTCATGGACAAGAACGCGCTGCTGGAGTCCGCGAAGGCGTACAAGGCCGCGGCGCCGTTCCTCGACGACGGCAACCCGCCCGGTGCGGCGCTCGACTCGTGCGCGTTCTGGCCCGCCCCGGTGACCGCCCGCACCGGCCCGCCCAAGGCCGACGGCATCCCGCCGCTGCTGGTCATCTCCACGACCGGTGACCCGGCCACGCCGTACGAGGCGGGCGTGAACCTGGCCAAGGCGCTCAACTCGCGGCTGCTCACGTTCGAGGGCGTGCAGCACACGGTCTTCCTGCAGGGCGAGAAGTGCGTGGACGACGCCGGCGTGAAGTACCTGATCGACCAGACCCTGCCCGCCGACGGAACCCGGTGCGCCTAATGACGAAGAGGCGATCCCGAGTCATCGCGGCCCTGTTCGCCTTGATCATCGTCCTCGGCACGTCCACGTCCTTCGCGCGCATCGACGGCTCGCCCGTCGCCGCGCGCAAAGGACTTGAGCGCTTCTACGCGCAGACGTTGTCGTGGGGTGCCTGCCAGCCCTACGCGACCGATGCGAAGAGCAAGACCCTGTTCGAGCGTGAGGGCATCCAGTGCTCGCGCCTGCAGGTTCCGCTCGACTACGCGAAGCCGGATATCGGGACGATCACCGTCGGACTGCTGCGCAGGCCCGCCACGGAACAGGGACGACGCGTCGGCTCACTGGTGGTGAACCCCGGTGGACCCGGTGGTTCCGGCATGGCGCACGTCGCGAACATGCAGGCGGGCAACCCGGTCGGCAAGCGGTTCGACGTGGTGGGCTTCGACCCGCGCGGCGTCGGCGCGAGCCAGCCGCGCGTGCAGTGCCTGACCGACGCCGAACGCGACGCGCAACGGCTCCGTCCTAAAGGCGAGACCGCGAACGCCGTGGAGACGGAGAACAAGTTCTTCGTCGAGAAGTGCGCCCAACGAAGCGGCATCGACCTGCTGCGCAACGTCGGCACGAGAGACGTAGTGCGTGACGTAGACGTGCTGCGCGCTGCGTTGGGGGAGAAGAAGCTGAGCTACCTCGGCTACTCCTACGGCACGCGTCTGGGCACGTTGTACGCCGAGATGTTCCCTCGCAACGTGCGCGCGATGGTGCTCGACGGCGCGGTGGAGGTCGATGGCGACAAGGTGGCGGCGTCGGCACGTCAGGCGCAGGGCTTCGAGGAGTCGTTCGAGCGGTTCGCGGGCTGGTGCGCCCAGCGCGACTGTCCCATCGGCACCGACGTGAAGAACGCCGAGCCGAAGTTCCGGCAGATGATCGAGCCGCTCAAGAAGGCCCCGATCCAGGTCGGCGACCGCAAGCTGTCCCACTCGGACGCGAACACCGCCATCATCCAGGCGATGTACTCGGACCGGCTGTGGGAGACCGCGCTCAAGGGCCTGCAGGAGCTGCGCCAGAACAAGGGCACCACCCTGCTGCAGCTCGCCGACCAGTACCTCGGCCGCGCCGCGGACGGCACCTACAGCCGCATCCAGGACGCGTTCGTGGCCATCCGCTGCGTCGACGAACCGCCGATCAAGGACCGCGCCACCCTGGAGTCCAACCGTCGGAGGCTGTTGGAACTGCTGGGCAACGACACGATCCCGACCGACGAGACCGCGCTCGGCCCGTGCGCGTTCTGGCCGGCCCCGCACACGTCGGAACCGCATCCGCCGACGGTGAAGGGCCTGCCGCAGGTGCTCGTGGTCTCGACGACCGGTGACCCGGCGACGCCCTACCAGTCCGGTGTGGACCTCGCGAAGGCGATGGGCGCACGGCTGCTGACGTACAACGGCAACCAGCACACGGCGTTCCTCGCGGGCGTCGGCTGCGTGGACGGCGTGGGCACGAACTACCTGGTGGACCTGAGGCTGCCCGAGACGGACTCGGTCTGCTGACGCGTGGTCGGGAGGAGAACCGATCCCAGCGCCCCGAGCGCGCAGATCACCGACGTGATCACGAAGATCTCGTGGTACTCGGTGAGCAGCGCCTCGGTGAGCCCGCGCTGGTAGTCGGCCAGCTGCCGCTGGAACTCAGCGGGTTCGACACCGAACGGCAGCGGTGTGTTCAGGCCTGCCGTGAGCTCGCGGAAGCGGTGCAGTCCCCACGCGGACAACGCCGCCACGCCGACGAGCATGCCCGTCATGCGCGCGACGACGACGAACGCCGACGCCACGCCGTGACGCACGGCGGGCACCACACGCAGCACCGCACCGGACAACGGCGCGATGACCAGCCCCAGCCCGAAACCGGCGATGGCCAGGTCACGCGTGAGCACCCACCCGCTGACGTCCGCCGGCCACTGCGCGATGAACATGTACGACACCGACGCGACCGCGAGCCCGCCGAACGACACCCAGCGGTCGCCGAAGCGTGACGCGAGGAACCCGCCGAGCACCGCGCCGACGGGCAACGCGACCAGGAACCGCGTCAGCAGAGTCGCCGCGGCCGCCGAATCGCGACGCAACACCGTCTGCGCGAACAGTTCCACGTCCACCAGCGTCACCATCAGCGCTGCACCGGCCGCGAGAGAGACGCCGAGCACCGCCCAGAACGGCCGCCACTGCACGCCGTCCGGGTCGATCAGCTTCACCTTCGCGCGTCGTTCCCACAGGAAGAACCCCGCGAGAACCACGAACGCCGCGATGAGCGCCGGCCACCCCCACGACGGCAACACGGACTCGGCAGGCGTCGGGTTGTAGAGAGCAACGACCAACAACGACAGCGCGAGCGCGAGCAGTACGCCGCCCACGACGTCGATACGCACCTCGCGCCGTGTGTTCGGCACGGTGCGATGCACGACCACCATCGCGATGATCGCCAACGGCACGTTGACCCAGAACACCCACCGCCAGCTCTGCGGCTCCCACGCCTCGAACAACGGCATCGCGTTGAACAGCGTCGCGACCCCGATCCCGTACAGCGTGCCGAGAACCGATCCCAGCTCCTGCGCCGCTCCGACCGTCCCGAGCGCCGATGACCTGCGGTTCTCCTCCCACAGGTCCGCGACCAGCGCCATCGTCACCGGCAGCAGCGCGCCGCCGGCCAGGCCCTGCACCACGCGGCCCGTGACGAGCAACGGCACGTCACCGGCCAGCGCCGTGATGACCGACCCGACCAGGAACCCGAGCAGCGACACCTGCAGGACGAACCGCCGCCCCAGCCGGTCCGACAGCTGCCCGAGCAACGGCATCCCGGCCACGTACCCGAGCAGGTAGCCGGTGACGATCGGCGTCGCCTGCTCCAGCTCGTTCACCGCGATGCCGAGATCGCGCACCATGTCCGTGAGAACACCGACGACGACGTACGCGTCGAGGGCCCCCAGCAGCACAGCCGCGCCGGACGCGGCGAGAGCGACTCGTCTCATCTACGCAGGAGCCGTGACCGTGACGGCCTTGTCGAAGTCCGTCAGACCGATGTCGACCTTCTGACCGCCGGGCAGCTCGAACAGCGCACTCTTGAGCTTCTTGTCGCTGCCGAGCGAGAACGTCGACTTCACGTCCGCGGAGATGCCCGGCACCAGCCCGGCCGCCACGTCCTTCGGCACCGTCGCCTCGACCACCGACACGTCACCGGCCGACTTCGTCTTCGCGTCCTTCGCGCTGGCCAGGACCTTGGCCACGCCCTTGTCCGGGTCGAGGATCGCCGACGGGTCGTACAGCTGGCCCGCGAACGCCGCCGGCAGCTTGGTGAACCCGCCGGTAGGGCCCTTGAAGTGCAGGTTCCCGCCCGTCAGCACGTACTCGACCGACAGCAGCTGCCCGCCGAACGTCACCTTCGCGGTCCCCTTCGACTCCCCGGCGGCGGTCAGGTCGCCGTCGGCGTCCTTCACCGGCACGTTCGGGAGCTCGCCGTCCACCTTGATCGTGAAGTGGACCGTCTTCACCGAGCGCATCGCCTCGGCCGACTGGGAGAGCAAGGTCGCACCATCGGGGAGATCTCCCCCGGACGTGCAGCTCGTGAGCAGGGCGAGTGCGCAAACCAACAACCAACGGGCGGACATGCGTTGATCGTAGAGAGTCCGCAGCCCTTAAGCTGCGCCCTATGGACCGCCAGCAGGAGTTCGTGCTCCGCACGCTCGAGGAACGCGACATCCGGTTCGTCCGGCTCTGGTTCACCGACGTCCTGGGCTTCCTCAAGTCCGTGGCGGTCGCCCCGGCCGAGCTCGAGGGCGCCTTCAGCGAGGGCATCGGCTTCGACGGTTCCGCCATCGAGGGCTTCGCCCGCGTCTACGAGTCGGACATGGTCGCCAAGCCCGACCCCGCGACGTTCCAGGTGCTGCCGTGGCAGACGCCGGAGGGCAGCAACTACTCGGCGCGGATGTACTGCGACATCACCATGCCGGACGGCTCCCCGTCGTGGGCCGACCCGCGCCACGTGCTGCGCCGCACGCTGTCGAAGGCGAGCGAAGCCGGGTTCACCTGCTACGTCCACCCCGAGATCGAGTTCTTCCTGCTCAAGGGCCTGCCCGACGACGGCCGCGAGCCCGAGCCCGCCGACAACGGCGGCTTCTTCGACCAGACCTCGCACGAGACCGCCACGCACTTCCGCCGCCACGCCATCGAGGCGCTGGAGGCCATGGGCATCTCCGTCGAGTTCAGCCACCACGAGGGCGCGCCCGGCCAGCAGGAGATCGACCTGCGCTACGCCGACGCCCTGACCATGGCGGACAACGTCATGACGTTCCGGTACGTGGTGAAGGAGGTCGCGATCACGCAGGCCGTGCGCGCCTCGTTCATGCCCAAGCCGTTCTCCGACCAGCCCGGCTCCGGCATGCACACGCACTTCTCGCTGTTCGAGGGCGACCGCAACGCCTTCTACGACGACGAGGACCCGTACCAGCTCTCCGACATCGGCAAGCAGTTCGTCGCGGGCATCCTCAAGCACGCGCGCGAGATCTCCGGCGTCACGAACCAGTGGGTCAACTCGTACAAGCGGCTCATCGTCGGCGGTGAGGCACCCACGGCCGTGTGCTGGGGTCACGCCAACCGCTCCGCGTTGGTCCGCGTGCCGATGTACTCGCCGGGCAAGTCGTCGTCGCGCCGGGTCGAGGTCCGGTCGCTGGACTCCGCGTGCAACCCGTACCTCGCCTACTCGGTGATCCTGGCCGCCGGCCTCAAGGGCATCGAGAAGGGCTACGAGCTGCCGCCGCCCGCCGAGGACGACGTGTGGTCGCTGACGGACCGGGAACGGCGCGCCGCCGGCTACGCCAACCTGCCGCAGAACCTCGGCGAGGCGCTCACCGAGATGGAGAACTCGGAGCTGCTCCCGGAGGCGCTGGGCGAGCACGTCTACGACTTCTTCCTGCGCAACAAGAGGACGGAGTGGGACGCGTACCGTCGAAGCGTCACCCCGTACGAGTTGCGCACTCTTCTTCCCGTGCTGTGAGGCCGATACGTTGCTCTCCGTGACAGAGGTACCCCAGTTCCAGCCGACGATCTGCGCCTGCACGGTCGCCACGGCGGCGGAGCTGCCCGCGGTCAAGGTCCTGTCCAGCTCGTTCCTCGCGGAGCACCCCGAGGGCCGGTTCGTCGCGCTCGTCGTCGACGCGCAGGCCGAGCACTCCGGACCGGGCCTGATGACACCGCTGGACATCGGTGTGCCCGCCGACGAGCTGCACACGCTCGCGACGTCGCTGGACGCGCCCGCGCTGAAGGCCGCCCTGCTGCCGAAGCTGCTCGAGGCGCTGCTGTCGCAGGGCATGCCCGTGCTGTACCTCGACCCGTGGGTGCAGGTGTTCGGGTCACTGACGAAGCTCGTGCTGGAGGCGCTGCGCACCGCACCGGTCGTGCTGCTGCCCCGCACGTTGCGGCCGTTGCCTTCGGACGGGCTGCAGCCCGGTCCCGCCGAGCTGCACGACCTGGGCGCGTTCGACCCCGGGTTCATCGCGGTCGGCGAAGGCTCCGAGCCCTACCTGACGTCGTTGGACATGCCGGCGATCGTGCCGCACCACGTCGTGCGCGACGCACGGGTCGGTCTGTCCGTGTGGAACGTGGCCGACCGTCCACTGCACCGCACCGAGTCCGGTTCGTTGGCCGTGGTCGGCCAGGACCTGCTCACGGTGCACTTCCGCGGGTTCGACCCACGGCGGCCGTGGCTGTTGTCCGCCGATTTCGCGGAACGTCCCCGTGTGCTGCTCTCGGAGCACACGGAGGTCGCCGAACTCTGCACCGCCTACCGCGCCGAACTGGTGCGATCCGGCTGGACCGTCGCGCCCGTGCCGTACCGGTTCGGTGCCCTGATCGACGGGACGCAGATCCCGTCCGAGCTGCGCGCCGACTACCGGGCGTCGGACCCGACCCCGCCGCCGGCGTTCGGTGAGGACGGTGGTGGTGGGTTCCTCATCTGGGCGTGCGAGCCCACCGAACACGGCGGTACGCGGTGGGCCGATGCCGTGTGGCGTGCCGACGTGGCGCTGCAGAAGCAGTTCCCCGCGCCGTTCGGTGCGGACGCCGACGCGTGGCGCGAGTGGTGTGCCGGTGTCGGTGTGGCGTCCGGGCGGTTGCCCGCGCCCGCCGTGCCGCAGCCGCGGTCCGAGGGCCCGGCGTTGCTGGACCAGCTCGGTGTCTCCGTCGTGGGGTCCGGGCCGTTGGCGGAACGGGTGCTCGCCGCCGCGCGCGCGTCCGGTCTGCCGGTGTCGACGTCGGCTGGATATCCCGTCGTCGTGCGCACTTCTCCTGCTGATGAGGTGCCATCGGGCCGGTTCGTCGTCGACGTCGCGTTGGACGCCACGGCCGCAGACGACCGCACGGGCGTGAACGAGCTGTGGCTGTCGGCCGAGGTGTCGCGTGCCGCCGCCGAACGCATCGGCGGTCCCATCGTCCGTGTCGTGCCTGTGCCCGTGCACGACGTCGGCGCGCGTGAGCACGCTCCTGGCGAAGTGGTGGTGTTCGCGGCGATAGCGGACCACGCGCTCGATCGTCCCGGCAACGTGCTCGGCGCCGTGTCGGCGTTCTTGACCGCGTTCCCGGACCGGACGGACGTCGAGCTGCGGATCGCGGTGTCGGGGGCGGTCGCGCATCCGGAAGCCGCCGAGCGGTTGCGCCTCGCCACCTCCGCTGACCAGCGGATTTCACTGGTCGACGACGAGGACGTGTGTGCGACGGCCGACGCCGTGGTGTCGCTGCACCGCGGTGGGGCGGACGACCGGATCGCGTTGAGACTGGCCGAGCTCGCCGTCCAGGGCGTGCCGATCGTGGCGTCGGACCACGGCGCCGTGGCCGAGCTGTTCGGCAAGACGGCGGTTCTCGTGCCGTGTCACCAAGGCGCCGAACCCGACGTGCAGGCTGCCGCGCGGTTGTTGCGTTCATTGGCCGACGACCTGCCCACTGCTGCTGCGTTGGGTGCGGCCGGTCGTGAGCACGTTCTGTCCGTGCGGTCCGTTGCACGCGTGAGCGAGGTACTGCGCGAACGCGTCGAGCACGCGTACCGGGGATGGCGCGCGCGTCGGCCGAAGCCGAAGCCCGAGGTCGACCCGATGCTCGCGCTGCAGTCGGCCAAGCACGCCTTACTGCGCCAGCCCACGGTCGACGGGCCCCATCGCACGCCGATGGCGCCCGCGCTGCGCAAGGTCGTCCTGCGCGCGTTGGACCACTACGACAACCACATGCGCCAGGTGCTGCACACCCTGATCGACGGGGTCGAGCGCACGGTGGCCGAGCTGGTCAACCGGCAGGACGCGCTCAAGGCCGGCGTCGGAGCCGGTGAGCTGGAGCTGCTGCGCGCCGAGGTCGAACAGGTCGCGGAACGTCAGTCGCACTTCGGCGACCAGCTGATCGGCGTCGACGACGGCGTCGTGCGGGTGCGCGCGGACATGGCCGGTCAGGGCCGCCGGATGCGGGACATCGAGGACGCCGTCGTCGCCGAGGCGGCCAAGCGCGCGAAGTCCACCGAGGTGCTGGCCGAGCGGATCGACAAGCTGACCGTGGCGCTGGACCGGACCCTCGACCGGATCGACGGGCTGGAGTCCAAGGTCGTCGAGGTGTTCCGCGAGCGCGACGCACGGCTCGACGCCGCGATCCGCACCGCCCACCAGGCGCAGCAGACGGCGGACGCACTGCGGCGCGTCGTCGTCCGTCAGCACGAGGCCTCCGGTGACGCGCCAGAAGTGCGTTCGTCGTTGGTGTTGTGCGACGCGGGCATGATGCGACTGCCCTCCGACGACGCGTTCATGCTCCCGTTGCTGTCGTCCAACGGCGTGTGGGAGCCGGACCTCGCCGAGCTGCTCGATTCCGTGCTGGAGCCGGACGGGATCTTCCTCGACGTCGGCGCGTACGTCGGTTACCACTCGATCCGCGTGCTGTCGCGTCTCGGGCTGATGGGCGCGGTCGTCGCCGTCGAGCCCGATCCGTCGGCGGCCGCGCTGCTGCGGCACAACGTCTCGGCGAACCTGCCCGCCGCCGTCGCCTCCCGGCTGACGGTGATCGAGGGGGCGGCGTGGGAGAGCGCGGGCGAGCTCGCGTCATCACCGACGTTGACCGGTGGTGTGTCCGTGTCGCCGTTGGCACCGGACGCACCCGAGGACGCTTCGAAGGTTCGGTCGGTGCGCCTGGACAAGGAGCTCGAAGAGATCTCCTTGGTGCAGGGGATGAAGCTTTCCGTCGTGCGGGTCGACACGCCCGGACGTGGTCATCGCGCACTGGCCGGCCTCGTCCGGTTGCTACGCCGCGACCGGCCGCACGTGTTCCTCGAGTTCTCCGCGACCTCGACGGCCGACTTCGGTGACGATCCGGTGACGGTCTTGAAGGAGTTCGGCGTCTGGGGCTACGACCTGGTGCCGCTGGCGACGCGTCAGGCGGCCTCGGCGGACCAGATCGTGAAGGCGATGGAGGGACTCCGTTCCATCTCCCTGTGGCTCCGGCCGCGTCCGGTCGGGGCCAAGCAGGCTGCTCCGTCTCCGTCCGTGCCGATCAAGCAGCCCGCTGACCAGGCGATTTGACTTTGATCCTCCCCGTGAGTAACTTTCTCCCAGTCGCAAGCGAGACCCCGGAACGAGCGGTTGACACCGCGGATCGGGCCGGGTAAAGTCTCACGGCGTCAAACCCCCAGAAGTGAATCTACGGCCTAACGTGCTGTCCGGGATCTGAAAAGACCCCGATTTGACACCGGAAAAGCCTCTCGGATAACTTCTGAACCAAGCAAAAACTGAATGCGAAGCGAGTTTGCGCCGAGCCGAGATCAGCGGAAACGCCGATTTGACAAAGCGAAAACGAACTGGCTAAGCTTTCAACACAAGCCCCGAGTGAAACTCTCCGGAAACGGAGAACGGATCCGGTGAGCGCGTGTTCTTTGAGAACTCAACAGCGTGCCGAAACACAGCCAGTAATATGAATACTCCTCGTCAGGAGTATTCCTTTGAGTAGTTTTACC
>NZ_JBHYGW010000035.1:0-19392 GCF_042738015.1 Lentzea sp. NPDC059081
TCCCCGGGCCCCCCACCCCTCCTCGGGTGTGGCTGCATCGAGCACTGCTCGTGACGGGACCACCCCACGGAATCCGCACACACGAACGCAACAGCAAGCCGCCCAAAGCAACAGGCGTGCCATCAACCCGCCGAGGGCGCTGGCCGGTCTTTGATCAGTTGGCGGGGTCCGGGGCAGAGCCCCGCGCACGAAACAGGCACCCAACACGCCAACGCAACCGAACGCCAAACCCCGAAGCACCAAGCTGACGCAGGGGTCCCCCCGATTTGGGAACCCCTACATCACAACGTACTCAGCCACCCCGACAAGATCGTTCCTCGTCGATCCAAACCGAACCGAACGATCCAAACCGGACCGCTCAGTCCTCGTCGGACTCGTCCTCATCCCGAGGAGCCTTGTAAGGATCAGCCTCCCCAGCGGGAGAAGCCCCCACCGCCAACCGAGCCACCTCGGCGTCCGCCGCCTGAGCCTTCGCCAGCAGCTCGTCCATCTTCCGGGCGGTGTCCGGAACGGTGTCGGTCATGAACGTCAGGGTGGGCGTGAACCGGACCCCGGTCTGAGCCCCGACCATCGACCGCAACACCCCCTTGGCCTTCTCGAGCGCCGCGGCCGCCCCGACGTAGTCGGGCTCGACGTCCAACCGCTCACCCAGGACGGTGTAGTAGACGGTCGCGTCGTGCAGGTCGCCGGTCACCTTGGTGTCGGTGATCGTGACCCGCGCCAGCCGGGGGTCCTTGACCTCGTGCTCCAGGGCGGACGCGACGATCTGCGAGATCCGCTTGGCGAGCTTGCGGGCACGTGCCGTGTCGGCCACGAGCCTCCCCTTCCTAGTCGTCCTCCGGCCCGACGAGACGCGTCCGGGCGGAGAGCAGTTCCAGTTCGGGCCGTCCGGCCACCAGCCTTTCACAGCCGGCCAGGACGTCCCTGACATGCTCCAGGTCGGCGGCCACCGCCGCCACCCCGATCAACGACCGGCGGTGGAGGTCGAGATGACCCGCCTCGGAGACAGCGACTTCGAAGCGCTTGCGCAGCTCGGCCACGACGGGCCGCACCACGGAGCGCTTCTCCTTCAGCGAGTGGACGTCGCCGAGCAGCACGTCCAGTTCCAGAATCCCTGCGTACACGCGGGAGATCCTCCAGAAGAAAGGGGTGCGAAGCCACCGGTTAAGCGGCTCCGCACCCCCTCACGTCAACCGACTAGGCGCGCGGCTTCTCGCGCATCTCGTAGGTCTCGATGATGTCTTCCAGCTTGAGGTCGCTGTAGTTGCCGAGCGTGAGACCACACTCGAAACCTTCGCGGACCTCGGTGGCGTCGTCCTTGAACCGCTTGAGCGAGCTGATCGGGAGGTTCTCCGCGATCACCTTGCCGTCACGGAGGAGGCGCGCCCTGGCGTTGCGGCGGATCTCGCCCGACAGGACCATGCAACCCGCGATCGTGCCGACCTTGGAGGACTTGAAGACGTCGCGGATCTCGGCGCGGCCGAGCTGGACCTCCTCGTACTCCGGCTTGAGGAGACCCTTGAGGGCCGCCTCGATCTCGTCGATCGCCTGGTAGATGACCGTGTAGTAGCGGACGTCGATGCCCTCGCGGTTCGCGAGCTCGGTCGCCTTGCCCTCGGCCCGGACGTTGAAGCCCAGGACGATGGCGGAGGAGGCCACGGCGAGGTTGATGTCGCCTTCGGTGATGCCACCGACACCGCGGTGGACCACGCGCAGCTCGACGTCGTCGCCGACCTCGATCTTCATGAGCGCGTCCTCGAGGGCCTCGACGGTACCCGAGTTGTCACCCTTGATGATCAAGGTGAGCTGGCTGGTCTCCTTCAGCGCGGCGTCCAGGTCCTCGAGGCTGACGCGCTTGCGCTTCGCGGCGTTCATCGCGTTGCGCGTGCGGGCCTGGCGACGCTCGGCGATCTGGCGGGCCACGCGGTCCTCGTCGACGACGAGGAACGAGTCACCCGCACGCGGCACCGACGTCAGACCGATGACCTGCACCGGACGCGACGGGGTCGCGTCGTGCACGTCGTCGCCGTGCTCGTCCACCATGCGGCGGACGCGGCCGTAGGCGTCGCCCGCGACGATCGAGTCGCCGACGCGGAGCGTGCCTCGCTGGACCAGCACCGTGGCGACCGGACCGCGACCGCGGTCGAGGTGCGCCTCGATCGCGACGCCCTGGGCCTCCATGGCCGGGTTGGCCCGCAGGTCCAGCGACGCGTCGGCCGTCAACAGGATGGCCTCGAGGAGACCGTCGATGTTGATGCCCTGCTTCGCGGAGATGTCGACGAACATCGTGTCGCCGCCGTACTCCTCGGCGACCAGGCCGTACTCCGTCAGCTGCTGACGGATCTTGGCCGGGTTGGCGCCTTCCTTGTCGATCTTGTTGACCGCGACCACGATCGGCGCCTGAGCGGCCTGGGCGTGGTTGATCGCCTCGACCGTCTGCGGCATCACGCCGTCGTCGGCGGCGACGACGATGACCGCGATGTCGGTCGAGTTCGCACCACGGGCACGCATGGCGGTGAACGCCTCGTGACCCGGGGTGTCGATGAAGGTGATGAGACGCGGGTTGCCCTCGAGCTCGGTCTGCACCTGGTACGCACCGATGTGCTGCGTGATGCCGCCGGCCTCGCCCTCGTGCACCTTCGCCTTGCGGATGGTGTCGAGGAGTCGCGTCTTACCGTGGTCGACGTGACCCATGACGGTCACGACCGGCGGGCGAACCTGCAGGTCGTCCTCGTCACCGGCGTCCTCGCCGTAGGTGATGTCGAACGTCTCGAGCAGCTCGCGGTCCTCCTCCTCGGGGGACACGACCTGCACGACGTAGTTCATCTCGGAGCCGAGCAGCTCCAGGATCTCGTCGGACACCGACTGGGTCGCCGTGACCATCTCACCCAGGTGGAAGAGCACCTGGACGAGCGACGCCGGGTTGGCGTTGATCTTGTCGGCGAAGTCGGTCAGCGAGGCACCGCGCGGCAGGCGGATCGTCTCGCCGCTGCCCTTGGGCAGGCGGACGCCACCGACCGAAGGCGCCTGCATGTTGTCCATGTACTCCTGGCGCTTCTGCCGCTTGGACTTGCGTCCACGGCGCGCCGGACCACCCGGACGACCGAAGGCACCAGCGGTACCGCCGCGACCAGCGCCGCCGCCACCGCCACCGGGACGACCGCGGAAACCGCCGCCACCGGCCGGGGCGCCGCCACCGGCACCGCCACCACCGCCGGGACGGAAGCCGCCGCCTCCGCCACCGCCGCCACCGGGACGGAAGCCACCGCCACCGCCACCGCCGCCACCGCCGCGGAAGCCACCGCCTCCGCCGCCGCCACCGCCGCCGCGGAAGCCGCCACCGCCGCCGCCACCACCGGGACGACCGCCGCCACCACCGGGACGGCCACCGCCGCCACCGCCGGGACCAGGACGGTTACCGGCCGGACGGCCCGGCATCATGCCGGGGTTCGGCCGCGGGGGCATGTTGCCCGGGTTCGGGCGAGGACCACCCTGACCGGGGGCAGGACGAGGACCGCCCTGACCGGGGCCGGGACGGCCGCCACCCTGGGCGGCAGCCGGACGCGGGCCACCCTGGCCGGGCGCGCCGCCCGGACGGGGGTTCGCCGGACGCGGGTCGCCGGGCTTCGGGCCGGACGGGCGCTCGCCCTGATCCTGCCGCGGGCCGGGGCGAGGCCCGGGACGCGGCGACGGGGCGTTGCCGCCACCGACACCGAACGGGTTGTTGCCCGGACGCGGGGCACGCGGGCCGGCAGGCTTGGGAGACTGCGGGCGCGGCGGCACCACGGACGAGGACTGACCAGCGGACGCGGCCGGGGCCTGCGGCTGCTGGGGTTGCTGCTGCGGAGCCGGGCGCGGGCCCGGACGCGGGCCACCCGGCTTGGCGCCGGGAGCAGGAGCGGCCTTCGGAGCTGCCGGGGCCGACGCGGCGGGTGCCGGTGCGGCGGCCGGAGCCGAGGGCTGCGCGGGTGCGGACGCGGCGGGGGCCTGCGCGGCAGGAGCTGCCGGAGCGGGCTTGGGTGCCGGCGGACGCGGGGCCGCGGGCTTCGGGCCGGGGAAGGCCTTCGGAGCCGCGGGCTTGTCGGCTGCCGGCCTGGACTCCGCCGGTGCGGCGGGCGCTGCGGCAGCAGCGGGTGCGGGTGCCTTGGGCTTCGGAGCGGACGGCTTGGGAGCCGGCTTCGAGGACTTGGCTTCGTAGGCGTCACGAAGCCGCCGGGCCACGGGGGCCTCGACGGTGGACGACGCGGACTTCACGTATTCGCCTTGTTCGGCGAGCTTGTTGAGAACTTCCTTGCTCGTAACACCGAGCTCTTTCGCGAGCTCGTGCACGCGGGCCTTGCCTGCCACTGCTCTCCTAAGTCGTGAGGCCGGCGGGCAAGTCCCATCGACCTCGTCTTAACGTCGCGCGTTCATGTCTTCAGCTTCACGGCTGACTCATGACGGGTCGACCTGCTTCCTTGTTTCCTGCTGACCACGAGGCTGTCCCGCGGTCGTGTTCTGCTCCACGTGCTCGCGCAACAAAGCGACGTCGAGCGCTCCCTGGACCTTCAAGGCCCGTGAGAACGCCCGTCGCCGCTCGGCGTTGCGGAGACATTCGAGATCGAAATGCAACCAAGCACCCCGACCAGGAAGCCGCCGACGGAGGTCCGGAACCACCGAACCGTCCACCGCGACCACACGCAGCAGCTCAGAGGGCAACGTCCGTGCGCGGCACCCGATGCACGTACGAACAGGGCCGATGTGCTGGGAAACCGCTCCCGACGTTGAACCGTTGATAATTCTATCCCCTGGAGCTCATTCGGCCGAACTGGATGTGACCGCTCCGGCAGCCGGAGCCTCCGCGTCGCTGCGGATGTCGATGCGCCAGCCGGTCAGGCGGGCGGCCAGACGGGCGTTCTGCCCCTCCTTGCCGATCGCCAGCGAGAGCTGGAAGTCGGGCACCACGACGCGGGCGGTCTTGGCGCGCTCGTCGAGCACCCGCACCGACACAACCTTCGCAGGTGACAATGCATTCCCGACGAAAGTGGCCGGGTCGTCCGAGTGGTCGATGATGTCGATCTTCTCGCCGCCGAGCTCGTGCATGACGTTGCGCACACGGGCCCCCATCGGGCCGATGCAGGCGCCCTTGGCGTTCACTCCGGCAACCGTTGATTTCACCGCGATCTTCGAACGGTGACCTGCCTCACGTGCCACCGCGGGGATCTCCACGGTGCCGTCCGCGATCTCCGGGACCTCGAGGGCGAACAGCCGCCGGACGAGGTTCGGGTGCGTGCGCGACAGGGCGATCTGCGGTCCGCGCGCGCCACGGGACACGCTCACGACGTAGCACTTGATGCGCTCGCCGTGGTTGTACTGCTCGCCCGGCACCTGCTCGGCTGGCGGCAGCACGCCCTCGGTGTCACCCACCTGGACGACGACCATGCCGCGGGCGTTCGCGCGGGCGTCGCGCTGCACGACGCCGGCGATGATCTCGCCCTCCTTGGCCGCGAACTCGCCGAACGTGCGCTCGTGCTCGGCGTCGCGCAGGCGCTGCAGGATGACCTGGCGCGCGGTGGTGGCGGCGATGCGGCCGAAGCCCTCCGGAGTGTCGTCCCACTCCTCCTGCACCACGCCGTCCGGCCCCAGGTCCTGCGCGAGCACGCGCACGACTCCGGTCTTGCGGTCGATCTCCACGCGCGAGTGCGTCGCGTGCCCCTCGGTGTGCTTGTAGGCGGTCAGCAGCGCTGACTCGATCGCCTCCAGGACCGTCTCGAAGGGGATGTCCTTTTCACGTTCGATCGCCCTCAGGGCGGCGATGTCGACGTTCACCTCGGCTCCTCCTCCGGTGCTGTGCGAGTGAGCCGAGCCAGTTCTTCGACCGGCGGCTGCTTGAACTCGATCTCCATGACCGCGCGTTCGATGTGCCGGTACTCCACGCGCCGCAGCTCGCCCTGGTGCAGCAGCTCGACCCCGGTCTCGTCGCACTCGCCGACCCGGCCGAACCACTCGGCCTTCTCCGGCTGCTTGACCTTCACGAGACGCAGGTGCGCGCGCTTCCAGTGGCGCGGACGGGTGAGCGGGCGGTCGACACCCGGCGAGGTGACCTCGAGGGTGTACGGCCCGTTGATGATGTGGTCGTGCTCGTCGAGCGCGGCGGAGACCACGCGGCTCGCCTCGGCGACCTCGTCGAGACCGATGCCGTCCTCGCCGTCCACGACGACCTTGACCAGACGGCGGCGCCCAGCCTGATTCACGTCGAGCGCGTCGAGGTCGAAGCCGACGGCTTCGAGAGCTTCCCGCACAACGGGTGCTAGCTGCGCGGAAAGCTCTCCGCGCGGCGGGCTGGACACGTGGTGTCTCCTTCAGTTCGAACGCATGGAAACCCCGGCCGACGCTGTTTCGGCGGCCGTGGACGACCAGACTATCTCGTTCGCCGGGCTCCCACCGCGCCCCCACGTCCTCGCGGGGGTGCTGGCAACATGGGCCGCGTGATCTCCGAATCGGTCAGCCGCCGGCGCGTGCTGTTCGCGGTGGCCGCCGCACCGCTCGCCGTCGCGTGCACCGCAGAGCCCCCTCCGCCGCCGCCTCCCGACCCCCTGTCGGCCCTGGCCGCGCAGGCGCGCGCGGACGCCAAGCTGGCCCAGACGCTGACGACGCCGGCGGCCGCGGAGATCGCGAAGGCCCGGGAGACGCACGCCGGCCTGTTGCAGGCGGAGGTCGACCGCGAACGCCCGCCGCTGTCGTCCACGGCCCCGCCCGCGCCGACCTCGCCGCCGACGCCGCCGGACCCGGTGGCGGCCATGCGGACGGCGCTCGACGACGCCGTCCGCGACGCGTCCGCCCTGGTCGCCTCGTTGCCCGCCTACCGCGCCGGCCTCGTCGGCTCGGTGGCCGCGGGCTGCGCGTCGCTGCGGGAGGTGCTCACGTGAACGTGGACGCCGTCCAGACCGCGCTCGGGACCGAGCACGCGGCGTTGTGGACCTACGGCCTCGTGTCGGCGTTCCTGGGCAGCCAGGCCGCGGCCGTCGCGGAGGGCTCGAACGCGCACCGGGCCCGCCGTGACGTGACCGAGCGGTGGCTGCGGGACCACGGCGCGACGCCGACCCCGCCCGCCGCGGCCTACCTCCCGCCGTCGCCCGTCTCGGACGGGCCCTCGGCGCTCGCCGCGCTCGTGGCGGTGGAGCAGGACACCTGTGCCGCGTGGCGGGGTGTGCTGGAACGGACCGACGACTCGGCCCTGCGGACCTCCGCGCTCGAATCGCTGACGGCGGCGGCCGTGCGGGCGACGCGGTGGCGCAAGGTGGCCGGCACGAACCCGGCATCGATCACGATGCCGGGCGTCGCGTCCGGCTAGCCGGTCGGGAAGGACGACGCGAGTCTGATCGCGTCCGCGGAGACCTTCTTCATCTCCTTGTTGTGCGCGAGCGCGTCGGCGCCCTTGACCGGCGAGTCCGACTCGACGATCACGACCTCCTGGTCGCGCTGCTCGGAGGCGTACCCGCCGTTGGCCAGCGTGGTCAGCGGCGGCACGCTGATGGCCTTGTCGAGGACGAGGTCCTTGACGTTGCCGGTGCCGTCTTTCTGGGTGAGCTCCCGCAACTGCCGCGCCTCGTCCGCCGTGCGCATCTTGACCACGGACACCGACGAGTACACGACCCGCCCGTCCGGCAGTTTCGCCGTGTAGAACGCACGGGTCAGCTGCAGGCACGGCGTGGTCTTCAGGAACGTCTGCGTCTGGCCGCTCGCGTGGGCGGCGCAGTCGCTGTCCTTCACCGGCTCGGGCAACTGGGCCACGCTGGTGAACTCGAACTCCCCCGCGGTCTTCTGCGGTTGCGAGATCGGCTGGTCCACCGGCTCCGACGGCTGCAACACCCACCACACGAAACCCGACACCACCGCGACGCCGACGAGCGCCAGCGCCTTGCCGACCCACGTGCTCTTGCGCGGGGGCGGAGGCGGCGGGGCGGGCAGGTGCCCCTGGCGGTTGTCCATGATCGACTGGAGCTTCTGCAGCTCGTCTGCCGGGTAGAGCGGCGCGGTGTCGGTCGGCCTCGGTGGGAAGCGAGGCAGGTTCTGGGTCACCTCTTCAGGTGACTGACGTGGATCCGACACAAGGACCAACGGTAACGGACGGCAGTCAGGCGAGCGCTTCGAGCACCCGGTCAACGTCCTCGACCGTGTTGTACATGTGACACGCGAACCGGGTCCGACCTGCGCGAACAGACGACACGACGCCCTGAACGGGTGGAATGCCGACGGAGACGATCGCCGACCCGTTCGGAGGAAGCCCCAGTCCGGTGAGGAGCCGGTCGGTCAGTCCCACGCAGTGCGCCCGCACGGCGTCGAGGTCCACAGAGGCCATCCACGGCAGCGCCACCGCCGCGCCGACGTGCGAGATCCACGTCGGAGAGAGGTCGAACCGCCGCGCGTCCGGGCGAAGCAGCAGGTCGGTGCCGTAGTTCTCGCCGGTGCTGTACCAGTTCGCCGCCACGGGCCGGAGGAAGTCCATCCGATCGGGACGCACCGCCATCCAGGCCGCGCCGCGGGGTGACATCAGCCACTTGTACGCGACGCCGACGACGAAATCGGCCCACGCCAACGACAACGGCATCCACCCGGCCGCCTGCGACACGTCCAGCAGCACCGGCTTGCCCGACGCCCGCAGCGCTTCGAGGTCCGCGACCACGCCGTCCGCCGACTGGACGACGCTCACGGCGACCAGGTCGGCCTCGTCCACTGCGGACGCGATCTCGTGGCCCGCCGCCACGAACGGCAACGAGACGCTGGTGAACTCGCCGGGGTCGACGAAGACCTTCGACCCGGCCGGCAGCGCCTGGGCGACCAGCGAGACGAACTGCGAGACCGTCGCACCGCACGCGACCGACGTGCCGGGTACCCCGACGAGCTCGCCGAACGCCGCACGCGAGGTCTCGACGGCCTCGTTGAACGTGGAGGACGTGTCCTGGCCGCGCCGCCACCGCACGTGGGCGGCCGCGACCGCGTCGGCGACGTGCCGCGGGGGCACGCCGATGGACGCCGTGTTCAGGTAACCGGGCTCGACGTCGAAGACCGCCCCGAAGGCCTCACGCATGCGCGAGCCGCTTGTCGCGCTTGCGGCGCGCGTAGACCTGCTTCCTCACCTTCGCGATCACGGTCCCATCCTGCCCGACGACGTCCGTGTCGAACCAGACCAGCGCCTTCGCACCTGACCCGGTCTGCTCCAGCACCTGCTGGACGTGCGAGTCGGTCAGCCGGAACTCCGCGGTCACGGTGCCGCGGCCGGGCGCGACGAACTCGATCTCGCCGGCCCGGTCCCACACCACGTGCTCGCCCTCGAGCTGGTTGAACAGCAGCAACACCCAGAACGGGTCGGTCATCGCGAACAGCGAGCCGCCGAAGTGGGTGCCGAAGAAGTTGCGGTTCCACGGACGCAGGCGCATCCGCACACGCGCGTACCGGTAGTCCGGCGAGATCTCCTCGACGCGGATGCCGGCGAACAGGAACGGCGGCCACAGGTTCATCCCGAGGCGCAGGCGGCTTGCCTTCATAAATAACAGTGTTACACAACGTCCGCCAGATGGCCCGCGACTTCTTCCGGCGACGGCATGTGACGTATCTCCTCTGCTACCTGACCTGCGGCTTCCCGGTAGCGGGAGTCCTGGAGCACCTGTCGTGCGCACACCGCCACCGCCTCGGCACTCACCGCGTCCGGCCGCACCGCCACGCCCACGTCGACGAGCGCCTTCGCGTT
Organism: Lentzea sp. NPDC059081; assembly: GCF_042738015.1. Lineage (NCBI taxonomy): Bacteria > Bacillati > Actinomycetota > Actinomycetes > Pseudonocardiales > Pseudonocardiaceae > Lentzea > Lentzea sp. NPDC059081. The sequence goes on from NZ_JBHYGW010000035.1 coordinate 9,731, forward strand.
GCTGAACTGGTCCGCACCGCGTGGCAGTACGACCTGAGGGACCCCCTCGGCCAGTGCGGCGAGCATCGTGCCGCTGCCTCCGTGGTGCACGACGAGGTCCGCCTGCTTGATCACGTCGGCCTGCGGCAGCCAGTTCCGCGGTGTCGCGACCACGACCTGGGCGTCGAGCTCTCCCAGCCCCGACACGGTGGTGGCGAGCAGGTCGTCATTGCCGAAGACGGTGCCGAACGTGACGTAGATCAGCTTCTCGTGCGTGCGGGGCGGAACCAGGCCCGGTGTCACGTGCGGCACCGGTCGCAGCAAGATTCGGTCTTCGGTGAAACCCCGGTCCTGCACCGAGGGCGGGCAGATGTCGAGGTGCCGGCCGCCCTCCGGCCTGGCCAGCCCGATGCCGTCGGGGAACATCCGCCCGAACCCGTGCCACAGCACGGGGAAAGCCCGCCTGCGCGCCTCCTTGAAGACCTCGGGCACCGACCAGCCGCTGATCACCAGGTCGGGCAGGACGCGTTCGAGCTCGGGCGCGATGTCCTCGGCGTAGATCTCGCCGAACACCAGTCCGGGGCGGAACGGCCGGAGCCCCAGCCGTGCGAGCTCGGGGTGCATCTCGTCGCCGACCGCGAAGTGCACTTCATGCCCGGCGGCGCGCAATGCGAGAGCGAGGGGGATCAACGGATAGGTGTGACCGACGGTGGCCATGCTGGCGAAGAGCACGCGCATGACGCGACGGTACCGAGGCCGGTTCGTAAGATCTGGAGTCATGCGCAGCGAGGAGATCCAGGTCCGGACGGGCGACGAGGAGGTCGTCCACGACCTCACGCGGGACTGCCAGCGGTTCCTCGAGGACGAGACCGGCGACGGCCTGCTGCACGTGTGGGTGCCGCACGCGACGGCCGGGGTCGCGATCATCGAGACGGGCGCCGGCAGCGACGACGACCTGCTGACCGCGTTGGAGCGCGTCCTGCCCCGCGACGTGCGGTGGCGGCACCGGCACGGCACGCCCGGCCACGGTCGTGACCACGTGATGCCCGCCTTCGTGCCGCCTTACGCGACGATCCCGGTGCTAGGCGGTGTGCTGGCGCTCGGCACCTGGCAGTCGATCTGCCTCGTCGACACCAACGTCGACAACCCCGTCCGCACGGTCCGGTTGAGCTTCCTCGCCGGCTAGCAGCAGCACGAGCCCGACCGCCGCTATCCCGCCGAACACCCACCACTCGGTGCCGATGGACCCGTCGTACATGAGGCTGCGCAGTCCTTCCGTCGAGAACCGGAAGGGCGTCCACGACCACAGGACGGTCTTGTAGACCGGGTTGAGCAGTTCCGGCACCTGACCCGCGACCGCGGGCGCCATCAGGTAGAGGATGCCGAGGACTCCCATCGCGCGGATGCCGAGGTGCTTGAACAGCCCTGCCTGCAGGAGCGCGAACGAGACCGCCACGGCGAGCAGGAAGCCGATCGCCGCCGCGGGGAACGTGACGCCCCACCACGCGAGCAGGCCCGTGACGGAGCCGACGACCAGCACCGCCGTGGCCAGTGACGACACCACCCGGAACCGGCGGCCCCTCAGCACGACGAACAACAGTCCGGCGATCATCCCTCCGACCCACAGCAGCGCGCTCGCGGCGAGGGGCGCCGTGCGTTCGGCGGCGGACACGGCCTGCGTCTCGACCTTGAGCTGCAACCCGGCGCCTTGGGCGACACCGGTCAGCACCTGCTGCGCGACCTGCGTCCCGGACGGGTTGACCGCGGGGTTGAGCCGCAGAGTCGCCTGCGGGGGCGTGACCTCCAGGACGCCGTAGACCTCCTTGTCCGCCAACAGCTTCCGGGCCTCGTCCGCGGACACGGCCCTGATGTCGACCTCGGCCGAGCCGGCGGCCGCGACGCGTTGCGCGATCGGCGGGGGCGCGACCACCGCGAGCGGCACCTCGTGCGGGTGCACGGTCGCCTGCACGCCGAACGTCAGCAGGCCCAGCAGGAACGCCACCACCGCGCCTGCAACGGCGGTGACCAGCGCGGTGCGCATCACGAGCCTCCAAGTTCATCACCCGTTGAATTCGGCCGGAACGCTACGCCCGTCCCAGACGGTAAGTCAACGCGTGATGAATTAAAGGCCTGTCAGACCCTCGGGGTACCGTTTGCCCGTGACGTACCCAGGTGGCGGACAGGGCGGCTGGAACGACCAGCAGGGCTGGGGCCAGCAGCAGGGGGACTTCCCCAGCGGGAACTACCAGGGCGGCGGCTACCCGCAGACGGGCGGCTTCCCCCAGCAGGGCCAGTACCCCCAGCAAGGCCAGCAGGGCCAGTACCCGCAGCAGGGCGGCTACGGCCAGCAGCCCCAGCAGGGCGGTTTCCCGCAGCAGGGCTACGGCGGCTACGGCGGCCTGGGCGTGTACGGCGGCTTCGACGACGAGCCGCCGAAGAACAGGAAGACGCTCTGGCTGGTCATCGGCGCGGTGGTCCTCGTGCTGCTGGTCGGCGGCGGCCTGACCTGGTTCCTGCTCTCGGACTCCGGCAAGGAGGACCCGAACGCGCAGGGCGGCACCACCTCGTCCACGCCTCCCCCGACGTCGTCCTCGCAGCAGACGGACGCGTCGTGCCCGAAGAACGACGGCGCGCAGTGCGTGAAGACCTCGCTGGGCTACAACTACGAGGTCCCGAAGATCTGGGACATCGTCGACGCCAGCATCCCGGTGGAGAAGTACGAGGGCATCTCGCTGACCGGCGTCACCTCGTACGGCGACTACACCTGCGAGGGCAAGCCGTTCACCAAGGGCACCAACGGCGGCGCGCTGCTGCCGAAGGCCGACATCAACCAGACGGCGACCGACTTCACCAAGGCCATCTCGGCGCAGTACTACTCGTCGGGCGGCGCGCCGAAGATCGACGTGACCCAGCCCAAGCCGGTGAAGATCCAGCACACCCAGAAGGACGGCAAGAAGGTCGTCGTCGAGGGCGTGCAGGTGGACGCGACCGTCACCCAGTCCGGCAACAAGTGCCTGGCCAGCAAGGGAATGCTCAAGGTCGTCGTGCTCAACGGCAGCAGCAAGCTGCACGTGCTGGTCGTGAACGGCGACCTGGAGGGCGGCGGTGGCGGCACGACGCCGCCGTTGCTCAAGGAGTCGGACCTACAGAAGATCGTCGACTCGCTGGTGCCGACGACGTAGGACCTGCCGCACCGCTGACAACGCGAAACGCCGGACGAGCCCCAGGCCCGTCCGGCGTTTCGCGTTGTCGGTGTATCAGCCCCGGACGACCGTCACCAGGTGCTCCACGACCTCGGCCACCGGCACGTCCGCGCGCTCGCCGGACTTGCGGTCCTTGACCTCGACCACGCCGTCCTTCAGGCCGCGGCCGACCACCAGGATCGTCGGGATGCCCACGAGCTCGGCGTCCGCGAACTTCACACCGGGGCTCGCCTTGCGGTCGTCCAGCAGCACCTTGAGGCCCTTGGCGCTGAGCTGCTTCGCGAAGTCCTCACCGGCCTGCAGGAGCGTCTCGTCCTTGCCGGCGACGACGACGTGCACGTCCGCGGGCGCGACGTTGCGGGGCCAGATCAGGCCGCGGTCGTCGTGCGACTGCTCGGCGATCGCCGCGACGAGACGCGAGACGCCGATGCCGTAGGAGCCCATGGTGATGCGGACGGGCTTGGAGTCCGGGCCGAGGGCGTCGAGCGAGAACGCGTCCGCGTACTTGCGGCCCAGCTGGAAGATGTGGCCGATCTCGATGCCGCGCGCGGCGACGAGCACGCCCTTGCCGTCCGGGGACGCGTCGCCCTCGCGGACCTCGGCGACGTCGATGACGCCGTCGGGCGTGAAGTCGCGGCCCACGACCAGGTCGATGACGTGGTGGTCGGCCTTGTCCGCGCCGGTGACCCACGCGGTGCCCTTGACGACGCGGGGGTCGGCGAGGAAGCGGATGCCGTTGCCCTGGATCGCGCCAGGACCGATGTACCCCTTGACCAGGAACGAGTTCTTGGCGAAGTCGGCCTCGTCGACCATCGCGACCTCGGCGGGCTCCATCGCGGCCTCGAGGCGCTTGAAGTCGACCTCGCGGTCACCGGGAACGGCGACGGCCAGCAGCTCCCACTCCTTGCCGGGGTGGCGGAGCTTGACCAGGACGTTCTTCAGCGCGTCGGCCGCGGTGAACTTGCGGTCGGTGTTCGCGTTGAGGAAGTCGACCAGCGTCTCGATGGTCGGCGTGGCCGGCGTGTGGTGCACCTGCGCGGCGGGCTTGTCGTCGATCGACTGCTCGGCGGGCACGGGCGTGGTGACGGCCTCGACGTTCGCCGCGTAGCCGGACTCCGTGCTGCGCACGAAGGTGTCCTCACCCGTCTCGGCGACGGCGAGGAACTCCTCGGACGCCGAGCCGCCCATCGCGCCCGACGTCGCCGACACGACGACGTACTCGAGGCCGAGGCGGTCGAAGATGCGGATGTAGGCGTCGCGGTGGTCCTGGTAGGACTGGCTCAGGCCCTCGTCGGTGAGGTCGAACGAGTACGAGTCCTTCATCAGGAACTCGCGGCCGCGCAGGATGCCCGCACGGGGACGCGCCTCGTCGCGGTACTTGGTCTGGATCTGGTAGAGCGTGACCGGGTAGTCCTTGTAGGAGCTGTACTCGCCCTTCACGGTGAGTGTGAACAGCTCCTCGTGTGTGGGGCCGAGCAGGTAGTCGGCGCCCTTGCGGTCCTTGAGCCGGAAGATGTTGGGCCCGTACTCCTCCCACCGGTTGGTCGCCTCGTAGGGCTCCTTGGGCAGCAGGGCGGGGAACTGGATCTCCTGCGCGCCGAACGCGTCCATCTCCTCGCGGACGACGGCCTCGATGTTGCGCAGCACCCGCAGCCCCAGCGGCAGCCAGGAGTACCCGCCCGGCGCGACGCGGCGGACGTAGCCGGCGCGCACCAGCAGCTTGTGGCTGGGCACTTCGGCGTCGGCCGGGTCCTCGCGAAGAGTGCGCAGGAACAACGACGACATCCTGGTGATCACGGTGGGTACTCCTCGTTCACGGACTGTCGGAGCAGCCTACTGGTTGCCCCGTCCTCGACTTCGCGGCGGCAGCTTCCACCGCCTCTGAACTGCGCTTCCGAAATTGTCAGACCTCCTGAGTAGCGTCCTTCCCATGTCCCTGACCATTGCGATGATCACGATCGACACGGGCGACGCCCGCAAGCTCGCGGAGTTCTGGACCGCCGCTCTGAACACCACCGTCCAGAACGACTGGGGCGAGTTCATCGTCCTCGCCCCGAACACCGACGGCGGCCCCGCCGTCGGCATCCAGCAGGTGCCGGACGCGACGCCGGGCAAGAACCGCGTCCACTTCGACTCGCACGTGCCGGACCGCAAGGCGGAGGTCGAGCGGCTGGTCGGCTTAGGCGCCAGCGAGGTGGCCGTGCACAGCGTGCCCGGCCTGGTCTGGTCGGTGCTGGCCGACCCGGACGGCAACGAGTTCTGCGTGGGCCAGGCAGGCGAGGAGCTCCAGCCGTAGGGTCCGCTCGGCACGCCGCACCGAGCGCTCCCGCACGCCGAGCGCTCGGGTCTGGTGACCTAGGACTCCGTGCCGCCCGGCCGACCGCGAGCCCCTGACTCGCCCGAGCCCGCACCCGCGCCGAGTCCGGCTCGTCCCCAGGCCGAAACGCCCAGACCTGCCGGTATCGACGGCCCGGCACCACCGCCCGGCCGACGAGATCCCTAGCCGGTCGGCTTCACCCGCAGCCCGTAGTCGACCACGGTCCGCGCCATCCCGAACCCGGCGCGCTCGTACACCCCGAGCGCACCGGTCGAGTTGGCGGCGTCCACCGACAACCCCGCCCGCTGGTAGCCCTGTGCCCTTCCCCGAGTCAGCGTCCGGCTCAGCAGGGCCGAGGCCACCCCACGCCCGCGGTGTCCCGCGAGCGTGCCGACGTCCCCGATCCACAGCTCGCGCACGCCGGTCGTCTCCTCGACGGCCCTTTGGTGCCGCGAGAGCACGAACGCGACCACGGCGCCGTCGTTCAGCGCCAGGAAGGAGGTGTCAGGCGCGAACCGCGCGCTGTCGGTGAACGACTCGGCCCACTCCTGCGGGCTGCGGTCGACCGAGCCCCAGTGCCCCGTGAACGCCTCGTTGGACGCCAGGCGGACCTCTTCGTCACGGGCCGGCGAGTACGGCACGACCTCGTAGCCCGCCGGGACCGGGACCTGGGCGAGTGACTCGCCCAGTGCCACCTCCAGGGTGTGGAAGTGGCGGTCGGCGGTGAAGCCGAGCTTCTCGACCAGCGCGACATGAGAGGCCGAGCAGGTCTCGACCATGGCGCACACGACGAGCGGCATGGCCGGGTGCAGGGCGCGGTGCACCTCGCGTGCCGTGGAGATGAGGCGCTGCATCAGCAGGCTGCCGATGCCCCTGCGCCGGAACTCGGGGTGCACGACGCCGTCCAGCCGGACCCGGTGCGCGCCAACGGGGTTGTCGCGCGGCTCGAAGACTCCGTAGCCGGTCAGCACCCCGTCCACCGACACACCGACCGACCTGCCGGCGAGACCCGGCCGGGCGAACGACTCGGCGAAGTCCTGTTCGGACCGAGGCTTGCCGGTGCCATCGGCCAGTGCGGCCGCATTGTGGAGCGCGGCCACCACCGAGGTGTCCGCTGTCGTGAGCGAGCGCCACACGAGTTCCACGTCGATCGACGCTACGGGGAGGTGATGGGACCAACAACCGAATAACGCGTTGCCCGCGTCCGGCTGTCGGCGCCATCCTGCGTGCGATGACAACCCCGGAGATCGCACCGCTGCACGACGACCTGACGTTCCACGGACCGCTGTCCGGAGAACGGGCCGGCCGCCTGATCCACTCGCTGCACCTGCCGGACGGCGCCCGCGTGCTCGACGCGGGCTGCGGCTGGGCGGAGTTCCTGTTGCGAGCGCTGGAAGCCAACCCGAGCGCCACCGGCACGGGCGTGGACCTGGACGCCGCGGCCATCGCACACGGCCAAGCCAACGCCGACGCCCGCGGCCTGAGTTCCCGCGTGACGCTGCAGGTGGGCGACGTGGCCCAGTTCCGGCCGGAGAGCCCGTTCGACGCGGTTGTCGTCAACGGCGCCAGCCAGGTGTGGGGCGGAGACCCGTTGCAACACACGGCGAACGCGCTGACAGCCGTGCGAGACCTGCTGAGCCCAGGCGGAAAGCTGATGCTGGGCGAGGGTTTCTGGGAACGCGAGCCGACCGCCGAGCAGCTGGCCGCGATGCCGATCCCGCGCAACCAGTACAGCTCGCTGGCCGACCTGGTGGACCTGGCCCACACGCACGGCTACCGCCTGCTGGCAGTGGAACAGGCCGGCCTGGACGAGTGGGACGTCTTCGAGAACGGCCACGCCCTCGCCTGGGAACGCTGGCTGCGCGCCAACCCGGACTCCCCGCACGCCGAGGAGGTCAGGGCGAGGGCCGACACCCACCGCGCCTACCGCCTGCGGGGGTGGCGAGGCACGCTCGGCCTGGCCTACCTGACGCTGCAGGCGCCGTAGCGCAGGCGCGACTCAGGCACTGAAAGCGCTGTAAAGGGGGCCCGCTCGGCCTCGCCCGCCGGGCGCTGAGGCGAGCGCTCTCGACAGCGCCTGGCGGGCGTTGCAGGAGCCGTGGCGGCGAAAGCTGCCGCGCCTTAGCGAACCGCTCCGGCCCTTGAGCCGGAGCGGCCCCGTCACTCGCGGCGCGAGCCGCCCACCCACGCACGGCGGAGAGCCGCCTCCCATCCACGCAAGCCGCGTGCCGCCTCCCGCACACGGCGAAGGCCGCCTCCCCCAGCTCGCGGGGAGACGGCCTTCACCATCGTGCTTCAGTGCTGCGTCAGTGCTGCGGCGCCCGGCGCGGACGACCGGTCCGCTCGGTGCGCCCGAACGCGCGACCGCCCTCGGAACGCTCCGCGCGGCGCGGGCCGCTGCGGAACTCGCCGCCCTCGGTGGAGCGACGCGGGCCACCGCGGAACTCGCCACCCTCGGTGCGACGGCCGGAGCCACCGCGGTACTCGCCCCGGCCACCGGCGGCCGGGGCGCCGAAACGACGGCCGGAGCCGCCGCTGCGGCGGGCGGGCTTCTCGCGTTCCACGATCGGCTCGCCGGAGGGCGTGCGGGCGCCGGTGATGCGGACCAGGTCCTCGTCACCGGGGCGCACCTTCGTGCTCTCCGGGCGGATGCCGGCGCGGGCGGCCATGCCCTGGACGGCGCGGCGCTGGTCGTGCGTGACCAGCGTGACGACCGTGCCGGACTGGCCGGCGCGGGCCGTGCGGCCCGCGCGGTGCAGGTAGTCCTTCGGGTCGGCCGGCGGGTCGACGTGGACGACCAGGGACACGTCGTCGACGTGGATGCCGCGGGCGGCCACGTCCGTCGCGATCAGGACGGGGGTGGTGCCCTCGCGGAACTCGCCGAGCACCCGCGTGCGGGCGCTCTGGGCCTTGCCGCCGTGCAGCGCGCCGGCGTGGACGCCGACCGAGCGCAGCTTCTTGGCCAGGCGGTCGACGTGGTGCTTGGTGCGCACGAACATGATCGTGCGGCCCTCGCGCGCGGCCACCTCGGTCACCACCGTCTGCTTGTCCTCGGCGGACACGAACAGCAGGTGGTGCTCCATCGTCGTGACGCTCGCGGTGGGCGGGGCCACCGAGTGCGTCACCGGGTCGTGCAGGTACTGGCGGACCAGCTTGTCCACGTCGCCGTCGAGCGTGGCGCTGAACAGCAGGCGCTGGCCGTCCTGCGGGGTCAGGTCGAGGATCGCGCGGACCTGGGGCATGAAGCCCATGTCCGCCATCTGGTCGGCCTCGTCCAGCGCGGTGATCTCGACCTGGGACAGGTCGCAGGTCTCCTGGCGGACGTGGTCGGACAGCCGGCCCGGCGTGGCGATCAGCAGGTCGACGCCGCGGCGCAGGTGGTCGATCTGGCGCGGGAACGACGTGCCGCCCACGACCACGCGGCACCACAGGCCCAGCGCGCGGGCGTGCGGCATGAGCGCCGTCTCCACCTGCATCGCGAGCTCGCGGGTCGGGACGAGGATCAGGCCGCGCGGCTTGTGCGGCAGCGAGCGGCCGCCCGCGAGGCGGGTCAGCATCGCGAGGCCGAACGCCAGCGTCTTGCCGGAGCCGGTCTGGCCGCGGCCGAGGATGTCACGCCCGGACATCGAGTCGGGCAGGGTCGCCGCCTGGATGGGGAACGGCTCGGTGATCTCGTTGGCGGCGAGCGAACGGATCAGCGCGTCGGAAAGGCCGAGCTCGGCGAACGAGGGCAGCGGGCCTTCCGGCAGCGTGCTCTCGAAGTGCTCGGCGACGATCGGTTCCTCGACCCGCGCTTGCGGACGCGAGGAGTTGCCCTGGCGGCCCGAGCGGCGCCGCGGTGACCTGCGGCTGGAAGAACGCTCGGAACGACCTTCGGACATGGATGGCAAAACAAACCTCCGAGACATGGCACGTCTCAAGGCTGCCCCGCGCGTGTCGCGGTGCCAGTTCACAAGGACGGGCCCGGCGTGATGGTCACGCCGTGATGAGTGGTGGACGCACCGGTCAACGGCGGTCAGGCCTTCATCGGTGCTCTTCCAGTCTAGCTGATCTCCGCGAACGCGTTGCGGGGGCGGGCAGGGTGGTGGGGGAGGGCGGGGGCGGGGACCCCTCCCGAACACCCCCACCCCCCCCGAAGAATGGGCCATACAAAGGAAAGGGCC
>NZ_JBHYGW010000035.1:19402-70139 GCF_042738015.1 Lentzea sp. NPDC059081
TTGCCCCTGCTTTCTCCCCTTTCCTCTGTTCTCCCCCCCTCCCTTCTTCCTCCCCCGGCGTTTTCCTCTCTTTTTTTTTTTTCCCCCCCCCCCCCCCCCCCCACCCCGCTCAGGACATCCCCGCCACCTCCAGCAGCGTCGCCACCAGCGAGGACGGGTCCGCGATCTCCGGCGGGAGGCCGCGCGAGGCGAACCAGCCGCTGACGTTGCGGACGTCGCGGTCGAGGAACTCCACGCCGCGCGGGTTCGCGACGAGGTCGACCACCTGGGGCAGGTCGATCATGACCAACCGGCCCTCGTGGACCATCAGGTTGTACGCGGACAGGTCGCCGTGCGCGAGCCCGGCGTCCGCGAGCGTCGTCAGCGTCGCGACCAGCTGACGCCACAGGTCGAGCAGCTCGTCCTCGCCGGGACGGGTCTGCGCGAGCCGCGGCGCGGCGTTGCCCTCACCGTCCCCGATGAACTCCAGCAGCAGCTCGGTGCCGCTGCGCTGCACCGGGTACGGCACGGGCGCGCCGATCTGCCACAGCCTGGCGAGCGCCGCGAACTCCGCGACGGCCCACTGCTCCGCGATCAGGTTGCGCCCGAACGCGGTGCGGTTCGCGATCGCCCGCGTCTCGCGGGACTTCTTCATCCGGCGGCCCTCCAGATATCCCGCGTCGCGGTGGAACATCCGGTGGTCGTTGCTGCGGTAGCGCTTGGCGGCGAGCAGGCACGCCCTGTCGCCCAGCGCGCGTTCCAGCAGGAAGACGTCGGCCTCCTTGCCGGTCTTCACGATGCCGAGCTCGCGGTCCACGGCGGCCAGTTCGGTGATGACCCAGCTCGGGTGCGGCTTGGGCCCCTGGTCGGCATCGCCCCACGTGGACCAGCGGTCGCCGTCCTCGGGGGTGTCCGCCGACGAGAGCTGGTCCTCGCGCACTCGCGCGACGCGCAGCTTCTCCTCTTCGGTCATGCGGCCGCGACGTGTGGGTTCCGCGTCGTCGAGCCGGGACTTGGTGCGCTTTCCCTTGCGCCGCATGGTGTCCTCGGCGCCGTCGAAAGCAGACTCGTAGCGTTCGAAAAGATCGTGCTCGCGCACGGTGGGATCTCCCGGGGAGGTGAAGGTGACCGCCCCACCGGCGCTCTGCGATCAAACGGTGCTGATCAGGCGCGAAGGGCGGCTGGACGGGTCGCGAACGCGGTGCCACGTCCAAAGACAGGCTCTGACATCACGCACCTCCTCGATCCGGCTCGACGCTTCGAGGCAGAAGACTGCCCGGCGACCCCCACCGGCCGCAACCGAATTAACCGGTGATCAGGTCCGCGGTCTTCTCGCCGGTCGGCACGAGCGTCAGCCCGGCCTTCTTCGCGAGCTTGACCAGGCCTTTCAGGTCGCCCGGCTCGACGCTCGTGGTCGTGATGGCGCGAGCGAGCAGCCCCTTGTGCGCCTTGTTGAAGTGGCTGACGACCTTGCCCTCGCCGGTGACCACCCGCACCACGACGGCGTGCGGAACCCGCGCGAGGCTCGAGTAGGCACCGGACCGCAGGTCGACGACGAACTCGTCGGCGTCCCGCAGAACCGGCTCCAACGACGGCTTCCACACCGTGCGCAAGCTCCCGTGCGACGGCAACGCGCTCCCACCGGACAACCGGTAGGCGGGCACGGGATCACCACCGCGCACGACCCCGAACAACGCCGAAGCCACGGCGAGCCGCTGGTACGCGCGTTCCTTCTCGACCTTCTTCAACGACGGGAAGTCGAGGTTGTCGTAGAGCACGCCGGTGTAGCGCAGCAACGCGGGCGTCGTCTCGGACGTGCGCAGCGCCGCGTTGCGATGCACCTCGTCGACCTGCCGCTCGGAGATGTCGAGCGCCTTGAGGCTCGCCGGCACGTCCAGCGCGAGGTCGGTCAGCGCGGACACGAGCTTGTCGCGCACGGGGTTCAGCTCGGGGAACGACAGCGCGTCGAGGTCGAGCGGCGCGCCCTGGCCGCCGATCGCCTTGGTCTCCGACGGGGGAAGCAGCACCAGCACGGTTCGAAAGCGTAGGGCAAGGCCGCTCCCCCGGTTCGGGGAGCGGCCTCGCCTGGTCAGCTCGCCGCCGTGAACGTCCACTTGGCAGCGTCACCCGAGCACGACGCCGCCGTCACCTTCCCCGACGCGTCCCGGTAGCACTTGGTGTTGTACTGCATGTCCGAGATGGTCTGGTTCGGGTTGACGGACCACTGTTGCGCCGGGCCGCCGTCGCACTTCTTCAGCAGCACCTTGCCCGACGACAACGTGGTGCACAGCTGCGGCGAGCCCTGTTCCATGAACGCGCCGTGGAACTTGAACTGCTGCGAGGCCGCGCCGGTGCACGTGGCGGTCGTGAGTTGTGCACCCGAGGCGCCGCCCTGCAGGCACTTGCCGGTCGAGACGTTCTTGTACTCGCCGTTGGTGGTCTTGGGCTTCGCGCCGCCGTAGCACTCGCCGGTCGAGGTGTCGAAGATCGGCGTCGGGTCCATGGTCAGGTTCGACGGCGGGTTGAGGATCGTCTCCTCCAGCACCGGCTTGCCGTCGTCGTGGTAGTCGGTCAGCGCGTCCTCGCAGTCGATGGCGTTCATGGCGTTGCCGCCCTTGCCGCCGATCCACGCGTCGAAGTGCCACAGGCGCGGGCCGCCGTTGGGGCCGTTGCCGTTCCAGTCCTGCTCGCAGGAGGAGCAGGAGTCCTCCATGACGAAGTACTTCTTCACGCGCGGGAAGTAGATCTTCGTGCCGGGCTTGGCCTCCTTGCTGGAGGTCGCGAACGTGATCGGGTCCGACCAGGTGCCCTTGCCGCCTGCCGTGTCGTGCAGCTGCGGGTAGGCGATGTCGCCGCCGGGCGGGGTGTTGTCGTACCAGCCGTAGAAGGTCCAGAAGACCTGTTGGGACGCCGCGTGCGCCGGGGACGCACCGGACATCGCGAGCAGGATGGCTGCCGCCAGGAACAGGACGCGTTTCATGCGTGCCTCCGCGGAAGGGTGGACTCTGGCGGCGTGCGAGCAAGAGTCCACCGGGCGGGCGGCTTTTGTAAAGAAACTTACCTAACTATTTGCTGACGCAATGTCGGCGACCGGGCCCACCACGATGATCGCGGGCGGGCGGATGGCGTGCTCGGCCATGTCGGTGGCCAGCGAGTCCAAAGTGGACTTCAGCACGCGCTGGGCGGCCGTGCTGCCTTCCTGGACGACGGCGACGGGGGTCGAGCCGGGGCGGCCCTCCATCAGTGCCGTGGCGAACGCACCGGCTCGTTCGACCGCCATCATCAGCACGACGGTTCCGTTGAGCCGTGCGATCGCGGGCCAGTCGACGAGCGAACGCGGGTCGTCGGGTGCCACGTGTCCGGAGACGACGACTACCTCGTGTGCAACCCCTCGGTGCGTGACCGGCACACCGGCCAACGCGGGCACACCGAACGCCGACGTCACGCCTGGCACCACGGTCACGGGGATGCCGGCCTCGGCGCACGCCAGCAGCTCCTCGAAGCCGCGCCCGAAGACGTACGGGTCGCCGCCCTTCAGCCGGACGACGAACTTGCCCTCCTTGGCGCGGTCGACCAGCGTCTGGTTGATGAAGTCCTGCGTCGCCGCGCGGCCGTAGGGGATCTTCGCCGCGTCCACGACCTCGACGTGCGCCGGCAGCTCCCCCAGAAGCTCGCGGGGCGCCAGGCGATCCGCCACGACTACGTCCGCGAGGGCGAGCAAGCGCTTGCCCTGCACGGTGATCAGCTCGGGGTCGCCGGGGCCGCCACCGACCAGCGCGACGCCGACGGGCGGGGCGGCCTGGTCGGCGATGCGACCGTCGCGCAACGCCGCCAGGAGGCCGTCACGGACCGCGGCGGACCGCCGGTGTTCCCCACCGGCCAGCACACCGATCATCATGCCGTCGTGCATCCCGCTGGCCGGTGTGACGGCCGTGCCCTCGACGGCGATGTCCGCGCGCACGCAGAACACACGCTGCGAGAGCGCTTCCTCCGAGATCTGCGCGTTCACCTCGATGTCGGACGTGCACGCCACCACGTACCAAGCGCCCTCGACGTCACCGGCCTCGAACAGTCGCTCGTGCCAGGTCAGCTCCCCCGCGTCGACCATGCCCTGGACGGCGGGCGTGACGGCGGGCGACACGAGGTCGACGACGGCGCCGGACGCGATCAGGCGGGGCAGCCGGCGCTGCGCGACCGTGCCGCCGCCGACCACGAGGACGCGCCGGCCCCGGAGGTCGAGGCCGGCCAGGTAGTGCTGTTCAAAGGGCATGCGTAGAAGCATCCACACGCGACAGGCCGTGTCCAGCCGAAGGGAACATGGTCACAGCGGCAGGACCTCGAAAGAGGTCGCCAGGACGCCGCCGAACCGGGTCCCCACGGCCTCGGCCATCCGCCTCAGGAACGGCTCCGGGTCCGCCATGTCCCCGCTCAGCGCATCCAGGTACGCCTTGTGAGCGCGCAACGACGCCACCGAAGCGTCGAACGAGTCGGTGATGTCCACGGCGTGCGTCGCCAACGGCGAGGACGCCGCGGCCACGTACTTGACGCCGTCCCACTTCTCCAGCCCCAGGTCCCGGAAGAGCCACCGGTTGCCCGCGTCGCGCACGGCGTCGACGGCGGCACGTCCCACCGCGATGTGGTCCGCCATGTTCAAGCCGCCGCCACCGGGCCAGTTCTCGCGGAAGTTGCCGGTGATCACGACCTCAGGCCGATGGCGGCGGATCGCGGCCGCAATGTCACGGCGCAACGGGATGCCGTACTCGATGAGGCCGTCCGGGTGGTCCAGGAACTCGACGTCGGTCACGCCCACGACAGCACACGACGCGATCTGCTCCTCCACGCGCAACGGACCGCACTCCGCGGGGTCCATCGAGTCGATGCCGGCTTCACCACGGCACGCGAGCAGGTACGCGATCTTCTTGCCCTGGGCGGTCCAACGCGCGATAGCGCCCGCACCGCCGTACTCCATGTCGTCGGGGTGAGCGACGACGACCAGCGCGCTCGACCAGTCCTCCGGCATTACCTCTAGGTCAGACATAAGGAGCAGGGTGCGCGCCGTGGCACGCACCCTGCAACCGAACCGTCTTACAGCTGAGCGGTGATCACCGAGTTGTAGGTCGCGATGCGGCCGTACACACCGGGGTAACCGGCACCGGCGCAACCGCGGCCCCACGACGTGTCGCCGATGAGCTTGCCGCCGTAGACCAGCGGGCCACCGGAGTCGCCCTGGCAGGTGTCGGTGCCGCCCTGCGGGAAGCCCGCGCAGACCATGGAGCTGTTGCTGTACTGCGAGTACGCGGTCTTGCAGGTCGAGTCGGACGTCAGCGGCACGTTCGCCTGCAGCAGGTACCGCGAGGCGGAGCCACCGGAGGACGTGGTGCCCCAGCCGAGGATCAGCGCGGAGTTGCCGGCCGCGTAGAGCGAGGTGTCCGACGTGGTCGCGAGCGGCAGGGTCGCCGAGCTGATGGTGCGGTCCAGCGTCAGCACGGCCACGTCGTAGCCGGCGGTCGCGGTCGTGTAGCTCGGGTGCACCCAGATCTTCGTCACGCTCGCGACGGTGCCCGCGGTGCTCTGCTTGTCGTCACGGCCGTGCACGACGCGCACGCTGGAGGCCGAGCTGCCCTTCACGCAGTGCGCCGCGGTGACGACCTTGTTGGTCTTCACGAGCGTGCCGCCGCAGAACTGCGAGCCGGACGTGGAGGCCAGGTAGACCACCCACGGGTAGGTCGAGGTGCTCGCCCGCGTGCCACCGACGATCATCGGTGACACCTCGTCGGCGTGGGCGGCCGGAGCGGCGAAGAAGATGCTCGCGAGAGCCGAGACCACGACGGACACGATCAGGCGATGCAGGGATTTCGCCATGTTGCCAGTCCTTCCCGATGACGCTGTGTGTGCAGGGAGTGGAGCACTAGCACACACAGCGTCACCGGACCGGAATGAACGGCGTAACCGCCATTAGTCGGACAAACTCGACTTCACACTTGACTCAGGCGATGCCCCGCGCGGTGAACGCGGCCTGCACCGCGGCGGCGTCCGCGTCGCCGTAGAGCTTCTTGGCCGCGGCGACGGTGGCCTTGGCGGCAGCGGAGAACGTGGTCGACGGCGAGTACGAGAACTGCGCCTCCAGCACGATCTTCGCCGCCTTGTCGCGGCCGAACTTCTTGTAGACGTCGAAGAGCGCGCGCGACCAGATCTGCCCGTCGTGGTGCACCTCGCCGTCGCGGTCGGCGTACTTCAGCTCGGTGTCCGTGCGGCGCAGGCAGTGCGGCGTCTCGGTCGTGTACGCCGTGGCGTCCCAGTCCATGATGCACGCCAACGGGGTCAGTGCCGTGTCCTGCGCGTCGCGGGAGGACATGATCAGCGCCCACCAGTCGCCGAAGCCCTCGCCGATCGAGCCCGCCTCGGTGCTGGAGCCGAAGCCCGGCACCTGGGCGTCCTGGATCGCGTGGCCGAGCTCGTGCCACACCACCTCGACGTCCTCGGCGTCGTCGACACCACCGGTGCCGAACGTGATCTGGTCCTTCGACGGGTCGTAGAACGAGTTGTCGTCGGTCAGGCCGAGCGTGGTGATCTTCTGCGGCTCGTTGTTGACGTTCGTGAAACCGATGCTCTGGATGTACTTCTGCGCCTCGGTGACACCCCAGTACGCGTTGACCTGCTCGAAGTAGTCGTTGGCGCGCGTGTACTCGAACTTGTTGCTCTTGTTGTACGCGAGCTTGCTCTTGGCGCCGGTCACCGTGGCGTACTTGCCCTTGAGGTACCCGGAACCGTCCAGATCGGACAGCGTGACGGTCTTGTACGCCGCCGCGGGCACGGCGGAGTCGGCGTCGTTGGCGTCCTTGAGGTTCTGGTTCTGCTGCGAGGCGACGGGGTTCGGGCTGAACACCTTGCCGGTGCCGTTCGCGTGCTTGACCAGGCTCTCGGACCGCACGACCGCGCCGGACTCCGCGTGCACCAGCGTGCGCTCGGATCCCTTGCCGTTGTCGGAGATCACCTCGTAGACGAGGCCCGTGCCCGGCAGCACCTTGAGGTTCGCGCCTTCGGGCACACCGGCGGACTTGGCCTTGGCGTCCTCCGCGCTGACGGCGGGCGTCACGTCGACAGAGCCGACCGCGAGCCGGCCGTCGTCCACGGTCTTCACACCGGTCGCCTTGTCGACGTGCTCGACGTAGTAGGCACCCAGCACGGCCTTGCCGTCGAAGGTCTGCTCGTACCAGCTGTGGGTGGCGGTCAGGGAGTCGCGCACCGCCAGCAGGCGCAGGCCTTCCTTGGGCGCGGCGGCCTGGGCGTTGGCCGTGAGCAGGGACAGTGCGACACCTGCGGTGCAGGCAACCGCGACGAGACGACGGGCTCTCATGTCGGTCTCCAGTGCTTTCGGGCCCGAGCAGGGTGGGCCGTGTGCATGGCGACGCTAATCGGGAAAACTTCGACGGAGACCCTACGAAAGAAGGAAAAACGTCAGCGCTCCCACACTCCGGGAACAACAATTACGTCGGCTTCGACCGGAATGTCCAGCGTTGGCCCGGTTCCGAAAGCGACGAATGCGACCGCCGCCCCACTCGCGGCCAACTCGGACGCACCCTCGTGGCGGATCTCCGTGCCGGAGCGCAGGATCGGGCCGACCGACTCGACCGCCGCGGGGCTGCCCACCACGAACGCGGCCCGCCGGATCTCCGCCTCCGCGCGCGGCGTGCGTTCCTCCGCGGGGCCGGGACCGAGCCCGACCAGCGCGAGCCGCCCGCGCGGCAGCACCCGTGCCGCGGCCACGGTCACGTTGTCCCGCTTGAACTTCTCGGCCGCCAGCTCGACCGGCGCGCCGTGGCCGACCTGCCGCGCGCCGCGCAACGCCGCCGCCTCCGCGACGCTCGCGGTGCCCAGCGAGTTGCGCACCACCGAGCTCGGGTTCGGCACGCCGATCTCGGCGAGCTCCTCGGTCGGGAACGTCAGCAGCTCGGCGGTGTCGCCGTGCCAGAAACCCCAGTCCTCCACCGCGTCCACGATGCCCGGCTCGTCCGCCTTGACGTCGGCCGTCGCGAACGCCTTGATGGCGCGGAGGTCCAGCCCGCCCTGGGCGTCCAGTTCCGACAGGGCCGCGCCGACGCTCGTGGCCGACGCGCCCCGCGTGGAGCCCACGCCGACGACGAGCGTGCGCGGCACGATCCGCAGCACGTTGTCCTTCGCCGCGGCGGCCCGGTCGTCGACGACGATCACCCACGTCGCATCTTCGCCGCCCGCCACCACGTTCGGCGGCAGCGCGGGCAGCGGGAAGCCCAACGGGTTGCGCAGCACGACCTTCTCGCCCGCCTCGATGGCCGCGACGCACGCCGCGACATCGCCGTCGGCCGTCGCGTCGAGCTGCTCGACCAGCTCGTCCAGCACCGAGTCGATCAACGGGCCGCCGGTGACGACGGGCGCGAGGTTCAGCACGTCCGCGATGTGCCGGGTCAGGTCGTCCGCGTCACCCGCGAGCGCGACCACGAAGTGCTGGTCGACGCAGATGACCGCCGGGTCGGAGTCCTTGTCCCGCAACAGGGGCGCGATCAGGCGGACCGCGGACCCCGCGTCCAGGAAGAACACCGCCGCGCCGAGCCGGGACCACAGGGTGAGGGCGGCGGGCTTGACGGGACCGTCGGGGACGACGGCGTCCGAACCGAGCAGACCGGCGAGGTCGGCGGCGTCACCGCGCTGCGCCGGTCCCGCGAACACACCGATCACGCCCGCGCTCCCCGCAGCTCGACGGCCGCGCGGTCCGCGGCACTCACTTCTTGGTACCCCACAACACCGTCACCGGAACGGCCGGCGCGAAACCCGAGTCGAGCAGCCTCGACGCCGTCCAGTGCACGCCCTCGACCTCGTACCCGGCGGCCTGGAGCGCGTCCCTGGCGGGCACGATCTCGTCCACGCTCTCCGTCGCGACGACCACGCGCTTCGCGGACACCGCCGCGCTCGCCTTCACCGCGGCGAGATCGCCACGACCGACGAACACCGCGTCCGGCCGCGGCAGCGCGGACGTGTCGAGCTCGCTCTCCTCCACGCGGACGTCGACGCCGTGCGCGGAGGCGTTCGCGATGATCCGCACGCACTGCACGGGATCGGGCTCGACCGCGATCACCGCGGCACCGAGCCGGGCGCACTCCACGCCCACCGCGCCGGACCCGGCCAGCACGTCCCACACCAGCACGCCGGGGCGCGGGGCGAGGCGGGCCAGCACGAACGCGCGCACCTCGGCACCCAGGACGTGGGTGCGGCTGCCGAACGCGTCCTCGGGGAGCGCCCAGCCGTCGTTCGACCGCAGGAACTCGGTGTCCGCCAGGCACAGCACCGCGTCGGGCGCGGTCCAGCGGCGGGTCACCGCGTCCCGCGGGTCGACCGTGACGAGCTCGTCGCCGTCCGAGACGACCAGCGAGCGGCGCCAGCCCGCGACACCCGCGCCGACCTCGGCCGGGCCGATGCCCGAGGCCAGCTTCACGACCACGGCGGACCGGGCGCGGCACACGTTCAGCGCCGGGCGCAGACCGTCCGCGGCGTCGACGACCTCGACCGGACGGCCCGCTGCCTCCCGCAGGGCTTCGACGGACATCAGTTGCCGGCGGTGCGCTTGTGGGGCTTACGAGCCGGCTTCTTCTTCTGGGCCGATGTCGAGGCGCGCACCGTCGGCGGCTTCGGCATCTCGGCCGCGACCACGGTCAGCTTCGGCTTGGGCGCGGGCTCCTCGGCGGGCCTGCGGACGGACTGCTGTATTTCCTCGACCGCTGTCCACGCGGGGTTGGGCTCCGCGGCGGCGGTGCCGGCGGCGGGAACGGGCGCGGGAGCCGGGATCGGCTCGTCGGTGCGCGTCGCGATGCGCGAGGCGGCCCTGCGCGACCAGCGGCTCGGGCGGGCGGCCCGCAGCGGTTCGTCGACGGAGGTGCCGACCGAGGAGGAGACGCGGCGGGTCGGCGCCTTCACCGCGGTGCCGACCAGGAACAGCGTCGGGCGGTACAGCTTGTGCTGCTTCACCACCGACTCCAGCTCGCCGACCGTGGTGTGCGCGACCACCTCGTCGGCCTGGCTCACCTTGTACGCCACGACGACCGGCGTCTCGGCGGTGTACCCGCCCTCCAGCAGCTTCTCGACGAACTGCCCCACGCGCGCGCCCGAGACCGTGGCGGCCATCGTGGTCTGCAGCGCGGCGAACTCGCGGACCTTCTCGCTGCTCTCCGGCGAGATCAGCACGGCCGACGACGCCTCGGTGGAGGTGATCTCCCTGCCGATCTTGGCCGCGGCGGCGGCCACGACCGAGACGCCCGGCACGACCTCGACGTCGAGGCCGAGGCGCACGCACAGGTCGTGCTGCTCCTGCACGCCACCACCCGTCGCGGCGTCGCCCGCGTGCAGGCGCACGACCGTCTGCCGGGACGCTGCGGCGCGGCGGTACAGGTCGGTGATCTCCTCGGGCGTGACGCGCGAGAAGTCGACCAGCTCGGCCTCGGCGCGGGCGTGCTCGCGGACGCACTCGGCGTCGACCGCGCTGGGAGCCCAGATGACGACGTCGGCTTCCGCGACGCGGCGCGCACCGCGCAAGGTGATGAGGTCGGCGGCACCGGGACCGGCGCCGACGAAGGAGACCCGACCGGTCGTCGTCACGACAGCTCCACAGGGGGGTTGGGGAGAGAGGCTTAGGCGTTGACCGTACCGCCTGCCGATCCCGCCACGAACGGGTGGCAGGCCCGCACGAAACGCGCCACCGACTCCGGGTCGCCGGCCGGGTGGGTGTGCAGGTACGACGCGTGCACACCACCGGTCACGAACCCCTCGGCGACCGGCCGAGAGTCGACGCCGCGCCAGTGCCACGCGGGCGGGGCGGAGTGCGGTGTGGACAGCTGCGTGCGGTGGAACTCGTGGCCGGTCACGCGGCTGCCGGGCAGGTGCAGCGGCGAGCTCGCGGACGCCACGGCGTCGCGGTAGCCCAGCGTCAGCTTCGGCGTCATGAACCCCTCGGCGTCGAGCACGCCGCACATCGGGTGCCCGTCGAGCGACCTCGCGAGGTACAGCAACCCACCGCACTCGGCGTGGACCGGGGCACCCGATCGAGCGAACCGGGCCACCGCGTCGCGCAGCTTCACGTTGCCGGACAAGGCTTCCGCGTGCTGTTCGGGGAACCCGCCCGGCAGCACGAGGCCCGCGGTGCCCGCCGGCAGGTCCTCGTCGTTCAGCGGGTCGACGACGGCCACCGCCGCACCCGCCGCCCTGAGCACCTCGACGTGTTCCGCGTAGCCGAACGTGAAGGCCGCACCGCCCGCCACCGCGATCACGGGCTCGTCCGCGACCGCGTCGACCTGGGGTTCCCACGGGGCGACGGCCATGGACGGCACCGACCTGGCCAGCCCGCGCACCGCGTCGAGGTCGACGTGCTTGGCCACCGCTGCGGCGATGGCGTCGACCGCCGACACCGCCTCCGACCCGTGCTCCGCCGCCGTCACGAGCCCCAAGTGCCTGGAGGGCAAGGAGAACTGCGGATCGCGCGGCAGCACCCCGAGCACGTCGAGGCCCACCTCGTCGCACGCGGACCGCAGCACCTGCTCGTGCCGCTCGGACCCGACCTGGTTGAGGATCACGCCCCCGAGCCGGACCGTCGGGTCGTAGCCGCGGAACCCGTGCAGCAGCGCCGCGAGCGACCGGCTCTGCCCGCGTGCGTCCACGACGAACAGCACGGGCGCGTTGATCAGCTTCGCGACGTGCGCGGTCGAGCCGATGCCCGCGGTGTCGACGCGGCCGTCGAACAGGCCCATCACACCCTCGACGACGGCGATGTCGCAGCCTCTGGAGCCGTGCGCGAACAGACCGGGGACGCGGTGCTCGCCGACCATGACCGGGTCGAGGTTGCGCCCGGGACGTCGCGTCGCGAGCGCGTGGTAGCCCGGGTCGATGTAGTCGGGGCCGACCTTGAACGGCGCGACCCGCGACCCGGCGTGGCGCAACGCGGCCATCAGTCCGGTCGCGACGGTGGTCTTGCCGCTGCCGGAGGCGGGGGCGGCGACGACCAGCCGGTTCACCACTCGATCCCCCGCTGGCCCTTCTGCCCGGCGTCCATCGGGTGCTTGACCTTGGTCATCTCCACCACGAGGTCGGCGGCGTCGACCAGCGGCTGCGGCGCGTACCGGCCGGTGATCACCACGTGCTGGTGGCCCGGCCGGTTCGCGAGCGTCTCCACGACCTCGTCCACGTCGATCCAGCCCCAGTGCAGCGGGTACGTGAACTCGTCGAGCACGTAGAGGCCGTGGCGTTCGGAGGCGATCCGGCGCGCGATCTCCGCCCAGCCCTCGCGCGCGGCGGCCGCGTGGTCGTCCTCGGTGCCCTGCTTGCGGGTCCAGGACCAGCCCTCGCCCATCTTGTGCCACTCGACGGCGCCGCCCTCGCCGGTCTCGTCGTGCAGCCGGCCGAGCGCCTTGAACGCGGACTCCTCGCCCACCTTCCACTTGGCGGACTTCACGAACTGGAACACGCCGATGTCCCAGCCCTGGTTCCAGCCGCGCAGCGCCAGGCCGAACGCCGACGTCGACTTCCCCTTCATCTCACCGGTGTGCAGCATCAGCAGCGGGCGGTTGCGGCGCTGACGGGTGGTCAGGCCGTCCTTCGGAACCTCGGTCGGTTGTCCTTGGGGCATCGGTCTCTCCTCACGCTGCCCGGACGACGCCGGCGAGGTGGTCGGCGCTGAGCTGGTCGAGCCGCACGCAGGTGCCGTGCAGCGCCTCGGCGATCTTCTGCGCGAGACCGAGCCGGACGTGGCCCTGCTCGCAGTCCACGACCACGACGGCGGTCTGTTCGAGCAGACCGGCGACCTTCAGCGCGTCCTTGGCCGGGTCACCACCGAGTCCGGACGACGTGGCACGGCCGTCGGTCAGCAGCACGACGAGCGGACGCTTGCGCGAGTCGCGGAGCCGTTCGATCTCCAGCACCCGGTGGGCCTTCAGCAGACCGTCCGCGAGCGGGGTGCGGCCTCCGGTGCGCATCTTCTTGAGCCTCGTGGCCGCGGCGTCGACGGAGGTGGTCGGCGGCAACGCGACCTCGGCCTGGCTACCGCGGAACGTGACCACACCGACCTTGTCGCGGCGCTGGTAGGCGTCGCGCAGCAACGAGATCACCGCGCCGCTGACGGCCGACATCCGCTTCTGCGCCGCCATCGAGCCGGAGGCGTCGACGACGAACAGGACGAGGTTCGACTCCTTGCCCTCCCGCACCGCCTTGCGCAGGTCTGCCGCCGTGAGGAGCAGGCCGGGACCCGTCCGTCCGCGGCTCGCCTGGTGCGGCGCCGCGTTCGTGAGCGTGTCGACCAGGTGCAGCCCACTTCCGTCCACTGTGGACGACCGCACGACGCGGCCGGTGCGCGCACGGGCCCTGGACCGCTTGCCGGGCGCGCCTTCGCCGACTCCGGGCACCTCCAGCATCCGCGCCTTGAACGCGGGCGACGGCTCCGGCGCCGGCCGCTCCTGGGGCGCGTTCCCGTTCCCCTTCGGAGCATCTCGGGGACTTTCCTGGGGTTCGGGCAGCTCACCGCCACCGGGCCCGTCGTCGTCGGGCCCGTCCTCCTGCTCCTCGGCGTGCTCGGCCGCCTGGCGCATGGCGTCCTCGAGCTGTTGCTCCTCGATACCGGGCTCGTCGAACGGGTCGCGCCGCCGCCGGTGCGGCAGCGCGAGCCTGACCGCAGCCTCGACGTCGGACTCCTCGACCTCGCTCGCCCCGCGCCACGCAGCGTGGGCCGTGGCGGCACGGGCGACGACGAGGTCCGCCCGCATCCCGTCGACCTCGAAAGCCGCGCAGACGGCGGCGATCCGGCGCAACTCACCGTCCGGAAGGGACACTTCGGGCAGCTTCGCCTTGGCGTCCGCGATCCGCTGCTTCAGCGCAACGTCCTCGTGCGCCCACTTCGCCGCGAACGTCACGGGGTCCGCCTCGTAGGCCAGCCGCCGCCGGATGACCTCCGCACGCACCCCCACGTCCCGCGCCGCCTTGACCTGGACCGTGAGCCCGAACCGGTCGAGCAGCTGCGGCCGCAGCTCTCCCTCCTCGGGGTTCATGGTCCCGACCAGCAGGAACTGCGACGGGTGCGACACCGAAACACCTTCGCGCTCGACGTGCGCACGCCCCATCGCCGCAGCGTCGAGCAGCAGGTCGACCAAGTGGTCGTGCAGCAGGTTGACCTCGTCGACGTAGAGCACGCCCCGATGCGCCGCCGCCAGCAACCCGGGCTGGAACGCCCGCACGCCCTCGGTCAGCGCCTTCTCCAGGTCGAGCGACCCGACCAGCCGGTCCTCGGTCGCGCCAACCGGCAGCTCGACGAGCTTCGCGGCTCGCCGTTCCACCCCGTCGTGCGGCGCGTCGGGGCAGTCCGCCGTACCCGGTACGCAGCCGAAACGGCAGTTCGCGGAGATCTCCAGCTCCGGCAGCAACGCGGCGAGGGCACGCACGATCGTCGACTTCGCGGTCCCCTTCTCGCCGCGGACGAGAACACCACCGATGCCGGGGTGCACGGCGTTCAACAGCAGGGCCAGCCGGAGGTCGTCATGTCCGACGACAGCCGAAAAGGGGAACATGCGCGGTGAAGTCCTTCCTCGGGTGTCCACGCCCGTGGTCGGTCGAGTGACGAGGGGGACGAGTTCCTGACTCCCGGAGCGGGTCCGGTCACAGTCGCGGGACGGCGCCGGATTCACACCGGCTTCCTCGCGCTCCCCTCACAGCCCCGGCATCGTCGCATTCGGCGGGGGCAGGACCAACAGCCAGGTGAGCGACATCGCCTCGGGAAGTGCGGTATCGTTGCGGTGCGCAGTCGCAGTAGCGCTGCGAAGTGGACCCGGCAGCCTTCCGGACGGTGGGTGGGCCGGGTTTCGCGGTTTCAGAGGACGTGCACTGCCTCGACCAGTGGCTGCACGCGCTTCTTCCAATGGCCACCGCGGTGCCAGCACCACGCGATCGCATCGGGCAGTGCCAGCAACGGCTCCTCGTGGGCTCGGTGGTGCCGGTAGACGAGCATCTCGTGGCAGCCCTGCTCGCGGACCGTGCGGTACAGCAGCTTCTTGTCGGCATCGAGGACCG
The DNA here is from genome assembly GCF_042738015.1 of Lentzea sp. NPDC059081. Lineage (NCBI taxonomy): Bacteria > Bacillati > Actinomycetota > Actinomycetes > Pseudonocardiales > Pseudonocardiaceae > Lentzea > Lentzea sp. NPDC059081. The sequence continues at coordinate 34,454 of NZ_JBHYGW010000035.1, forward strand.
AGTCGTCCTGTTCGAGCACCAGCATCGAAGCACCGGACTTCGCCAGGTCCGCGACCAGGTGGACCAGGCACGCGTCCCGCTGCCGGCGGCGTGCGCACCCCGACCCGTCGTAGATCGTGACGGCAGGCGCGATCTCGACGACCGCGTCGAGGATCTGCTTCCGGCGCTGGTCCGACTCCTTGTGGAAGTGGATGCGCCGTTGGTTGGCCATGATCAGACCGCGCACGGTCCGACGTGCGGCCGCGAGATCGCCTGACACCAGGGCTGCCGCGGTGACGAGATAGCCCTTTTCCTTCGTCTCGTCCACGAACACATGGCCGGTCACGCCGCACTGCCCCCTGCTTCGACAACGGAGGCCAGATGGTGGCAGAACCCGCCCGTACACGATCGAGGTAGTGGGATGTCCTCAGATCAAGCTCTGGAACTCCTCCCAAGCCGAAGCCACCTCGTCACCGGTCCACTCCAACGCCGGCCCAGCCACCGTCACCTCGGTCTTCGCCCCCACCCCAGTCCCATCCGGCCAAAAAGACCCGAGGAACTTCCCGCTGACCTCGGTCAACCGAGCAGGATCCCCGCTCAACCGCAACGCGAACTGGTGCGTATCAGGCTCCGGCAGCCCCATGGCCGCAGCCACCACCTTCGCGTGCGCGACATAAGACCCCAACCGGGGCAACACGGTGTCCAACCCGTGCAAAGCAGACAAAGCAGCAGGCCACTGCTGGAACAGCATCCCGCCGTACCGATGCCGCCACACCCGAGCCTGCTCGACGAAGTCAGCAGACCCGGCCAGCGCCGCCCCGGAGATCCCCTCCAGCGACTTGTAGAACGACACGTACACCGAGTCGAACAGCCCGACGATCTCCGGCAGCGGCTTGCCCAGCCCGAACGTGCTCTCCCACAGCCGCGCGCCGTCGAGGTGCACGACCGCGTCCCGCTCACGAGCGGCATCCACCCACGACGTCAGCTCGTCCCAGGTCGGCAGGACGAACCCGGCCTCGCGGTCGGGCACCTCCAGCAGCAGCGTCCCGTACGGCTCGGGGCACGATCCCACGTCGGAGTTGCGGACCTTGATCGGCCGCAGCCCGGACAGCACGGTCAGCGCGTCGTCCTCGTGGTGCAGCGGGTGGGCCTGCGGGTGCATGGCGACGATCGGGTTGTGGGTGCGGTCGGCCCAGCACCTCAGCGCGATCTGCTGGGCCATCGTCCCCGTCGGCACGAACAGCGCTGCCTCGGTGCCGAGCAGCTGGGCCACGCGGGTTTCCAGGGCTCCCACCGGGCCGCCGTCGCCGTAGCGGTCGGGGTCGACGTCCGGGACCGGGCCGAGCGCCTCCAGCAGGGTTTTCTTGTGGACACCCGAGAGTTGGCGGTTCATCACCACCGCATCCAACCTCAGGTCAGCGACTGACGGCCACCGACTTCGGCGCGCGGAACGACAGCAGGTGCAGCCACTCCGGCGAGGGGTCCGCCAGCTCCAGCGAAGGCTCGTGCGACGCCACCGTCCGCAACGTCACCGCCGCCTCCAGCCGGGCGAGGCCGGCGCCGAGGCAGAAGTGGCGGCCGTACCCGAACGCCAGGTGGCGGGAGTCGGTCTCCTTGCCGCTCAACAGCAACACGAGCTCCGCGCCGGCCGGGACGCGCACGCCGGACAGCACCACCTCGCGCGCGGTCAGCCTGCGCCAGGTCACCACGGGGGTCTCGGTCCGCAGCACGTCCTCGACGAAGGACTCGGCCACACCGGGCAACGGCAGCCGTGCCCACAACGCGCGGTCTTGCAGAGCGCGGCGCAGCGCCGTGGACAGCAGCTGGGTGGTGGTCTCCTGGCCCGCGATCAGCAGGAAGTAGCAGAGACCGGCGGAGTCCTCAGCGGACACACCGGCGTCGGCCAGAGCGCGGAACAGCTCGCCGTCCCGGGCGTGGTAGCGCTTGACCAGCCACTGGTGGAACTCGCCGACGTCGTCGACCAGCTCCATCTGGCGTTCCGGCGTCAACGAACCCCAGAAGAACTCCAGCGACCCCGAGCTCCACCGCTTCAACGTCGGGATGTCGACGTTCTCCAGCCCGAGCAGGTCCATCAGCACGATGGCGGGCAGGTCCCACGCGAGCGAGCGCACGAGATCCGCGCCACCCAGCCGTTCCCGAACCAGAGATCGGATGCGAGGCTCCGCCGCGGCGACGCGGGCCGGTGTGAAGAACGACGCCACCAGCTTCCGCAGGCGGGTGTGCGACGACGAGCTGTTGTTCGCCAGCGTCGGCGGCAGCGAGAAGCGGGCCCTCACCAGGGCGCGCAGCGCGGCGGGCGCGACGGGCGTCACGGCGGTCAGCGCGTTGTCGGGCAGGTACGTGACCGGGTCGGCCAGCACGGCGCGCACGTCGTCGTGGGCGGACACCACCCAGCGGCCGTCGAGGAACTGCACCGGTGAGGTGAGCTCGGCGCGCGTGAAGGTGAACAGGTCCACGAGCGGCACGCTAGTCGGCGGATGGGAGACTCAGTCGGTGACCGTGAGCACAACCGAGGCAGTGTCCACCAGCGGTGAGGCGACGTTCGACTGGATCGACGTCCGCTCGGAAGCGCGCGCCAAGGCGGGTCTGACCCGACGGGTGCGGCCGCGCAAGGCGGACTCGACCGATCTCGACCTCGCGAGCAACGACTACCTCGGCCTCGCGAAGGACAAGCGCGTCGCGGGTGCCGCGGCCGCCGCCACGCTCAAGTGGGGTGCGGGCTCGACGGGATCGCGCCTGGTCACCGGGTCGACGGAGCTGCACAACGAGCTGGAGTTCGAGCTCGCGAACTTCTGCGGCGCGCAGTCGGCACTGGTGTTCAGCAGCGGGTACATGGCGAACCTCGGCGCGGTCACGGCGCTGTCGGGTCCCGGCACGGCGATCGTCGCCGACCAGCACATCCACGCGTCCCTGATCGACGGCACGCGCCTGTCGAAGGCCGACGTCGTCGTCGCGGACCACTGCGACGTCGGCAAGGTCCGGCATGCCCTGGAGACCCGCGGCAAGCGGCGCGCGATCGTCGTCACGGACTCGGTCTTCAGCGTCGACGGCGACATCGCCCCGCTCGCCGAGCTGCACGAGGCCTGCCGCGCGACAGGGGCCGGCCTGGTCGTCGACGACGCGCACGGGCTCGGCGTCGTCGGACCGGGTGGCCGGGGCGCGGTCGCCGAGGCCGGCCTGATCAAGGCGCCGGACGTCGTCACCACGCTGACGCTCAGCAAGTCGCTCGGCGCCCAGGGCGGCGCGGTGCTCGGCCCGAGCCGCGTGATCAAGCACCTGATCGACACCGCGCGCACGTTCATCTTCGACACCGGTCTCGCGCCGAGCAGCGCGGCGGCGGCGCTCGCGGCCATCAGGATCCTGCGCGAGGAGCCGGACCGCCCCGAACGTGCGCTGACGGTCGCGCACGACCTGAGCAACCGCCTGAAGGAAGCCGGGTTCCAGGCCAGCACGCCCACGGCCGCCGTGGTCAGCGTGCGCGCGCCGGGTCCGGAGCAGGCGTTGCGGTGGGCGGAGGCCTGCCGCGCGAACGGCGTGATCGTCGGCTGCTTCCGGCCGCCGTCGGTGCCCGACCAGATCAGCAGGCTGCGGCTCACCGCGCGCGCCGACCTGACCGAGGCGGACATCGAGCGCGCGGTGCGCGTGATCAGGGAGTGCGCCGCATCCGCAGGTGTGGAATCCCGTCCTCGATGAACTCCTCGCCCTCGGCCACGAAGCCGAACGAGGCGTAGAACGGCGCCACGTACGTCTGCGCGTCCAGCACGCACGGCGCGGTGCCGACGTCGACGAGCGCGGCCAGCATGAGCCTGCGGCTGAACCCCTGGCCGCGGGCCATCCGCGCGGTGACGACGCGCCCGATGCGGAACGTGCCGCCGGGCTCCTCGAGGAGCCGCAGGTACGCGATCGGGTCGTGCGACCCCTCCGCCTCCAGCCAGAAGTGCCGGGTGCCCTGGTCCAGGTCGCGTCCGTCGACGTCGCAGTAGACGCAGTTCTGCTCGACGACGAAGACGTCCTGGCGCAGCCGCAGGATGGCGTAGAGCTGGCCGGGGCTCAGATCGAGCCCCCACTGCCGCCGCAGGGTGGCGGGAAAAGGTGTGGTTCGCACCGAACCTTGGATATCAGAAGCCGAGCACGGACCGGTAGTTCGCCAGCCTGGTGTAGACGCCCGGTTCGTCCGGACGCGCGCACCCGCGGCCGAACGACACGACGCCCGCGAGCCTCCCGCGCACGACCAGCGGGCCGCCCGAGTCGCCCGTGCAAGCGTCCTTGCCGCCCCGTCCGGCGCACAGCATCGCGCCCGGCCGGTAGTCCGGCTCCTTCAGCGCGCACTCCTGGTCGGACAGGATCGGCACCGACACCTTGCGCAGCGTCATGGCCGGCGGGGTGTTCTCGGCGGTGCGGCCGTAGCCGAGCACCACGCCCTCGTCGCCGACCTCGCCGAGCGCGATCGTCCGGTACGGCAGCGCTCGGGCGAGCGTCAGCACCGCCACGTCGTCGCCCCGGGTGACCTCGCGGTACTCGGGGTGCCGCCACACGCCGGCGACCGGGGCGTCCACCCCCTCGTCCTTCACCCGCAGGTCCGTGCGGCCCGCGACCACGCGCAGCTGCTCCGGCCGGCGCTGGTTGTCGCCGATGACGCCCTTGTTCGTGACGCAGTGCGCGGCGGTCATGACCTTGTCCGGGGCGACGAGCGCGCCACCGCAGATCAGCTGACCGTCCGTGGTGGTGATGGCCACAACCCACGGGGTGTCCGCCACCCGCGCGGGTGTCCCCCCGACGATCGCATCCGCCGTCGAACCACCGTTGACCAGCGCGATCGCCGCTACCAGCACGGCAACTCGCTTACCCCTCACGGACCACTCCTCGTTGCACCAGGTGGACGATCGGTCACCTACGGTAGCGATCGCGCTAGGACGGCGTCAAAACCGAAGATTCTCGTGTTAGTGTCGCGTCAGGCCGGAGATTTTGCGGTCAGTGTTCTAGATCACGGGGGTATGTACGGTGTTGTTCGACTTCGGCCAGGTTCCGGCCTTCCTCATCGCGTGCGCGGTCGTCATCGTGACCCCCGGTGTCGACGCGTTCCTGCTCCTGCGCACGTCGTTGCGCTCCGGCACCCGCGCCGGCCTGCTCGCGCTCGGCGGCATCCACTCGGCCGCGGCGGTGCAGGTGGCACTGGTGATCTCAGGCCTCGGTGTGGTGCTCGCGCGGTATCCGATGGTGCTCACGGCGCTGCGCTGGATCGGCGCCGCCTACCTGCTCTACCTCGCGGTTTCCATCACGCGCGGCCTGCTCAGGAGGTCCGGCGGCGAGCAGGAGGAGGTCGTGGGCGACCGGCCGTTCCGGCAGGGATTCCTGACCAACATCACGAACCCGAAGATGATCCTGTTCTCGCTCGCGTTCCTGCCGCAGTTCATCGGATCGGGTGAACCGGCGCCTCAGCTCACAATGCTCGCGATCGTGTTTCTGGGCCTCGCCGCGATCTGGGAGCTGATGATCGTGCTGGCGGCCTCGCGTGTCGCCGGGCGGCTGAAGCGACCGGGCGTGACGACGGCGCTGGACGCGGTGTGCGCGGCCGCCTTCCTCACGATGTCCGTCGGTCTCGTGGTCTGACGCGCAGCCGCGGCAGCACCCGGCCGGGGATCGACCCCGACGGCGTCTCGCCGATCCGCTCGGCGCCCATCCTGAGGTAGAAGCCCTCGGCGAACGGCTCCGCGTCGATGTCGAGGTGCTCGAACCCGGCCGCGGCCGCCTCGGTCAGTGCGTGCTCCCAGAGCACCCGGCCGAGACCGGTGCCGATCCGGTCCGGCCGCAGCCACAGGTTGCCCAGCTCGCCGTGCGGGGGCTCGCCGTCGAGGCTGTAGAACCCGGCCAGGTCGCCGTCCAGCACGGCGACCACGACGTGCCGCTCCGCCAGGTCGTCCGCGCGGAAGGTCAGCTCCTCCCGCACGGACGCCAGGAACGCCTCGTCGTAGCCCCAGTGCGCCTTCGAGGCCAGTGCCAGGCCGCTCAGCGCGTCCGCCTCGTCCGGTCTGGCCCGGCGCAGGACCGGTCGCAGGTTCACCACGCCGGCCAGGCTCGCACGTCCGGCTACGGCTCGACGGCCGGGGGCGCGTCCACGACCGGGTGGAGGTCCTTCGCGTACCGGGAGATCCGCACGTAGACGCCGGGCTTGCCCTTGCGCGCGCAGCCCTCGCCCCACGACGTGACGCCGACGAGCTTGCCGCCCGCGACGATCGGCCCGCCGGAGTCGCCCTGGCAGGTGTCGGTCCCGCCGCCCGCGAACCCGGCGCAGAACATGTCCGCCTTCACGAACTGCGGGTACGCGTCGACGCAGGTGTCGTCCGGCAGCACCGGCACCGTGGCCTGCATGAGGTAGCGCGAGGTCCTGCCGTTCTCGACGGTGCGGCCCCAGCCGAGGGCGCGCAGCTCCGTGCCCGGCTGGTAGAGGGCCCGGTCGCCGACCTCGGCGAACGGCAGCGGCGTGTACGGCAGCGCCTCGCCCAGCGTCAGGACCGCGACGTCCTCGCCCTGGTCGGCGGAGACGTACTGCTTGTGGATCCAGAGGGACTCGGGCATCACCGACACCCCGGCGTCGCGGTCGAGCTTGTCCTCGCGGCCGGCGACGACCCGCAGGTCCTTGGGCGTGCGCCCGAGCGCGCAGTGCGCGGCCGTGAGCACCTTCGTGGGCGCGACGAGCGTGCCGCCGCAGAACTGGCCGCCGTGGTCGTCGGTCAGGAAGACGGCCCACGGGTTGGCCTCGATGGAGGCGCGCTCGCCGCCGACGACCTGCACGTCGGCGGCGGCGACACCGGTCGGGCCCAGCATTGCGCAGAGAACCAGCACCAGGAGTCGTCTCATGACTCCAGATGGTAGCTACTCCGCTGAGCCGTTCGGAGCAACCTTGCTCCACATCCTGCCCGCGGCTCCCACGACCGTCTCGCCGATGTCGTTGATGGTCTTGATCAACGGGTCGGCGGAGGTGCTCATGGACTCCTTGTACGACCGGGCTGCGCCCTTGATGTCGTCGGTCAGGTTGTTCGTCGGCCGGTCGTCCTCGCGGCGCGGGTACGTGCCGGTCAGGATCTCGCGGTACTCCTCGCTCGCGGACCAGCGCTGCAGCTCGGCGGCGCGCACCACGACGAGCGGGTGCGTGCGGGTCTCGGTGTGCAGGAGCTTGAGGAGGCTGTCGCGGATGTCCTCGACCTCCTCGTACTCCCTGGCCTGGGCGAGGAACGACGCGATGTCGACCTGGCCGCCGAGGTCGCCCGCGAGCGCGAGGTGCGTGCGCAGCGCGGCCTGCGGGTCCTGGCAGGCCAGCAGGCCCGCGCGGTCGCAGGAGAGCTCGGTCTTGCGCTGCCACTCGCGCAGCGCCGCGATGACCGCGCGCATGGCGATGGCGCCGGCGGGCACCCACGCGAACGACGTGGTCAGGTCGATGAGCCTGCGCAGCAGCGTGTTGTAGAGCGCGTGGCCCGACATCACGTGGCCCATCTCGTGGCCGATGACGAACCGCAGCGACTCGTTGTCGAGCAGGTCGACCGAGCCGGTGCTGATCACGATGAACGGCTTGTCGATGCCGTAGGTGTAGGCGTAGGCGCCCGCGCTGCGCTCGACGAAGAGCTCCGGCACCTCCGCGAGGTCGAACGCCGCCGCCACCTCGTTGCGGATGCGGTCGAGCTGCGGGTACTGCTTCGGGCCCACGCGCACGGAGGACGCCACCTGGAGCAGGCGCTCACCCCGTTCCGTGAAGGCTCCGGCGACCGCCTTGAGGATCGGCGCCACGGCGGGCACCGCCCTCAGCACCGCTAGGGCGCCTCGGTCGGCAGGATGTTCATAGGCGCGCGGGCTGATGCCCGGGAACCGCACCCTCGACGACTGCTCAATATCCCCCGTCACGCCATCCAGGTTAGACACGATCCGGACAAGGCTGCACGGAATCGGCGCAGGTCCGTTGCAAACTTGCGCGGTGAGCAGCGACGAAGACACCACCGTTCTGCCGTTGCGCGGCGGAGCGTCAGCCACCCTGGTCCGCCGCCGTGCCGCGGCCAACGACCGGGGCGCGATCCTCTACGTGCACGGCTTCGCGGACTACTTCTTCCAGGAGCACGTTGCCGAGCACTACACAGCTCAGGGCTACGACTTCTACGCCGTCGACCTGCGCGGATACGGGCGTTCGATGCTCGACGGCGAACTGCCGAACTACACGACCGACATCGAGGTGTACTTCGAGGAGATCGACGCCGCGATCGCGAAGGTTCGCGAAGAACACTCGCGGGTCGTGCTGATGGGGCACTCGACGGGCGGGTTGACCACGTCGTTGTGGGCGCACGAACGACGCGCGGGCGACCTCATCGACGCGTTGGTGCTCAACAGCCCGTGGCTCGACGTCGTCGAGCCGCCGTTCATGCGGCAGGTCGTGAAGCTGGTCGGACGGGTCGCGCCCAAGGCCAAGATCCGCGCGAACCTCGGCGAGGCGTACGGGTCGGCGATCCACAGCTCGCGCAACGGCGAGTGGGACTTCGACCTGAAGTGGAAGCCTCTCGCGGGATTCCCCGTGCTGGCCGGGTGGATCCGCGCGGTCCTGATCGCCCAGGAGAAGGTCCACAAGGGACTCGACGTGCGCGTGCCGGTGCTCGTGCTGCACTCCGACAAGAGCATGCTCAACGCTCGCGAGTGGAGCGAGGACGTGGCGAAGGCCGACGCGGTGCTCGACGTCGAGGGCATGCGCAAGTGGGGTCCGAAGATCGGATCATCGGTCAAGGTCGTCGAGATCAAGGCAGGCATGCACGACCTGTTCCTGTCACCGGAGCCGGTGCGCGCGGCGGCGCTCGCGGAGGTGGACGAGTTCCTGAAAACGGCTTGACCTCGTCATAGGTCGAAGTTCGAGACTTTCCGTCATGAGCATCGACTTCAACCACTGGTACGCGCTCGAAAGCGCTATGCAGGACGAGAAGAGCCGTCGGGTGAGCCGGGCGACGTTGAAGCGAGTCGCTCGGTTCGCCCACCCGCAACGACGGGCCGTGTTCGCGTTGCTGGCCACGAGCGCGGTCGCCGCGGTGCTGGCCGTGGCGTCGCCGGTGCTGGCCGGCCGGGTGGTCGACACGATCATCGGCGGGCGGGACTTCGGCCTGGTGGTGTGGCTCGCGCTGGCGATCGCGGGCGTGGCGGTGCTGGAGGCCGGGTTCTCGCTGGCGGAGCGCTGGCAGTCGGCGCGGGTCGGCGAGGACCTGATCCTGCGGCTGCGGCAGGCGGTCTTCGACCACGTGCAGCGGATGCCGGTGGCGTTCTTCACCCGCACCCGCACGGGCGCGCTGGTCTCCCGGCTCAACAACGACGTGATCGCGGCGCAGCGGGCGTTCTCCGAGACGATCTCCGGCGTGGTCACCAACGTGATCGCGCTGATCCTGACCCTGGCCGTGATGCTGACGCTGTCGTGGCAGGTCACGGTGCTCGCGATGGTGCTGCTGCCGATCTTCCTGATCCCGGCGCGGCGGATGGGCAAGCGCTTGGCGTCGATGCACCGCGAGGCGGCGAACCTCGACTCGGCGATGACGACCCAGATGACCGAGCGCTTCTCCGCGCCGGGCGCGACGCTGATCAAGCTGTTCGGCCGTCCCGAGCTGGAGAGCGCCGAGTTCGGGTCGCGGGCGCGGCGGGTGCGCGACATCGGCGTGCGGTCCGCGGTGGCGCAGTGGCTGTTCCTGGTGGCGTTGACGCTCGTGTCGTCGTTGGCGCTGGCGCTGGTCTACGGCCTGGGTGGCTGGTTCGTGTTCGCCGGGCAGATGGCGCCGGGCACGATCGTGACGCTGGCGCTGCTGCTGACGCGGTTGTACGCGCCGCTGACCGCGCTGGCCGGTGCGCGGGTGGACGTGATGACCGCGCTGGTGTCGTTCGAGCGGGTCTTCGAGGTGCTGGACCTGCCGCCGTTGATCAAGGAGAAGGAGTCGCCGGTCGCCGTTCCCGACGGACCCGTGTCGGTCGAGTTCGCGGACGTGCGGTTCGCCTACCCATCGGCGGACAAGGTCTCGCTGGCGTCGCTGGAGGAGGTCGCGGTGCTCGACACCCGCGGCGGCGAGGAGATCCTCGGCGGGGTGTCGTTCACGGCGGAGCCCGGCTCGCTGATCGCGCTGGTCGGCTCGTCGGGTGCGGGCAAGTCGACGATCGCCTCGCTGCTGCCCCGCCTGTACGACGCGGACTCCGGCGCCGTGCGACTGTCCGGTGTGGACGTTCGCGACCTGTCGTTCGCCTCGATCCGCGAGACCGTCGGCATGGTGACGCAGGACGGTCACCTGTTCCACGAGACGATCGGCGCGAACCTGCGGCTGGCCGCTCCCGACGCCTCCGACGAGGAGATCTGGGACGCGCTGCGCAGGGCGCGGCTGGCCGACCTGGTGTCGTCGCTGCCGGACCAGCTGGACACGGTCGTGGGCGAGCGCGGGTACCGGCTCTCGGGCGGGGAACGCCAGCGGCTGACCATCGCGCGCCTGCTGCTGGCCAAGCCGCGCGTGGTGATCCTCGACGAGGCGACCGCGCACCTCGACTCGCGGTCGGAGGCGGCGGTGCAGGAGGCGCTGGTGGAGGCGTTGGCCGGCCGGACGTCGCTGGTGATCGCGCACCGGCTGTCGACGATCAGGGCGGCCGACCAGATCCTCGTCGTCGACCGGGGGCAGGTCGTCGAACGTGGTACGCATGAGTCGTTGCTGGCCCTGGAAGGCCACTACGCCAAGTTGTACCGCACGCAGTTCAGCGAAGAGCCGATCGGAGCGCCGTGACCATCCCCTCGCCCGACAACCTCTACCCGTTGCCCGACTACCCGCGCACGGTGCTCCTCAAGCCGTTGGTGAAGAACCCGCAGATCGAGATCGGCGAGTACACCTACTACGACGACCCTCATCACGCCGAGCAGTTCGAGCAGCGCAACGTGCTCTACAACTTCGGCCAGGAGAAGCTGGTCATCGGCCGCTACTGCGCGCTGGCCGAGGGCGTGCGGTTCATCATGTCCGGCGCCAACCACCGCACCGACGGCGTGTCGACGTTCCCGTTCACGATCTTCGGCGGCGTGTGGGGCGAGAAGACCCTGGACATCGCGCTGGGGGCGGCCAGCCGCGGCGACACGGTGGTGGGCAACGACGTCTGGATCGGCTACCAGGCGCTGATCATGCCGGGCGTGCGCATCGGCAACGGCGCGATCATCGCGTCCGGCTCGGTGGTGGTGTCGGACGTGCCGGCCTACGGCGTGGTCGGCGGTAACCCGGCCCGGTTGCTGAAGAAGCGGTACGGCGACGACGAGATCGCGTTGTTGGAACGGACCGCGTGGTGGGACTGGCCGGTGGAGAAGGTGACCGAGCACGTCCGCGTGATCATGGCAGGAACTCCGGCGGAGCTGGCGGAGCTCGCCTGAGGGCTGTCCGGGTGAACTTCACGGACGCCTCGCACCGGCCGCGAGATCATGAGCGCATGGAGTACGACCGCTACTGCGACCTGACCATGCGCGGAGGCACGACCAGCGGGGTCGTCTACCCGCTGGCCGTCGCGTCGCTGGCGCGCCACTACGAGTTCAAGCAGATCGGTGGCGCGTCCGCGGGCGCGATCGCGGCGGGGTTCACCGCCGCCGCCGAACGCGGGCGTGCTTCCGGTGGCTTCGACAAGTTCGCGAAGCTGATCGACTGGTTCACCTCTGGCACGGGCGCGGACCGCTGGCGGATGGCGCAGCTGTTCCAGCCCGCGCAGAAGACCCGTGCGCTGTACCGGATCGTCGTCGCGAGCATGCAGAAGCGCGGCACCACCGGGCGCAGTGCGATCTCATGCCTGTTCTTCGCGTTCCTGGGCGCCGTGGGGTTGCGCGCGAAGGCGGTGCTCGGGCTGATGGCGTCGCTGTGGCTCGGCGGCCCGGTGCTGTGGTCGGCGTTGCTGGCGCCGTCGTCCTACGCCACCTGGCTCGGCGTGCTGGTGGTCGTGCTGGCCGTGGCGTGCGTGGTGATGGTGCTGTGGCCGTTGAAGGCGAGTCTGCCCTGGGCCGCGTGGGTCGTGGCCGCCGTGCCGCTGGTGCTGGGACTGGCGTTCTCGCGGCACTACGCGACGGCGGCGGTCGCCCTGCTGGTGTGGCTGGTGCTCTCGCTGGCGGCGGTCAGCGCGTTGATCGTCACGTACGGGTACGCGATGCAGAAGTTCCTCAGGGACAACGCGCGGTCCATCCACTTCGGACTCGTGCCGGGCACCGGCGACTTCAAGCCGTCGCTGCTCGACCGTCTGGCTGGCGTGCCGAAGTCGACCGGCGTGCCGCCGCTGGCCGACTGGATCGCGGACACCCTCGACTCGCTGGCGGGCACCGAGGAGGCGCTGACGTTCGGCGACCTCGGCGACATCAACCTCGTGCTGATGACGACCGACGTGTCCGAGGGGCGGCCGTACCGGCTGCCGTTCAAGGAGAACTGGCAGTACTGCGACGAGTGCCTCGGGTACGTGCTGCCGGGCCGGGTCGTCGAGCAGCTGAACGGTCCCGCCGGCGACGCGAAGTGCCCGCTGCACGAGCACATGCCGTTGCGCGACCTGCCCGCACGCGAGAACCTGCCGGTGGTGCTGACCGTGCGGATGTCGTTGTCGTTCCCCGGCCTGATCGCCGCCGTGCCGCTGGTGCGGGACGGGCGCGTGCACTGGTTCTCCGACGGCGGCATCACCAGCAACTTCCCGATCCACTTCTTCGACGCGCTGCTGCCGCGCTGGCCCACGTTCGGCCTGAGCCTGCAGCCCTACCCGAACGGCGACACGAACGAGGTCTGGCTGCCGGAGCAGGACGCGTCCACGTCCGGCACGCGCTACGCGTCGCTGGGCTCGATGCCGGGCTTCCTGCTGTCCATCCTGGACACGTTCCTCGACTGGCGCGACACCATGCAGTCGGCGCTGCCGGGCTACCGCGGCCGCATCGCGCACGTCCGCCAGTCCGCCGACGAGGGCGGCTCGAACCTCTTCATGCCCCCGGACACCATCCGCCGCCTGGCCCTGCGCGGCCAGCACGCCGGCGACCTGCTGCGCGAACGGTTCCAGCAGCAGCACAACACCGACCGCTACCGCTGGATCCGCCTCCGCATGGCCCTGCGGGAGTACCAGGAGCTCGGCGAGCAGGCCGCGGACCGCGACGCGCTGTACGACGAGGTGCTCGCCCGGTTCGAGATCCCGGCCGAGCTGCACGAGTGGTTCCGCACTCCCCCGTCGGACGGCGACCCGTTCCGCGCGGACATCGAGGTGGCGCTGGACCACGTCGGGCGGTTGAAGGAGGACGGGCCGTTCGACGGGGCTCCCCCGGTGGACCCGGACCTGCGGCTGACGCCGCCGGAGTAGCCGATCAGGGCCAACGGCCTTGACCTGCCGCGCTAACCTGGGTCCATGACGCGATTTAGCCGCCCCCGACCTGCGTGGGTGGCGCGCGCCTAGAACCTTCCCGTCGGTCGGGGGACTCCGCATCCCACCGGACCGGAAGAAACGGGAAGTCCCATGTACCGCACCGAAGAGCTCGTGCACGCCCTGACCGTCCGCGACCTCACCGACCCCGCGCAGGGCCCGCACGCGATGCAGCTGCTCATCGCCGACCTGAAAGCCGTCCTCGACAACCCGGTCGAGGTCCGCCACCACCCGCTCGTGCCGGTGGAGCACAACTACGAGCTCCTCGGCTACCCGGCGGACGCGGTCACCCGCGAGGCCCGCTACACCAGGTACGTCAGCGAGACGTGCATGTTGCGCAGCCACACCACGGCGATGATCCCGCCGGCGCTCAAGGACGTGACGCCCGATGTCACGCTGCTCTGTCCGGGCCTGGTCTACCGCCGCGACACCGTCGACCGGCTGCACACCGGCACGCCGCACCAGCTCGACATCTGGCGGGTGAGCACCGAACAGGAACCGCTCGAGGACCTCATCCACACCGTCGTCACCACGTTGCTGCCCGGCAAGCGTTACCGCACAACGGAAGCAGAGCACCCGTACACCACGCACGGCAAGCAGATCGACGTGGAGCACGACGGCGCGTGGGTCGAGATCGGCGAGTGCGGGCGGGCCGCGCGGCACGTCCTCAAGGACCATCCGCACGGGCTGGCGATGGGCATGGGGCTCGACCGGGTGCTCATGCTGCGCAAGGGAGTGCCGGACATCCGCCTGCTGCGCAACGGCGATCCGCGCATCGCCGGCCAGATGCTCGGCCTCGACGCCTACCGGCCGATCTCACGGCATCCGGCCGCCATCCGGGACATCTCGATCGTGGCGGACGTCCACGACGACGTCGAGACGCTCGGCGACCGCATCCGCGCGCTCGTGCCGGAGGACGTCGTCGAGGAGATCGAGATCCTGAGCGAGACACCCGCTGAAGAGCTGCCGGAACACGTCCGGCAACGGCTGGATGCGCTGCCCGGTCAGAAGAACGTGCTCATCCGCGTGACGATGAGGGCGCCGGAACGCACCCTCACCGACCGCGAGACGAACGCGATCCGGGACCGCCTGCTTCAGGGCTTGCGGGCGACGGCGCCGTAGATGCCCGTGCGGTCCTCGTAGGAGTCCGGGCGCCAGTCGTTGACCGCGACGACGCCCGGCTCCAGCATCTCCATGCCGTCGAAGAACCTGGTGACCTCGGCGTGCGTGCGCATGGTCAGCGCGTTGTCCGAGCTGTTGTAGATCTTCTTGATCTGGTCGGCCTCCGCGCGCTCGTCGTCGGTCAGGCTGTCCCAGCTCGCGTGCGTGATCGCCAGGTACGAACCGGACGGCAGGTCGGACAGGTACGACGCGACGGCCTCGTACGGCTTGTCCGAGTCGGGGACGAAGTGCAGGGCGGCGATGATCAGCACGCCGACCGGGCGGGAGAAGTCGAGCACCTCGCGGGCGCCGTCGATGACCGACGAGGTGGCGCGCAGGTCGGCGAGGATCGCGCTGGCGTTCGGGTTGTCGGCGAGCAGGGCGTTGGCGTGCGAGACGGCGACCGGTTCGAAGTCGACGTAGACGACGCGGGCGTCCGGGTTGTCCTGCTGGGCGATCTCGTGGACGTTGCCCACGGTCGGGATGCCCGAGCCCAGGTCGAGGAACTGGTCGACGCCCTCGGCGACGAGGTGGCGGACGACCCTGCGCAGGAACGAGCGGTTCGCCTGCGCGCTCTGGGCCACGCCGGGGAAGTGCTGCTCCACCTGCTTGGCGGCGGCGCGGTCGGCTTCGAAGTTGTGCGAGCCGCCCAGGTAGTAGTCGTACATCCGCGCCACGCTCGGGCGGGTGACGTCGACCGTGGACGGGACCCACTTCAGCTCTTCCATCACGCCCGCATCCTCACCCCTGCGCCGCACGGGTGTCCACCGCCGGGCGCCCCAACGGCGATCAAGTCCGCCTATCGAGGCCGCTCGCTCACAGCGAACACCTCGGGGGAACACCACCCCGCTGAAGTTGGTTGAGCGGTACAGACTCAACTTTGGAGGGTGATGGAGATGGGCGAGACGTTGGCCCTGCCGGTGCTGCCGCTCGATGACGTCGTGGTGCTCCCCGGCATGGTGGTGCCGGTCCGCATCTCCGGCGCGGACGCCAGTGCCGAGGCCCGTGCGGCCGTGGACGCCGCCACGACGGCCGCGAATCATCAAGTGCTGCTCGTCCCACGACTGGACGGCAAGTACGCCCCCGTGGGCACGCTGGCCGAGATCGAGCAGGTCGGACGCCTGCCGGGCGGTGAACGCGCCGCCGTCGTGCGCGGCACCAAGCGCGTGCGCATCGGCACGGGCACCACGGGGCCGGGCGCGGCGCTGTGGGTGAACGCGACGATCGCGGACGAGTCCGAGATCACCGACCGCACCCGTGAGCTCGCGAAGCAGTACCGCGCGATCGTCACGAACATCCTGCAGACGCGCGGCGCGTGGCAGATGGTCGACTCGGTGCAGCAGATCACCGACCCGTCGGCGCTCGCCGACCTGGCGGGCTACGCGCCGTACCTGGACGAGAAGCAGAAGATCTGGCTGCTGGAGACGTCCGACGTCACCGAGCGGCTCGAGAAGCTCGTCGAGTGGGGCCAGGCGCACCTGACCGAGCTCGACGTCAACGAGACGATCGCGAAGGACGTCAAGGAAGGCGTCGAGAAGCAGCAGCGCGAGTTCCTGCTGCGCCAGCAGATGGCCGCGATCCGCAAGGAGCTGGCCGAGCTCGACGGCAAGCCCGCCACCGAGCAGGAGGACTACCGCGCCCGCGTCGAGGCCGCCGAGCTGCCCGAGAAGGTGCTCAAGGCCGCGCTGGCCGAGGTCGACAAGCTGGAGCGCACCTCCGAGCAGTCGCCCGAGGTGGGCTGGATCCGGACGTGGCTCGACACCGTCCTCGAGATGCCGTGGAACGAGCGGACCGAGGACTCCTACGACATCAAGGCGGCGCGTGAGGTCCTCGACGCCGACCACGCGGGCCTCGATGACGTGAAGCAGCGCATCACGGAGTACCTGGCCGTGCGCAAGCGCCGTGCCGACCGCGGCATGGGCGTGGTGGGCGGGCGTCGTTCCGGCGCCGTGCTCGCGCTGACGGGCCCTCCCGGCGTCGGCAAGACGTCGCTCGGCGAGTCCGTGGCACGGGCGATGGGCCGCAAGTTCGTCCGCGTCGCCCTGGGCGGCGTGCGCGACGAGGCCGAGATCCGCGGCCACCGCCGCACGTACGTCGGCGCGCTGCCGGGCCGGATCGTCCGCGCGATCAGCGAGGCCGGTTCGATGAACCCGGTCGTGCTGCTCGACGAGATCGACAAGGTCGGCTCCGACTACCGCGGCGACCCCACGGCGGCGTTGCTCGAGGTGCTGGACCCGGCGCAGAACCACACGTTCCGCGACCACTACCTGGAGGTCGAGCTCGACCTGTCGGACGTGGTGTTCCTCGCGACCGCGAACGTGCTGGAGTCGATCCCGGCGCCGCTGCTCGACCGCATGGAGCTCGTCCAGCTCGACGGCTACACCGAGGACGAGAAGGTCACGATCGCCAGCGACCACCTGCTGCCGCGCCAGATCGAACGCGCCGGCCTCACCTCGGAGGACGTCACGTTCGACAAGCCCGCCCTGCACCAGCTGGCGAGCGAGTACACCCGCGAAGCCGGTGTGCGGCAACTGGAACGGGCTCTCTCGCGCATCCTGCGCAAGGTGACCGCGAAGGTCGCCCTCGGCGAGGGCGAGCTGCCGATCACGGTCGACCAGCCGTCGCTGAAGTCCTACCTGGGCAGCCCGAAGAACACCCCGGAGTCGGCCGAGCGCACCTCGGTCCCCGGCGTGGCGACGGGCCTGGCCGTGACGGGTGTCGGTGGCGACGTGCTGTTCATCGAGGCCTCGCTGGCCCCGAAGGACACCGGCTCGACCGGCGTGACGCTGACCGGCCAGCTGGGCGACGTGATGAAGGAGTCGGCGCAGATCGCGCTGTCGTACCTGCGTTCGCACGACGAGAAGGCCGCGTCGCTGGCCGACCGGGGAGTGCACATCCACGTTCCGGCCGGTGCGGTGCCGAAGGACGGACCGTCCGCGGGCGTCACGATGACGACGGCGCTGGCCTCGCTGCTGTCCGGCCGCCCGGTGCGCTCGGACGTGGCGATGACCGGTGAGATCTCGCTGACCGGCCGCGTCCTGCCGATCGGTGGCGTGAAGCAGAAGCTGCTCGCCGCCCACCGCGCGGGCATCACGACCGTGCTGCTGCCCCAGCGCAACGAGCCGGACCTGGACGACGTGCCGGAGTCGGTGCGCGACCAGCTGACCGTGCACTTCGTGTCGGACGTGGCCGAGGTGCTGGAGCACGCGCTGTCGAAGGAGGTCGTCGCGACCGTTGCGGCGTAACACCTCCACCTAGGTCCCTCGTGGGGGCAGTAGCGGCGACTACTGCCCCCACGAGGCTTTTCGCGTTGCTACAGGCCGACGTCGATGACGAGCCGGTTCGGGTTCGTCAACGTGAAGACCCGGTGCCACGAGCTCGGGTTGGCGTACCCGACGGCGACCTCCAGCGTCGCCTCGAAGTCGCAGGTGAGCGCGACCCCGCGGACGTTGCCGAGACCGGGGGTCGCGAAGTTCTGCGACCCCGGGTAGGTCAGGTTGCCGTTGTCGTCGTGCGCGGCCGCACCGACCAACGTGACCCGGAGGATCTCCTGGACCCCGCCACCGGCGACGGTGATCGGGTTCCCGGACGCGCAGTGCGAGACGCTGGTGACCTCGCTGACCCGGTGCTCCGAGGGCAGTCCCGACAGGTCGAGCACCACCCGGCTGAACCCGTTGTGCTGCCCGGTCCTGATGTCCGACAGCGTGGGCACGCTCTGCGCCGACGCGACCGGTGCGATCGTGAAGACCGCCAGGACCGCGACCAGCACCGCGGCGAGACGTCTGTTCATCTTCGGCCCCCTCTCAGGGCTCGTGCGATGCCCTTAAGACGTGTGACCCAGGCCACAGTTGCTTCGGTCAGTCGCGGATGTCGATGACGACCCTGGTGGGGTTCGTCAGCGCCTGGACCTCGTACGTCGAGCTCACGTCGTCGAACCCGACGGAGACGTAGAGCATCGACTCGAAGTCGCAGAGCGCGACACCCTTGACGTTGGTCAGTCCCTCCGGCGCGAAGAGCCGCGGCCCGGTGTACGTCGGCTTGAAGTTGTCGCTCATCGCCGCGCTGAAGTGCGTCGTGCGGATGAACTTCTGACCCCCGACAGGAATCAGGACGTCCTTGGCGCAGTGCCAGACCTCGTCGACCTCTTGGACGAGGGACTGGGTGGGCAGACGGTCCATCATGAGCTCGATCCGCTCGAAACCGTCGTGCTTGCTGGTCACGATGCTCGTGAGGTGGGCGTTGCCGTCGTCGGCCGACGCCACCGGGACGAACGTGACCATCGCGAGCACTGCGAACAGTGCCGCGGTGAAACGCTTCTTCATTTGTCTCCCCATAAGACAACTCAGCTGTTGTGGATGTCCACCACGACTCGCGTGGGGTTGTCCTGGACCGAGACCGTGTACGCGCGGCCGGTGCCGGCGTACCCGATCGCGAACTCCAGGTGGGCCTCGAAGTCGCACGTGTTCGCCACGCCCCGGACCTGCGAAAGGCCGGGGGTCTCGAACTCACGAGGCCCTGTGTGGTCGTGCGCGTTCGCGGGCTGCATGGTGACGACGAGGAACTCGTCGCCAGGGGCCCACATCGGCTTGCCGGACCCGCACCTCTCCAGCTCGGTCGTCCGGTACTCGGCCACACCCGGCCGTGCCCCGGTGAACTCGAACTCGACCCGGTCGAAACCGGCGTGCACCCCGGTGCGGATCTCCGTCAACGCGGTTCCCTCAGCCGCGAACGCGCTCGGCGCGAAGCTCATCGCCATCGCCGCGGCGACGAGCACTGCTGCGATCCTCTTCATCGTTCCCCCAGTCCCCAGTTCCCCCACCTTGATCACGCGCCCGGAGCCGTCGGGGGTTGCACGGCTAGCCGAGAAAGTCCTCCAGCGGCACCGGCGTCAGCCCGTCCTGCTTGGCCCGGTCCAGGAACGCGGTGAAGTCCTCGACGAACGTGGTCCGGAAGTGCATGAGCACGATGTCCCCCGGCTTGAGCCGATCCCCCTGCTGGAACTGCACGTGCCCGTCGTTGACCGCGGCCGTCCAGTTGACGAGCGCCTTGAACCCGCAGCTGGCGGCAGCATGGCGGGTAGTCGCGTCGTAGTTGCCGAACGGCGGCCGGAACAACGTGGGCCGCTTCCCGTAGTCCGAGGCCAGGAAGTCCGCGTTCCCGCAGATCTCGTGCTTCTGGAACTCCAACGGCCGCCCCTGCAGGTTCGGGTGGCTGGTCGTGTGGCTCTGCACCGTCACCGGCAGCTGCTTGAAGTAGTCCTTGTGCCCCTCGGCGTACTTCGTGTTGAGGAACACCGAAGGCCACACGCCGGCCCCGATCATCAACTCACGAGCCTTGGGATGCTGCACGGCCCCGTCGTCGATGGTGATGAACACGTACGGCTTGTCGGTGGGAATGTGCGTGACGACAGGCACCATCCCGTCGACCACAGCAGGCGCCTTCGCCTGCACGGTCCCGTACGGATACGGCGGCTCGAACATCCGCTTCGGCCGCTCCACCGACGACGTAGGAGCCGCGGTGGTCGTAGGCGCCGTGGTCAACACGGGCCCGCTGGCGTGCTCCTCTGGCGTCTGTCCACACGACACCAGCCCAACAACCAACGCAAACGCAGCACAAAGCCGCAACCTGGACATCATCTTTCCCCTCACCCCGCAGGAAGACGTCGAACAGGCCGTCGCGGTTGCCCGGGGATAGGCTCGAACTGATCACAAAAAGGAGGAGTTCCATGAGCCTCGAGCGCCCAGTCGCTCCAGACCCCTACCTGCTGCTCCCCCAGGTGGGCACCTTCACCGTCACCTCGACGGACGTGCGCGACGGCAAGCAGCTGGACACCGCCCAGGTCTTCGAAGGCGGCAACACCTCACCCCAGCTCTCCTGGTCGGGCCACCCGGCCGAGACCAAGAGCTTCGTGGTCACCTGCTACGACCCGGACGCCCCGACCCCGTCGGGCTTCTGGCACTGGGTGGCAGTCAACCTCCCGGCCGACGTCACCTCCCTCGACACGGGCGCGGGCGCCTCGGACGACACCCTCCCCGGCGACGCCTTCCACGTCCGCTCGGACTACAGCACCCGAGCCTTCGGCGGAGCCGCCCCACCGAAGGGCGACCACCCGCACCGCTACTTCTTCGTCGTCCACGCCGTGGACGTGGAGAAGCTCGACGTCGACCAGGACGCCTCCGCAGCCGTGGTGAGCTTCAACCTCGCCTTCCACACCCTCGCGCGGGCGATCATCACCCCGACCTACCAGCACTGACGCGAAGGCAAAGCCGAGCCACCGCGAAGCCGAAGGCGAGCAGTCTTGGCTTGAAACGCGAGGTTCCGGTGGGGTGGTCCCGTCACGAGCCGTGCCCAGCACTAGCTGCACGTGAGGAGGGGTGTCAACCCGGCACGCTTTTCGCCGGGTTGACACCCCTCCTCACGTGTGGCTCGCTCGGACTCGGCTTGGGACGGGACCACCCCACCCGAACCGAACCACCTACGCAGCAGCAAGCCGCCGAACGCAACAGGCGTGCCATCAACCCGCTAACGGCGCTGGGGGTCTTTGATCAGTTGGCGGGGTCCGGGGCAGAGCCCCGCGCACGAAACGGGACAGGCACGCACCAACGAGCCCACAACGTGAGCCCGCCACGCCACGTAAGCCCCACGTAACAACCAACCGGGGAACACCCCCAACCCAAAAATGGTTGGATCCACACGTGAGGCACTTCGACCTGGTCATCATCGGCACCGGCTCCGGCAACAGCATCCCGAACGACGCCATGGCAGGCTGGCAGATCGCCATCCTCGAAAAGGGCACCTTCGGCGGCACCTGCCTGAACGTGGGCTGCATCCCCACCAAGATGTTCGTCCACACCGCGGACCAGGCCGCAGCCCCGGCCAACGCCAAGAAGCTGGGCGTGGACGCACACACGGACGCGGTCCACTGGCCGGAGATCCGCGACCGCGTCTTCGGCAGGATCGACCCGATCGCGGAGGGCGGCCGCAACTGGCGCGCCAACGAGAACGCGAACGTGACGGTCTACGAAGGCACCGCGAAGTTCCTCGACGAGAAGACGATCGACACCGGCACCGGCGAGACCATCACCGCCGACCGGATCGTCATCGCGGCGGGCAGCCGCCCGTCCATCCCCGACATCGCGGACCTCGACCAGACCGGCTACCACACCAGCGACACGATCATGCGCCTCGACGAGCTCCCGAAGAGCCTGGTCATCGTGGGCAGCGGGTTCATCGCGTCGGAGTTCGCCCACGTCTTCAGCAGCTTCGGCGTCGAGGTCACGGTGATCGCCCGCTCGAACCTCCTCCTCCGCCACGAGGACCTGGAGATCGCGGAGCGCTTCACGGAGATCGCCAGGCAGAAGTGGGACGTCCGGCTCCAGCGCAAGACCACGAGGGCCGAGAAGACCGCGACCGGTGTCAGGCTCCACCTGGAGGGCCCGAACGGCGAGGAAACCGTTGAGGCGGAACAACTCCTCATCGCCACGGGCCGTCAGCCGAACACGGACCTGCTGGACGTGGCCAAGGCGGGCCTGGACCTCCACGACGACGGCCGCGTCAAGGTCGACGAGTACCAGAGGACCAGCCAGGACCACATCCTCGCCCTGGGCGACATCAGCTCGGACTACCAGCTCAAGCACGTCGCCAACCACGAGGCCAAGGTCGTCCAGCACAACCTGCTGAACCCGGACAGCCCGCGGAAGTCCGACCACCGCTTCGTCCCGGCCGCCGTCTTCTCGAGCCCGCAGATCGCGAGCGTCGGCCTCACCGAGGAACAGGCCAAGGACAAGGGAATCCGGTACGTCACCGCGAGCCAGGCCTACGCCTCGATCGCGTACGGCTGGGCCATGGAGGACACCACCGGGTTCGCGAAGCTGCTGGCGGACCCCGCCACCGGGCAGCTGATCGGCGCGCACATCATCGGCCCGCAGGCGTCGACGGTGATCCAGCCGCTGATCCAGGCGATGAGCTTCGGCCTCGACGCGAAGACGATGGCGCAGGGCCAGTACTGGATCCACCCGGCCATGCCAGAGCTCGTGGAAAACGCGCTCCTCAACCTGCCGCTGGACTGAAGGCCTTACGGGACAGGGACTTCCGCCGCTCCCGCGCCGGGCAGAAACCCAGCACGATGCAGCGATGACCGAGAGAGTCCTCGTCGCCTACACGTCGAGAATCGCCGCCACGGATGAGATCGCCGAGATCATCGGCACCGAGCTGGCCGGCTGCGGACTGAGAGCCACCGTGCTCCCGGTGGCCGCGGCCGAGTCGCTGTACGAGTTCGGTGCCGTGATCATGGGCGACGCCGCCTCACGAGACGCACAGCGGTTCGTGCGGCGGCACAAGGCGTCCCTGAAGTACACACCGCTGTGGTTGTTCCACCGCGGCACTCCTCCCGTCCCCCAGGACGTCACGCGCATGGTCCGCAGGCTCGGGGCCATCGGGCCCGTCAGCTTCGGCGGCGCGGCACCGGACTGGGACCGGGCGAAGGCGTGGGCCCGCTACCTCGCCGACCAGCTCACGGTGCTGCACCGCGGGTTCGTCGCGAACTGACCGGCTAGGCCTGCTGGATGCGCACGGTGTTGCCGGCCGGGTCGCGGAACACGCAGTTCCGCACACCCCACGGCTGCACGGCCGGTTCCTGCAGGACGTCCGCACCGCCCGCCTGCAGCTTGTCGAACACGCCGTCGAGGTCGGGTGTGGCCAGGTTGATGAACGCGTACGAGCCGTTCTCGATCATCTCCGTGATCGCGGTGCGCTGCGCGTCCGTGAGTCCTTCCGCCATGGCAGGCGGTTCCAGCACGACGGAGGAAGCCGAACCGACCGGGGCAACGGTGATCCACCTCATCGTTCCCCGACCGACGTCGGCACGGACCTCCCAGCCGAGCAGGTCGCGGTAGAACGCCAGCGAGGCATCGGGGTCGGTGTGCGGGAGGAACGTCGCGTCAATGGTGATGTCCATGCCGACAAAGCTAGGACCAGCGCGAACGCCGTGCTTCTCGATTCCTGACCACTACACCGCCACCACTACACCGCACCACTACACGTAGCGCGGGCGCCCGGCGATCATGCCCAGGGCGGTCAGCGCCGCGAGCAGCACCAGCTGCAGCACGAGGGACACCGACCACGACCCCGTGGACTCGCGCAGCACGCCGAACGCGAACGGGCCGGACGCCGCGATCAGGTAGCCGACGCTCTGCGCCATGGCCGACAGGCGCGCGGTGTCCGAAGTGGACTTGGTGCGCAGCGACATGATCAGCAGGGCCAGCGGGAACATGCCCATGCCGAACCCGATCAGCACCACCCACAGACCGGGTGCGGCCGCCGGGGCCACCAGCATCCCGAACATGCCCGCGAACGACAGCACGCCGAGCGCCAGCACCACGAGGGACTGACTGGAGAACCGCGCGGCGATCGGCGGCACGAGCAGGCTCACCGGCACGCCCAGCAGCATCGAGACGGCGACCAGCATGCCCGCGGTGTTGCGGTCCAGGCCGCCGTCGATGAGCATCGCCGGCAACCAGCCCATGACGGTGTAGGCGAACAGCGACTGCAGGCCGAAGAACACCGTGATCACCCACGCGAGCGGGCTGCGCAGCAACGAGCGCTTCTCGACCGGCGTCACCGAACGGACCACCGAAGCCTCGGAACCGTGCCGCGCACCGGCGAACCACACGATCACCGCGCCGGCCGACAGCAACGCCCAGGCGCCGACGGCCGGCCGCCACGAGCCGAGGTAGTCCTCCAGCCGGGGCGTCAGCGCGGCGGCCAGCGCGGCACCCGCGGACAGCGTTCCCGTGTAGACGCCGGTGATCAGGCCGACCTTCGACGGGAAGGACGCCTTGACGACCACCGGGATCAGCACGTTCGACACGGCGATACCCGCACACGCGATGAAGGTGCCGCCCAGCACCACCCACGGACCGTCGACCACGCGCAGCACCAGGCCGAGCGTGAGCACCCCCAGTGACAGTCCGATCGCGCGGGCCATGCCGAGGCGGCGGCCGAGCCACGGCGCCGCGAACGCCGCGAAGCCGAAGCAGAGCGCCGGAACGGCCGTCAGCGCGCTGGTCCAAGCGGCCGAAACGCCCAGGGCGGCGCGGACGTCGCCGAGCACCGACGCCAGACTGGTCACCGCAGGACGGAGATTCGCGGCAGCGAGGGCGACCCCGATCGCGAGCACAGCGGACCCGACCAGCGGAACGTGACGATTCTTGACGACCGTCACCCTGCGACCTCGATCGGTGGCAGTCTGTGCGGCAAAGGTCGTCTGCTGGGTAGGCGTCGTCACGCGCACCACTATCGCAGACATGGGATGTTCGGATGAAAGGATGAGGTTGTGCCGTTGGCCACTACCCGGCGAGCAGGCCTCGTCGACCAGGTGATCGACCAGATGAGAGGGGCGATCACCAGCGGCGAATGGCCCGTCGGGCAGCGCATTCCACCGGAACCGGAGCTGGTCACGGCTCTCGGCGTCGGCCGGAACACGGTTCGCGAGGCCGTGCGCGCGCTCTCGCACGCCGGTCTGCTGGAGGTGCGGCAGGGCGACGGCACGTTCGTCCGCGCCACCAGCGAGATCTCCGGCGCGGTCCGCCGCATGTGCGGGACCGAGCTGAAGGAAGTCCTCGAGGTCCGCCGCACCCTCGAGATGGAGGGCGCGCGGCTCGCCGCCCGGCACCGCACCGAAGCCGAGCTCGCCCGCCTGACGGACCTGCTGCACAAGCGCGACGCGGCCATGGAGAACGAGCAGTGGACCGAGGTCGTCGAGCACGACACCGCGTTCCACGTGCTGCTCGTCCAGTGCTCGCACAACGCGCTTCTAGCGGAGCTCTACCAGGGCTTGACCGAGGCGGTCAAAGCTTCGGTGGCGGCCTCTGTCGACACCAGCCAGCCTGGTACCGACCAGGTGTCGCACACCGGGCTGCTGCACGCGGTCCGCGACGGTGACCAGGAGAAGGCGGCGATCGAGGCGGGCGGGTTCTTCGAGGAGCTGATCGAGAAGTTCTGCTGAGACGCGGACAAGGGCTGTCCGCACGAGCTCATAGCGTGGGGGCCATGGAGATCACGCCGTTCCGCATCGAGATCCCGCAGGCCGAGGTCGACGACCTCCGCTCACGGCTCGCCGGCACGCGCTGGCCCGAGGACGACCTGCCCGGCGTCGGGTGGTCGTACGGCATCCCGCGCAGCTATCTGCGCCCGCTCGCCGAGTACTGGGGCAGCGGGTTCGACTGGCGCGCGCAGGAAGCGCGTCTCAACTCGTACCCGCAGTTCACGACCGAGATCAGCAACCAGCGCATCCACTTCCTGCACGTCCGCTCCGAGAACCCCGACGCGGTGCCGTTGCTGATGATCCACGGCTGGCCGGGCTCGGTCGTCGAGTTCCTGAACGTGATCGAGCCGCTCTCGCGGGACTTCCACCTCGTCATCCCCTCCATCCCCGGCTTCGGCTTCTCCGGCCCCGTGACGAAGCCCGGCTGGAACGTGCTGCGGGCCGCGTGGGCGTTCGCGAAGCTGATGGAGGGCCTGGGTTACGAGCGCTACGGCGCGCAGGGCGGCGACTGGGGGTCGGGCATCGCGCAGGAGATCGGCCGGGTGTTCCCCGAACAGGTCATCGGCGTGCACGTGAACATGCTGCAGACGTTCCGGCCGTCCGGGGTCAACGACCTCACGCCGGAGGAGATGCGCGCGCTGGAGTCGCTCGACCTGTATCAGAAGGAGCTCTCCGGCTACATGCACCTGCAACGCAGCCGGCCGCGCACGCTGTCCTACGCGCTGACGGACTCGCCGGTCGGGCAGCTCGCGTGGATCGCGGAGAGGTTCCACGACTGGACCGACAACGACGGCGTGCCCGAGGACGCCGTCGACCGCGACCAGATGCTGACCAACGTGTCCGTGTACTGGTTCACCGGCACCGCGGGGTCGTCGGCCGCGCTCTACAAGGAGCAGGCCGCGTCGTGGGGCAGGCAGCAGCCGACCACGGTGCCGACCGGTGTCGCGGTCTTCCCGCACGACCTCAGCCTGCCGGTGCGCTCGCTCGCGGAGAAGATGATCCCGACGATCGTGCACTGGACGGAGTTCGACCGCGGTGGGCACTTCGCCGCGATGGAGGAGCCGGACCTGCTGGTCCAAGACATCAGGAAGTTCTTCGGATCGCTGTGACGACAACACTTTCGAACCGCACCCTCAACCGCACGCTCCTGGCGCGCCAGCTCCTCCTGGAGCGGACGGACCTGCCGATCGTGCAGGCCGTCGAGCACCTCGGCGGGCTGCAGGCGCAGGCACCGATCCCGCCCTACCTCGCGTTGTGGACGCGGCTCAAGCCGTACGAGGTCGCCGCGCTGAGCAAGCTCATCATCGACCGTTCGCTGGTGCGGATGACGTTGTGGCGCGGCACGTTGCACCTCATCTCGGCCGACGACGTGTACTTGATGCGCACCGCGTTGCAGCCGGAGCTCGACAAGTGGGCGAAGATCGTGATGCCCCCGGCCACGCGGGTCGAGATCGACCTGGACAAGCTGGCCCGGCTCACCCGCGAGTACATCGACACCGAACCGCGCACGGTCGCGGAGATCGGCGCGTACCTGGAGGAGCAGTTCCCCGAGGCCAAGGCGCGCGAGCTGTCGACGCAGGCGCAGATGCTGGTGCCGATGGTGCAGGTGCCGCCGCGCGGGATCTGGGGCGTGGGCGGCGTCCCGCAGAACGTCGCGATGGCCTCCTGGCTCGGGCGGGAGCTGCCGGAGCGGGCCGCGGCCGGCGAGCTGATCCAGCGGTACCTGCGCGCGTTCGGACCGGCGACGCTCGCGGACATGCAGGCCTGGTCGCGGTTGATCGGGCTGAAGGGGCACGCGGCCGATCTCGACCTGGTGGAGTACCGGAACGAGGCCGGCAAGGTGCTGCTCGACGTGCCGGACGGCGTGATCGTGCCGGAGGAGACGAAGGCGCCCGCGCGGTTGCTGCCCGCGTTCGACAACGTGCTGCTCGGGCACGCGGACCGGACGCGGATCATGAGCGAAGACGCGCGCTCGCGGTGGGGTGCGGTGCGCAACGGCGTGTTCCCGCCGACGTTCCTCGTCGACGGGTTCCTGCGCGGCACGTGGAACGTCGTGGAGTCCAAGGACACCGCGACGCTGGTGGTCGAGCCGTACTTCAAGACCACCAAGAAGGACATGGCGGGCGTGGTCCGCGAGGCCAAGGCGGTGCTGAAGGTGATGGCGCCCAAGAAGGCGCACGTGGTCGCTGCCCCTTAGGGCGGCTTTTCGTGCCCGCGCGGGTGTCTGGCGGTCGTGGTCCCGGCCCGAGCCGTCGTTCAGGCTCTAGATCATGGCCGCACGCAGGGAAGCCGAGGTCACCCACGCTCTCGCGGACGGCAAGCGCAAGGCCGCCGCACCCACCGTCGCGGGGAGTCCGCACGCCCTGCTCGCCCTGCAACGCGACGCGGGCAACGCCGCCGTCGGCGCGCTCATGGCCGCCAAGCAGAAGCAGCCGGACGAGGCGCACATCGACGCTGCCCTGAAAGAGGTCAAGCGCGGTGAGCCCGACATCGACACCGTCGAGAAGGGACTGAAGGCGGCGCAGACCGCGGGCGTCCCGGTGACGATGGAGGGCCCGAAGCCGCCCGCGTCCGCGCTGGCCGTGACGACGACGGGGTTCGGGCCGAACGCCGTGCAGCCCAAGAAACCCACGCCACCCGCGAAACCGGTGCCCGCGAAGTCGAAGCTGGGCACGGCAGGAGCGAAACCGGCGGTCAAGCCCGGTGGCGCGGCACCGAAACCGGCCGCCGCACCGGCCATTCCCGCCGTCGCCGCGGCGGACCCCGCGTTCGTGCAGGTGGCCGAGAAGGTCAAGGGCGTCGCGGTGGCCAAGAAGGCGCACCCGCCCGCCGCCGCGAAGGCCAAGGAGGCGCAGGACGCGGCGCAGGGTCCGAGCGACGACCTGGCCGGGCAGGCGAAGGCCGCCAAGGTCGACTCGATGGACGCGCAGCAGGCCGGGTCGTTCGACAAGCAAGCGTTCATCGCGGCCGTGAAGACCGCGATCGAGGCGAAGGCACCGAAGTCGTTGCAGGAGGCGACCTCCCCGCAGGGCAAGGCCGACGGGGTCGCCACCGAGGTCAAGGGCATGGTCTCGCAGGGCAAGGACGGCCAGGCCAAGGACATCGAGCAGGCCACCGACGCGCCACCGGACCAGTCGAAGGCCGTGCCGAAGCCCGTCACGCCGATGGCCGCCGAGAACGCCGGTGCCGCACCGGCGATCCCGGCTTCCGGCGCCGCGCCCAAACCCGTTCCGGCCGCGCAGACCGACCTCACGGCGGGCAAGCAGCAGGTCGCGCAGGAACAGGGCGACGTCACCGACGAACAGCTGCGCCACTCCAACGAGCCGCAGTTCCAGCAGGCCCTGGACGCCAAGCAGACCGCCGCCGCGCACGCCGACACCGCGCCCGGTCAGTTCCGCGCGCAGGAGCAGCAGGTGCTGGGCCAGGCCAAGACCGACGCGAACGCCGAGACGGCGACGGGTGTCGCCGGGATGCAGGGCGCGAAGGGCGCGGCGCTCGCGAAGCTCGTGGCGGACAAGGGGAAGACGAAGACCAAGGACGAGGCGAAGCGCGCCGAGGTCACCACCAAGATCCAGGGCATCTTCACGGCCACCGAGGCCGAGGTGAAGAAGATCCTCGGCGGCATCGACGCGAAGGTCGAGACCGCGTTCGCGACCGGCGAGGCGCAGGCGAAGCAGGCGTTCGAGTCGTTCGTGGCGGCGAAGGTCGGTGCCTACAAGCAGGACCGCTACAGCGGCTGGCTCGGCGGGTACCGGTGGGCCAAGGACAAGCTGCTCGGCATGCCGGACAAGGTCAACGAGTTCTACACCGCCGGCCGCGAGCTCTACCTCAAGCAGATGGACGGCGTGATCTCGCGCGTCGCCGACGTCGTGGGCGGCGACCTCTCCCTGGCCAAGCAGCGGATCGCGGCCGGCAAGGCCGAGATCGCCGCGTTCGTGAAGACGCTCTCCCCCGAGCTGCAGAAGGTCGGCGCCGACGCGTCCGCGGAGATCGGCGACAGGTTCGAGCAGCTCGAGAGCGACGTCAACGACAAGCAGAACGAGGTCGTCGACACCCTCGCCACCAAGTACACCGAGGCGAAGCAGGGCATCGACGAGCGCGTCGAGGCGTTGCAGGCGGAGAACAAGGGCCTGGTCGACGCGGCGCTCGACGCGGTCAAGGGCGTGATCAACACGATCCGCGAGCTCGCCGGAATGCTGCGCGACGTGCTCGCCCGCGCCGCCGGGGTCGTCGGCGACATCATCAAGGCGCCCGTCGAGTTCCTCGGCAACCTGGTCGCCGGGGTGAAGGGCGGCATCCTCAAGTTCAAGGACAACATCCTCGACCACCTGCGCAAGGGCCTGATGGGCTGGCTCTTCGGGGCGCTGGCCGAGGCGGGCGTCGAGCTGCCGGAGAAGTTCGACGTGCGCGGCATCGTCAAGCTGCTGGCGTCGATCTTCGGCCTGACCTGGTCGAACATCCGCAACCGGCTGGTGAAGCAGATCGGCGAGAAGGCCATGGCCGCCGCCGAGAAGGGCGTCGAGATCTTCCAGGTCCTGACGTCGCAGGGCGTCGCGGGCCTGTGGCAGATGCTGATGGACAAGCTCGGCGACATCAAGGAGACCATCCTCGAGCAGGTGAAGGACTTCGTCGTCACGAAGATCATCACTGCCGGCATCACCTGGCTCATCGGCCTGCTCAACCCCGCCGCGGCGTTCATCAAGGCCTGCAAGCTGATCTACGACGTCGTGATGTTCTTCGTGAACAACGGCAGCCGGATCATGAAGTTCGTCAACACCGTGATCGACTCGGTGGCGGACATCGTGCGCGGCAACGTGAGCGGCGTCGTCAACAAGATCAACGACGTGCTCGGCCAGATGGTCCCGATCATCATCGGCTTCCTGGCGAGCGCGATCGGCCTCGGCGGCATCGGCGCGAAGATCCGGTCGATCATCGAGACCCTGCAGAAGCCGGTGAACAAGGCGCTGGACTGGGTGATCAAGAAGGGGCTGACGCTGGCCGGTCCGCTCATCAGGGCCGCGAAGGGGGTCAGCGGCAAGGTGAAGGCAAAGGTGGCCGCGGGCAAGGCCTGGGTGAAGGACAAGGCCGACTCCGCCAAGGCGAAGGTGAAGAACTGGGCGGCGGCCGTCCCCGCCCTCTTCGGGTTCCAGGGCGGCGGGGAGTCGCACAAGATCTGGATCGAGAAGACCGAGGCCCGGCGCGTGATGGTGGCGAGCACGCCGACCGAGGCGGGCGTGCTGCTCGACCACTACTCGGCCCAGGTCAACGGGTTCCCCGGCGACACGGCAGCGCAGCGCGCCAGGCGCACCGAGTTGCAGGGGCACGTCACCACCGCCCGCTCACGGCTGCAGAACCTGACCACCGACGTGAAGATGCCCTACGACGAGCGTGACACGTTCAACCACAAGAACAGCCTGGCCCGCAAGCAGTCCGCGCTCGCGGGCAGCCTCAAGACCGTCTTCGACGCCGTTCACCGGGAACGGATGGCGCTCGCCGGGAGGGTCCCCGCCTACACGACCGGTTCGGGCAAGCCGGCGGCCGGAAGTGTCCGCTGCGTGGCGACCTTCCTCGTCGACTGCGCGCCCGGCCAGCAGCCCTATCCCAGCAGTGGCGGCAGGCCGGCGGGCACCGAGACCGACACCAGGACGGTGCGCGAGCGGGAGCGACGCGAAGCACACCCGATGGATCGCGAGGACAGCAAGAACACCGGCCAGACGGGCGGGTTCGTGATCGGCTCCCCCGCCTCCGCCCAGCACGCCGAGCTGCCGCTGGAACTGGTCAGCCGCGCCACAGGTGACGCGACCGCGGAGTCCCACGCCGAGGCACGGGTGCTGACCCAGATCACGTCGTTCGTCGCACAGGACCCGACCTGGGCGGCACGGGTCCGCACCATCCAGGTCAACATCTCGCACAGCCCCTGCCCGAGCTGCACGCGACTGCTCCTGGACCTGCGCGCGCTCCTGCAGAACTCCAGGCTCCGCCTCTCCGTCGTGCAGTGGGGTGCGCCCTACGACTGGGGTCCGACGCCCACCACACCGCAGTCGCTCAGCGCGTTGCGCGCGAAGTACCGGACGCTCGGCCCGATACCTGGCGGATGACCTCGAGGGTCGCGGTGATCGCGGGCCGCCGCGACGCCTGTGTGCGCCACACCGCGTACAACCGTCGCGTCGGCGTCGGCCGCAGCGGCACCGTCACGACGCCCTCCGGCACCTCGCCCCTGCCGAGCCGCGGGATCAGCGCGACGCCGATCCCCTTGGCCAGCAACGCCATCTGCGTCCGGTACTCGCTGATCCGGTACGCCACCACCGGTTCGATGCCCGCGCCGTGGAACGTGCGCTCGAGCCAGTCGAAGCAGATCGACCCCTCGACCTGGCAGATCCACCGCTCGCCGGCCAGGTCGACGGGTTCGAGGAACTCCTTGCGCGACAACGGGTTGGTGACCGGGATCAGCACCTCGGCGACGTCCTCGCCGATGAACGCGCGCGACAGCGACTCCGGCACCGGCAGCGGCGTGTTCGCCCAGTCGTGCACGATCGCCATGTCGAGCTCGCCGCGGGCGACGGCCTCGGTGGCGTACGGCGGGTCGATCTCGGTCAGCCGCACGTCGAGTGCGGGGTGCTGTTCGCCCAAGCCCACCAGGACGTCCGGCAGGAGCCCGCGCGCGGCCGTGGCGAACGCGCCGAGGCACAGGCGGCCGATCGCGGCGCCGCGTTGTTCCTCCAGCGCCACCTCGGCCTCCTCGACGAGCTTGAGGACCTGGCCCGCGGTCTCGGCGAGCAGGTGGGCGGCGTCGGTCAGGCGGACGCCGCGGCCGTTGCGTTCCAGCAGCGTAGTGCGGGTCTCGCGTTCGAGCTTCGCGATCTGCTGCGAGACCGCGGACGGCGTGTAGCCGAGCACGTCGGCTGCGGCGCCGACCGTGCCGTACGTGGCGACGGCGTGCAGCGCCTTCAGCCTTCCCAGATCGAGCATGTAGCGATGCTAAACCCATAACCTAAGCAATCGGAACTGGTGCTAAACAGTCGGCACGCGCAGGCTGAGCCCCATGAGTCCCCGTCACGTCCTGCTCGCCGTACTCGTCGCCGCCATCTGGGGCTTCAACTTCGTCGTGCTCAAGGTGGGCCTCGACGAGTTCCCGCCGATCCTGTTCTCGGCCCTGCGGTTCCTCGCGGCCGCCGTGCCCGCCGTGTTCTTCGTGGGACGGCCGTCGGTCGCGTGGAAGTGGGTCGTCGCCGTCGGGCTGGTGCTGGGCGTCGCGAAGTTCAGCCTCCTGTTCATCGGCCTCAGCGCGGGCATGCCGGCGGGCCTGTCCAGCCTGGTGCTGCAGAGCCAGGTGATCTTCACGGCGGTCTTCGCCGCCGTCGTGCTGCGCGAGCGGCCCAAGCCCGTGCAGATCACCGGGATCGCGCTGGCCGTCGCCGGCATCGGGCTGATCGCGTGGGACTACGGGCTGTCGTCGCCGCTGCTCGGGTTCCTGCTGGTGATCGCGGCGGCCGCGTGCTGGGGCGTGTCGAACGTGCTGATGCGGTACGCGCGGCCGGCGGACACGCTGCGGTTCATGGTGTGGGTCAGCGCCGTGGCGGTCCTGCCGCTGTTCGCGCTGTCGGCGTTGACCGAGGACATGTCGGCGCTGGGCCGCCTCGACTGGGCCGGGGTCGGCGCCATCGGGTACGTCGCGTGGATCTCGACGCTGCTCGGGTTCGGCGTGTGGGGGTTCCTGCTGCGCCGGTACGAGTCGTCGGTCGTGGCGCCGTTCTCGCTGCTGGTGCCGGTGTTCGGGATGTTCTCGGCGTGGGCGTTCCTCGGCGAGGACCTGACGGTGCTGCGCGCCGCCGCGGGCGGGGTGGTGCTGCTGGGCCTCGCTATCCCGCAGTTCGCGGGGCGCCGGGCGGCACGAACGGAAGTCCTGCCGGAGCCCCTCGTTCCAGCAGGTCGATGACCGCCTTCGTGTCGAGGTGATCCGCGACCAGGTCGCCCAGCAGGTCCAGCTGGGCCTCGCGGGCGGCCTGGAAGCTCACCTCCGCGGGCACGAAGTCGCGGCCCGACCGGTCCGCCGCCCAGCGCAGGAACTTGCGCCGGAACGCGTCGTTCTCCAGCAGGCCGTGCCAGTGCGTGCCGAGGACGCGGTCGGTCTCCGCACCCTCGTCGCCGACCAGCGGCCGTTCGGTGCTGCGGACGACCTGGCCGTGGTGGATCTCGTACCCGGTCACGGGTTCGTCCCACGCCGTTCCCGACGGGGTGGCCAGGGTCTTGCGCGACTGGAAGCGGATGTCGACGTCGAGCAGGCCGAGCCCGTCGACCACGCCGCTGCCCGACTCCACGTCGTCCTCGATCGTCTTCGACAGCATCTGGAAACCACCGCAGATGCCCAGGACCGGTCCGGCGAAGCGCTGGACCGCCTGCGCCAGACCGGTGTCGCGCAACCAGCCGAGGTCGGAGACGGTGGCCTTGGACCCCGGCAGCACCACGAGATCGGCGTCCGCCAGCCGCGAGGGCTCGGTCACGAACCGCACGGAGACACCGGGTTCGCACGCCAGCGCCTCGACGTCGGTCGCGTTCGAGATGCGCGGCAACCGGACCACGGCGACCCGCAGCCAGTCCCGCACGGGCGGCCGCGGACGGCCGATCACACCGTCCGCGTTGTAGGACAACGAGTCCTCGGCGTCGAGCCAGAGTTCTTCGCGCCACGGCAGCACCCCGAGCACCGGCCGTCCGGTCAGTTCCTTCAACTGCCGCAAGCCGGGTTCGAGCAGACGTTCGTCACCGCGGAACTTGTTGACGACGAAGCCGGAGACCAACGCCTGGTCGGCCGCGTCCAGCACCGCAACCGTGCCGAAGAGGTGCGCGAACACCCCACCCCGGTCGATGTCGCCGACCACGAGCACCGGAAGGTTCGCCCGCGTCGCGAGCCCCATGTTCGCGATGTCGTTGGCGCGCAGGTTGATCTCGGCCGGCGAGCCCGCGCCCTCGCAGACGACGACCTCGTGGTCGTGGCGCAGGCCCTCCAAAGTGGACAGCACGGTGTCGAGCAGGTGCTGCTTGCGGTCGCGGTAGCTCAACGCGGAGACCTCGCCGACCGCCTGCCCGAGCACGACGACCTGCGACGTGCGGTCGCTGCCCGGCTTCAGCAGCACGGGGTTGAACCGCACGCTGGGCTCCTGGAACGCGGCCCGCGCCTGCACCGCCTGCGCGCGGCCGATCTCGCCGCCGTCGAGTGTGACGAACGAGTTGTTCGACATGTTCTGGGCCTTGAACGGCACGACGTCCACGCCCTGGCGTGCCAGGAAGCGGCACAGACCCGCCACGAGCACGCTCTTGCCCGCGTCGGAGGTCGTCCCACAGATCAACATCGCGCCCCGCATGGACGCCAATGCTGCCATCATCACGGGCATGGTCACCGTCGTGCTGATGCACAGCCCGTTCCTCGGCCCGTCGAGCATGCGCCCGCTCGCCGACGAACTGGCCTCCGACGGGGTGGCCGTCCTGCTCGTCGACCTGCAGATGACGATCAACGAGGCCCCCGTCCACCAGCGGCTGATCGGCGCCTTCGCGGACGCGCTCGACGACGCGGGGGTGGCGGACGAGCTGGTCCTGGTCGGGCACAGCGGCGCGGGCCCGTTGCTCCCCGGTTTCGCCGACGCCCTCGAACTGGCCGTCACGGGTCTGGTGTTCCTCGACTCCGACCTCCCCACGCCCGGCAGGTCGTGGCGCGAGACCGTCGACCCCGCGCTGGTCAGCCAGGTCAAGGCCTCGGTGCGCGCCGGCAAGCTGCCGCGCTGGGACCGGTGGTTCCCCGAGGACCCGCTGAAGCTGGTGCCCGCCGGCCTGCGCGAGGAGATGCGCGACGAGGCGCCCGAGGTGCCGTGGGAGTTCCTGAAGGAGCAGCGCCCGGTCGTCGAGTGGTCGGGACCGTGCGGGTACGTGCTGCTGTCCCCCGTCTACGAGGAGGCGGCGGCGAAGGCGGAGGAGCTGGGCTGGCCGGTCGAACGCGTCGAGTCGCACCACCTGGCGGGCGCGACGTCGCCCCCGAAGGTTGCGGCCGCGCTTAGGTCGGTCGTCAGACGGGTGTGACGCCTCGCTATACGA
>NZ_JBHYGW010000036.1:0-69602 GCF_042738015.1 Lentzea sp. NPDC059081
ACACCCGGTCCCATTCCGAACCCGGTAGTTAAGCCCTTCTGCGCCGATGGTACTGCACTGGTTACGGTGTGGGAGAGTAGGTCGCCGCCGAACTTCTTCCCGAGATACCCCCGTGGGTCGAGCGCCGAGAGCGCTCCCCGCGGGGGCATTTTGGTCTTCACGTGCTTACGCCTCAAGGAGTTCTGGGCCTGCGCGGTATACCTTCTAGGCCATGCACAACGAGCAGCGCACCGCCCGCCGGTCCGCCGGCGTCGGACGTACCGCCGACCTCGCGACGAACCCGTTCCGCGTCGACCGCGACAGGGTCGCGAGCTCCCCGTTCTTCGCGCGTCTCGGCGGCGTGACCCAGGTCGTCAGCTCCACCGGGTCCGGCCTGCTCGTGCACAACCGGCTCACCCACAGCCTCAAGGTCGCCCAGGCCGCCCGAGCGATCGCGGAACGGCTCACCACCCGGCCGGAGCTCACCGCGGTGCTGGAGAAGCTCGGCGGCTGCGACCCGGACGTCGTGGAGGCCGCCGCCCTCGCGCACGACCTGGGGCACCCGCCGTTCGGACATCTCGGCGAGCAGGTGCTCGACCGGCTGGCGCGGCACCGGTTCGGCCTGCCGGACGGGTTCGAGGGCAACGCGCAGTCGTTCCGCATCATCACGACCACGGACGTGCGCGGCCCCAAGGCACTCGGGCTCGACCTGACCGTCGCGGTGCGGGCCGCGATGCTCAAGTACCCGTGGACCCGGCACCAGGACCTCGGTCTGCCCGTCGCGCCGCGCGGTGCGTCCGAACCGGACGACATGCCGGGCACCGGCAGCTCGAAGTTCTCCGCCTACGTCACCGAGATGAACGACCTGCGCCAGGCGCGGGAACCGTTCGACGGCCGCATCGAGTCGTGGCAGCAGACCGTCGAGGCGAGCGTCATGGACACCGCGGACGACATCGCCTACGCGATCCACGACCTGGAGGACTTCCACCGCGTCGGCGTCCTGCAGCACGCCACGGTCGCCGCCGAGCTCGGCACGTGGCAGGCGCAGGCGCTCGACCTCGCGGGCCTGCGCGACGCCGACCTGAGCGCGGAGATCCGCATGCCCGGCCGGTCGCTGGAGACGCTGCGGCGGCGCATGCACCTCAAGGACTCCTGGGTGATGAACGACGAGGTGTTCGCGCTCGCCGTCCGCAAGGTGAGCAAGGAGCTCGTGGACGGGTTGCTGGCCGTGCCCTTCGACGGGTCGGTCGAGGCGGAGCAGGCGGTCGCCGGGTTCAGCGCGCGGTGGACGCGCCGGCTCGTCGACGCGGTCGGCGTGATCGAGGAACCGACGCCGCGGTCGGGGCACGTGGTGCTGGCGGTGGCGCAGTGGCACGAGGTGCAGGTGCTGAAGTTCGTCCACCGGCGCTTCGTGTTGCTGCGTCCGGACCTTGCGCTGCACCAACGTGGACAGGCCCGTCTCCTCAGCTCGCTCGTCGACGCGCTGGAGCAGTGGGTGACCGACCGGACGGAGGCGGATCGCTTGCCCCGCAGGCTTCACGACCTCGTCGAGCTGGCCGAAACGGAGTACGCGGGTCTCGCCCGGACGGAGCCGTCCACATTGGTCGGAGCGACCGGCGAGATGCCCGTCGGTCCTGACGCCATCAGGGGATTGGCGCGCGGACGGGCCGTCGTGGACTTCGTCGCGTCGCTCACCGACAACCAGGCGGCCGCTCTGCTGGAAGCCCTTTCCGGGCGAACCGGTCAGTTGTGGACCGACGCATTTGTTCTGTGAAGTGTGATTGTGTCTGCTCAGTGGGAACTAGCCCAATCGGATGCTGACTGTGATCACACGCGCACCATACGTTGACGCCGACCGGGAATCTCCGGTCGCAGGCCGCGTGCTCGGGGGCACGCCAACGTTCGGGGGAGAAGCCCTGTGCGCCGATCTCGAAGAGGCACGACGCTAGTCACCGCAGGTACCGCAGTTCTTCTGGCCGCACTCACCGCCGTCACGCCCGCGTCCGCGGACCCGGTCAAGGCGTCGAAGACCATCAACGACCGCACGGCGGCGCAGATCGCGGCGCTGCAGAGCATCAAGAAGTCCCTCACCCCTGCTGAGTCCAAGGTGGACAGCACGCTCGTCGTGGAGGCGCGCAAGCGCGTCCAGGCCGGGACCACGAGTGCTCTTCCCCAGGTGACGACCGGTGTGGCCGTGACGCCGCAGTCCACCACCCTCGTCGACATCCGCGCCAAGCAGTACTCGGAGGACCTGGTCAACGCTGTCCGCGCGGCGGGCGGGCAGATCAGGGCCGTGTCCTCCGAGAACCGGACCGTGCGCGCCGAGGTGCCTCTCGCGAAGCTCGCCGACATCGCCGGCCGCGGCGACGTCGCGCGCGTCGAGCAGGGCAGCGACGCGATGACGCAGGACCTGAAGAACAAGCGGGACACCAAGTCCCGCAAGGCCGCGCCGTCCAAAGAGGACAAGGCCAAGGAGATCGAGCGCAGGCTCGCCGAGAAGCAGGTGTCCGTCCAGGCCGCCGTCGTCAGCGAGAGCGACAAGGCCCACGCCGCCGAGGCCGCGCGTGGCTCGTTCCACGTGACCGGTGTCGGCACGAAGCTCTGCGCCCTGTCCGACGGTGTCAGCTCGCTGACCGTGTCGCAGGCCGCTGGCGAGCTGCCCGCCGTCGACGTGCTGGCCGGCCAGGCCGGTTCCGGTGACGAGGGCACCGCGATGCTCGAGATCCTGCACGACATCGCGCCCAACGCCGAGCTCGGCTTCGCGACCGCGTTCAACGGTGACGCGAGCTTCGCCGACAACATCAAGAAGCTGCGCTTCCAGCTCGGCTGCGACGTCATCGTCGACGACGTCATCTACTTCAACGAGTCGCCGTTCCAGGACGGCATCATCGCGCGGGCCGTGGACGCGGTCGCCGCCGACGGTGCGCTGTACTTCTCGAGCGCCGGCAACCAGGGCAACGTCGCCGACGGCACCTCCGGCCACTACGAGGGCCAGTTCGTCGACTCGGGCGTCGGCGTCGGCAAGTTCGCGGGCACGGCCCACGACTTCAACCCGGACCCGAACGCCAAGCAGCTCTACGACCCGTTGTCGAACTTCTCCGGCGACACCCCCGTCGTGCTGCACTGGGCGGACCCGCTGGGCCAGTCGTTCAACGACTACGACCTGTACCTGGTGAACTCCCAGGGCAACGTTGTCACCTTCAGCCAGAACAACCAGGACGGCGCGCAGGACCCGTACGAGCGGATCAACACCCCCAGCTCGTCGACGGGCACGCGCCTCGCGGTCGTGAAGTACCGCGGTGAGGACAAGTACTTCGCGTTGTCGCTGTTCGGCGGCCGGTTCGCCGACACCAACGACGGCCTCAAGAAGTACGTGACGCCGGGCACGACCCGTGGTCACTCCGCCGCCAACGGCGCGATCTCGGTCGCGGCCGCCCCGGCCGCTGGCGCCCTGCCGTTCGACCTCGAGCCCGGCGACCCCGCCAACCCGAAGGGCCCGTACCCGAACGCCTTCACCAGCACGCAGAAGCCGGAGCGCTTCAGCTCCGACGGACCGCGCCGCACGTTCTTCGCTCCGGACGGCTCGTCCCGCCCCGAGCTTCGCCAGAAGCCGGACATCACCGCCGCCGACGGCGTGACCACGTCGGTGCCGGGCTTCGCGCCGTTCTTCGGCACGTCCGCCTCGGCCCCGAACGCCGCCGCCATCGCCGGCCTGATCCTGTCCGGCAACCCGACCCTGTCGCCCGCCGAGGTCAAGGAAGCCCTTGTCGCCACGGCGATCGACGTCGTCGAGTCCGGTGTGGACAACCGCACCGGCGCCGGCATCGTGATGGCGGACCGCGCACTGGCCTACACCGGCGCCTCGCCGCAGGCACTGGCCCGCGCGCAGAAGCCGACGGTCGTCAACGACGCCGACGGAAGCGCTTTCCTCAAGCCCGGCACCACCGCCACGGTCACCGTCCCGGTGGCCAACAACGGTGACGGCTCGGCAGCCTCGACCTCGGTCGTGCTGACCACGCCGGCCGCCGGCGTGACCATCGCGCCGCGCTCGAAGTACTACGGAAACATCGACGTCGGCCAGACGGTGTCCAACACCTTCAAGGTGTCGGTCCCGGCCTCGGCGGGCCTCGGCTCGAACGTCCGCCTCGACGCACGCGTGAGCTACGCGGGCTCGACGTCGCCCACGACGAACTCCTTCACGCTCCGCGTGGGCGAGCCGTCGCGCGACTACAAGACGTTCGCCTACAGCGGTGCTCCGGTCGCGATTCCGGACAACGACCCGACTGGTGCTTCGGTGTCGCTGGCCGTGTCCGGTGTCGGTGCGGCGTCCAACTTGAAGTTCTCGGTGGACGGGGCGACCTGTTCCACTGCCGATGGGGCCACGACTGTGGGTATCGACCACACGTTCGTCGGTGACCTCGTCGGTACGTTGACTTCGCCTTCCGGGAAGAGCGTGACGCTGTTCTCGCGGGTGGGGTCCACGGGTAACAACATCTGTCAGGCTGTGTTCGACGACTCGGCCACTCGGTCGTTCTCCTCGGTCACCAGTTCTGATGCGCCGTTCACCGGGTCTTGGCTGGGTAGCGCTCCGTTGTCGTCGTTGACCACCGATGGTGCTGACGGCACCTGGGTGTTCAAGGTGGCGGATGTTGTCGGGTCTGACCGCGGGTCCATTCGGGCTGTGACGCTGAGCGTTGCCGGCTGGGTGTGATCTGGTTCTAGGTTTGGTGGGAGGGCCCTCGGCTGCGTGCCGGGGGCCTTTTCCTTTTGGACTGCGGGTTCCAGCGTGGTTTCTGCCTGTGTGGTCCGTGCCTGTTCCAGCGTGGGCGTGCACCTCGGACGAAAGACTGGGTACATCGCCGCTCCGCGACGATTGCGATTGGGGCTTGACTTCGGGGCCCTTGCGAGGCGCTCTGTCGGCCGGAAAAGGCCGGATGCTTCGCACCCGGCCGATCCCGAAAATGGGTAGCACCTCGCACCCAAAGTCAAGCCCCAATCGCCTAACCACGAGTGGGTGCACCGCTACCCATCTGTGCAAGGTCTGCACGGCTCGCCTTCGGCATCGCGGTTGTGGGAGTGCGGGGGTTGTTACTGCTCGCCTTCGGCATCGCTTGGGGCCTCGGCTTCGCCGTTGGCGGTGCGGGGGTCTTGTCGGCTCGCTTCGCATCGCCATTGCGGG
Organism: Lentzea sp. NPDC059081; assembly: GCF_042738015.1. Taxonomy (NCBI): domain Bacteria; kingdom Bacillati; phylum Actinomycetota; class Actinomycetes; order Pseudonocardiales; family Pseudonocardiaceae; genus Lentzea; species Lentzea sp. NPDC059081. Next base: position 5,159 of record NZ_JBHYGW010000036.1, read on the forward strand.
TGCTTGCCGTGCCGAGGTCGGACAGGCGGACCGGCCGTGCCTCGGCGGTTTTCGTGCGGCAGGAGTGTCAGACCGCCCGAGTACGTTGGGTCGCGGGGGAGCCTCAGTGCGAGGGGACGCCTGCGCCAGCCTGCCTTCCCGCCTACTCCGGCACCACGCCGCCTACCCGCCACCGCGCTGCCCTTGCCGCACCAGGCCGCGTCTCGCCTGTTGTGACTTGCCGCGCCTTGTCTGCGTGGCGCCCATCCCGCCGGCTTGCCTCTCGCGAGGCCGCACCCTGGCCGCCTCGCTGCTCGTATGGGAGTCGTACCCGCCGCCTCGCTGCTCATACTGCAGCCGTGCCCCGTAGAGAGCGGAAAAGCGTGAGGGGCGCCTCCCCTGGTGGGAAGCGCCCCTCACGCTGTGCTGGAGGACGAGCTAGCGGTTCGGCCACTCCCAGCGGATGCCGAAGACGCCGGGGCCGAAGCCCAGGGCCACCGCGTGCACGCCGCCGCCCGAGTCCAGGGTCAGGTTGCGGCGGCGCGACGGGGTTTCGTCGCCTGCCGGGACGCTGTACTGCTGGACTCGTGAGGGGAGGTTGGCCTCGTCGAAGCGGACCTCGATCACGTACTCGCGGACCGGGAGGCGGAACTTGCGCGCGAAGGTGTTGTTGCCCTTCGGGGCGTGTTCCTCCGGGAAGACGAGCTGGTACTCCATGATCAGGGTCTCGCCGCGGGTCAGCGGGCGTTCGAACATCATCTCCGCGACCATGATGTTGGCTTCGTGGTCTCGGGCGATGCGGCCCAGGTGGCAGTTGCGCACGTTCACGATCTCGGGGAGCACGTCGGACTCCTCGGTCTCGAACACGAGCGCCCAGCGGTCGGGGCCGTCCTGTTCCGCGCGCAGGATCTGGCGCACCCACACGGACTTCTGCCCGCCGTCGGCAGAGATCTCGATGCGGTCGTGCTGACTGATCCGGCCCAGTTTGAGGTCGGAGGACGTGTCGACCTTCGAGAGCAGGTTCGCGACCCGCTCGCGGCGCGCCCAGAGGGCGTCGATCGGCATCATCGTCGTCGGGCGGCAGCGGCGGCCTCGTGGGCGAGGTGGACCGAGCAGCGCCGACAGGCCTGACTGGGGTACGCCGAGAACCGACTCGAGGTGCCGCAGCGCCTCCAGTGACTCCGGGCGTTCAGGCCTTCGCCGTCCTGACTGCCAGTAGCTGAGCGTCGCGACGCTGATGGTCACGCCGCGCAGTGCCAACCTGTGCTGAATGCGGTCGAGGCTGAGTCGGCTCGCCTTGATCGCCGCCCTCAACGCTTCCGGGAAGGGTCCCGTCGTCAAGAGCTGCGTAAGGCTGCCGTGGCCCGTTGAGTCTGTGTCGTCAACGGTCAGTGTTGGTCGACCGGCAGCAGTCGTCATGGTGACTCCCCGCTGTCATAAGATCACGCCCCAGTGACCCTACCCGTCCGTGAACATCGCTGGTCGGAGCCGGATGGAGTCAATGGTTAATCCATACGGTTGATGAGTTCACGCTTTCGAGACTCATCTGTCAAGCGATTCGAACCCATCGGTAACTTCCGCGTGCGTTCACGCGGCGTGTCGGGACGGTTCTAGTGTGTGCACGATGGACGAACCTCGGGGTGGCTGACCTCGACGGGTGGCGTCGTGGCCGGCGGGAGGCGGGTCGATGAGTCGCGTGCGACCTGTTCCCGGCGGGCGGGCGGCCGAAGTCGCGCCCGAGCGGGTCCCGGGATGGGTCGAGCGGTTCGCCCAGCGGCACGGAGCCGTCGACGTCCGGGTCTCGGAGCGCCGGGTCGTCATCACCGCGGCGGACGGCGCGACGGCCTCCTTCGCCACGCGTGGAGGTACCTCTATAGAAGAGGTATTGGACAAGCTGGTCGAGCCCCGCCGGATCGGGCTCGTGCTCGTGCGGCTCGGCGGGCACAGCGTCGGGGTGGCGTTCGGCGGCAAGGTCGAGGTCTCGGCTACGGACCGCAAGCAGGTGCACGGACGGATACGGGCGGGTGGCTGGTCGCAGCAGCGGTTCGCCCGGCGGCGCGAGGGGCAGGCACGCGTCGCGCTCCAGGCCGCCGCGGACGACGTGGCGCGCGTCCTAGTCCCCAGGCTCGCCGAGCTGGACGGGGTCGTGCTCGGCGGCGACCGGCAGGCGTTGGACGTCCTGCGCAACGACCGCAGGCTCGCGGACGTCTTCCGGATGGCCGAGGAGCGCGTCCTGGACGTCCCCGAGCCCCGGCGCACCGTGCTCGACGAGGCCGCGGAACGGGCCCGCGCCGTCGAGATCGTGATCCAGGACACACGGGCAACCGGGTCGGCGGCCGACCGCATGGATACGGGTGAGGGTGCCTGATCCGGGCACCACCGACCTGCTGGAGCTGCAAGTGCGCAAACGAATGGTGATCGTGGCGGGAGCCGTGGCACTGGGTGCCGTCGGCATCGCGGTGCCCGCGCTGGCGCTGAGCAGTGGCAGCACGCCCGTGACCCCGCCGACGTCCACGGCGCCGCAGTCGCCGATCTCGACGACGCCGGAGCAGCCGCCCACGTCGGTGCGGCCGACGCCGTTGCCGACCACGCCGGAGCAGCCGCCGAGCACGACGCGTCCGCAGGCGCCAACGACCCCGCCGGCCACGACCCCGCCGGTCTCAACCAGGCCGCAGGCGCCGACGTCGATCCAGACGAGCCCGCCGATCTCGACCACGCGGCCCGGCCCGACGACGTGGACCCCGCCCGCCACCACCCCGCCCGCCACGACGCCGCCGGTCGCCACGACCCCGGCCCGGTGAGGAGCCACCGCTGAACTGGGAGGCCGAGTTCACCGCCTGCTTCGACCGGTACGCCGACTCGATGCGCTTCACCGCGTTCCTGATGAGCGGTAGCTGGCACGAGGCGGAGGACGTCATGCAGTCGGCGTTCTTGAAGCTCTACCTGGCCGGTCCGAAGCTCGCCGACCGGTCGGGGCTCGAACCGTACCTGCGCCAGATCGTCGTGCGGACGTTCCTCGCGGAGCGCCGCAAGGTGCGCTGGCGCAGGGAGAAGCTCACCGACGCGCCTCCCGAGGGCCTGTCCTCCGTCGCAGGGGCGGAGGACAGGCTCGTCGTGTGGCAGGCGCTCACCGCCGTGCCCGCACGGCAGCGCGCCGTCCTCGTGCTGCGCTTTTGGCACGATCTCAGCGTCGAGGAGACGGCGTCCGCGCTGAGCTGCTCGACGGGCACGGTGAAGTCGCAGACGAGCAAGGGCCTGGAGACGCTGCGGCGCAGGCTGGGGCCGGAGTTCGACCACTTGAGGCTGGAGGTGTGATGGTTCGCGAAGACGACCTGCGGGCGACTTTCTCCGCAATGCACGGGGAAGACGCGCCGCCGCGTGCCGTCACGGCAGCCGACCTGATCCAGCGCGGCCGCGCCGTGCGGACCCGGCGCCGCACCGTCGCGGTGGTGGGCACGGGACTCGCGACGGTGGCCGTCGTGGGCGTGGCGCTGGCGGTGCTGCCGCCCGCGGCCCCTCCCGACCAGCTCGACCCCGGGCCGTCCACGACGACCTCGCAGGTTCCGTCGACCACCACCACGCCGCCGGTGACGAGCCCGTCCGCGCCGACGTCGACCTCGCCGGAGAACACGCCGCCGCAGGCGCCTCCCGCCACGACCCGGCCGGAGGCGCCGCCGGTCGGGACCGGGACCCCTCCCGCCACGTCGAGCCTGCCGACCACGGTGCCGAACACCACGATGTCGTCGAGGCCGGGGCCGCCGACCTCGACCACGCCCCAGACGACGCACTGAGCGGCAGAATCTCCGGTCATGACAGCCCGGATCCGCCTCGTCGAGGTCACCGACGCCAACTGCGACGCCGTGATCGCCGTCCGCGTGCACCCCGCGCAGGACCGGTTCGTCGCGTCCGTCGAGAAGTCCTTCGAGCACGCGGCCGAGCACCCCGAGGCCAACCCGTGGTTCCGTGCTGTGTTCGCAGGCGACGAGCCCGTGGGGTTCGTCATGCTCAGCTGGGACGTCACCCCGGCGCCCGGCCTCCTCGGCCCTTACTTCCTGTGGCGCCTGCTGATCGGTGCCGGGCACCAGGGCCGGGGCTACGGCACCGCGATCCTGGACGAGGTCGTGGCGCTGCTGCGGGCGGAGGGCGCGACCGAGCTGGTCACGAGCTGCGTGCCGGGGGAGGGAACGCCGGAGCCGTTCTACCGCCGGTACGGGTTCGTGCCGACCGGAGAGGTCGACGAGGACGGCGAGACGGTGCTCAGGCTGGACCTGAGGTGACTCAGCCCGCCGTGCCCGTCGCCAGCAGCCCGCCGTCCACCCGCACGGTCTCGCCCGTGATCCACGAGGCCGCGTCCGAGCAGAGGAAGGCCACCAGCGAGGCGACGTCCTCCGGCGTGCCGAAGCGCTTCATCGGGTAGGCCTGCGTGCCCGACTCCTCGCGGCCGCTCCACAACGCCTCGGCGAACTTGGTCTTCACCACGGCCGGAGCGACGGCGTTCACGCGCACCTTCGGCCCCAGCTGCCACGCCAGTTCCTCGGTCAGCCGGATCAGCGCCGCCTTGGACGCGCCGTACGCGCCGATCACGCCCGTCGACCGGATGCCGCCGACCGACGCCACGTTCACGACCGCGCCGCCGTGCTCGCCCATCCACGCCTTCCACGCGAGCTGCGTGAACCCGAGTGCCGCCACCACGTTCACGTCGAAGATCTTCCGGACGGCGTTGAGATCGGCCTCCATCAGGAACCCGAACTGCGGGTTGATGCCGGTGTTGTTGACGAGCACGTCGACACGGCCGAACTCCTCGACCGTGCGCCCCACGACCTCCTCGCGCGACGCGTCGTCGCCCGCGTTGCCCTGCAGCGCCAGCACGCGGCCGCCGGTGTCGGCCTCCAGCTGCTTCGCCGCCTCCGCCAGCTGGTCCGCCTTGCGGCCTGTGATCGTGACGGACGCGCCCCTGGTGAGGAGCTCGCGTGCGATGCCGTACCCGATGCCGCGGGACGCGCCGGTGACCAGGGCCGCCTTGCCCGAGAAGTCTTCGCTCATGTCCGGTGAATCTATGCGTCCGGACACAGGTGGGAAATTCGATGCGCGCGATCCCGTAGAATCGTTCCCGTGATCCTCCTGGAGTAGGCCGACCCGGACGTGCCATCCCTCGTCATGCCCGGCTTCTCGCAACTGCTCGGAGTTTCTCTTGATCACCGCAACCGACATGGAGTTGCGCGCGGGCTCACGCATTCTCGTGAGCGGCGCCAACCTGCGCGTCCAGCCCGGCGACCGCATCGGCCTCGTGGGCCGCAACGGCGCCGGCAAGACCACCTCGCTGCGCGTTCTCGCCGGTGAGGGCGAGCCGTACGCCGGCGCCATCATGCGCAAGGGCGCGCTCGGCTACCTGCCGCAGGACCCGCGCGAGGGCGACCTGTCCGTCATCGCCAAGGACCGCGTGCTGTCCGCCCGCGGCCTCGACCAGCTGCTCCGCGACATGGAGAAGGCCCAGTCGAAGATGTCGGAGCTGGTCGACCCCGACGAGCTCGACAAGGCCGTCACCAAGTACGGCAAGCTCGAGGAGCGCTTCTCCTCGCTGGGCGGGTACGCCGCCGAGTCCGAGGCCGCGCGCATCTGCTCCAACCTCGGCCTGCCGGACCGCGTGCTCGCCCAGCCGCTGAGCACGCTCTCGGGTGGTCAGCGCCGCCGCGTCGAGCTGGCGCGCATCCTGTTCGCCGCCTCCGAGGCCGGCGTCGGCGCCAAGTCGAGCACGATCCTGCTGATCGACGAGCCGACCAACCACCTCGACGCCGACTCGATCACGTGGCTGCGCGGCTTCCTCAAGTCCCACGACGGCGGGCTCGTGGTGATCTCGCACGACGTGGAGCTGCTCGACGACGTCGTGAACAAGGTGTGGTTCCTCGACGCGATCCGCGGCGAGGTCGACATCTACAACCTCGGCTGGAAGAAGTACCTCGAAGCCCGTGCGACGGACGAGAAGCGCCGTCGCCGTGAGCGCGCCAACGCCGAGAAGAAGGCCGGCGCGTTGATGGTGCAGGCCGCGAAGATGGGCGCGAAGGCCACGAAGGCCGTTGCGGCGCAGAACATGGCGAAGCGCGCCCAGAAGCTGCTCGACGGTCTCGACGAGGTGCGCCAGAGCGACAAGGTCGCGAGGATCAGCTTCCCGGCGCCGGCGCCCTGCGGCAAAACCCCTTTGATGGCAGAGGGTCTGAGCAAGTCCTACGGCTCGCTGGAGATCTTCACGGGCGTGGACCTCGCGATCGACAAGGGTTCGCGCGTCGTCGTGCTGGGCTTCAACGGCGCCGGCAAGACGACGTTGCTGCGGTTGCTGGGCGGCAGCGAGACGATGGACGCGGGCAAGGTCGTGCCCGGCCACGGCCTGAAGATCGGCTACTTCGCGCAGGAGCACGAGACGCTCGACCACAGCGCGTCGGTGTGGGAGAACATCCGGCACATGGCGCCGGACGAGCAGGAGCAGCGGCTGCGGTCGTTGCTCGGCACGTTCCTGTTCAGCGGCGAGCAGCTGGACCAGCCGGCGGGCACGCTGTCCGGTGGCGAGAAGACGCGGCTGGCGCTGGCCGGTCTGGTGTCGTCGGCGGCGAACGTGCTGCTGCTCGACGAGCCGACCAACAACCTCGACCCCGCCTCGCGCGAGCAGGTGCTCGACGCGCTGCGCCGCTACGAGGGTGCCGTCGTGCTCGTGACGCACGACCCCGGCGCGGTCGAGGCGCTGGAGCCCGAGCGGGTGATCCTGCTGCCCGACGGCACGGAGGACCACTGGTCAGAGGACTACCTCGACCTAGTCCAACTCGCGTGATCTCCACCCGTCAAAGGACTACCGAGCGCGTTCTGTGATCAACTCAGTGTGATCGAATCGACCGTTCGGCGATCTCTTTGCTTGATCACCTGGCGTTCTGCCGGATCCTGTTCGATCATTGCGACGACAGGGGCCGTCAAACGGCCCACCTGCTCGTACGGAAGGCGGGACAAGGTGGCTGACCTGAAGAAGGGTGCCCGGATCACCGGCGCCACGCGGGACAAGCTGGCCGCTGACCTGAAGAAGAAGTACGAAAAGGGCGCGAGCATCCGGGCTTTGGCGGAGAGCACCGGGCGTTCCTACGGCTTCGTGCACCGGGTTCTGTCGGAATCCGGGGTCACGCTGCGCGGTCGCGGTGGCGCCACCCGGACGAAGAAGAAGTAGCCCGAACCCAGACTGCTACTCTCCGGTAACTAGCTTCTAGTTCGCCGGAGGTAGGACTCATGCCAGTGCCCACCATCGACGCTGGCGTGCTCGAGCGCGGTGGCGTTCGGCTCGCGATCGCCGGGCCGCTCGCGACCATCACGCTCGATCGTCCCGACGTGCTCAACGCGCAGACGCCCGCCACCTGGCAGGCGTTGCGGCACATCGGCGAACAGCTGGACCCGGACGTCCGTGTCGTGGTCGTCCGGGGCTCTGGCCGCGCCTTCTCGGCGGGGCTGGACCGGCGGATGTTCACCGGTGAGCCGGTCGACGGCGAACCCGGTGGCCTCGGCGCGCTGCTCGCGGTGCCCGCGGAGGAGGCGGACGCGAAGATCGCCTCGTACCAGGCCGGGTTCACCTGGTTGAGCGACCCGGCGCGCGTGACGATCGCCGCGGTGCAGGGGCATGCCATCGGCGCGGGCTTCCAGCTGGCGTTGGCGTGCGACTTCCGCGTGCTCGCCGAGGACGCGCAGTTCTGCATGGCCGAGACCGGGCTGGGCCTGGTGCCGGACCTCGGCGGGACGCTGCCCCTCGTGCGTCTCGTCGGGTACTCGCGCGCCGCCGAGCTGTGCGTGACCTCCCGCCGCGTGTCGGCGGAGGAGTCGCTGCGGATCGGTCTCGCGAACTCCGTCGTGCCCGCGGACGGGCTGGACGCGGCGGTGGACGCCCTGGTGGCCGCCGTCCTGAAGCCCGCGGCGGGTGCGGTGTCGGAGACGCTGGCGTTGATCGCGTCGGCGGCCTCGGGCGTGGCGTACGCGGACCAGCTGGCGCTGGAGCGTGCCGCGCAGCTGCGCCGCATCCGGTCGTTCGCGGCCCTGTCCGCTCAAAGCTGAACTTTTCCGCGTTCCTAGTCATCCGCGAAGGAATTGTCCGACCGCTGTGCTGTTCTAGACGACGTGGACGGCTACAGCTCTTGGCGATTCATGATGGGGGCCACCTCCGACGCACCGACGAAGGTGCGCCGGGGGACCTTCCGGCGCGTGCTCTCCTTCGCGCGGCCGCACCGGACGAAGCTCCTGGTGTTCCTCCTGCTCACAGTGGTCTCGTCGGTCCTGGCGGTCACCACTCCACTGCTCGCCGGCCGGGTGGTCGACGCGATCGTCGGCGGCTCCGCGCCGTCGGTCGTGGTGTGGCTGGCGGTGGTCATCGCGCTGGTCGCCGTGGTCGACGCCGGGCTGGGGGTCGTCGAGCGGTGGCAGTCCACGCGCATCGGTGAGGGGCTGATCTACGACCTGCGCCGCGCGGTGTTCGGGCACGTGCAGAAGATGCCGGTCGCGTTCTTCACGCGCACCCGCACCGGCGCGCTCGTCTCGCGGCTGAACAACGACGTGATCGGCGCCCAGCGCGCGTTCACCTCGACGCTGTCCGGGTTCGTCACGAACATCATCCAGCTGGTGCTGTCGCTGGGCGTGATGTTCACGCTGTCGTGGCAGGTCACCGCGCTGGCGCTGGTGCTGCTGCCGGTGTTCGTGCTGCCCGCCAAGCGGATGGGCCGCCGGATGGCGGACATGCAGCGCGAGGCGTCGTCGCTGAACGCGTCGATGGTCACGCAGTCGACGGAGCGGTTCTCGGCGCCGGGCGCGACGCTGGTGAAGCTGTTCGGCCGGCCGGACCGCGAGGACGAGGAGTTCGGCGAGAAGGCCGCGAAGGTCCGCGACATCGGCATCCGGACCGCGATGGCCACCCGGTGGTTCATGACGGGCCTGACGCTGGTGTCGGCGCTCGCGCAGGCCCTGGTCTACGGCCTGGGCGGCTACCTCGCGCTGACCGGTCACCTGGCGGCCGGTGCCGTGGTGTCGCTGGCGCTGCTGCTGACCCGCCTGTACGCCCCGCTGACCGCGCTCGCGAACGCCCGCGTCGACCTGATGACGGCGCTGGTGTCGTTCGAGCGCGTCTTCGAGGTGCTCGACCTCGACCCGATGATCAAGGAGCGCTCCGACCCCCGTTCGGTGCCCTCCGGTGCCGTGTCGGTGGCGTTCGACGACGTCCGGTTCGGCTACCCGTCGGCGGACAAGGTGTCGCTCGCGTCGCTGGAGTCGGTGGCCACTTTGGACACTCGCGGCGGCGAAGAGGTGTTGCACGGCATCAGCTTCGAGGCGGCGGCCGGTCAGCTGGTGGCGGTGGTCGGCTCGTCCGGCGCGGGCAAGTCGACGCTGGCCTCGCTCGTGCCGCGGCTCTACGACGTCGACGCGGGTTCCGTGCGACTGTCCGGAGTGGACGTCCGCGACCTGTCGTTCGAGTCGCTGCGCTCCACGGTGGGCGTGGTGACGCAGGACGGCCACCTGTTCCACGACACGATCCGCGCCAACCTGGAGTACGCCTCGCCCGGCGCCTCCGACGACGACCTGTGGGACTCGCTGCGCCGAGCCCGCCTGCTCGACCTGGTGACCTCACTGCCCGACCAGCTGGACACGGTCGTCGGCGAACGCGGCTACCGCCTCTCCGGTGGCGAACGCCAACGCCTCACCATCGCCCGCCTGCTGCTGGCCAAGCCCCGCGTCGTGATCCTGGACGAGGCCACCGCCCACCTGGACTCGGAGTCCGAGGCCGCCGTCCAGGAGGCGCTGACCGAGGCCCTGCACGGCCGGACCGCCCTGGTGATCGCGCACCGGCTGTCGACCATCCGCAACGCCGACCAGATCCTGGTCCTGGAGCACGGCGAGATCGTCGAACGCGGCACGCACACCGACCTGATGTCGGCCGAGGGCCGCTACGCCGACCTGTACAACACCCAGTTCGCCGAGCCGCCGGTGGTGGGCGTGTTCCCGACGCCGAAGTTCAGCGACCGCGCGGAGGTGGCGCAGACGAACTGACGCCGCGGGGCCGGGCGGCGCGCTGTCGAGGGGTGGGCGCGCGCCGGCTCGGCGTGGTGGTGCAGGCCGAGCCGCGCGGCCAACCCGAGCCATGGGTGCGGGGCTGGCCTGGCGCGGGTCGAGGTGCCGGGCGGCGTGGTGGGCTCGGGGGCTTGGCCAGTCCGGCGGAGTGGCGGCCCAGGGGCGGGTGCGTGGCTCGGCCCGGTGTGGCGCGCGGCTTGCTGTGGAGTGATGCGGGGCTCGGCGTCGTGTGGCGTGGCCGGGCCCGAGGAGCGCGGCCGTCCTGGCGGCGAGGCGGCCCAAGGGTGCCGGCTTGGTGTAGGTGAGCCTGGGCGCGTCCCCGCACCAGCGCGGCCAGTCGGCGGGCACGGCCAGTCGGCCGGCCAGCGGGAGCTGGAGGTATTGCGGCTCGTCGCGGGCGGGGCGACCAACCGCGAGGTGGCGGCCGGGCTCTTCATCACCGAGGCGACGGTGAAGTCCCACCTGCTCAACATCTACGGCAAGCTGGAGGTGGGCGACCGCGCCGCCGCCGTCACCGAGGCGTTCCACCGCGGGCTGCTCGTCCCGCGGGTCACCCCTTGAGGAACGCGGCGGTGGCGTTGAGAGCGCTCTGCGACGACCCGGCGTTCTCCACGAAGACCGCGAACGCCACGGTGCCCTGGTAGCCGACGAACCAGCCGTGCTCGGTGCCTCCGCCCGCCTCCGCGGTGCCGGTCTTGCCGGCCAGGCCCGGGATGCCGGCGAGCTGCTTCGCGGTACCGGAGGTGACCACCTCGCGCATCATCGCCCGCACCGGCGCCAGCACCGCCGCGGGCGGGCCCGCCGCCACGTCGTTCGGCACAGAAGCCTTGCCGCGCAACAAGATCGGCGTCGGCTGCCGCCCGGACGCGACGGTGGCGGCCACCAGCGCCATGCCGAACGGGCTCGCGACGACGTTGCCCTGGCCGAAGCTGTTCTCCACCTGCTGGTCGCCGGACGCGGGCGGGACCTTGCCGGTGTTCGTGTCGGCGCCCGCGATGGTCCAGTCGGCGCCGAGCCCGAAGCGCTTCGCCATGTCCGGCAGGGCGTTCGGCGCGAGCTTCGAGCCCAGCTCGCCGAACGTCGTGTTGCACGACAGCGCGAACGCCGTGTGGAACGGGATGCTGTCGTGGCCGAAGCCCGCGTTGCTGATGCGCCGGGTGCCGATCGTGGCGGTGGCCGGGCACGCCACGGACGTGTTCGCCTGCACCAGGCCCGCGTTGAGCGCGGCGGCGCCGGTGACGATCTTCATCGTCGAGCCGGGGGCGTAGCGGCCGACGAACGGGTTGGTGCCGCTCAACGCCTTGTTCTGCGCCACGGCGAGGATCTCGGTGGTGGAGGCGTCGACCGCGACGATCGCCGCGCCCTGCGGCAGTGCGTCGACCGCGGCCTGCGCCGCCGCCTGCCGGACGGGGTCGAGGGTGACGGTGATCTTCTCGCCGGCCTCCGGCTTCCTGCCGTCGAGCGCGGTGAAGGCGGCGCCCGCGGAGAGGCCGACCTCCCAGCCGTCCGTGCCCTTGAGGTCGCCGACCTGGCCGGTGATCGTCCGGTACAGGCCGTCCGGGATCGTGCCCTGCGCCAACGGGTTGCCGTCGCGGCCCAGCAAGGCCCCGTCGGCCACCGCCTTGCGGTAGACGAGCGAGCCGCCCTCGGGTAGCTGCGGGTGGATGACCGCCGGGCTCCAGTGGACCTTCCACGTGCCGTCGGCGCGGACCATCGGGATCTTCACGTCGTACTTCAGCAGAGCCGAGTTCGGCATGGTCCACGAGACGGCCGCGGTGAGCTCCGCGGTGGTCGCGTCAGGTCCCGGCGGCGCGGCCTCGGTCAGGCGGGCCTGGTAGGCCGACGTGCCCATGCCCGTCCTGGTGGCGGCCAGGGCCTGGGTGGCGGCGGGCGGCGCGTCGGTCAGCGCGGCCGCCGCCGACGCGCTGTCGGTGCTGAAAGCCCTGGTCACGAACGACTGCGCCACCTGGGCGGGCGTCTCGGCGAGCTTCTTCGGAGCAGCCGGCTCCTCGCTCGAACCGGCCGGTCCGCCACCGAACAGCAGCGCGCCCGCCACGCCGAGCGTGGTGGCCGTGGCGAGCGCGCCGCCGATCAGGATCCATCTGCGTGTCTTGGGCTCCACTGGTCAAATCCCCCCGGATAAGTGTTCTCCCCGGTGGGAGGCTAACGCGCCGTGCGGGAGGTGCCCTGAGGATTTCTCCCTATCCGAGCTGCGGGATGCGGGTCTGGTAGTGCCGGAGCAGGTCGGCGTTGGCCGCGTCGCCGCCCTCGACGTTCGCGCTGCGCCACAGCGGCAGCGGCACACCGGTCTCCGCGGCCTTGTCGACGAGCCGGACCATCAGCAGGTTCCACAGGAACGCCGTCGCGATCGTGGAGATCGCCGCGGTGACCGGCGCCTCCGCGGGGTAGGTCGAGTCGCCGGGCGGGACGAGGTTGTCCAGCACGACCGTCGCCACCTCCGCCAGCGTCACGCCGGCGCGGCGCGGGGCCTGCGAGCTCGAGGCCACGGACGTCACGGCCACCACCGGGCACCCGGCACTGGCGGCCTCCTGGGCGAGCTCGACGGGGTAGTAGTTGACGCCCGAGGTCGAGAAGACGAACAGCACGTCGTGCGGGGCCAGGCCCGCTTCACCGAGGACCTCGTTCGCGAGCCCGGAACGGCGTTCGGCGGAGGTGCTGCTGATCGCGCCGTGCATCGGGAGCAGCTCGGGGTGGTAGATCGGGCGGACGCAGGCGAGGCCACCCGCGCGGTAGAACGTCTCGGCGACCGCTGCCAGCGAGTGTCCCGCGCCGGCGGTGAGGATCATGCCGTCTGCTTGGACCGCGGCGAGAACGAGCTCGGCCACGTCGTCGAGCGCGGCGGCGTTGTGCTGTTCCACGCGCGTCAGGTGCGTGCGCACGAGGGTGCCGTAGTCGGACCCGGTCACGGTGTCGGTCGTCATGCGGGTCAGTAGTACCCGATCGTCGAAGGCCCCACCAGTAACCCGAGCACCACAAACCTCGATACGCGCGATACAGGGACAACTGCGCGCGGCGGACAGGCGGTGGTTTTGAGCAGACGGCACTTCTTCTTCTGGGTGGTGCTGACGGCGGTGTTCACGGCCGCGAGCGCCACGAACATAGCGCTGGCGGTGACCTACTCCGAGCTGTGGCCGGTGTGGGCGGCGCTGGCGCTGCTCGTCGTCGCCGGTGGGTGCGCACGTGCGGCGGTGCACGCACGACCCTGACTCCGCCTCAACGGTCGCCTCGACGGTCACCTCGGCGACCGAGGTCCTCCGGACGGTCCACGTCCGCACCGTCCGCCACGTCGGAGCATTCGACGTGGCGGACGGTGTTGGCCTTCAGGTAGTCCCGCGCGCCCTGGTCGCCGGCCGCCGACGCCATCACGCCGGCGAAGTGCTTCGAGCCGATCAGCACGGGGTGGCCGATCTCGCCGTCGTAGGTGGCGCGGGCCAGCACGTCCGGGTCCGCGAGCGCCATCAACCGGTGCAGCGCCGCGACGGTGACGCCCGGTGTGTCCACGGGGAGCACCACCACGGCGTCCGCGCTGCCGACCGCGTGCAGGCCGGTGCGCAGCGACGAGCCCATGCCGGTGTCCCAGTGCGGGTTGTCGACGATCGTCACGCCGTCCAACGCGGCCTTAGCCCTGACCTCCGTCGCCTGGGCGCCGAGCACGACGACGACCGGGTCGCACCCGGCGTCGCGCAGCAGCGAGGCCGCCGAGTCGACGAAGAGCCTGCCGTTCAACGGGACCAGGGCCTTCGGGGAACCGAACCGGCGTCCGGCCCCCGCGGCCAGCAGCAGACCGGCGACGCGCATGCCGTCGAACCTAGCCGAGGTGCTCGAGGAGCAGCGAGGACACGGCCTCGGGGATCTCCTCGGGGATCCAGTGGCTGACGTCCTCGACCATCTCGAACCGGTACGCGCCGGTGCACCACTTCTCGGTCTCGAACGCGGCCACCGACCCGAACGCGACGTCCTCGGTGCTCCACACGTACATCGTCTTCACGCCGACCTTGTCCGCGGCGCCGTGCGGCTTGCCCGCGCGGTACCAGTTCAGCGCGGCCGTCAGCGCGCCCGGTTCGGACAGGCGCTGGACGTACTCCTCGACGTGCGAGGGCCGGACCCGCCACTCGAACATCTGCTTCAACGCGTGGGCGTTGTTGTCGAGCATGCGCTTCTCGGTGCTGCGCTCGCGCCAGTCGAGCATGTACTGCGACCGCATCCGCTGCTCCTCGTCGGACTGCAACGCGGTCTTCAGCGCGCCGGGGTGCGGCGTCGAGAAGACGGACAACGTGCGCAGCCGGTCCGGGTGCTCGATCGCCGTCCACCACGCCACGGCGCCGCCCCAGTCGTGGCCCACCAGGTCGAACGTCGGCCAGCCGAGGGAGTCGGCCATCGCGACAACGTCGCCGACCAGGTGCGTGACCGTGTACTCGGAGTACTGCTCCGGGCGCACGCCGGGGGAGTAGCCGCGCTGGTCGGGTGCCACGGCGCGGAAGCCGTTCACGCCCAGCACCGCGACCTGGTGCTCCCACTCGATGGCGGCCTCGGGGAAGCCGTGCAGCAGCAGCACCGGGCGGCCGTCCTCGGGACCGGCCGCGATGGCGTCGAACGTGCCTGCCTCGGTTTCGATGCTGATGTGCTCGATCACGAGTTCGAACCCTACTGCGCGAACTCCAGGGTGAGCTGTTCGGACACGTCCCACAGGCGGCGCGCCACGTCGGCGTCCCGCGCCTTCGCCGAACGCCCGACCAGCTTCGGCGCGCCACGTCCCTCCAGGAACCCGCCGGGCCCCGCGTAGCTGTCGCCGGGGACGTCCCGCACCGCCGCGTAGAGGGTCGGGAGGGCACCCGCCTCGTCGCTCTGCGCGACCAGCCGGGCCGCCCGGTCCAGGAGCCGGGCGCCCCTGCCCTCCGACCGGATCAGGTTCGTGGCGGCGAGACCGGGGTGCGCCGCCGTCGCGATCACGGACGAGCCCGACCTGGTGAGCCGGCGTTGCAGCTCCGAGGTGAACAGCAGGTTGGCGAGCTTGGACTGGGCGTAGGCGCCCATCGGCTGGTACGGCTTGCGCTCCCAGTTGAGGTCGGCGAAGTCGATCTCGCCCGCGCGGTGGCCGGTGGAGGAGACGGTCACGACCCGCTCGCGGACGCGCGGCAGGAGCAGCGCCGTGAGCGCGAAGTGGCCCAGGTGGTTCGTGCCGAACTGCAGCTCGAACCCGTCGGCGGTGCGGGTCAGCGGCGGGATCATCACGCCCGCGTTGTTGATCAGCACGTCGACGGGATCGGTGAAGCCGTCGGCGAACGCCCGGACGGAGGCGAGGTCGGCCAGGTCGAGCCGGCGGACCTCGACGTCGCCGGTCATGGTCGCGGCCGCCTCCTCGCCCTTGCCGACGCTGCGCACCGCGAGCACGACGCGGGCGCCCTTCCCGGCGAGCACGCGGGCGGCGGCACGGCCGATCCCGCTGTTCGCGCCGGTGACGACGACCGTGCGGCCGGTCTGGGAGGGGACGTCCGAGGCACTGAATGTTGTCATGGACTACAAAGTAGCCACCGACAACAATGTAGTCAACGAAAACACTCGCTATGATCGGGCGGTGATCGACGACCGGCCCTACCACCACGGGAACCTCCGCGCCGCGCTGCTCGACGCGGCCGAGCGGGGGCTGCGGGAACGCGGGGCCGACCAGCTCGCGCTGCGCGACCTGGCCAGGGAGATCGGCGTCAGCCACGCGGCTCCGCGCCGGCACTTCCCGACCCGCCAGGCACTGCTCGACGCGCTCGCCGAGGACGGGTTCGCCCGGCTGCACACGGCTCTGCGCGAGGCTCTGGACAGCGACGACACCCCGGCGCGCCTGCGGGCCGTCATGACCGCCTACATCCGGTTCGCCACCGAGAACGCGGCACTCGTGGAGCTGATGTACACGAGCAAGCACCAGCCGGGGGCGACCCGCGTCGTCGAGGCCGCCAACGGCCCGTTCGGGCTGATGCAGGAGCTGGTCGAGCGCGGGCAGGCGGAGGGGGTGCTCAGCTCGGGCGACCCGGAGCGGCTCGGGCTGGTGCTGTTCGCGACGCTGCACGGGATCGCCGCGGTCGTCAACAGTGCGATCGCGGGGCCGGAGCTCGTCGACGGGCTCGTGGACACGGCGATGGAGCAGTTCGTGCGCGAGGTGTGAGCTGGCTCTCAACGGGCGAGCCGGAGAGCGTGGCCTCACGAACATCAAATGTGCATCCGCATGTAGACGTGGCGAAACCGCAGGGCGGTACGAAGGCAGTCGTGCTGGTGCTGCACGGCGGACGGGAGCACGGGACCGAACCGGTCCGGCCGCTCAACCTCGCGTACCTGCGGATGGTTCCGCTGGCCCGCGCGCTGCGGGCACCCGGCGTCGAGGTCTGGAACCTGCGCTACCGCGTCCGCGGCTGGAACGCGCCGAGCCTCGACCCCGTCCGGGACGCCCGCTGGGCGCTCGACAGGATCGGCGAGCTGCATCCCGGTGCCCCCGTCGTGCTCGTCGGCCACTCCATGGGCGGACGGACGGCGCTGAGGGTCGCGGGTCACCCGAACGTGGTCGCGGTGTGCGCGCTCGCGCCGTGGATCGAGCCGGGTGAGCCGTATGAGCAGCTGCGGGGCCGGTCGCTGCTGATCGCGCACGGCGACCAGGAGCGGATGACGGACCCGGCGAAGTCGTTGCGGTTCGCCCGGCAGGCCAAGACCGTCACGGACCGGGTGGCGCGCTTCAGCGTCGTCGGCGACGGTCACGCCATGCTCAAGAGGGCGCGCGACTGGAGCAGGCTCGTCGTCGACTTCGTGCACGGTGAGCTCGGGCTCGAACCGATGGCACCCGACATCGCGAATGCGATGCACGAGGCCTCACCGCGCGGTCTCGACGTTCCCCTGGGAGGTTCGCGTGGCTGAGGTCGCCGTCATCGGAGCAGGCGTTGCCGGGCTCACGGCCGCCTACGTGCTGCAGCGCAAGCACGACGTCACCCTGTTCGAGGCAGACGACCGGCTCGGCGGCCACGCGCACACGCACGACGTGGACGGCGTGGCGGTCGACTCCGGGTTCATCGTCCACAACGAACGGACGTACCCGCACCTGATCAGGCTCTTCCGCGAGCTCGGGGTGTCCACTCAGGACTCCGAGATGTCGATGAGCGTCCGCTGCGACGGCTGCGGCCTGGAGTACGCGGGTGCCAGGAAGCTGCCGGGGCTCTTCGCCCAGCCGAAGAACGCCACCAACGGCCGCTACCTGCGGATGCTCGCCGAGATCACCCGCTTCTACCGGCACGCCCAGCGCGTCCTCGACCACGAGGAGGCGCACGACGTCACGCTCGGGGCGTTCCTCGCGATCGGCGGCTACTCCCGCTACTTCGTCGACCACTTCATCATCCCGCTGGTCAGCGCGGTGTGGTCGTCCGGCGCGGCGCTGAGCATGAAGTACCCGGCCTGGTACCTGTTCGAGTTCCTCGCCAACCACGGCATGCTCTCGGTCGGCGGCACCCCGCAGTGGAAGACCGTGGTCGGCGGCTCGCGCACGTACGTCGACCGCGCCGTCAAGGGCCTCAAGGCCGTGCACGTCGGCACGCCGGTCCGGGCGATCACCCGCACGGGTGGCGGCGTGGAGATCCGCGACGAGGGCAACGTGCTGCACACCGCGGACCACGTCGTCGTCGCCACGCACCCGGACCAGGCGCTGGGCCTGCTCGCCGACCCGACGCGCGAGGAGAAGGAGGTGCTCGGCGCGTTCCAGTACTCGCGCAACGAGACCTGGCTGCACTCCGACGCGTCGATCCTGCCGCGCGCGAACGGCGCGAAGGCGTCGTGGAACCTCTACAAGCGGGCCTGTCGCGAAGCCGGCGACCAGGTGCTCGTCAGCTACCACATGAACCGGCTGATGCGGCTCGGCACGAGCCGCGAGTTCGTCGTCACGCTCAACCCGCACGACGTCGACGAGTCGCGGGTGATCGCGCGGATGACCTACGAGCACCCGATCTACACGCCGGACTCCGTTGCGGCGCAACGACGTCTGCCGTCGATCAACAGCTCCACGACGGCCTATGCCGGCGCGTACCACGGCTGGGGCTTCCACGAGGACGGCTGCGCGTCGGGCGTGCGCGCGGCCCAGCACCTCGGGGTCGACTGGTGATCTACGACGTCCTCATCACCCACAGCCGGCGCGAACTGATCGACCGCGCCTTCAGCCACCGCGCGTACATGTGGCTCGTCGACCTGGACGAGCTGCCGCGCCTGCCCTGGTGGGCGCGGCCGTTCGCGAGGTTCGAGGCGCGCGACCACCTCGGGTCGCCGGAGAAGACCATCCGGGAGAACCTGGACGAGTGGCTGGCCGGTCACGGCATCGACCTCGGCGGCGGGCAGGTCCAGATGCTCGCCAACGCCCGCGTGCTCGGCTACGTCTTCAACCCGCTGTCCGTGTACTGGTGCCACGACGCTTCCGGAGAGCTCGTGTGCGTGGTCGCGGAGGTGCACAACACCTACGGCGGACGCCACTGCTACCTGCTGCGCACCGACGACCGGGGCAGGGCGTCGGTCGACAAGGAGTTCTACGTCTCCCCGTTCCTCGAGGTCGACGGCCACTACGTGATGAAGCTGCCGAAGCCGGGGAATCACCTGTCCGTGACGATTGCGTTGCGGCAGAACGGGAAGACGACCTTCAGCGCGACGATGAAGGGCGAGCGCAGTTCGGGTCTGCGCATGCTCCTGCGCCGTCCGCTGATGCCTCAGCGCGTGTCCGCGTTGATCCGCCGCCACGGAGTCGCTCTCTACCTGAGGCGCGTCCCGATCATCCCCAGGAGTGATGGATGAGCACGTTGTCGTTGCCCCGCCCCGGCCAGGGCATTTGGCCAGGGCTTTTCAACGCGCCGCGGTCGCCGTTGCGCGCGCGGATCGCCCAGTCGCTGTTCCGCAACGCCGTGCGCTCGCTGCCGGTGACCGTGCAGCTGCCCGACGGCAGGACGTGGGGCGGTGGCGGTCCCGTCATGCGGCTCGTGCGGCCCGCGGAGTTCTTCCACCGCCTCGGCGCCGATGCCAAGATCGGCTTCGGCGAGGCCTACATGGTGGGGGATTGGGAGGCCGACGAGCTCGCGGACGTGCTCTCGGTGTTCGCGGCCAAGCTCTCCACCCTCATCCCGCCCGGGCTGCAGCGGCTGCGCCGGATCGCGGAGCGGCAGCAGACCGAGATCAACGACGTCGCCGGCTCGCGCCAGAACATCCACCGGCACTACGACCTGTCGAACGAGCTGTTCGGGGTCTTCCTCGACGAGACGATGACGTACTCGTCGGCGTTGTTCGCGAGCCCGTCCGACGACCTGCGCACGGCCCAGCTGCGCAAGATCGACGGCGTGCTCGACTACGCGGGCGTGCGGTCCGGCTCCCGCGTGCTGGAGATCGGCACGGGCTGGGGCGCGCTGGCGATCAGGGCCGCTCAGCGCGGCGCCACCGTCACGTCGCTGACCATCTCCGAGGAACAGCGCAAGCTGGCGCTGGACCGGGTGAGGGACGCGGGCCTCCACGATCGGGTGACGGTCCATTTGCGCGACTACCGGGAGGAGCACGGCCAGTACGACGCCGTCGTCTCCGTCGAGATGATCGAGGCCGTCGGCGCCGAGTACTGGCCCGCGTACTTCTCGATGCTCGACCGCGTGCTCGCGCCGGGCGGCCGGGTGGGACTGCAGGCGATCACCATGCCGCACGACCGCATGATCGCGAGCAAGGCCAGCTACACCTGGATCCACAAGTACATCTTCCCCGGCGGGCTCATCCCGTCGGTGCGCTCGATCGAGGAGTCGGTGCGCGACCACACGCGCCTGCGGATCACCGAGACGCGGTCGTTCGGGCAGGACTACGCCGAGACTCTCCGCCGGTGGCGCGAAACGTTCCTCACCCGGTGGGACGAGGTGCGTGAGCTGGGCTTCGACGACACCTTCCGCCGGATGTGGGAGTTCTACCTGGCCTATTCGGAGGCCGGGTTCCGCGTCGGGTACCTCGGGGTGCAGCAGTTCGGCATGGCCGAAAGACTGGGCCATTAGGACCACGTTCTACCTCAAAAGGGTGCTGCCGGTCCCGCCCGACTGGACTTCGTGGTCCTCTTGGAAGCAGGCGGTATCAAATGGCTCGCTGCGTTCTCTACTTCAGTGAAGCCCCAAGTGTCGCTGTAGCGGAGGAGGTCGCCGGGATGGTTCAGCCCACAGCTGTGCGGACCGGTGGTGGTGTCGGCGTCCTCGTCACCGAGGAGGTCTGGAACCCGCCAACGGTGCCCATGCGCCGTCGGGTGCGCCAGGCACCGGTCTCCACCCAGTGGCTCGCGGAAGCCGAGTTCACCGATCTCGTCGACGCGGCGCTGGACGGAGACAGACGGGCGGTGGACCACCTGCTCGGCCGCATCCAGCCGCTCATCGTGCGCTACTGCCGCGCACGGGTCGGTGGCCGCGAACGCACGCTGGTCTCGGCCGAGGACATCGCGCAGGAGGTGTGCGTGGCGGTGCTGGGCGCGTTGTCCAAGTACCGCTACGAACCCGGCTCGTTCCTGGCGTTCGTCTACGGCATCGCCGCGCACAAGGTCGCCGACGCCCGCCGCAAGGCCGTCCGCAACCGCGCCGAGGTCGTCCCGGAGCTGCCGGACTGCCCGTCGCTCGAGGACGGCCCCGAGCAGCACGCGGTCAACGGCGAGATGATGGCCCAGGTCACGCGCCTGCTGCACAAGCTGCCGCCGCGCCAGCGCGAGATCCTCGTGCTGCGGGTGGCGGTGGGCCTGTCGGCGGAGGAGGTGGCGCTGGCCGTCGAGTCGACGCCGGGCGCCGTGCGGGTGGCGCAGCACCGCGCCCTGACCCGGATGCGGGAGATGATCTCCGAAGAGGGCTGAGACCTCTCGGTCCGGTGTGCCGGTCGAGGCGCGTGAGCAGGGCTGAACGGGGAGTGTCCTGCAGCGTGCCGGTCGGTTCTCAGGGCCGTGGTCGTAGGTTCGCGGCATGACCCGCTTCGAGGTGACGACGCGCGTCGCGGCACCCCCGCGGCGCGTGTTCGCCCTGTGCCTCGACGTCGGCGTGCACACCGCCTCGATGGCCGGCTCCGGTGAGCGGGTGGTCGGCGGCGTCGCGTCCGGGCGGATGGGGCCGGGTGACGTCGTCACGTTCCAGGCGAGGCACCTCGGGCTGCGCTGGCGGATGACCGCGCGCGTCACCGCGTTCGGCCCGCTCGGCCGCCTCGCCGAACGCCTCGTGCTCGACCGCTACCTGCCCGGGCTGATCGCGGACCGCGCCGAGCACCTCAGGTCCGTTGCGGAGCGACCGGCCTGAGGTCGCTGAACGCCGCCACCACCGCCGTGACCAGGACCAGCGCGCCGGACACGAGCAACGCCGGACCGCCGCCCGCCGCACCGGCCAGGAAGCCGCCGAGCAGCGGGGCCAGCGGGGTCAGCACGCGGCTGGCCAGCGTGGTGATGCCGTCGAGGCGGCCCATCATGTCCTCGGGGACGAGCTCGGTGTAGAGCGCGGAGACCGCGACGTTGATCAACGGCGTGACGACCGCGGTCACCGCGAGGGGCACGAACGGCCAGAAGACGCCGAACGGCAGTGCCATCGCGAGGGTGCACAGGCCGAAGACCACGAGCACCCCGACGACCAGCCGGCCGGGCGCGAGGGAGACCCGCGGGGCGAGCAGCGAACCGAGGATCCCGCCCACGCCGATGCCCGCGAACACCACGCCGGTGTCGAGCGCGTCGCCGCCGCGTTCGCCCACCAGCACGATGATCGGCAGCAGCGTGGCGCCGCCCAGCAGGTTCAGCACGAGGAAGACGGCCGTGAGGTTGCGCAGACCCTTCTGGTCCCAGAGCCACGAAGCCGCGTCCTTCGCGTCGTGGCGCATCTTCTGGCGTGGGCGCGTCTCGGTCCGTGCGGGGATCTTGGCGAACCACGCGCAGACCGCGGCCACGGCGAACGTGACGGCGTCGACGACGAACGGCACCGCTCGTCCGGCGGCCATCAGGAACGCGCCGAGCGGTGGTCCGGCGACGCGTGCCGCGTGGCCGCGGGCCTCTTCTTGGGCATAAGCGGTCTTGAGCTGTTCCTTCGGCACCACGGCCTGAAGCGCGGTCGTGCGCGCGGGGCCGGCGAACGCCGAACACACGCCGTCGACGACCGCGAGAACCAGGAAGACCGCGAGGTGGGCGCGGCCGGTGAGGATCGCGGCCGCGAGCAACGCCGCCGCACCCGCCTGGACCGTCTGGCTCCACACCAGCGTCGTCCTGCGGTCCCAGCGGTCCACCCACACCCCGGCCGGCACGAGCGCGGCGATCAGCGCGGCCGCCCGCGCGCCGCCGACCGCGCCCGCCCAGAACGGCGAGCCGGTCAGCGCGATGACCAGCAGGGGTGCCGCCAGCGAGGTGACCGTGGTGCCCAGCTGCGAGACGGCGCCGCCGAACCAGAGCAGCTGGAACTGGACGTTCTTCCTGAGCGGGACCCCCATGGCCGTCGTTCTTATCGCACGCGCGCCGGGTGGCACAGCGAGTTTCGCCCGCCAGGAGGACACCCCGGCCGCCACCTCGCGAACCACACATTTGCCCCGACGCAACCCCTACTACCGCCGTTTCGCGGCTCGCGGATGGCAAGGTTTGCGCATGGCTGAACAGGAATACGACGTCTTGCTCACCGGCACCGTCTTCCTCGACATCATCTTCACCGGCCTGCCCCGCCCGCCGGCCGCCGGCACGGAGGTGTGGGCGGAAGGCCTCGGGTCGTGTCCCGGCGGGATCGCGAACCTCGCGGTGGCGTTGCGCAGGCTGGAGCTGAAGACGGCGCTCGCCGCGGCGTTCGGCGAGGACGCGTACGGCGACTTCTGCTGGGACGTGCTGGCCGACCAGGAAGGCGTCGACCTCTCCTACTGCCGCCGGTTCTACGGGTGGCACTCGCCGGTGACCGTGTCCATGGCGATGGAGCGCGACCGCTCGATGGTCACCCACGGGCACAAGTCGCCGATCGTCGCCGACGACCTCTTCGACCCGCCGCCGTCCACCAAGGCCTGCTTCGTGCACATCCAGGCCGAGGACGAGCAGTGGGTGCGGACGGCGAAGCAGAACGGCGCGCAGCTCTTCGCCGACATCGGCTGGGACCGGACCGGCGCGTGGTCGCCGGAGCTGTTGCGGCGTCTCGACGGATATGACGTTTTCCTCCCGAACCACGTGGAGGCGCAGGGATATACGCGCACCGACACCCCCGAGGCCGCGGCGCGCAAGCTCGCCGAGCACGTGCCGGTGGTGGTCGTCACACGGGGCGGCGGGGGAGCGGTCGCCGTCGACAGCGCCACCGGCGAGTGCGTGGACGTGCCGGGCCTCAACGTCGCGCAGCTCGACGCGACAGGTGCCGGCGACGTGTTTGGGGCCGGGTTCGTGATGGGCACTCTGGCCGGGTGGCCGCTCGAACACCGCGTGCGGTTCGCGAACCTGTGCGCCGCGCTGTCCGTGCAGCACTTCGGTGGTTCCCTGTCCGCTCCGGGCTGGGGGGACATCGCGGTCTGGTGGCGCACGGTGAGCAGGCGGCCCGACGAAGAGCTGTCGCGCTACGGGTTCCTCGACGACGTGCTGCCCGACCACGCGGGCGTCGAGGTGAGGAGGGCTAGTCCGACGATCGGCCTCCGGTTGCTCCGGTAGGTTGAAACCAGTCGATCAGCGGACGCAACCTCACGGGCCTCCCGCGCGACTTAATACGTAGGGGATTCTCCGGGGTTGAAGTTCGGAAGGAGTTGCGGGTTGTTCGCCGCACGCGCGTCAGGCTTGGTCAAGTTGCTGGGGTTGTGCCTGACGGCGGGCGTGCTCCTCGCCGCGATGGTGTTCCCGTTCGTCGGAGGTCTCGGTCTCGCGTCCAACCGCGCGGCCGACACGGTCGACCAGACGTCGGGGGACCTCGCGAAGGGTGAGCTGCCGCTCGTCACCACCATCCAGGACATGAACGGCGAGCCGATCGCCTACCTGTACGACCAGTACCGGGTCCCGTTGGAGTCCAACCAGATCTCGGACACGATGAAGGCCGCGATCCTCGCGATCGAGGACAAGCGCTTCTACGAGCACCAGGGCGTCGACTGGCAGGGAATCGCCCGTGCCGCCGCCAAGGCCGGTGTCGACGGGGGCGCGACGCAGGGCGCGTCGACGCTGACCCAGCAGTACGTGAAGAACTACATGGCGTTCGTGCTCGGCGCCGACAACGAGCAGGAGGCCTGGGAGAAGGCCACCGAGGCGACGATCGGCCGCAAGATGCGCGAGGCGCGGGTCGCGTTGCAGCTCGAGCAGCAGATGTCGAAGGAAGAGATCCTCACCGGCTACCTGAACATCGTGCCGCTGGGCAACCAGACCTACGGCGTGGGCGCGGCCGCCAAGGCGTACTTCAAGACCACCGCCGACAAGCTGACCGTCCCGCAGGCGGCCCTGCTCGCCGCGATCGCGAACCGCCCGTCGTCGCTGAACCCCGGTGCCGCCCCGGAGAAGGCACTGGAGCGCCGCAACACCGTCATCGACAAGATGCGCGAGAACGGCGCGTTCGGCGCGGACGAGACCGAGGCCAAGGCGAAGGCGGAGGAGTACAAGGCCGCGCCGCTGGGCGTCGTCGAGGACCTGCAGATCCTGCCCAAGGGCTGCGTCGGCGCCGGTGACGGCCCGATCTACGGCTTCTTCTGCTCCTACCTGCTCGACTACCTGCGCGAGTCGGGCATCACCGACAAGCAGCTGCAGCGCGGCGGCCTCACGATCAAGACCACGCTCGACCCGAGGGCCACGCGGGCCGCGAAGCAGTCGGCCGAGCAGCAGGTCTCGAAGACCATGAACGGCATCTCGAACGTCATGTCGGTCGTCGAGCCGGGCAAGGACAAGCACAAGGTGCGCGCCCTGGTCGCCTCCCGCGACTACGGCAACAACGCCGAGCTCGGCCAGGTCGCCCGCCCGGTGCCCGCCGAGGTCCTCCCGTTCGGCCCGGGCTCGGTGAACAAGGTCTTCACGGCCGCAGCGGCTCTGGAGAAGGGCGTCATCGGCATCGACAAGCAGATGGACGTCCCGAAGGTCTACTACTCGAAGGTCTACCCCAACGGCGGCGCGCCGTGGAAGGTCGAGAACGCGGGCAACTACAGCGACAAGATGTCGCTGACCCAGGCCCTCGCCACCTCGCCGAACACGGGCTTCGTGATCCTGCAGGAGAAGACGGGCCTCGACAGCGTCGTGGACATGGCCTACCGCCTGGGCATGCGCGAGACCCTGCAGGGCGTCAACCGCGAGGGCGACCCGATCAAGGCCGACAAGTCGAACGGCCCCACCCAGGGCGACTGGACGAAGCAGAACAACGCGGGCTCCTACACCCTCGGCCCCGGCGCGACCAGCGTGCTGGAGCTGTCGAACGTGGCCGCCACCATCGTCTCGGGCGGCACCTGGTGCCCGCCCACCCCGGTGGAGAAGGTCCTCGACCGCTACGGCAAGGAAATCCAGCTGAAGGAAAAGCCCTGCGAGCAGGCCGTGAACCCCGACCTGGCCGCCTCCCTGGCCCAGGGCATGTCCCACGACGTGACGGGCTCGGGCACCGCGGCGGCAGCGGCCTCCGCCTCGGGCTGGAACCGCCCCGCCATCGGCAAGACGGGCACCACCGAAGAGCACAAGTCGGTGGCCTTCCTCGCCGCCACGCCGCAGTACGCGGGCGCGGTCATGACCTACGCCGACGGCAACCGCCCCGAGGTGATCTGCGCGAACCCGATCCGCTTCTGCCCGGGCAGCTCGCAGGGCGTCTTCGGTGGCCAGGTGGCAGCCCCGACCTGGTTCAACGCGATGAAGGTGATCCACGAGGGCCTGCCGATCGCACCGCTCCCGCCGGCCGCCGCGAAGTACAAGTAGGCGTGACCCCGGCAGCGAGCCTGCCGGGTCGAGTTTCGAGGGCCGTCGGACGCCAGGTGCGTCCGGCGGCCTTGTGCTGTGCCCGGGGTGGGGTGGGCGCGGACGGGCATGAGCGGGGAGGGAAGGGCGGCGGCCAAGGTGGGGTGGCGGGGGCGAGGTGAGCGAGGTTGCGCGAGGGAGGTGAGCGAGGCCGCGCGTGGGAGGGGACGGGTACGCGCAGGGAAGCACGAGGCGGAAAGAGGCGAGGCGGAAAGAGGCGAGGCGGCGCGCTGTGGGGCGAGGGCGGCGCGAGGTAGGGCCGTGCGAGGCGTCGCGAGCGAGGTGAGAGGCCAGGCGACGCCGGGAGAAGCCGCGCGGGCACGCTGGCGCAGGGGTCCCCTCGCGTTCAAGCTCCCCCGCGACCCAATGTACGCACGAGGTCTGACACTCCGGCCGCGCCGGAAAGGTGGCACGTCCATCCACCTCCGCAGCGGCGATGCGAAGCGAGCCGACAAGACCCCCGCACCGCCAAGGGCGAAGCCGAGGCCCCAAGCGATGCCGAAGGCGAGCAGTAACAACCCCCCACGCACTCGCGACCGCGATGCCGAAGGCGAGCCATGCAGACCTTGCACAGATGGGTAGCGGTGCACCCACTCGTGGTTTGGCGATTGGGGCTTGACTTTGGGTGCGAGGTGCTACCACTCGTGGATCGGCCGGGTGCGAAGCATCCGGCCTTTTCCGGCCGACCAAGCGCCTCGCAAGGGCCCCGAAGTCAAGCCCCAATCGCAATCGTCGCGAAGCGGCGATGAACCCCGCCGCTTCGTCCGAGGTGCACGACCACGCCGGAACAGTCACGGACCACACGGCAAGAACCACGCCGGAACCCCCGGCACCCACCCTCAGTCACCACCAAACCAACATCACCCACCCACCAAACCTTTCACGATAAAGCGACTGACCAGTACAAACACCAACAACAGGATTGGTCCAAACACCGTTACCAACCCAACAAACGAACCAACTACGAAGAGTGACAAACAGTGGGCCTAATCACCTGAACCCCCACTTCGCTTGCCCGCAGCGGTGACGCGAGGTTACGTTCCCTGCCGCATGTCACAGTTCGATAACCGCAAGGACACGGGCCATCCCTCGAACCGGTCCACTCCACGCCAGGGCGCCCGAACGCCCGGCACCGGCACCGGCGCCCCGAAACGCCGAACGCCGATCGCGGATCGAACTCCCCCGAGTGCATGGAGGCAGTTTTGGCACGGCATCGAGCGAAGGGTCTGCTCGTCGACGTTCTCGACAGAGCGCACCTGGACCGCAAGAAGGCCGTCACAGCAGTGGTGGCCGCCGGCGCCCTCATCGGTGCCGGCGCCGCCCAGGCGATGGCCACGGTCACGCCGATGGAGCGCATCGTTCCCGTTGCGGCCACGAAGAACCTCGCGGCTGCCATGACGGCGCAGCCCGACCTCGGGCCGCAGACGGTCCACTCGTTCGACGCCGGCGCCGAGACGCGCAAGCTGTTGCAGGCCGAGCAGATCCAGGCGCAGTTCCACGTCCGTGAGGCGCTGAGGTCGGCGGAGGGGTCGTACTCCCAGCGGCTGGAGGCTGCCAAGGCAGAGCAGGCTCGCATCGCCGCCGAGGAAGAGGCGCGCAGGCCCAAGTGCGTGCGGCCGGCCCAGGGGACGTTCACGTCCGGGTTCGGCGCGCGGTGGGGCACCAGCCACAACGGTGTCGACATCGCCAACGCCATCGGCACGCCCATCGTGGCCGCCATGGACGGCACCGTCGTCGAGGCCGGGCCCGCTTCCGGGTTCGGGTTGTGGGTGCGCATCCAGCACGCCGACGGCACGATCACGGTTTACGGGCACATGAACACCATCGACGTGCCACAGGGCGCGCAGGTGAAGGCCGGGCAGCAGATCGCGACGATCGGCAACCGCGGTGAGTCGACCGGGCCGCACCTGCACTTCGAGGTGTGGACCGGCGGGTCGCAGAAGATCAACCCGGTGGGGTGGCTCGCGGAGCGCGGCGTCAGCCTTTAGCCGATCGGCCGAGCGGGTACAAGTAGTCGATCGGCCACGAAAAGTGCCGATATTCTCCGGCCACGCCGCCTCGCGCGAGGCCTGGCGGCGTGGAAACCGGAGCCGCCCCTGTGATCTACCGCAGCCCCCTGCCGGCGGTGGCCGTTCCTGAGGCCACGGTCCCCGAGCACGTGCTGGAACACGCACGCCACAACGACAAGGTCGCGCTCGTGGACGCCGTCACGGGTGAGGCGCTCACGTACGCGGAACTCGCGGAGCAGGTCGGCCGGACGGCGCGAGGCCTTGTCCGGCAAGGGGTCCGGCCCGGTGACACGGTCGCCGTCGTGAGCGTGAACCGGCCGCGGTTCGCCGTCGGGCTGTACGCGGTGATGGCGGCCGGCGCCACCGCGGCGCTGCTGAACCCGGTGCTGCCGCCGCGGGATCTCGACAGGCTCAAGAAGCTCGCGAACGTCACCGCGACGCTCGACCTCGACGACCTCCCCGAGGGCGACGGCGAGACGTTGCCGCGCACGGACTCGGGCAGCACCGCCGTGATCCTGTTCTCCAGCGGTACCACGGGACTCACGAAGGCCGTGAAGCTCAGCCACCGCGCCGTCGTCGCCAACCTGGAGCAGCACCGGCCGGGCTGGCGCATCGACGCGACCGACGTGCTGGCGGCCAACCTGCCGTTCTTCCACGTCTACGGCTTCACCATCATCCTCAACTCCGGCCTGCTCGGCGGCGCCACGCTCGTGACGGTGCCGCGCAGCGATGCCGGCACCTACCTGCGCCGGCTGGCCGAACACCGCGTCACGCGGGCGTTCCTGGTCCCGCCGCTCGCCGCCGCGATCGCGGACCACGAAGGTCCGGTGCCGCCACAACACCTGAAGCTCGTCCTGTGCGGTGCCGCGCCGCTCGACGACGCGATCCGCCGGGCGGCCGAACGAAAACTCGGCGCTCCCGTGCGGCAGGGCTACGGGCTCACCGAGGCGGGCGGCACCCACCAGACGGTCGACGGAGACCTGGAGAGCGATCCCACGAGTGTCGGCGTCCTGTGCCCCGGCACCGAGGCGCGAATAGTCCACCCCGGCACGAAAGAAGACGCCGACGAAGGCGAGATGCTCATTCGCGGCCCTCAGGTCATGGACGGATACTTCGGCGACGAAGACGCCACGCGCGAGGCTTTCCTGGACGGATGGCTGCGCACCGGAGATCTCGTGCGCGTGCGCGACGGAAGGTTCCACATCGTCGACCGCATCAAAGAAATGATCAAGTACAAGGGATACCAGGTCGCGCCCGCGGAACTGGAAGACGTGCTGCGCAAGCATCCCGCCGTGAAAGACGCCGCCGTGGTCGGAGTACCCGATCGGCTCAACGGTGAAATACCTCACGCTTTCGTTGTGATCCAAACAGATGTCACGGCGGAAGAGTTGATGGCGTTCGTGGCCGCGGAGGTGGCGCCGTACAAGAAGGTGCGCGGGGTGGAGTTCGTTGCGGAGATACCGAAGTCGGTGTCCGGCAAGGTTCTGCGCCGCCTCCTGAAGGAAAAGACCTCCTGACGCAAGGGTTTCCGCTCAAATTCACGCCGGTGGAGCAGTCCGCAAACGAACTCTCTGTCAACGGGCAACAAATTCGGCCACACGCATGCACGAAAACAAGATATTTCTCTTGGGAATGCGTACATAAGACCCTTCCTCGCCGGTCGGTCAACGGGGATCGTCGCGAGTGGCCCCCAGTCGTCAGGAGGCGTCATGACTGTCGGAACTTCCCCTGCTGCCTTGAACTTGGCGGTTGCCCTCGAACCGGCCCACCTCGAACTCGCGCGAAATCCTTTGCACATCACCCTTTCGGAGGATGTACGGGAACGGATCGCGCGTTGTCGCGAATTCGTGCTCGAAGTGAGCGGATCCGGGCGCGCGATCTACGGCGTCACAACGGGTTTCGGTCCGCTCGTCGAGTTCGAGGGCCGCGCGGACAGCGCGGGCCAGAGCGACAACACGATCATCCACCACATAGTCGGCCACGGAGAGCTGTTATCGCCCGCCGTGGCCCGCGCCGCCGTGCTCGCCCGGCTGTTCTCGTTGGCGCAGGGGAGATCCGGCGTGTCCGAGCAGGTCGTGGCGTCGTTGATCCGCATGCTGGACACCGGGTTCGCCCCCGCGGTGCCCCGGCTCGGTTCCGTCGGTGCCAGTGGTGACCTCCAGCCGCTCGCCTACGTCGCCCACGCGTTGCGCGGCAACGGGAACGCCTTCTTCGACGGGCAGCTCATGCCCGCCGGGGAAGCGCTCACACGCGCGGGCCTCGACAAGATCGTGCTCGACGGGCGGGACGCGCTCGCGTTGGTCAACGGCATCTCGGTCACCGCCGCCGCGCTCGGACTCGCTGTGGCACAGGCGGTTCGCGCGCGGCACACCGCGGAGCTGTTGTCCGCCCTGATGGTCGACGTCCTGGGCTGCGGCACCGAGTACACGTCGGTTGGACTGCTGGCCGCGTTCGGGCACCCGGACGTCGCGGACACCGGTGCGGCGCTGCGGACCTGGCTCGCGGGCAGCACGCCGTCGGGCGAGCGGCCGTTGCAGGAGGCCTACAGCATCCGCTGCACGCCCCAGCTCATCGGCGCGGCCGCCACGAGCATCCGGCAGGCGGGCGAGGTGGCGCGCCGCGACCTCAACGGCGTGAGCGACAACCCGTTGTTCTTCCCGGAGACCGGCGAGGTCGTGCACGGCGGCAACTTCTTCGGCCAGCCCAGCGCTTTCGCGGCCGACCAGCTCAACGTCGCACTGGTGCAGCTGGGCAACCTGGCCGAACGCCAGCTCGACCTGCTGGTCGATCCCCGGCGCACCAGCGGGTTGCCGCCGATGCTCAGCCCGCTGCCCGGCCGGCACCACGCGTTGCAGGGCGTGCAGATCGGCGCGACCGCCACCGTCGCGGCGATGCGG
Source organism: Lentzea sp. NPDC059081 (assembly GCF_042738015.1). Taxonomy (NCBI): domain Bacteria; kingdom Bacillati; phylum Actinomycetota; class Actinomycetes; order Pseudonocardiales; family Pseudonocardiaceae; genus Lentzea; species Lentzea sp. NPDC059081. Next base: position 36,037 of record NZ_JBHYGW010000036.1, read on the forward strand.
CGGGCCGCCGCGCCGGCGTCGGTGCAGAGCCTGCCGACCAACCTGCACAACCAGGACGTGGTCCCGTTCGGCACCCAGGCGGCCTTCACCGCGCTCGACCAGACGCGGTTGCTGCGCTACCTGCACGCCGGGCTCGCGGTCGCGTTGCGCCAGGCCGTGCACGTCGGTGCGCGCCGCCCGCAGGCGCCTCGCCTCGCGGCGGTGTTCGACCGGCTGGCGGGGGAGGTGCCGCCGATCGTGGAGGACCGGCCGCTCGACACCACCCTCGGTGCCGTCGCCGACCTTCTCGACACCGTCGCGTCCGAAGTGGAGGGTCAGCGATGAGCGCTCCCGCGTGCAAGCCGACCTGGGGCCACTCCTGGGGTCACACCTGGGTGGAGCTGCCCGTCCTGCGCCTGCCGATGCCGGGCGTGGAGCTGATCCCGTGCGCGAACGGCTGTTACCAGATCCCGATCGACATCACCGTGCCCGACGACGCGGCCGGCCGCGCCGTGCACCGGTGGTTCCTGGGCCACCAGGGCGCTTTTCTCGTGTGGCGGTTTCTGCTGGTTTCACTCGATCGGTTGATGCGCGACCCCGATTCGCAGCTGGTCCGCCGGGCTGCGCTTGGATACGACGCGTACTCGGTGATGCTCGCCTATTCGGGCAGCTGTTCCCGTGAGGTGTACGAGGCCGTCATCAGGCCGATGATGGCGAAGTTCGACCCGGCCTTCAGCGGGCGGTGGGCGCGTGACTACGAACCACTGCCGGGACTGCTGCGCCGGGTCCGCACCGCACTGGGGCCCGCGGCGGCCGAACCGCTTTCTTCCGCGAGCAAGGCGAATTTGTTGGCGCACATGGAGGTCATGCGCAAACTCGTCCCCGACGGCCAGTCGCTGCTGCGCGAGTCGGGGAAAACGCGCGTGTCCACCACCGACGCCGAACGTGCCCGGTTCGACGAGTTCTTCCTCGTGAGCCGGGAGAACGTGTGCTCGAGCCGCTACGCCGCACACCGCACCGCCGTCATGTCCGCCATCGACCGGGACCTCGCAAAACACCCGCTGCGGCCCGAGTACCGCGACACACTCAGGACGTTGGTCACCCATCTATGAGAGAAGGCCGCGCGTGAACGACATCAAGGCCGTGGTCATGACGCCGCAGATCTACCGCTACGTGCGCAAACAGGCGGGCCAGCCCACCGCCGTGCAGGAGAAGCTGATCGCCCGCACCGCCGAGCTCGGCGACTCGGCGGAGATGCAGATCCCGCACGAACAGGCGGTGCTGCTGTCGCTGCTGGTCAAGCTCACGGGCGCGCACACCGTGGTCGAGGTCGGCACCTACACCGGGTACTCCACGCTCGCGTTCGCGCAGGCCCTGCCCCCGCACGGCAAGGTCATCACCTGCGACGTCTCCACCGAGTGGACCGCGATCGCGGAGGAGGCCTGGCAGGCGGCGGGCGTGCGCGACCGGATCGACCTCCGCATCGGCAGCGCCGCCGAGACCCTGGCGGCGCTGCCGGAGGAACCGGTGATCGACCTGGTGTTCATCGACGCGGACAAGGTCGGGTACGCCCACTACTGGGACCTGCTGGTGCCGCGGGTGCGCCAGGGCGGCCTGCTGCTCGCGGACAACACGCTCTACTACGGGGAGGCCGCCGACGAACAGCCGGAGGGCAACGCGGCCGCGATCGACGCCTTCAACACCTTCGTGCGCAACGACGAGCGCGTGGAGTCGGTGCTGGTGCCGATCGCGGACGGGCTGACCTTCGCGAGGAAGAAGTAGGAGGCTTGTACGGCATACCGACCGGTCGGTAGGGTGCCCCCGAGTGCTACAGACCTGGAGGCGTCCATGGCTCGTTGGGGAATCACGCTGCCGCTGATCGGTGTGCCGGTGCTCGAGCACCGCGCGCTGGTGTCCGAGCTCGCGGGGCTCGGCTACACGGACGTGTGGTCGGCCGAGACGACCGGCACGGACGCGTTCACGCCGCTGGCGCTGGCCGCCCAGTGGTCCTCCGAGCTGCGGTTCGGCCCGGCGATCGCGCCCGTGTACACCCGCGGGCCCGCGACGCTGGCGATGACGGCGGCGACGCTCGCGGAGGTGACCGGCGGGCGGTTCGTGCTGGGCATCGGCTCGTCCTCGCCCGCGATCGTGCAGCGCTGGAACGCGATCCCGTTCGAGGAGCCGTTCAAGCGCACCCGCGACACGCTGCGCTTCCTGAAGGCCGCGCTGGCGGGCGAGAAGGTCACCGCCGACTACGACACGTTCTCGGTCAAGGGCTTCAAGCTGGAGCGCCCGCCCGCCGCGAAGGTGCCGATCATGCTCGCGGCGCTGCGACCGGGCATGCTGCGCCTGGCGGGCCGCGAGGCCGACGGCGCCATCACCAACTGGCTGGCCGCCACCGACGTGGCGCAGGTGCGCGCCGAGCTGGGCGCGGCCGAGCTCGCGGCCCGGATCTTCGTCTGCCCGACCGAGGACGCCGACGCCGCCCGCGCACTGGGCCGCATGCTGATCAGCACCTACCTGACCGTGCCGGCGTACGCGGCGTTCCACGACTGGCTGGGCCGCGGCGAGGCGCTGCGCCCGATGCACGAGGCGTGGGCGGCCGGCGACCGCAAGGCGGCGTCGAAGTCGATCCCGGACGAGGTCGTGGACGCGCTCGTCGTGCACGGCTCGCTGGACCAGTGCCGCGCGCGCGTCGCCGAGTACCAGGCCGCGGGCGTCGACACGCCGATCATCGCCCTGCTCCCGACCGGCGGCGACCAGATCGAACAGGTCCGCGCACTGGCACCCGGCGCCTGACGATGCCCACCGCGACCGAGCAGAAGATCATCGACGCGGCCGTGCGGCTGTTCGCGTCGCAGGGCTACGACGCGACCTCGGTGCAGGAGATCGTGCAGGCCGCCGAGGTCACCAAGGGCGCGCTGTACCACTACTTCCGCTCGAAGGACGACCTGCTCTTCGAGATCTACCGGCTGCTGATCACCGCCCAGTCCGCCGACATGGACCGGATCATCGCGCTCGGCCTGCCCGCGGCGGAGACCGTCCGCGAGATCCTGGTGTCGCTGGTCGTCTCGACCGCGGAACGGGTGGACGAGGCCGCGGTGTTCGTCCGCGAGCTGCCCCGGCTCGGCGAGGAGCGGATGACCGACTTCCGCACCGAGCGGCGGCGCTACCACGAGACGTTCCGCGCGGTGATCGAGAAGGGGCAGGCGGACGGCGAGTTCGGCTCCGCGGTGCCGGCGGACACCGTCGTGCGGATCGCGGTCGGCGTGGTGAACCAGCTGCCGATGTGGTTCCGGCCGGACGGGGAGAAGACGCCCGCGCGGCTGGCGGAGGAGATCGCGGAGTTCGTGCTGGCGGGGCTGCGCTAGTTTGGGGGACAGCCGAGGAGCCGGGGGTCTTCCATGTCGCAGAGCTCGCCCCGCTACGGCCTCGCGCCGCCGTTGCACGAGGTGCGCAGGCGGCGGTGGAGGTTCCCGTGGATCTTCTTCCTGGTCGCCGCGCTGCTGGTGGCCGTGGCGGTGCCCTGGGGAGTGCGCGGGACCAGTGCGCTGACCGAGAGCATCGGCCGTCACCACGAGCCTGCGCCGCCCGGCCTGGCCGTGGCGTTCGAGGTGACCGGCGTGGGCAAGGTCTTCTCCATCACCGCCACCGCCGGCTCGTCCGTCAGGACCGAGGCGGACGTGACGCTGCCGTGGACCTACTCCGCCGACGTGTCGCTCGACAGGCCCGCCACCGTGAAGCTCGTGGTCGTGGGGGGCCCGGACGGCAACGAGGTGCACGGCCGCTACACGGTCGACGGCTCGACCGTCCGCGCCGGCAGTGCCTCCGGGCCCTACGGCGTGCTGACGATCACCGACTCCTGAGCGCCGCCAGCGCCTTGTCCGCGTGCGCGTTCATCGAGAACTCGCTCTTGATCACCGAGATGACCACGCGGTCCTGGCCGATGACGAACGTGTGCCGCTTGATCGGGATCGGCCCGAACCGGCGCCGCACGCCGAACCGCTCCGCCACCTCGCCGTCGGCGTCGGAGAGCAGCGGGTAGTCGAAGGAGTTCAGCTCCGCGAACTGCTTCTGCTTCGCCACGTCGTCGAGCGAGATGCCGACGCGCTGGGCGCCCGCCTCGGCGAACTCGGCGGCCAGGTCGCGGAAGTGGCAGCTCTCCGCCGTGCAGCCGCGGGTCATCGCGCCGGGGTAGAAGAACAGCACGACGGGTCCGCCGGCGAGCAGGTCGGACAGCGTGCGCTCCTTGCCGTCCTGGTCGGGCAGCGTGAAGTCGGGGGCGAGGTCGCCGGGCTCCATGGATCTCCAATACGCTCGGGCCGTGACCAGCATGTCCGACGTGGCCAAGGCCGCAGGGGTGTCCGCTGCGACCGTATCGCGTGCCTTGCGGGGCGAACCGGGCGTGTCCGAGGCCACGAGGCAGCACGTCAGCGAGGTCGCGCGGCGGATGAAGTACGCCATCGCGCGCGACGCGTCGTCGTTGGCCGGCGGGCGGCGTTATGCGATCGCGGTGCTCACGTCCGAGGTCAGTCCCGTGCTGGCGGGGGCGGAGGGCGCGCTGCGGCAGGCCGGGTACGACGTGCTGCTCTACGTCCTCGCCGACGGGGCGTCGCGCGCCAAGTTCTTCGACGAGCTGCCGCTGGGCCGCCGGGTCGACGGCGTGCTGCTGCTGTCGCTGTCCCTCGACGGCGCGGAGCGGACCGCGCTGGAGTCGCTCGAGGTCCCGCACATCACGGTCGACGACACCGACCTCCGGCACGCCCTGCAGACCGCCGTCGAGCACCTGCGGGCACTCGGGCACCGGGACGTGGCGCTGGTGCTGTCCGACGGCGTCGACGAGTCCTACGACGAGATCCTCGCGGCGGCCGGGCTCGAGGTCCGTCCCGAGTGGACCGTCTGGTGCTCGCCCACGGTCGACGGCGGCGACCAGGTGGTCGACGTGCTGCTCGACGGCGAACGGCTGCCGACGGCGGTGATCAGCTCGAACGGCGCGGCGGCGCTCGGGATCTTCCTGCGCATGCAGCGCGACGGGCGCGCGGTGCCGGACGAGGTGTCGATCGTGTCGCTCGACGGCCAGGAGCTCACCCGCGTGGTCGGGCTGACCGCGGTCGAGGGTGCCGCGAAGGAGCAGGGGGAACGCGCGGTCGCGGACCTGTTCACGCTGATCAGGGGCGGGGAGATCGAGCCGGCCGAGCACCCGCTGCGGCTGGTCGTGCGCAACTCCAGCGGGCCGGTCGCCGAAGTAGGGTGACCGCATGCCCACCCACGAGCGACTGACCGAGCTGCCCGCGCTGCCGGACACCCCCGGCTACGCCCACGCCGTGGCGGTCACCGGAAAGCTCGCGTTCATCTCCGGTCAGGTCGCCGTCGACGCCGAAGGCCGCGTGGTCGGCGTGGACGACCTGGCCGCCCAGACGCGGCAGGCGTTGAGCAATCTTCATCACGTCATTTCCAGGTTTGGCGCGGACTGGTCGGATGTCGTCAAGTTCACCTGGTTCGTGCTCGACGCGTCCGAGGTGCAGACCATTCGTGACGTGCGCGACGAAATCCTGCGGCCGGCCCTCGGAGAAGTCCACAACCCCGCGAGCACGTTGGTTCAGGTCGCCGCGTTGTTCGGCCCCGAATTCCTGGTCGAGGTCGAGGCTGTTGTGGCGATTCCCGAACAGGCATCGGATGTTTCAGGGAATTGACGCGGAAGTCAGCTCTCGACCGGCCTGCACCCATCGGGTGACCAGGGACCATTTGCTCTGGTAATGCTGCCCTCACTGTGACATAGCTTGTACTCGTGAGGGACTTGCTGGCGCGGTTGGCGGACGCCTGGGGCGTGGCCACGAGGTACGAAAACGCGGATCAGCAAGAGACGGTCGTAGATCCGGAAGTCGTCGTCAAGGTTCTCGCGCAGTTCGGCGTCGACGCGTCCACTGAGGACGCCGCGGCCCGCGCGCTGGCCGACGTCGAGGCGCGCCGGGCGGCCACGAAGCTGCCGCCGACGATCGTCCTGCGCGAGTACGAGACGTACGACCTCCAGGGGCCCGCGACCGTCGAGCTCGAGGACGGCACCTCGATCCAGGTCGAGCGCCACCTCCCGGACAGCCTGCCGCTCGGCTGGCACCGCGTCGTCACGGCCGACCAGACCGTCACGCTCGCCGTCGCGCCGAAGGCACTGCCGGACGTCCCGAAGACCTGGGGCTGGATGCTGCAGCTCTACGCGGCGCGCTCGAAGGACTCGTGGGGGATGGGCGACTTCGCCGACCTCGCCACGCTCGCCCGGCGCAGCAGCCAGGAGCTCGACGCCGGGGTCGTGCTGGTCAACCCGGTGCAGGCGCCGAGCCTCACGCACCCGGTCGAGCGCTCGCCCTACTCGCCGACCAGCCGCCGGTTCGCGAACCCGCTCTACCTGCGCGTCACCGACACCGCCGAGTTCCTGCAGGCCTGTCCGCGCACCCGCCAGCTCATCCGCGACCTGCGGCCGGAGAACCAGGACCTGATCGACTACGACGCGATCTGGGACGCGAAGCGGCAGGCGCTGGAGCTGCTCTTCCCCGGCGGTGACGTCGAGATGGACGTTGAGCTGGAGAAGTTCGCGATCTACTGCGCGCTCGCCGAGGTCCACGGCCCCGACTGGCGCCTCTGGCCGGCGGACCGCGCCGAAGCGTCACCGGAACGGGTTGCTTTCCACGCCTGGGTCCAGCACCTGTGCACCCGGCAGCTGCAGGACGTCCGGCTCGCCGCGCACGAGGCCGGCATGGCCGTCGGCGTCATCCACGACCTCCCGGTCGGCGTCGCCCCCGGTGGCGCGGACACGTTCGCGGACCCCGAGGCGTACGCCATCGACGTGACGGTCGGCGCGCCGCCCGACGCGTTCAGCGCGGACGGCCAGGGCTGGGGCCTGCCGCCGTGGCGCCCCGACAAGCTCGCCGAGACCGGCTACCGCCCGTTCCGGCAGGTGCTGCGCAGCGTGCTCCGGCACGCCGACGGCATCCGGATCGACCACGTGGCAGGGCTGTGGCGGCTCTGGTGGATCCCGCCGGGCGAGCCGCCGTCGCGCGGCACGTACGTCTACTACGACGCCGACGCGATGCTGGGCGTGCTGGCGCTGGAGGCCTACCGGGCCGGCGCCGTCGTGGTGGGCGAGGACCTCGGCACGGTCGAGCCCGTCGTCACGAAGACGTTGCAGGAGAACGGCATGCTGACCAGCGCCGTGCTCTACTTCCAGCGCGACTACTACGCGGAGGGCCACCCGCTCATCCCGCCGTCGCAGTGGAACCCGAACCAGATGGCGAGCATCTCCACGCACGACCTGCCGACCGCCGCGACGTTCTTCGCCGGTCCGGACGGCCCCGACTTCGACGAGCTGATGCGGCAGGAGGGCGTCAAGGCCGCGGACAGGGTCGAGGGCGCCCACGAACTGCTCGCGCAGGCACCCTGCGCGCTGGTCCTGACCTCACCTCAGGACGCTCTGCGGGAGACCCGGCAGCCGAACGTGCCGGGCACGATCGACGAGCACCCCAACTGGCGGATCCCGCTGCCCGTCGTGCTGGAGGACTTCTTCCCGCGCGTCCGCGAGATCACCAGGCCGCTGCGCGGCCGTGGCAGATGAAACTTTTGCTTAACGGCAGGTCATGCGCCTGCGGAGTACTGTGAGACCGTCACCCGACGGCGGACGACGAACGTTTTGGAGGTGGCGTACCAGATGAGCTCAGCCGTGGGCACGCGAACATCGACCGGCGTGCTGGAACTGGCCGTCGAGCAGGCCCTCGCCTCGGTGAGACCGGCCGCGCTCGGCGACCCGGTGGCCGGGGCACGGCACGCGGAGGAAGCACTGCGTGACGCGCTGCGGGACGCGGGTCCCGTGGACGAGGACAACATGGCCCTGCGCTACGCCCTGGCGTGCGCGGAGGCGGCACGGGAACACCTGGAGTTCGGCGAGATCCAGGAAGCCCGCACTTTGCTCACGGCCGCACGTGGGCAGCTGGTGCTGGCACACGAACGAGTGTGATGCCGGGTACGGGTTAGGCGGATAGGGTCGGCGGGTAGCTACCTGCGTGTGAGGAGCATCGTGCGACCCTGGCCTGGTACGCCCTATCCACTAGGCGCTGGTTATGACGGCGTTGGCACCAATTTCGCCCTGTTCTCCGAAGTCGCGGAGTACGTGGAGCTCTGCCTCTTCGACGACGACGGCACAGAGACGCGCGTGAGGCTGCCGGAGGTGGACGGCTTCGTCCACCACGGCTACCTGCTGGGTGTCGGACCGGGACAGCGGTACGGGTACCGCGTCCACGGCCCGCACGACCCGGAGCGCGGCCTTCGCTGCAACCCCAACAAGCTCCTGATCGACCCGTACGCCAAGGCCATCTCCAACGGCCTGGCGTGGGACGAGGCGCTCTACGGCTACAAGTTCGGTTCCCCGGACGAGCGCAACGACACCGACTCGGCCGAGTTCGTGCCGAAGTCCGTGGTGGTGAACCCGTTCTTCGACTGGACGAACGACCGACTGCCGCGCACCCCGTACCACGAAAGTGTGATCTACGAGGCGCACGTCCGCGGTCTCACCATCGACCACCCGGAGATCCCGCCGAAGCTGCGCGGCACGTACGCGGGCCTCGCGCACCCGGTGATGATCGACCACCTGAAGAAGCTCGGCGTGACCGCGGTCGAGCTGATGCCGGTGCACCAGTTCGTGAGCGACCACACGCTCGCGGAGCGCCGCCTGTCGAACTACTGGGGCTACAACACGATCGGGTTCTTCGCCCCGCACGACGCGTACGCCGCGCTGCCGCTGAACCAGGTGCAGGAGTTCAAGGGCATGGTCCGCGCCCTGCACCAGGCCGGCATCGAGGTCATCCTCGACGTCGTCTACAACCACACGGCGGAGGGCAACCACCTCGGCCCGACGCTGTCCATGCGCGGCATCGACAACGAGTCGTACTATCGGCTGGTCGAGGACGACCCGAAGTTCTACATGGACTACACGGGCACCGGGAACTCGTTGAACGTGCGCAGCCCGCACACCCTGCAGCTGATCATGGACTCGCTGCGCTACTGGGTGACGGAGATGCACGTCGACGGGTTCCGCTTCGACCTCGCCGCGGCGCTCGCCCGCGAGTTCTACGACGTCGACCGGCTGGCCACGTTCTTCGAGGTCGTGCAGCAGGACCCGGTGGTGTCGCAGGTGAAGCTGATCGCCGAGCCCTGGGACGTCGGTCCCGGTGGCTACCAGGTCGGCAACTTCCCTCCGCAGTGGACCGAGTGGAACGGCAAGTACCGCGACACCGTCCGCGACTTCTGGCGCGGTGAGCCCGCGACGATGGGCGAGTTCGCCTCGCGCATCACCGGCTCGTCCGACCTCTACCAGGACGACGGCCGCCGCCCGTACGCGTCGATCAACTTCGTGACGGCGCACGACGGCTTCACGTTGAACGACCTGGTGTCGTACAACGACAAGCACAACGAGGCCAACGGCGAGGACAACCGCGACGGCGAGAGCCACAACCGGTCGTGGAACTGCGGCGTCGAGGGCCCGACGGACGAGGCGGAGGTGCTCGAGCTGCGGGCCCGGCAGCGGCGCAACCTGATGGCGACCATGCTGCTGTCGCAGGGCGTGCCGATGATCCTGCACGGCGACGAGTTCGGCCGGACGCAGAACGGCAACAACAACGCCTACTGCCAGGACAACGAGGTCTCCTGGGTCGACTGGTCGCTGGTCGAGGCCAACTCCGAGCTCGTCGACTTCACGGCGGCGGTGACGGCGTTCCGCAAGGCGCACCCGGTGTTCCGGCGCAAGCGGTTCTTCGCGGGCAGGCCGATCCGCAAGGGCGAGGAGCTGCGCGACATCGCGTGGTTCACCCCGTCCGGCGAGGAGATGACCGAGCAGAACTGGGAGGACGACTTCGGCAAGTGCATCGTCATCTTCCTCAACGGTGAGGGCATCCCGGACCTCGACTCGCGCGGCATGCGGGTGGTCGACGACTCGTTCCTGATGGCCTTCAACGCCCACTTCGAGGACATCGAGGTGACGCTGCCCGACGCCGAGTACGGTCCGGAGTGGACGGTCGTGGTCGACACGACCACCGGCCAGGTCGGCGACTCGGAGAAGCCGGTCGCGGCGGGGGAGACCCTGAACCTCACCGCGCGCTCGCTCGTCGTGCTGCGCAGGGTGGGCTGATGGGGGCGCCGTCCTCGACGTACCGCGTGCAGTTCACCCCGTCGTTCACCTTCGCCGACGCCGCCGGCATCGCGGACTACCTGGCGCGCCTGGGCATCGGCGCGCTGTACGGGTCGCCGATGCTCGACGCGCGGGAGGGGTCGACGCACGGCTACGACGTCGTCGACCCGACCCGCGCCCGGCCGGAGCTCGGCGGCGACGCCGGGCGGGTGGCGTTGCAGGAACGCCTGGCGGAGCTGGGTCTCGGGCTCGTCGTCGACATCGTGCCCAACCACATGGTCGTGCCGAACCCGTGGTGGGAGGACGTCCTCGAGAACGGGCGGTCCTCGCAGTACGCCCGGTACTTCGACATCGACTGGTCGTCGGGCAAGGTGCTGCTCCCGGTCCTCGGCGAGGACGCCGAGGACGAGGTGCACGAGCACTACGTCAAGGTCAACTGGCGGCGCGGCAACACCGAGCTGAACTACCGGCGGTTCTTCGACATCACCGAGCTCGCGGCGATCCGCGTCGAGGACCCCGAGGTCTTCGAGGCGACCCACCGCGAGGTGCTGTCGTGGGGCGTGCAGGGGCTGCGCATCGACCACCCGGACGGACTCGCCGACCCCGGCGGCTACTTCCGGAAGCTGCGCGAGCACTTCGACGGCTGGCTCGTCGTCGAGAAGATCCTCGGGCCGGACGAGGCGCTGCCGCAGAGCTGGCCGGTCGACGGCACGACGGGTTACGACGCGCTGCGGGAGATCTGCGGCGTGTTCATCGCGCCCGCGGAAGCGTTTGCGGGCGACTTCCACTCCGTCGAGCACGCGTCGCGGCAGCAGGTGGCCGACTCGATCCTGGTCGCCGAGGTGCGCAGGATCGCCCGGCTCGTCGAGGGCGTGGAGTTCGAGGACGCCTGCCGGGCCGTCGCCGAGGTGATGGTCAACTTCCCGGTGTACCGCTCCTACCTGCCGGAGGGCGCGGCGCACTGGGAGACGGCGGTGAAGCTCAGCCGGTCGCCGGCGGTGCGCGCGTTGGACGAACAGGTCCGCGCCGACCCGCACGGCGAGCTGGCCACGCGGATCCAGCAGACCTCGGGCATGGTCGTCGCGAAGGGCACCGAGGACACCGCGTTCTACCGGTACACGAACTTCGTGGCGTTGAACGAGGTCGGCGGTTCACCGGACAGGTTCGGCCTGCCGGTGGAGGAGTTCCACCAGCGCGCGGCGACCCGTGAGTCCGGTGAGCCGCGGGCGATGACGGCGTTGTCGACGCACGACACCAAGCGGTCGGAGGACGTGCGGGCCCGGCTCGCCGTCCTGGCGGAGATCCCGGACGAGTACCTGGCCTTCGAGTCGGCGATGAGCGCGAAGCACGGCCTGTCCGAGCCGACGCTCAACCGGCTCGCGTGGCAGTCGCTCGTCGGCGCGTGGCCGCTCACCGAGGACCGGCTCGGCCAGTACCTCGAGAAGGCGTCGCGGGAAGCCAAGATCAAGACGTCCTGGGTCGACCGCGACGCCGAGTTCGACGCCGAGGTGGCCGCCTGGCCCGCCGAGGTGCTGAACGAGCCGGAGGTCGCCACGTTCGTCGAGCGGATCAAGGCTCCCGGCTGGTCGAACTCGCTGGGGCAGAAGCTGGTCCAGCTCACCGCGCCGGGCGTGCCGGACGTCTACCAGGGCACCGAGCTCTGGGACTTCTCGCTCGTCGACCCGGACAACCGCCGCGCCGTCGACTACGGCGTGCGGCGCGACCTGCTGGCCCGCATCGAGTCGGGGTGGCTGCCCGAGGTCGACGACTCGGGCGCGGCGAAGCTCCTGGTGGTGCACAAGGCGTTGCAGGTGCGCAAGCGGGGCCTGCGCGGCTACCGGGCGCTGCACGCGGAAGGACCGGCCGCGGAGCACGTGCTCGCGTTCGAACGCGAGGGCGTGATCACCGTGGCGACGCGGTTGCCCGTCGCACTGGCGCAGAAGGGCTGGCAGGACACGGTTCTGCCGCTCCCCGGTTCGAGCAGGCCCGGTTCGAACGGGCGGGGTGCGGGGTGGACGGACGTGCTGACCGGCCGTCCCGCCGCGGACGACCTGGCGTCGCTGCTCGACCGCTATCCGGTGGCACTGCTCGTGCGGGGGGACCAGTGAGTTTCTCGGTCTGGGCACCGGCTCTCGAGTCGGTGCACGTCCGCGTGGACGGCGTCGACCACGACATGAAACGCGACGGCGACTGGTGGTACTCCGACGCCGAGGGGACGGACTACGCGTTCGTCCTCGACGGTGAGGCGTACCCGGACCCGCGGTCGCTCTGGCAGCCGAACGGCGTGCACGAGCCGTCGCGGGTCTACCGCCACGACTACGAGTGGTCCGACAGCGCCTGGACCGGCAGGGCGTTGCCGGGCGGCGTGATCTACGAGCTGCACATCGGCACGTTCACGCCGGAGGGCACGTTCGACGCCGCCATCGGCAAGCTCGACCACCTCGTCGACCTCGGCATCACGTTCGTCGAGGTCATGCCGGTCAACAGCTTCGACGGCGTCGAGGGCTGGGGCTACGACGGCGTCCTCTGGGGCGCCGTGCACGAGCCCTACGGCGGGCCGGACGGGTTCAAGCGGTTCGTCGACGCCTGTCACGCCCGAGGGCTCGCCGTGCTGCTCGACGTGGTCTACAACCACCTCGGGCCCTCCGGCGCGTACCTGGACAAGTTCGGGCCGTACTTCGCCGGTCGCAACGACTGGGGACCCGGCCTGAACCTCGACGGGGCGGGCTCGGACGAGGTGCGCCGGTACGTGGTCGACAACGCGCTGCAGTGGCTGCGGGACTTCCACGTCGACGGGCTCCGGCTCGACGCCGTGCACGCGCTGTCCGACCACAGCGCGGTGCACGTCCTCGAGCAGATGTCCGTCGAGGTGGACGCGCTCTCGGCGTCGCTGGGGCGGCCCCTCAGCCTGATCGCCGAGTCCGACCTCAACGACGCGAGGCTCGTGACGGCGCGCGAGGGCGGTGGCCAGGGGCTGCACGCGCAGTGGTCCGACGACCTGCACCACGCGCTGCACGTCGCGCTGAGCGGCGAGACCTTCGGCTACTACGAGGACTTCGCGGCACCCGGTGCGGTGAAGAACACGCTGGAGAAGGTCTTCTTCCACGCCGGCACCTGGTCGTCGTTCCGCGGCAGGCACCACGGCAAGCCGGTCGACACGGCGCTGATCCCCGGCCACCGGTTTCTGGCGTACACGCAGAACCACGACCAGATCGGCAACCGCGCCACCGGCGACCGGCTGTCCGCGTCCGTGTCCACGGGGAAGCTGCTGTGCGCGGCGGCGATCGTGCTGTGCTCCCCGTACACCCCCATGATCTTCATGGGGGAGGAGTGGGCGGCGTCGACGCCGTGGCAGTTCTTCGCGTCGTTCCCCGACCCCGGGCTGGCCGAGGCGGTCCGGACCGGCCGGCGGCGCGAGTTCTCCCGGCACGGATGGGGTGAATCGGACGTTCCGGACCCGATGTCGCCGCAGACCGTCGAGAACTCGCGGCTGCGGTGGGACGAGGCGGGGGAGGGCGATCACCGGGTCGTGCTGGACACGTACCGCGCCCTGATCGCGTTGCGGCGCTCCCGCCCGGAGCTGGCCGATCCGCGGTTGGACAGGTTCGTGGTGGAGCAGGACGGGGCGTGCTTCGTGCTGCACCGCGGTGCGACCCGCGTGGCGGTGAACCTCGGCACGACGCCCGTCCCGCTGCCTCAAGGCGTGGTGCTGCTGACCTCCTCAGCGAACCCGTCGTCGCTCTCACCGGAGTCGTTCGCGGTGGTCGCGTCGACGTGATCCCACAACACCTGGTCGGCCAGATTCACCGGCCGGCCCTGGTGCGCCTGCACGAACGCCGCCACCAGCCGGTCGGCGGCGACGTGCAGCTTGATGTTGTGGTGCTGGGAGATGTGGACCAGCAGCTGGAACGCCTGCTGGGGTGTGCATGGCTTGCGTGCGGCGATCAGGCCTGAGGCCTGCCCGATGACAGTCCGGGACACCAGAGCTTTGCGCAGCCCCGCTACCTCGGCCTCGAGGGCGGTGATTCTCGCGGACGACACCGCCGGCTCCTTTCAGGTCGTCATGGTCACAGCGGCATGCCGGTGTGACGACGACTGCTCTGGAGCGCATTGCGAAGGGCGGGCACACCCAGAGCAAGCCGTCACATCGGCTTGCGGCTGGGTTCTCAACCGCGAGTGATCACCTTATCAACTGTTTCAGACCGTGCTCGCCGGGTAACCGATCCTCGTAGCCGACCGCCAGTGAAGGAGCCTGATCCATGGGTGCCGACGACAAGTTCGCCAACAAGGCAGAAGAGCTCAAGGGCCGCGCCAAGGAAGCTGTCGGTGACGCCACGGACAACGAGCAGTGGCAGGCCGAGGGCCGCGCCGAGCGCGCCAAGGGTGCCTTGAAGCAGGCGGGCGAGAAGGTCAAGGATGCCTTCCGCTCGGACAAGTAGGACCGCTTCCGCCGCCCAGTTCGTCCCCGAGGGGAAGGACTGGGCGGCGTTGCGTTCCGCGGCGTCCGGCTGTCGTGGCTGCGACCTGCACGAGGCCGCGACGCAGACCGTGTTCGGCGAGGGGCCCGTCCCCGCCCGCCTGATGATGGTCGGCGAGTGCCCCGGCGACCGCGAGGACACCGAGGGACACGTGTTCGTGGGCCCTGCGGGGCGGTTGCTGGACAAGGCGCTGGCCGCGGCGGGGATCGACCGCTCGAAGACCTACCTGACCAACGCGGTGAAGCACTTCCGGTTCACCGAGCGCGGCAAGCGCAGGATCCACCAGACGCCCCGGCGTGGCGAGGTGGTGGCGTGCTTCCCGTGGTTGCGGGAGGAGATCAGGGTCGTCGAGCCGCGGCTCGTGGTGTGCCTGGGGGCCGTGGCGGCGAAGGCGGTGCTGGGGCCGTCGTTCAAGCTGACCGAGCACCGCGGTGAGGTGCTGGAGCACGAGGGCCTGCGGGTCGGGGTGACCGTGCACCCGTCGGCCGTGGTGCGGGCGGAGAACTTCACCGAGTCGTTCGACGCGTTCGTGGCCGATCTGAAAGCGCTGAAGAAGACGCGCTGAGGGGTGTGGGCGGCGGGCGAAGCCGGCCCGTGTGGAAGTGGCAGAAGCCCGCAACGGGCCCGGAAACGGGACAACCCCCGGACGACTCCTGCTCTCGCAGGCCGAGCGGGACCAGCGCTCGAAGTCCGGGGGTCGGGTGGCTGCCTGGGTTTACGACTAGGCGTCACCAAAGGCGGTCCTAGCGGACAGCCACCTCACGAGTCCTGTAGCTATACAACTTGGGACCACCTCCTCTCTTGTGTACCTCGAACCTATGCCTTGATCGGCGGGGCTCGCAACGGACTTTTCTCACGCCGTCCGGCTTGCGGTTTTCGCGTAGAATCCGCTGGCATGGTGCGCATCCCACTGACGTCGCTGGAACGGGAGCGCGGCAGACGGCTCGGCCAGCTGCTCCGGGACGCCCGCGGCGAGGAGAGCATGGTCGAGATCGCGGCCCGCGCCGGGCTGTCCGCGGAGACCGTGCGCAAGATCGAGACCGGGCGCGCGCCCACGCCGTCGTTCTTCACCATCGCCGCCCTGGCCGGAGCGCTGGGCATCTCGCTCGACTCGATCAACGAACTGCTGGCTCCCCAAAGCCGCAGCGCGTAGTCACCTGGCCGGTGGGTTTGCCGCGCAGACCTTTGACCGCACCGCCCGCGTCGTGTTCGTGTGATGTCACGGGATTCGCACTTCTCGACCGCAGGGGACACGATGAAGCTCATCTCGGCGGTGCTCGCCGCGTTCCTGTCCTGCACGCTCGCCGGCGCACCGGCCGCGGCCGCCGGACCCGTCGAGCAGGTCGGCAGGGCCGAGCTGCTGCGCCGCGCCGAGACGTGGCTGACCGCGAACAACGGCGGCCAGGTGCCGTACAGCATGGAGCGGTACTGGGCGGACGGGTACCGCCAGGACTGCTCGGGGTTCGTCTCGATGGCCGCGAAGCTCGGGAACGCCGATCCGCGGGGCGGGCCGAACACCGTGGCGCTGGCCTCTCCCGCGTACTCGGTTCCGGTGGCGGTCGCCGACCTGGCGCCCGGTGACCTGCTCATCGACCCCGTCGACGAGCCCGGCGAGGACTTCCGGCACGTCGTGGTCTTCGAGAGGTGGGCGGACGACGAACGCTCGGGCTACCTGGCCTACGAGCAGCGCGGCGGCCACGGCACGGACCACCGCGTGCTCGCGTACGGCCTCGAACCGGGCAGCGCGTACCAGCCGTACCGGCTCAGGAACGTGACCGGCTGAGGGCCTGCGACCGCACCAGGCCGATCACCGCGAACACGCCGACGAACACACCCGTGGACAGGATCTGCCCGCGCGCCTGCCCGTCGAGCAGCATCAGCACCACGACGGCGACGATCGCCACCAGCGCCACCCAGGACAGGTACGGGTGGCCCCACATCGGGACCTTCGGCTCGGGAGTGGTGCGGCGCAGCCGGATCTGCGAGACCGCGACGAACCCCCAGACGATCAGCAGCGCGGAGCCGACGGCGTTGAGCAGCACCAGGAACACGGTGTCCGGCCACAGGTAGTTGAGCAGCACCGAGAAGAACCCGAACGCCGTCGACGCCAGCACGGCGTTGCGCGGGACGCCGTTGTCCTTGCTCAGCAACGCTTCGGGGGCCTCACCGCGTTCGGCGAGCGAGTGGAGCATGCGGGCGGCGCCGTAGAGGGTGGCGTTCACGGCGCTCAGCAGCGCCACGAAGATGACGACGCTCATGATCTGCCCGGCCGCCGGGACGCCGATCCTGTTCAGCACCGCCACGTACGGGCTGGCGCCGACCTCGGAGTCGTTCCACGGCAACAGGGTCACGACCACGGCCAGCGAGCCGAGGTAGAAGACGAGCAGCCGCGTCATCGCCGTGCGGAGGGCCTTCTTGATGGCCTGAGCGGGGTTCTCGGCGTCGGCGGCGGCGATCGTGATGACCTCCAGCCCGCCGAACGCGAACACCGTCACCATGAACCCGGCCACGACGCCGCCCCAGCCGTTCGGGAGGAAGTCGCGCAGGTTGGTCAGTCCCGGGGAGTCGACGCCGGGCAGGACTCCCGCGACAGCCGCGACGCCGAGTGCGAGGAACAGCACGATCGCGGCGACCTTGAGGCCGGCGAACCAGAACTCGAACTCGCCGAAGTGGCGGACGTCGGCGAGGTTCACCGCGGTGAGCACCGACATGAAGATCAGCACCCAGGCCCACTGCGGCATGGCGGGAATCCAGCCGGAGGCGATCTGGGCCGCTCCCGTCGCCTCGACGGCCAGCACCACGCCGATGGCCGACCAGTAGACCCAGCCGACCGTGAAGCCGGCCCACGGACCGATCGCCTTCTCGGCGTGCACGGAGAAGGCGCCACCGCTCGGGTGCTCGGCGGCCATCTCCCCGAGCATGCGCATCACGAGCAGTGCCAGGAAACCCGCGAGGGTGAACGAGATCAGCACCGCCGGGCCCGCGAGCGCGATGCCCGCGCCCGTCCCGACGAAGAGCCCTGCTCCGATCACGCCACCCAGCGCGATCATGGTGACGTGCCGTTCACGCAGGTGAGTCACGCTCTCCAGCCCCGTTCGAGTGTGCCGCTGGCGGCCCGATAGTGGATTCCTGGCGAGGGAGAGTCAACTCGTGTGATCGGAGTTACACCGCACCGGGACAAGTGAGGTGAGATCGATGAGCTCGCCTGAAGGAGTGCTGCCGTCCGGAGTTCTGCCGCGGCTCGACACGTTCTCCGCCGCCGTCGAGCGCTGCTCGGACTGGGGGTGGCTCGTGCTGCGGTCGGAGAACCGGCTGCTGCTCACCACCGACCACCAGGTGTCCGCGGTGGAGATGGCGGAGGGGATCGGGCGGGAGGTGCAGACCTACCTGTCCGTCCGCATGCTCGGCGGGCCGGTCGTGGTGCTGCCGGGCTCTCCCGGCCGGTGGCTCGTCCTCACCGAGTCGGCCGACGAGGCCTCGCAGGTGAACCTGATCCGGCTGCGGGCGCGCGGGGCGTTGACGCACCGGCTGGGGACGCTCGTGCCGCTGCCTCCGTCGCGGATCGACGGTGGAGGGGTCCGGTGGCGGGGAGAGGTGCCGGTGGGGAAGCCGTTCCTGCCGCCGTTCTCGGCTGTCGTGGCGGCGTTGCGAACGGTTACGGAGACGGCCGGACCGCGGTGACGGGCGGCAGCACGTTGACCACGAACTGGTTCAGGACGTTGCCGCGCTGGGCGAAGTTCACCACGACGTAGTTGCCGTTGTTGCCCTGCGCGAGGCCCACGCCCACCCGATCGGACGACTTCCAGACCATCGCGGTGAAGTGCAGGACGGACATGTCGACGGTGGAGGGCGTCATCTCCCTGCCGTAATCGTAGCCGCGCGATTCGCCGTACCAGCTTTCGAGCGCCTTGGTCACGACGTCGTCGATTTTGCGCTTGCGGCCGCCCATCCAGAAAAGATTTTCACCGTAGGGGTTGTTCGGGCGATGCCGGAAATCGGCTGTCCGGAGGAGCAGGTTCGCCCATTCCTGAGCCGTGCGGCTGACTTCCGAATCGAGGGAGAGGGGTCGTGCGCCGTGTTTCGCGCGATAGGAGTTGAGGAGCTGGACGGTCCTCGCGACGGGGTCGGCCGCCGTCGCGGAGGGAGTCGGCACTGTCAGTGACATCGCCAGGGTGATCACGGTGAGCATCAATCGCATTGCTGTTTGCCCTCCACTTGAGTCATCAAGACGAAAGCTCGGACTTCGGTACGTGCCTTTCGTTGCGGTGCGTAGCCGCCCTGTGGCCTTGGGGTGTGGTGTGGAACACAGGCGGGCTATGCGTCGGAGGCGCTCCGGCAGCTCCCGCGGTCCGCTCGCCACTACCCCGGTTGCGGCGGAAATTCACTCCACAGGACGCTGGAAAGCCTCTAGCTTTGTGGGGTCGGACATCAACGGAAGGAGCTTGGCATGGACGGGTACGAAATTCTCGCCGACGAGGACGGGCACGTTCGCGGTTACGACTAGAGACCGCGTCACCGGCCGCGCGGGGGAGTCACCGGAAGAGACTTCCTCACGGTCGGACGAGGTTTCTCCTGTCAGGTCCGGGAATCCTGTCAGGTCCGGGAATGCGGCGCGGCGGTGCTGGAACGCACCACGAGCGTCGTCGGGAGCTCCCGGTGCTCGGCAGGGCCGCCGGCGATGAGAGCGGCCAGCAGGTCCACGGCGACCTCGCCGGCTTCCTCGGCCGGCATGTGGACGGTCGTCAGCGCGGGCGAGCACATCGCCGCGTAGAGGATGTCGTCGAAGCCCGTCACGCTGAACCGCCGCGGCACCTCGATCCCGAGCGCCGCGAGGTGGCTCAGCACACCGAGTGCCATCAGGTCGTTGTACGCGATGAACGCCGTCGCTCCGGCCTCCACCGCCCGCTCGGCAGCGGCGACCCCGCCGCCGAAGTTCGGTTCGAACGAGCCCAGGAGTCGCGCGCGACCCCCCAGGCCCCGCAGCCGCCGGTTGTTCGACCACGCCGCGGCCGGGCCCCCCAGGTACACGAAGTCGTTGTGACCCAACGACTCCAGGTGCGCGACGACCTGGCCCATGCCGGCGGCGCTGTCCATCAGCACGGACGAGACGCCCGGCACGATCCGGTTGATCAGCACGAGCGGTGTCAGCGCGGCGAGCTCGGCGACGGTCTCGTCGGACACCAGCGACGCGCACAGCACCACGCCGTCGACCTGCGCCGCCATCGTCCGCACCAGCTCGGCCTCGGCGGCGGGGTCCTCCCTGCTGTCGCAGAAGAACACCGACGTGCCCGCCTCGCCCGCCCGCGTCTGCACGCCCCGCAGCACGGCGGGGAAGAACGGGTTGGTGAGGTCGGGCACGACGATGCCGAGGTTGCCGGTGCGGCCGGTGATCAGGCTGCGCGCGGCCCGGTTCGGCTGGTAGCCGAGCCCGGCCACGACGTCGAGGACCCGCTGCCGGGTGGCCTCCTTGACGAGCCCGGGTGCGCTCAGCGCCCGGGAGACCGTCGAGACGGAGACCTGCGCCTGGCGAGCGACATCCCTGATGGTGACGGCCACCCGAGCATCATGGCAGCCGGGGTCAAGCAGCCGAGTTCAAGACGGCCGAGTTCAAGACAGCCGAGTTCAAGACAGGCACCGCTCAGAGCTCCAGGCCGGTGAGCACCAGCACGCGGGGTTCCGTCAGGTCCTCCATGGCGGCGCGCAGGCCCTCGCGGCCCGTGCCGGACTCCTTCACCCCGCCGTACGGCATCTGGTCCGCGCGGTAGCTCGGCACGTCGCCGACGATCACGCCGCCGACCTGGAGTCGTTGCGCGGCACGGAAGGCGAGCCGCACGTCGGTGGTGAACAGGCCCGCCTGCAGGCCGTAGCGGGAGGAGTTGACCCGGTCGAACGCCTCGTTGACGCTCTCGACCCTGGTCAGCGTGACCACCGGGCCGAACACCTCCTCCGCGGTGACCTTCGCGTCCTCCGGCACGTCCGCCAGCACGGTCGGCGCGTAGGTGCGGCCGTCGCGGGTGCCGCCGGTCAGGACCTTCGCGGCGGCCTCACGGACCCAGGCCTCGACGCGGTCGGCGGCGGCGTCGTTGATCAGCGGACCGACGTCCGCCGCCACGTCGAGCGCGTTCACCTGCCGCACAACGGCTTCCGAGATCGCGTCGTAGACGTCGGCGTGCGCGTAGACCCGTTGCACCGAGATGCACGATTGGCCCGCCTGGTACATCGCGAACGTGGCGATGCGCTGCGCGGCGAACTCGATGTCCTGCCAGTCGGGGGCGACGATCGCGGCCGCGTTGCCGCCCAGTTCGAGCGTGACGTGCTTGCGCGGCACGCGTTCCCTGATGCCCCAGCCGACCGGGCCGGAGCCGGTGAACGAGACGACCGGCAGGCGCGGGTCCTCGACGAGCTTCGCGGTGTCCTCGTTGGACAGGTGCAGCACCGACCACGCGCCGTCGGGCAGGTCGGTCTCCGCCAGCAGCTCTCCCAGCAGGAACGCGACCTTCGGCGTGGCGGGCGCGGGCTTGAGCACGATCGGCGCGCCGACCGCGATGGCCGGGGCGACCTTGTGCGCCACCAGGTTCAGCGGGAAGTTGAACGGCGCGATGCCGAGCACCGGTCCGCGCGGCACCCGGCGGACCAGGGCGAGGCGGCCCTCGGCGGACGGGTCGGTGTCGAGGCGCTGCAGCTCGCCGGAGAACCGGCGCGCCTCCTCGGCGGCCCAGCGGAACGTGGAGATCGCGCGGGTCACCTCGGCCCGCGCCCACTTCGCCGGCTTGCCCGAGTCGTCGGTGATCGCCTGCGCGAACTCCTCCGCCCGCTCGGCCAGGCGCCGCGACACGTGGTCGAGCGCTGCGGCCCGGCGGTGGGCGGGCAGCGCGGCGAGCGCGGGTGCGACGGCGGCGGCCTGGGCGACCGCGGTCTCGACGTCTTCGGCGGTGTGGAAACCAGTCATGCGAGCAGAGCTCCTTCGAGCACGTCGAGGCCTTCGGCGAGCAGGTCGTCCGGGATGACCAGCGGGGGCAGCAGACGGATCACGTTGCCGTAGGTGCCGCACGTCAGCACGACGACACCCCTTTCGTGGCACGCCTTCGCGACGCGCGCGGCGACGTCGGGCGTGCGTTCGGTGAGCTCGACCGCCAGCATCGCGCCACGGCCGCGGATGTCGGCGACGAGGTCGGTCTTCTCCGCGACGACGCGGAGCCGGCCGAGCACGATCTCCTCGATGTGGCGCGCTCGGGCGTTCAGGTCGCGCTCGCGCATCGTGCGGACCGCGCCGAGAGCCGCCGCGCACGCCACCGGGTTGCCGCCGTAGGTGCCGCCGAGCCCGCCGGCGTGCACCGCGTCCATGATCTCCGCGCGGCCCGTGACGGCGGCGAGCGGCAGTCCACCCGCGATGCCCTTGGCGGTGGTGACGAGGTCCGGCACGACACCCTCGTGATCGCAGGCGAACCACGACCCCGTGCGGCAGAAGCCCGTCTGGATCTCGTCGGCGACGAACAGGACGCCGCGCTCGCGGCACCACCGCGCGACCGCGGGCAGGAACCCTTCGGCGGGCACGATGAACCCGCCCTCGCCCTGGATCGGCTCGATGGCGACCCGGTAGACCTCGGGGGCGAACGGGCCGAACCGGTGCTTGTACGGCATGGTCTTGGCGGTCAACGCCATCGTGAGGTTCGTGCGGCCGTGGTAGCCGTGGTCGGCCACGACGACGCGAGGTAGCTCTCGTACGGCGTGACCATGAAGCAGGTGTGGCTGAACCTGTCGATCTGCTCTTCCACCGCCTCGGCCACGGCGGGCGCCGGGTTGCCGACGCCGGTGACGGCGTCCTCGCGGCGCGCCTGGAGCTCCAGTGACCTCGGGCCGGGGATGGGGGTGCGCAATCGGCTCACGGATCCAGCATGGTCCTGGTCAGCGCGGTGCGCAGTGTCTGAAATGGCGATCTTCGCGGCCGGGGTTGTACACACTGGCACATGCCCATCACGGTGGACGACCTCGCCCGCTCGCTCGGGCTGCCGGTGCTGGCCGGCGACGTGTCGCGGCCGGTCGCCCGGGTGCACGGCACCGAGCTCGCGAACCCCACGCCGTTCCTGGAGGGCGGCGAGCTGCTGCTGACGACGGGCCTGACCGAGGTGGGGGAGTCCTACGTCGAACGGCTGGTGCGCGCCGGTGTGGTCGGGCTCGGCTTCGGCACGGGCCTCAGCCACGACGTGGTGCCCGCCGCGCTGGTGGAGGCGGCGGGACGGACCGGGCTCGGGCTCGTCGAGGTGCCGCGCGGGGTGCCGTTCATCGCGATCAGCAAGGCGGTGTCGAAGGCACTGGCGGCGGACGAGTACGCCGCTCCCGTCCGCACCAGCGAGGCCCAGCGCGCGCTCACGAGGGCCGCGCTCAGGTCGGGGGTCGGGGGAGTGGTGCGCAGGCTCGGCCAGTGGATCGACGGCTGGGCCGTGCTCCTCGACGCGGACGGGCGGCCGGTGCACGTCCACAACGCGCGACTCGTCCCCGACCTGTCGGCCGAGCTCGCCCGCCTGAAGGGCGCGGGCGGCCTGGCGAGCGCCGCGGTCGAGCTCGACGGGGTGCCCGTGGTCCTCCAGGTGCTCGGCAGCAGGGCCCGCGGGGTCCTCGCGGCCGGCGCCGCCCGGCTCGAACCGGGCATCGTCACCACCGCGGCGTCGCTGCTGACCCTGGCGCTGGCCCGCAACGACGCCGTGGACGCGGCGCATCGCGAGCTGAGGTCGTGCCAGTTCCGCCTGCTGCTGGCGGGACTTCCGGTCGACGGCCTGCCCTCGCGGTTCCGGGTGTTCCTCGCCGACGAACCTCCCGCCGACGGCTTCTGGGCGGAGCACGACGGCGATGTCGTTGTGCTGGCAGAGGAGTTCGACGGGTTCGCATCGTCCGAAGTGGACGCTTCGGAGGTCGACCGCGGCTACCGCGAGGCCCGCCAGGCGCGCCAGGCCGGGATCCGCCGGTTCGAGGACTTCGCCGGCAACGTGACGCTGCCCGCCGGTTTCGCCGAGGCGGTGCTGAGGCCGTTGGACGAGGAAAGCCGTGCGGCGCTGGAGGTCTGGCTCGCGCACCACGGCGCGTGGGACCCGGCGGCGGCCGAGCTGGGCGTGCACCGGCACACGCTGCGCAACCGCGTGCGCAGGGCGGAACAGGCGCTCGGCAGGTCGCTGGACTCGCCCGGCGTGCGCGCCGAGCTGTGGCTAGCTCTCCACCGCGAAGGTCAGTGAGGCGGTGTAGCCGGCCGCGGTGCTGCCGGACATCGCGGCCATCTGGTGGTCGACGCCGTCGCGGAACACCATGTCCTGCTTCAGGGGCGTCCTGGTCAGGTTCCGCACGCTCTGCGTGTACCCGGTCGTGCCGTAGACCTCCTTGCACGTGTTCTCCGGCAGGGCGAGCTGCGAGGTGACGATCTTGTTGCCGGCCTTGGTGGCCTCGGTGAGGCTCGGGTAGACCTCGAAGTGGATGTGCGGCCACCGCCCCGCGTACGCGCCGGGAAAGACGCTCACGAACCTCAGCTCGCCGGCGGAGTCGGACTCCTGGACGCCGCGCAGGAAGTTCTCGTTCTTCACGCGGTCCGAGTACATCGAGTAGTCGCCGTTGATGTCGCAGTGCCACAGGTAGACGGCGGCGCCCGCGTACGGCGTGCCGTCCTCCTTCCTGACCGTCAGGTCGATGGTCAGCCCGACGCCCTCGGCCGTGCGGGTCGACGAACCGAAGCTGGAGCGGATGTCCGAGCGCACGATGCCGCTCTGGGTGAGGGCGTTCGGGCCGTTGGAACCGTCGCCGGGGTACGGACCGGCGGTCTCCTCGGGGATCGCGTCGAGCGGCGTGCCTTCGGCGGTGGAGGAGGTGCCGGTCGTCGTGGCCGGGTCGGTGGTGGTCGAGGTCGCGCCGGTCGTGGTCGGCGGAGCGCAGGCCACGAGCGTGAGCCCCGCGCCGCCGAGCAGCGACAACGCCCGCCTGCGCCCGATCAACGTGGCGAGGTCGAACTGGAGGCCGCGGTCGTGGTTGTCCGTCATGGGGACAAGGGTGGGACCGATTCCTGTGAGGCGCCTGTGGAGAAGCTGTCGCGGGGATAGCAGGCGCCTGTCGGGAATGCGCGGCACCGCCGTCGCGAACTCGTGCGCGGGCCCGCCGGTCGATTTCGGGCCGGGCCCGAATGTGATGGAGGAAGGCCGGTCGGATGTGATCGGCATCTCGTTCCCGGCGTTACGGGGTATTCACCGGGAAGTCGGGCTTCGTTCGGTTTGCGCCACCGTCGCGGGGATTCCGGCGGCGATGTGTCCGGGAACTCTGGACAATGGATTAATTTGACGGTGATGGAGGTTTTCTTTTCGTGGAGGGCGGCACTCGCGAGGGGATTGTCGAGTGCCGCCCTCCCGCGGGCGGACCGGCCCTGCCGCCGGTCCGCTCACCGCCGGCCGGAGTGGAACTCCGTTTTGGTCCTGCGACACTGCCGTTCGACCACCGCGGCCCTGTCGACCTCGGCGTGCGGCACGTCGAGCGCGGCGCTGATCCAGGCACGCCAATAGGGGCCGGGAATGCGTTTTCCGCGTTCCCACCTCGACACTTCCTCGCGGGTGACGCTGTCGTTCTGCGAGATCTCGCACAACAGGTCCGCGAGTCCGCGCTGGGTGAGGCCCTGTTCTCGCCGCGCCCGGGGAATCAGGGCGGTGATCGGCGGGACGTCCTGGTGCTCGCGGGCTCCGGGGGCTGCCTTGAGCACGGTTCTGCTCCGTTTCGGTGAGAGGGCGGGTGTGTCGTCCAGCCTGCCTCAAAGCCCCGGCGTCCGGGCCGTGCATTGCGGTGATACCGGCGGTCGTTGAAAGTTCAGCCACCGCCGGAATCGCTTGATCGGTTGTTCGGTGGAACGGAGCTGGTCCAATGGGGTGTGTTCATCCGGTTTTCGCGTGCTTGATCTAGTGTGGCCGCGCCGGTTCGTTGTGCCGCAGCAATGACCGGGATCAGAAGGTGGGAAAAAATGTTCTCGACGGTCGAGCTGGTGCAGGTGTTCCTGGCACGCCTCGCGGCCCAGGACGCACCGGGCATCGCGCGGCTGTGCGCGCGGGACGTGGAGTGGGAGGCGCCCGACCCGAACGGCACCCGGTGGTCGGTCGGCCCGCGCACCCGCCGCGAGGTCGAGTCGTGGTTCCTGACGTTGTTCGCCGCGTTCGAGCTGGAACAGCTCTCCGCGCGCCAGGTGATCGTCGACGGGACGGACGCGGCGCTGATCGGCTCGGCGCGCTGGCGGGTCCGCGCCACCGGCGACCCGGTCGAGGCCCGGTTCGCGGACGTGGTCTCGGTGCACCTGGGGGAGATCGAGCAGTACTGGCACCTGCCGGACACGCTGGCCGTTGCGCGGGCAGGGGCATGAGCTCCGCCAGGGGGAGAGCGGTGCACACGCGGGAGAGGCTGCTGCGGGCCGCCGCCGAGGTGTTCGACCGCGACGGTTTCGCCAGATCCAGCCTCACCGCTGTGTGCGCACGGGCCGACGTCTCGAAAGGCGCGCTCTACTGCCACTTCCGCTCCAAGGAGGCGCTCGGGGTGGCGATCGTCGAGGAGCAGTCGCTGCTGTGGCACCGGTTGCGCGACGAGCAGCTCGCGGTCGAGGAGTCACCGGTCCAGGCGCTCGTCTCGATGTCGTTCGCGTTCGTCGGCAGGCTCGAGACCGACCTGACCGTGCGGGTGAGCGCGAAGCTGTTGCGGGAGGCGGTGTTCTTCGACGTCGTGGCGGCGGCGCAGGTGATCGGCTGGGTCACCGTGGTGCGGGACCTGCTGACGCTCTCGCGTGACCGCGGTGAGCTGCGGCCAGAGGTGAACGTGCGGCACACGGCGGAGCAGGTCGTGGCCGAGCTGCTCGGGCTGCAGTTCGTGGCCAGGGCGCTGACCGGCGGCACGGATCTGCGCACGCGTCTCAGCAGGATGTGGCGGGCGTCCACCAGCGCTTTCGTGACCGAGTCCGTCCACGCGCGACTGAGGTTCGAGTGACGGTCGTCTCGACCCAATCGAGACAGGAATCACTGGTGGCGCCCCGGATGTTGACCCCTCTCATCCGGCAGCAGCTTGACCATTCGGGAGGACAGCGGTGTCCGGTCGCAGCATCGTCGTGGTGGATCCGTACTCCGCGGGCAAGGGCATCGCGCCCGCGTTCGCCGCTCGGGGGGTCGAGGCGGTGGCGGTCCTGACGACCGCGAAGCCGCCGAGCTGGCTCAGCAGGGTGTGGGACCCGGACGACTACCACGAGATCCACACGCTCGGTGACCTCGACGAGCTGGCCGCCAAGCTGGCCGTGCACGACCCGATCGCGGTCGTCGCCGGCAGCGAGACCGGCGTCGAGGCGGCGGAGACGGTGTCGGAGCTGGTCGTGCCGGGGCAGTCGAACGTCCTGACGCTCTCGTCGGCGCGCCGCGACCGGTGGCAGCGCGACGTGGCGTTGCGCACCGCCGAGGTGCCGCACCTGCGGCAGCTCAGCTCGGAGTCGCCCGACGAGGTGGCCGCCTGGCTGCGCCGCGAAGGCCTGCAGAACTCGCCGATCGTGCTGAAGCCGCAGCACAGCGGCGACACCGACGACGTGTTCGTGGTGATGCCCGGCGACGACTGGCGCACCAGCTTCAACCGGATCCTGGCCGTCAACAACACCTGCTTCCGCCAGGACAAGGTGCAGGTGCGCGAGCTCGCCGTGGGCACAGAGTACGAGGTCGACACCTACTCGGTCGACGGACGGCACGGTCTGGCCGCGGTGTGGCGCTGTGCCAAGGAGGGCGGTGACGACGGGCTCGGCATCTTCCGGTCGAACACGCTCGTCGACCCGTCCGAGCCGGTGGTCGACGTCCTCTTCGGCTATGTCTCGCGCGTGCTCGACGCGACCGGCGTGCGCAACGGCCCCGCACACGTCGAGGTGATGGTCACCCCCGACGGCCCGCGCCTGATCGAGATGGGCACCCGGCTGGCGGGTCCCGAGCAGCAGGAGCTGACGTTGCTCGGCACCGGCGAAAGCCAGATCACGCGGATGGTGCGCCACCACGCGGACGGCGCGAGGGAGGTCGGCCGGTACGAACGGCACCAGCACGTGAGGTCGGTGTACCTGGCCTCGCCCGCGGCCGGCGAGCTCGCGAACTCCGTCCGCTTTGACGAGCTGGCCTCACTTTTGCCCAGTTACCAGCGCGAGGTGCTGCCGTACCGCGAGGGCTCGATGGTGCCCCGCACGAACGACCTGCGCACGTCCCTGGGGCACGTGGTGCTCGCCACGACCGACGCTGAACAGCTGGAACGCGACGAGGCGACGGTCAGGGAGATCGAAGCGGGGCTGATCGTCGTTTGATCTTCAGGTCGTACCGGGTGGCACACGTTCCGCATGACCCGTTAGGTTGCTGCGCGACGAGCGGAGGCCCATGAGCGGATCCTGGGACGGCGACCTGACCGGTGCGGTGATCGACGACCGCTTCGTGATCGGGTCACTCCTCGGGTCCGGTGGCATGGCGGAGGTCTACCGGGCCTACGACCGCGCCACCACGTCCTCGGTGGCCATCAAGATCTTCTCGGGTCCCGGCCTGCCGGACGACGAGCTCCGCCTGCAGCGCGAGGCGTCGATGCTCGCGTCCCTGGAGTGCCCCGGCATCATCCCGGTCTACGAGTCCGGCACGGTCTCGCGCCGCCCGTACTTCGTGATGCGCGAGATCACCGGCGGCACCCTGCGCCAGCGCATGCGCGAGCCGTTGCCACCCCGTTTCGTGGCGCGCGTCGGCGGCCAGATCGCGGCCGTCCTGGAGCACGTGCACGGCCTCGGCGTGGTGCACCGCGACATCAAGCCGTCCAACATCCTGCTCGACGACGCCGAGAAGCAGGCCTACCTGGCCGACTTCGGCCTGGCGCTGGTCGCCGAGGTGACCCGCGTGACGACGTCCGGGGTGCTGGTCGGCACCGCCGGCTACCTGTCGCCGGAACAGGTCCGCGGCTCCGACGTGACGCCGGCCGCCGACATCTACTCGCTGGGCCTCGTGCTGCTGGAAGGCCTGACGGGCCGCTCCGAGTACCCCGGCGGCGACGCGGAGGCCGCCCTCGCCCGGCTGGCCCGCCCGCCGCGCATCCCGGTCGACCTGCCCCTGGCGTGGGTGTCGCTGCTGTCCGCGATGACGGACATGGACCCCGCCCGCCGCCCGTCCGCCGCTCAGTGCGCCCGGTCGCTCGACGCCGCCTTCGAGGCGAGCCGCGGCCTGCCCGCCCTGCTGCCCGACGCCGCCGTCTCGGCTCCCGACGTGCCGAAGCCGCGGCGTGGCAAGCGCTTGGCGATCAGCGCGGCGGCCGCGGTCGCCGCCACGGCCGTCGCGGTGGCCGTCGCGAACTTCGGCGGTGGCGGCACCGAGGCGCCCGCCGCGGACCAGAAGGTGCCGGACCCGCACACCAGGGTCGTGACGGTGACGCAGTCGACCGTGACCGTGGTGCAGACACCGGGCGGCTCGGACACGCCCGGCACGTCCGGCCGGACCGCGGCGCCTGGTGCGCCGCAGCCGGGTGCGGTCGTCACCACGGGTGCGCAGACGTCGACCAGCACGCCCGCGCCGGACGAGAGCGTCGTCCCGCCGGAGGAGACGACCAAGCAGAAGAACAAGAAGAACAAGAAGTCGTCGGAGGTGCCGACGCCCTCGGCCGCGCCCCAGCCCTGAGTGCCCCAGCCCTGAGTGCCCCAGGTCTGAGTGCGCCAGCCCTACGCTCCGGGCTCGCTCACGTCGGCGAACGGCAGGTCGTTCAGCTCCGCCCGCAGCCGGTCCAGGTCCTGGTACACGGCCGACGCCCCGCGGTCGATCAGCTCGTCCTCGCCGAAGCCGCCGGTCAGCAGCCCGATCGACGGCAGCCCGGCCCGGCCGGCGGCCTCGCAGTCCCACACCGAGTCGCCCACGACGACCGCGCGGGTGGCCTTCGCCTGCTTGAGCGCGACCTCGATCAGGTCGGGCTCCGGTTTGCTGTCGTCGACGTCGTCGGAGGACGTCCAGGCGATGTCGCCGGGGTCGAGCAGCTTCAGGTAGTGCTCCACGTGCTTGCGCTTGCCCGAGCTGGCCAGCACGACGGCGAGGCCGAGGTCGGTCGCGGCGCGGATCAGCCGGTGGGCCCCTTCGAACGGCTGGATCTCGTCCAGCATCTCGTCGAAGTACCGCTCCCAGGCCGCCCGCAGCTCGTCACCGTGCGACCGTTCGACGACGTCCCCGGCCACCGCGGCGACCAGCTTGTCGCCGCCCATGCCGATGGACCGGTGCACCTTCCAGCCCGGCACGGTGATGCCGGCGCTGCGGAAGGCCCGCAGCCACGCCACCGTGTGGTGGTAGTTGGTGTCGACCAGGGTGCCGTCCACGTCCAGGACCACGGTGTTGCTCATGAGCCTGGGTTTGCCCCCGGTCTCAGCGAGGCAAACCCACCAGCTCACGCGCGTCCTGCAGCGACGCCACCTCGCGGCGCAGCACCCCGTCGAGCCACTGCGCGTCGGACATCCACGACTGGTTGGTGTTCAGGCAGACGTGCACCGACGAGCGGTAGACGGACAGCGCGATGCCCACCGCGTGACCGGGGGCGACCGGCGCGACGGGGTACATCTCGCACAGCGCGGCGCCGTCGAGGGCGAGCGGCACGGACGGCAGCGGCACGGACGTGACGAGCGTGTCGAACAGCAACGGCGCGCAGCGGCCCATGACGGGTGCTGCCAGGCGGTGCACCAGCGGCGGCACCCGGTCCGCCAGCAACGGCAGTGCGCCCGCGCCCTTCTCCGACCCGGCGGCCTTGGCCGACTCCATCTGGGACCGGATGTCGCGCAGGCGGTCCACCGGGTCCGGGCAGCCGACGGGCAGCGACACGAGGAAGCCGGAGATCTGGTTGCCCGAGGCGCCGTCGCCGGAGCGTGAGCGTTGGTTAACCGGGATCAGCGCCCGCACGACGGACGACGGCCCGGCGCTGCCGTGCGCGGAAAGCCAGTGGCGCAAGGCACCCGTCACGAGGGCGAGCAGCACGTCGTTCACCGTGCCGCCGTGCACGCGCCGGATCCGGTGCACGTCCGCGAGGTCCAGCCGCGACATCACCACGCGACGGGGCCGGGTCGACGCCGTGAGCACCGGCGAGTTGAGCGTCGGCGGGCGCGTGTTCATCAGCACCGAGGAGGCGATGTCGATCGTGTCCTTGATCCCGCGCAGGGACGGGATCATCGGCCTCGAAACCGGTTCCGGAGCGTCCGGAACGGACAGTCGGGACGCGTCGAACAGCCGCAGTCCCAGGCCCACGGCCTTCATGCCGTCGCACAGCGAGTGGTGCAGCTTGGCGACGACGGCGAACCGGCCGCCGGTCAGCCCGGTGACCACGTGCAGCTCCCACGGCGGGCGCGCGAGGTCCAGCGGCTGCGCCATGAGGTGGGAAACCAGTGTGGCGAAACGATCTCTGCCGCGGACGTGGTGCGTGAAGACGTGGTCCTCCGGCGCGAAACCGGGGTCCTCCACCCAGCGCGCACCGCCCAGCAACGACGTGCGGGCACGCCGGCGCAGGCTGGGGATCTCCTGCGCGCGGTCGCACAGCACGGCGGCGATGCGGGCCGGGTGCACCGGAGTGGACGGTGCGAAGGTCGCGACCGCGCCGAGGTGCAACGGGTTCGCGTTGCCCTCCATGGCGAGGAAGGCGATGTCGAGGGGGGAGAGGTGGTCTGTCATAGGTGAGCAAGGAAAACAGGTCCGCGTGTCGAGCGCATTGCGATGAGATGGCGGCGACTCCCTACCGCCCCAAGTACACTCGAACGGTGGTACCGCTGTGACTCGTGTGAGTGCGAACCAGGTCACACAGCAGGTTCACCATGACGATCCCGAAGCCGGAGAGACCGGTGAACGAGGGCGGGAAGCCCTCGCCGGAGTCGCTCACCTCGCACACCGCCGTGCCGCCCTCGCGCCACAGCCGCAGCACCCCGCGGCCGGACGCGTGCAGGATGCTGTTCGTCGCCAGCTCGTTGACCGCGAGCACGAGGTCCTCGACCTGCTCGCGGCGCAGCCAGTGCGCGAAGGTGGCGACGATCTTGCGCGTGTGCGCGAGCGTGCCGACGGAGAACGTGTGCTCCTCGGCGGTGTCGGGCGGCGGGGGCAGCGGCACGTTGTAGATCTCGGCGAGACCCGACGGTTCCGTGTACCACTCGCTCGCGACGCGCCGCTCGCCGTCGTTGACGACCGGGTGCGTGCGCCGCGCGTCCGCCAGCACGTGGCCGGGCAGCGACCCCGCGTCGTAGGGACAGAGGATGACGCCCCGGCTGCCCTCGAACGCCGTGTTGATCAACGCCTCGTGCTGCACGCACGCCGGGTACTCGAGCTCGGTGCGGCCGGGCCACATCGGCTCGCCGACCATCCGGAAGCGCTGCCGGGTGCTCGCGCTGAACGCCATCAGCACGCCGGGGATGATCCGGCCGGGGTTGCGGCCCGCCTCGGTCATGTCGATGAAGTGGACCTGGTCGGCCTGGCCGCCCAGCCGTGCGCGCAACGGCCCGATGCTCGCCTCGCGCACGGCGACCAGCACGGGCTCGCCTCTGCGCACGCCGTCCGAGACGAAGCCGGCCGTGCCGGCGAGGAAGGCGTCCTCGTCCCGGTAGAACAGGGCCTCGTGCGTGAACGGAGCAGCGGAGTTCATCGGCTTCCCGGTGCGGTCGGTGGCGCGGGCAAACCCTCATTCTGCTCCCCGTAACGGTGTTTCGGCGGGGGCCAGGCCGGTGGTTGTCGCGCCACCTGCGCCGGACGGCGCAACTCGTCGTGCGAACAGGAAAAACCCCCGGCACACTCCCGTGTTGTCGGGGTCTCGCGAGGAGGTGACGCCGTGCTCGGGCACCACACGCTGACCGGGCCGGAGGACGCGCCGGTGCTGGTGCTCGGCAACGCGCTCGGCACGACGACCGAGCTGTGGCGGGAGTTCGACCTCCCGTTCCGGCTCCTGCGCTTCGACCACCGGGGCCACGGCCGCAGCGCGCCCTCCGACGGTCCGTGCACGATCGAGGACCTCGCGAACGACGTCGTGGAGCTGCTCGACCACCTGGGACTGCGCCAGGTCTACTACTGCGGCGTGTCGCTCGGCGGGATGGTCGGCATGTGGCTGGCCGCGCACACCGGCCGGATCTCCCGGCTCGCGCTGCTGTGCACGACGGCCTGGTACCCGGACAAGTCCGTGTGGGACTCGCGGATCGAGGTGCTGCGCTCGTCCGGCATGGAACCCGCGGCGGACGCGATCGTGGGGCGCTGGTTCACCCCCGCGTTCTCCCCGGCTGTCGTCGCGCGCTTCCGGGCTGAGCTGCTGGAGGTCGACGTCCCGTCGTACGTCGCGTGCTGCGAGGCGATCAGGGAGATGGACCTGCGGGCGGACCTGGCGAAGATCGACGTGCCGACCGTGGTGATCGCCGCGGCGCAGGACCAGGCGACGCCGCCGGAGCTGGCCCGGCAGATCGCGGACGAGCTGCCGGACTCGGAGCTGTACGTGGTGGGCGATGCGGCGCACCTGGCGGTCGTCGAGGCGCCGCGCACGATCTCGGTGATCCTCGACGACCACTTCGGCAACGTGCGGCCGGAGATGGTTGGTTAGGCGCTGTCTGCGGATCTTTCGGGGATCGTTTGGTGGCGTGGGTTTGTGGCTGTGTGGCGTGGCTGTGTGGCGTGGCTGTGTGGCGTGGCTGTGCGGCGTGGCTGTGTGGCGTGGCTGTGTGGGTGGTCGCCTTGGTGCGTGCCTGTCCCGTTTCATGCGCGGGGCTCTGCCCCGGACCCCGCCAACTGATCAAAGACCCCCAGCGCCCTCGGCGGGTTGATGGCACGCCTGTTTGTGCTGGGCGGCTTGCTGTTGGGGTGGTGGTGCGGTTCGGGTGGGGTGGGTCCCGTCACGAGCCGTACCAGAGCGAGCCACAACCAGGCAGGGGTGTCAAACCGCCGAAAAGCGTGGCGGTTTGACAC
>NZ_JBHYGW010000037.1:0-67763 GCF_042738015.1 Lentzea sp. NPDC059081
AAAACTACTCAAAGGAATACTCCTGACGAGGAGTATTCATATTACTGGCTGTGTTTCGGCACGCTGTTGAGTTCTCAAAGAACACGCGCTCACCGCAGTCACATCAGCTTTTCGCTGACTTACTTCCGGGGCTTGTGTTGCTGAAGCTTATTTGGTCTCGCTTGCCGGTGTCAAATCGGCCTCTCAGAGGCCCTTCTGTCTTCCGGCTTTGTCAGGCTCGTTCCGGTTTGCATTTCCGGCCCGCTTCGCTCTGACATGGAGAACATTACACGGGCCTGTTTCGATCTCCAAATCGGGGGGTACCCACCCCCTCGCACCGCTGCTGAACTGGTCGTTTGCCACCCGGCAGGACGCTTGCACCCCGGTTGGGCCGTGACGATGTGACCCACGTCCCTCCGAACAGCCGTGCTTCATTCGGTGGGCCTCGTCCGCACCGCCGATCATTGAGCCATGTTCGACGTTCTGGTGGTCGGTGGCGGCCCGGCTGGGCGCGCGCTCGCACGTGCGTGTGCGGAAGAAGGTCTCGACACGGCGATAGTCGACCGTCAGCCGGAACGCGTCTGGGCGGCGACCTACGGTGCGTGGGCCGACGAGCTCCCCCACGGCACCCCCACCAAAGTCACGAGCACGGTGGTTCGCGTCTTCGCGCGCGAAGAGCATCTGATCCCGCGTGAGTACGTCATCCTCGACAACGCGCGTCTGCACGCTCTCCCGGACTCGGTCACCGTCCTCCCACGGCCAGCCGACGCGCGCTACACGTTCAACGCCACGGGCGCGCGCAAGGGCCGGGCCGAGCAAACGGCCGTAGGAACGGTCATCGAGTCGGACTGCACAGAGACGACGCTGATGGACTGGCGCAACGGCGACTCGTTCCTCTACACGGTTCCTCTGGGCGACAACCGCGTGCTCGTGGAGGAGACCTGTCTGGCGGGCCGGCCCGCCACGCCGCTCGACGAGCTCCGCCGCCGGCTCCACGCGAGGATCGCTCCCGGTCCCGAGGAGGAGCGGGTGCGCTTCCCGCTCGACGCTCCCAAGGCCGACGGTCTCGCGTTCGGTGCGAGTGCGGGCTTCATCCATCCCGCCACCGGGTACAGCGTGGCGACCTCTCTGACGCTCGCGCCGAAGGTCGCCCAGGCGGTCAAGGCGGGCGAGGACCCGCAGCGCGTCATCTGGTCCAGGAAGGCGCGGATCGTGCACGCCATGCGCCGCCGCGGTCTGGAGGTGCTGCTGCGGATGGACGCCGACGAGACGCGGGACTTCTTCGAGGTCTTTTTCCAGCTCGACGCGAATCATCAGCGCGCCTACCTCTCCGGCCGGGAGGACGTGAAAGGAATGGTGGCGGCGATGACTGCTTTGTTCCGGATCGCGCCGCGCTGGCTCAGGACAAAGCTGATCTTTTGAGCGGACCCCCAGCGTGACCAGCGGATCACCGAGCGCAGCCGCACCGTGGCGGCTCGTCGCCGGGAGCGTGAACACCTGGTGAACCCCCTTGGTGACAACTCGTTCGCACCGGCACGATAAATGGCGTGCCCGCATTGCTGGATGACGTCAGGTTCGCCTTCCAGCCGCTGTTCAACCTGAACACCGGGGGCGTCGTCGCGGTGGAGGCCCTGGCCCGGCCGCACGACGGCAGCGTGCAGGATCTGCTCCAAGCCGCCTTCCAGGCCGGCCTGCTGACCAACGCCGACGTCGGTCTCGCCTGCCGCGCCGTCCGGTCCGCCGCCGACTTCGACCTGATGCTGCCGCTGCACGTGAACCTGCTGGCGATCACGGTCGCGGACAAGCCCGAGGTCATGGGCCCGCTCTACGGCGCGCTGCGGGACGCCCGGCGCTCCCACGACAGCGTCGTCATCGAGATCGGCGAGCCGTACTCGCGGGCCCACCGCGGCCGGCTGGCGCGCGGGTTGCAGACGTTGCGCAACAACGGTTTCCGCATCGCGCTCGACTGCGTGGGCGAGGGCGACGTGCCGCTCGGCCTGCTGACCAGCGCCTCCCCCGACTTCATCAAGCTCGACCGGGAGATCGTCCGCTCGCTGCCCGACGACGCCGCGCGGGGCGCGCTGGTGCGGTCGTTGGTGCACCTCGGCGAGTACACGGGCGGTCAGGTCGTCGCCGAGGGCGTCGAGACCGAGGCCGAGCTGACGTACCTGCGCAAGCTGGGCGTGGGGCACGCGCAGGGCAGGTACCTCGCTCCCCCGCAACGGCGACCGGCCGTGAACGCCCGGATCGCGCCGGAGGCCGTCACGGAGACCGGCGAGATCCGGCGCAGCACCACCGGTCCCAGGGTCACGGACTTCCTGCACCCCGCGACGACGTTGCCCGAGCACGCCACGAGCGACGAGGTGCGCGAGGTGTTCGCGACGCAGCCGTCGATCACCGGTGTCGTGCTGGTCGACGACGAGGGGCGCCCGCGGTGGTCGGTGGACCGCAACCGGTTCCTGCTCGCGGTCACCGGGCCGTACGGGCATGCGTTGCACGCCAAGCGCGAGGCGGCGCGTCTCGCGGACAAGCCGCACATCATCGACACGGAGGCGTCGGCGCTCGACCTTCTGGACGTGGTGGCCGGTGCGAACCGTGAGCGCACCAACGACGACCTCATCCTCGTGGATCACAACGAGCGATGCATGGGCGTTGTCCGTGTGGCGGACGTGGTGCGTGGCGTCGCCGAGCTGAAGGTTGAGCAGGCGGCCGCGTTGAGCCCTCTCACGCGTCTGCCGGGCAGCGACGCCGTGGCGAAGGAAGTGGAACGGCGCATCGAGGCCGGCGAGATCTTCGCGATCTCGTGGCTGGACGTGGACGCCTTCAAGCTGGTGAACGACACGGTCGGCTTCGCGGCGGGCGACGACCTGATCCGCGAGATCGGGCACGACCTGGCGGACCTCGCGCACGCGTTCCCCGGCGTGGACGTCGGGCACGTCGGCGGTGACGACTTCCTCCTCCTCGCCGGGCTCGACGAGACGGTGCCTCTGAGTGCTCGTCTGCTCGACAAGCCATACACGGCGGAGGGACGACACGTGACCCTCTCTCTTGCGACCCTTATCTGTGCCCCGGGATCAGTGGGGTCGTATCGCGAGGTATCGCGGTTGCTGGCACCAGTGAAGGAGCACGCGAAGTCGCTCGCCGGATCCAGCTGGGTGATGGGCCGGCCGGGCAGCGATCGGCGTGACGTGCTCCGTGGTGTCGCGCAACGCGCGGTGAGTTAACAGGTACAACCGAACGCCTCCTGTGCGGCCCTTCGATCACTCATAGCATCGAGGGTGCTACTCAGTGCACTGGAGGTTCGGCGTGCAGGTCGGCGGCAGAACTCAATCGGTACCAGCACAACGCACGAGCGTGGAAGGCCTTCTCACCGTTGGGGTGGAAGAGGAGTTCGTGCTCGTCGAAGCCTCCACAGGCCATTTGGCCAACCGTGCCAACGAAGTGCTCACAGGGGCGGACCGGTTCGACGTCGACCTGCAGCCGGAAATCGCGCAATATCAGGTGGAATCGGCCAGCGGCGTCTGCACGGACATGGGCGAGCTGCGCGAGGAACTGGCCCTCGCGCGCCGCACGTTGATCGAACGGGCCGCCCGTCACGACGCCCGGCTCGCCGCCACCGGAACGCCGGTGCTGGGCCTGACGATGCCCACTCCGTTGACGAACTCCCCGCGCTACCACCGGATGGCGGCGGAGATGGGAGCGCTGACCAACGACCTCGCGATCTGCGGCTGCCACGTGCACGTCGGTCTGCCCGACGACGAGTCGAAGATCTTCGTGAGCAACCACATGCGCCCGTGGCTGCCGGCGTTGCTGGCGCTGGGCGCGAACTCGCCGTACTGGCTCGACGGCGACACGGGCTACGCGAGCTGGCGGTACGTGGTCTGGAACCGTTGGCCCACTTCGGGTGTGCCGCCGTACTTCGACAGCGCGGACGAGTACTACACGGCACGCGAGGAGATCGTCGCGAGCGGCGCGGCGATCGACGCGGGGATGCTCTACTGGGACGTGCGGCTCT
Organism: Lentzea sp. NPDC059081; assembly: GCF_042738015.1. Classification (NCBI taxonomy): domain Bacteria; kingdom Bacillati; phylum Actinomycetota; class Actinomycetes; order Pseudonocardiales; family Pseudonocardiaceae; genus Lentzea; species Lentzea sp. NPDC059081. The sequence continues at coordinate 3,995 of NZ_JBHYGW010000037.1, forward strand.
CCGCCCGCCACCCCACGCTGGAGCTGCGGGTCTCCGACGTCGCGCCGACCGTGGAGGAAGCGGTCCTGATGGCCGCGCTGGTGCGCGGAATCGCCGCCACCGCACTGAGTTCCGGCGCGGTCGCGACGAGAACGCCGCCGCACCTGCTGAAGGTGGCTATGTGGCGTGCGGCGCGCGACGGTCTGGAGGGTTTCGGCATCGACCCGGTGACGGGGTCGCCGACACCCATGTCCACGATCGTGGCGTCGTTGCTGAGGTGGATCCGCCCGGCGCTCGAGCTCACCGGCGACTACCAGATGGTGAGCGACGGCATCGACCGGTTGCTGCTCGACGGAACGGGTGCCGCGCGGCAACGCCGTGCGTTCGCCCGCCGCGGCCGGCTGGACGACGTGGTGGGCCTGCTGGTCGCGCAGACCGCGCCGGTCTGATCTGCGGGGCGCTCCGGACGGGCGGATGCTGGGAAGCCCCGGAAGGAGGACGTCGTGACGACAGCACGCGACATCATGCACCCCGGTGTGCAGTGCGTGGGCGAGGACGCGAGTCTCGTGGAGGCCGCGAGAATGATGCGGGACCTCGACGTCGGCTCGCTGCCGATCTGCGGGAAGGACGACCGGCTGCACGGCATCATCACCGACCGCGACATCGTGGTCAGGGCCGTCGCCGCCAAGCTGGACCTGGAGACGACGACCGCGGGTGAGTTCGGCTGCCACGTGCACTGGGTCGACGCCTCGGACTCGGTGGCGCAGGTGCTGAGGACCATGGAGGACAACCAGATCCGGCGGGTGCCGGTGATCGAGGACCACCGGCTGGTCGGCATGGTCTCGGAGGCGGACCTGGCCCGGCACCTGCCGGAGGACCAGCTGGCGGCGTTCGTGGAACGCGTCTACGCCTGACCGTGTTCGAGGTAACGGGTGTCGCCTGACTCCTTGGCGCGCAACGCTTCGGCGAGGCGGAGCGCGAGTCGCGGGACCAGGCGGTGCCCGGCTTCGTCCGGCGGCACGAACTCGTAGGACCTCAGCTCTTCTTCCTGGAGCCGGATGTCCTCGTCCGGGGCGAGCGTGCCGCCGTCGAAGACGAACAGGATCCGGTCGTGCCCGTCCTTGGGCGCCCAGTCGACGACGAGCAGGCGGCCGGGTTCCCTGTGCAGGCCGAGCTCTTCCTCGACCTCGCGACGGCAGGCCTCTGTCGGCGTCTCGCCGTGTTCGATCATGCCGCCCGGGATCTCCCAGTGCGACTTGTAGGTGGGTTCGACGAGCAGGACGCGTCCCCGCTCGTCGAGGAACAACGCACCGGCCGCCGACACGGCTCTGCTGATGTGGTCCACGTGTTCTTTGTAGCGTGGTCGTCCCGCCAGGATTTGAACCTGGGACCTGCCGCGTATCAGACGGACGCTCTCACCGGGCTGAGCTACGGGACGTGCGTGGAAGACGAGGGTGTCGAACCCTCCGGGGCGATCTTGCAAGGATCACCTGCGCGCCGGCGCGTCCCCCTTGTTCGGTTGTGTCGTACCCCTACCAGGATTCGAACCTGGACCGGACGCGTTCTGAGCGCGTTGCCTCTTCCGTTGGGCTACAGGGGCGAGCGGCCGGAGGGCGTCGAACCCTCTGCTCCGGTTTGGAAGACCGGCGTGTCCGCCGAGTTCACCACGACCGCGTTGTTTCGTGCCGCACCGACGGAAGGAGTCGAACCCTCGGGAAACTGTTTTGGAGGCAGTTCCGCTTCCGAAGCTCGTCGGTATTGTTCGAATGAGCGCAAAAAGAAACCGCCCACGTCTCGCGTGGGCGGCTCCGAGGTCATGACCTGGGGATCAGGTCATGGCGTGGAGCCCCACGCCAGCGCCAGCAGACCACCGGCGACGAGGGCGAGAATTCGCCATCCCGCAAGCTCCGCCTTGGCAAGCATGTCTTCCTCCGGTTGATCTCTGTCGGTTGTGATGGGTTCAAGTTAGGTGATCGCCGAGAGCCGGTGCAACGCATTTAAGCGGCCGGGTCGCGGTGTTCCAGATGGTGGATTTGTGTTTGGATTCGAGCGTGACCGGGTATGGGGCGCGGCATCCGGAGTTGGTGCGGCTGGTGGACGCATGTGCGCCTGTCGCCGTCGCCGAGGTCTCCTGGCTGGACGGGGCGATGCCGTTGCGGGTCAGCGCCTACGCCGCGGCAGCCGAGTTGCCGGACGAGCTCATCACCTCCGTGCGGTGTGTCGTGCGGGTCGCGAGCTGGTCGTCTTCTGACTGGACCAACACCGACGGATACGAGCTGCTCTGAAACGGCGAACGGCGCGCACCCCGTCAGAGAGTGCGCGCCGTTCTGATGAAAGCCGGTTCAGACGGTGAAGCCCAGCGCGCGCAGCTGCTCGCGGCCGTCGTCGGTGATCTTCTCCGGGCCCCACGGCGGCATCCACACCCAGTTGATGCGGAAGTCCGCCACCAGGCCGCCGGCCCCGCCGCCGGTCAGGGCCGCGCGGGTCTGGTCCTCGATGACGTCCGTCAGCGGGCAGGCCGCCGAGGTCAGCGTCATGTCGATGGTGGCGACGTTCTTGTCGTCGATGTGGATGTCGTAGACCAGGCCCAGGTCGACGACGTTGATCCCGAGCTCGGGGTCCACGACGTCGCGCATGGCCTCTTCCACGTCGTCCAGTGCGGCGACGTCAGCCTTGGGCTCGAAGACCGGCATGCCTTCGGCTCCCCGGACCACATCTTCGGTGCTCATGCTGCTCCCTGGCTTCGTACGACTGCGTCCTTGAACGCCATCCAGCCCAGCAGCGCGCACTTCACGCGCGCCGGGTACTTCGCGACACCGGCGAAGGCGATGCCGTCCTCGAGAACGTCCTCGTCGGGCTCCACCTGGCCGCGGCCCTGCATGAGCTCGACGAACGCGTCCATCTTCTTGAGGGCCTCGCCCACCGGCTTGCCCACGACCAGGTCCGTCAACACCGAGGTCGACGCCTGGCTGATCGAGCAGCCCTGGCCCTCGTACGAGACGTCCCGCACCACGTCGTCGGCGACGTGCACGCGCAACGTCACCTCGTCGCCGCAGGTCGGGTTGACCTGGAACGACTCGGCGTCGTACGGGTCGCGCAGGCCGCGGCCGTGCGGGTTCTTGTAGTGGTCCAGGATGATCTCCTGGTACATCTGCTGGAGCTGCATCTCAGGCCACCCCGAAGAACTTCTGCGCCTCGCGGACGCCGTCGACCAGCGCGTCGACCTCGTCCAGCGTGTTGTACAGGTAGAACGTCGCACGCACCGACGACTGGGCGTTGAGGCAGCGGTGCAGCGGCCACGCGCAGTGGTGGCCGACGCGCACCGCGATGCCCAGGCTGTCGAGCACCTGGCCGGCGTCGTGCGGGTGGACGCCCTCGATCTCGAACGGCACGGCGCCGCCGCGGTTCACGGCGTCGGTCGGGCCGATCAGGCGGACGCCCTTGACGGACGACAGGCCTTCCAGCGCCGCGACGGTCAGCGCGTGCTCGTGTGCGTGGATGCGTTCCATGCCCACGACCGACAGGTAGTCGACGGCGGCACCCAGACCGACGGCCTGGGACGTCATCGGCGAACCGGCCTCGAAGCGCTGCGGCGGCGGGGCGAACGTCGAGCCCTCCATCTTCACCAGCTCGATCATCGAACCGCCGGTGATGAAGGGGGGCAACGCCTCCAGCAGCTCGCGCCGTCCGTAGAGGACACCGATGCCGGACGGGCCGAGCATCTTGTGGCCGGAGAACGACGCGAAGTCCACGCCCAGCTTCCGGAAGTCCACCGGGCCGTGCGGAACGGACTGGCACGCGTCCAGCACCGTCAGCGCGCCGACCTTCCGCGCCGCCGCGACGAGCACGTCGACCGGGTTGATGACACCGGTGACGTTCGACTGGTGCGTGAACGCGACCACCTTGGCGCGCGGCGTGATCACGCTGTCCACATCGGACAGGTCGAGACGACCGTCCGCGGAGAGCTTGAACCACTTCAGCGTCGCGCCGGTCCGGGCAGCGAGCTGCTGCCACGGAACGAGGTTCGCGTGGTGCTCCATCTCGGTCACGACGATCTCGTCGCCGGGACCCACGACGAACCGCGCGGCCTCGGGACCCGAGGTCGCGGCGTTGCCCATCGCGTACGCCACGAGGTTGAAGCCCTCGGTGGCGTTCTTGGTGAACACCAGCTCGCCGAAGTCGGCGCCGACGAAGTCCGCGATGCGCTGACGCGCACCCTCGTACGCGTCGGTCGCTTCCTCCGCGAGCTGGTGGGCACCTCGGTGCACAGCGGCGTTGTGCTGCTGCAGAAATGCCTTCTCGGCGTCCAGAACCTGCGTCGGGCGTTGCGAGGTGGCGCCGGAGTCCAGGTAGACCAGGCGCTTCCCGTCACGAACGGTGCGAGACAGGATCGGGAAGTCCGCCCTCAGGGCGGTGACGTCCAGTGGTGCTGCGGTGGTGGTCACAGCGCCTCCTCTCAACTACCGCAGAAATTGAACACAGGTCCGTCAGGACAGTGCCGCGGCTTCCGTCTTGCCGGTGTACTTCACGTAACCCTCGGACTCGAGCACGTCGGCCAGCTCGCGGCCGCCGGACTCGACGATCCGGCCGTTCGCGAAGACGTGCACGAAGTCCGGCTGGATGTACTTGAGGATCCGGGTGTAGTGCGTGATCAGCATGACGCCGACCTCACCGGAGGCCTTGTAGCGGTTGACGCCCTCGGACACGACGCGCAGCGCGTCGACGTCCAGACCGGAGTCGGTCTCGTCGAGGATCGCGACCTTCGGCTGGAGCAGGCCCAGCTGCAGGATCTCGTGGCGCTTCTTCTCACCGCCGGAGAAGCCCTCGTTCACCGAGCGCTCGGCGAACGCCGGGTCGATGTCGAGGTCGGCCATCGCACCCTTGACCTCCTTCACCCAGTGGCGGAGGTTCGGGGCCTCGCCGCGCACGGCGGTGGCGGCGGTGCGCAGGAAGTTCGACATCGAGACGCCGGGGACCTCGACCGGGTACTGCATGGCGAGGAACAGGCCGGCGCGGGCGCGCTCGTCGACGGACATCTCCAGGACGTCCTCACCGTCGAGCGTGACGGTGCCCGAGGTGATCGTGTACTTCGGGTGCCCGGCGATCGCGTAGGACAGCGTGGACTTGCCGGAGCCGTTGGGGCCCATGATGGCGTGCGTCTCGCCGGCCTTGATCGTCAGGTCGACGCCCTTGAGGATCTCCTTGGGAGCGTCCTCGCTGACGACCGAGACGTGCAGGTCCTTGATCTCAAGGGTGGCCATGACTGCTGAATCTCCTGGTGGTCTAGCTAAGTCAGTTCGTGGTGACGGTGACGTCGACGAAGACGTCGCCGTCACGGATGTCGACGGCGTAGACGTCGACCGGTTCGCTTGCGGGCGGCGACGAGGGCTTGCCGGTCTCCAGGTCGAAGCACGACCCGTGCAACCAGCACTCGATCCCCTTTCGGGTGACCTCGCCCTCGCTCAGCGACACCGCGGCGTGCGAGCACAGGTCCGCGAGTGCGTGCACCCGCTCGCCGTCGCGCACCAGGACGACGTCGACGTCGTCCACGGTGGCGGCCAACGGCTTGCGGTTGTCCAACGAGGACAGTGCACACACTCGAATCACTGCTCCTCCGCTGAGGAGAGCACGTCGTCGCGGCTCACGCAGCTACCGCCTCGAGCTCTGCCTCGATGGCGGCCTCGAGGCGCTCGCGCACCTCGGGGACGGCGATCTTCGCGATGAGCTCCTGGAAGAAGCCGCGCACGACGAGCCGCCGCGCCTGGTCCTCCGGGATACCGCGCGCCTGCAGGTAGAACAGCTGCTCGTCGTCGAACCGGCCGGTGGCGCTGGCGTGGCCCGCGCCCTCGATCTCGCCGGTCTCGATCTCCAGGTTGGGGACCGAGTCGGCGCGCGCGCCGTCGGTGAGCACCAGGTTGCGGTTCAGCTCGAACGTCTCGGTGCCCTCGGCCGCCACGCGGATCAGCACGTCGCCGATCCACACGGTGTGCGCGCCCTCGCCCTGCAGCGCGCCCTTGTAGACCACGTTGCTGCGGCAGTTGGGCTGCGAGTGGTCGATGAACGGGCGGTGCTCCTGGTGCTGGCCGGCGTCCGCGAAGTACAGGCCGAACAGCTCCGCGTCACCGCCCTTGCCCGCGTACTGCACGACCGGCGTGATGCGGACGGCGTCGCCGCCCAGCGTCACCACGGTGTGCTTGATCGACGCGTCGCGCCCGAGCTTCACGTGGTGCTGCGAGACGTGCACCGCGTCGTCGGCCCAGTCGTGGATCGCGATCACCTGGAGGTGGGCGCCGTCCGCGACGACGAACTCGACGTTCTCGGCGTAGGCGCCGGAACCCCGGTAGTCGACGACGACGGTGCCCTCGGCGAACTGCGACGCCTTGACCAGCACGTGGCCGTAAGCGACCTGCCCCTCGCCCGCACCGGTGACGGTGACGGTCGTGGGCTCGGACTTCGCGTCGCCGGGCAGCGTCACGACGGTGGCCTGCTCGAACGACGTGTACGCCTGCGCCGCGATGCGGTCGCCGGGCACGCCGGCCTCGCCGAGGCGGTCGTCGTCACGACCGACCGTCTCGACGGTGACACCGGCGGCGGCGTTCACCTCGACGGCAGCGGAACCCGTTGCCGCAGCGCCGGAGTGCAGACCGGCCAGACGCTTGAGAGGCGTGAAGCGCCAGATCTCCTCACGGCCACCCGGCACCTCGAACGCGTCCACGTCGTACGACGTGAAGTGCTCAGCGCGCGAGGCGACGGGAACGACAGCTCCGTGGGAGTGAGGTTGAGTCGACAGGGCGGCCATGTCAGCCGACGGCCCCTTCCATCTGCAGTTCGATCAGGCGGTTGAGCTCGAGGGCGTACTCCATGGGGAGCTCGCGCGCGATGGGCTCGACGAACCCGCGCACGATCATCGCCATGGCCTCGTCCTCGTTCAGGCCGCGCGACATCAGGTAGAACAGCTGGTCCTCGGAGACCTTCGAGACCGTGGCCTCGTGACCCATCGCGACGTCGTCCTCGCGGACGTCGACGTACGGGTAGGTGTCCGAGCGGCTGATGGTGTCGACCAGCAGCGCGTCGCACTTCACCGTGGACTTCGAGTGGTGCGCCCGCTTGTTGACCTGGACCAGGCCGCGGTACGACGTGCGGCCACCGCCGCGCGCCACCGACTTCGACACGATGGTCGAGGAGGTGTGCGGGGCCATGTGGACCATCTTGGCGCCGGCGTCCTGGTGCTGTCCCTCGCCCGCGAACGCGATCGAGAGGACCTCGCCCTTGGCGTGCTCGCCCATCAGGAAGACGGCCGGGTACTTCATGGTCACCTTGGAGCCGATGTTGCCGTCGACCCACTCCATGGTCGCGCCCTCTTCGGCCTTGGCGCGCTTGGTGACCAGGTTGTAGACGTTGTTCGACCAGTTCTGGATCGTCGTGTAGCGGCAGCGGCCGCCCTTCTTCACGATGATCTCGACGACGGCCGAGTGCAGCGAGTCCGAGGAGTAGATCGGCGCCGTGCAGCCCTCGACGTAGTGCACGTAGGCACCCTCGTCGACGATGATCAGCGTGCGCTCGAACTGGCCCATGTTCTCGGTGTTGATCCGGAAGTAGGCCTGCAGCGGGATGTCCACGTGCACGCCCTTGGGGACGTAGATGAACGACCCGCCGGACCACGTCGCGGCGTTCAGCGCGGAGAACTTGTTGTCACCCGCCGGGATCACCGAGCCGAAGTACTCCTTGAAGAGCTCCGGCTGCTCCTTCAGGGCCGTGTCCGTGTCCAGGAAGAGGACGCCCTGCTGCTCCAGGTCCTCGCGGATCTGGTGGTAGACGACCTCGGACTCGTACTGGGCGGCGACACCGGCCACGAGGCGCTGCTTCTCCGCCTCGGGGATGCCCAGCTTGTCGTAGGTGTTCTTGATGTCCTCGGGCAGGTCCTCCCAGCTGGTGGCCTGCTTCTCCGTGGACCGCACGAAGTACTTGATCGAGTCGAAGTCGATCCCAGAGAGGTCAGCGCCCCAGCTCGGCATCGGCTTGAGGTCGAAGAGCTTCAGCGCCTTCAACCGGTACTCGAGCATCCACTCGGGCTCGCTCTTCTTCGCCGAGATGTCGCGGACGACATCCTCGCTGAGGCCTCGGCGGGCGCTCGCGCCGGCAGCGTCCGAGTCGGCCCAGCCGAACTCGTAGTTGCCGAGAGACGCGATGGTCTCTTCCTGCGTGAGCGGAGACTGCACCGTGGTGGGCGTGCGCTGCTCGGCAGCGGCAGTCATGCGGGCTCCCCTCCATCATCTGGGATCCGTTGAACGTTCGGGATGTGCGTCGTGCACACGGCGTGGCCGCTTGCGATCGTCGCGAGGCGCTGCACGTGGGTTCCGAGGAGGTTCGCGAACGTCTCCGTCTCGGTCTCGCACAGCTGGGGGAACTCAGCCGCCACGTGGGCTACCGGGCAGTGGTGCTGGCACAACTGCTCGCCCACGCCGACGTGACGTGCCGCCGCAGCGTAACCCTCCCTGGTCAACGCGGCCGCGAGGGCCTTCGCCCGTTCGGCGGGTGTGGCCTGGGCCACGATCGCCGTCCGATGGCGGTCCACGAGCGCGTCGACACGACTTTGCGCGAACGCCTTGACCGCCTCTTCGCCACCCGTTTGGGCGAGGAAGCGGATCGCGGCGACCGCGAGGTCGTCGTAGGCGTGGCCGAACCGGGCGCGTCCGGCGTCAGTCAGCAGGAAGAGCTTCGCGGGACGGCCGCGGCCACGCTGGGTGCGGCGGGGTGCGTCCCTCGTCGTCGCCTCGCCGTCCGCGAGCAGTGCGTCGATGTGTCGGCGCACAGCCGTGGGGCTGATTCCCAGTTCCTCCGCGACGGCTGCCGCGGTGACCGGGCCCTGCTCCAGGAGGAGCCTGGCGACAGCACGCCGAGTCCTGCCGTCGTGCTGGGGCACGGCGTCAAGGTGGGTCTCGGCGTTTTTCACAACACCAGTGTTGCGTATTTAGCCGGAGGTCGCAAAGATCGCCGTCACAGGGTGACCTGACTCACGGCTGAACGTGGCTCGATACTCTGCGCGCATGCCCACGAACGGCGGAACCACCACTCCACAGAGCGACGCTCTGAACGGCCGGGAGCGCCGCCAGCTGGACATCGTCCGCCGCTGGGGCACCATCGGCGCCCTCCTGCTGACCGTGGGCTCTCTCGGCGGCGGCGCCGCGCCCATCTACTCCCCGCTGTACGGCGTGCCCGTCCTCGGGCTCTTCTCGAGGATGCCCAGCGTCGCGATGGGGGTCGTCTGGACCGGCATCTTCATGATCGTGTCGGCCTGGCTCGCGCTCGGCCGGTTCGTGCGGCCGGGCAGGTCACGTCTCGTCTCCCGCAGCCAGATGGACCGCACGCTGCTGATGTGGACCGTCCCGCTGGTCTTCTGCGTGCCGATGTTCTCCCGCGACGTGTACTCCTACCTCGCGCAGAGCGAGATCGCGGCCCGCGGCCAGGACCCGTACGAGCTGGGCCCGGCCACGGCACTGGGCGTCGACCACGTCCTGACCCGCGGCGTGCCGAACATCTGGCGCGAGACCCCCGCGCCGTACGGCCCGCTCTTCCTCGCCTTCGGCCGCCTGACCGCGATGCTGACCGGCGACCACGTCGTGTCCGGCGTGTTCGTGCACCGCCTGCTCGTCCTGTGCGGCCTGGCGATGATCGTGTGGGCCCTCCCCCGCCTGGCCGCCCGCTTCGGCGTCCCCCCGGTGGGCGCGCTGTGGCTGGGCGCCCTGAACCCGCTCGTCCTGTTCCACATCGTCATCGGCGTGCACAACGACGGCCTGGCCCTGGGCCTGATGCTGGTCGGTTTCGAGCTGGCGATGCGCGGCCTGGAACCGCTGAAGTGGTCGTGGATAGCCCTCGGCTCCGGCGTCATCGTCTGCGGCGCGATGGTGAAGATCCCCGCGATGGCCGCACTCGGCTTCCTCGGCGTGCTGGTGGCGCGCAAACTGGGGGGCCAGATCAAGCACCTCGCCCTCGTGGCCGGGGTGATGGCGGCGATAGCCGGGGTCGGCGTGGTGGTGATCTGCCTGGGCACCGGCTTCGGCTTCGGCTGGGTCGAGACCCTGAACGTCGCCTCGACCGTCAAGTCCTGGATGTCGCCTCCGACTGCACTGGGCTTCCTGGGCGCCGGCACCGGCCTCCTGCTCGGCCTCGGCAACCACACCGAGTCGATGATCGCGCTGACCCGTCTGATCGGCCAGGGCATCTCGGTCGTCATCACCGTCGGCCTGCTGTGGCGCAGCTTCAAGGGCCGCATCAAGGCGATGAACGGCCTGGGCGCGGCCCTGGGCGCGATCCTGGTGCTCGGCCCGGTCCTGCAACCCTGGTACGTCCTGTGGGCGGCACTCCCGCTGGCCACGGCCGTGGTGGGCCCGAAGTTCCGCATGTTCGCGATGGTGACGTCCGCCGTGATCGCGGTGATCCTGCCGCCCACCGGGTCGGCGTTCGACGGGCGCGCTTACACGGTTCCGCAGGCCGTCGCGGGAGCAGTGATCACGTTCGCCGTGTGCGTCCTGATCGCCCGCAAGCGAGTGGGACCGTTCCTGAAGTCCGACCCGGCGGCGTAGCCGCTTCACGCAGCGGCGGTGGACACCGGTCTTTCGCCCGAGGCGCACGACCACGCCGGTGCGGGCACTCGCCCGAACCGCGCTGGAACTCGCGAGGCAACAACTGCATCTGTTCGGCCGACACCCCCTCTTCCCAAGAGGAAGATCGACGCCGAGGGGGTGGTGCGACATGCCGGAGCAGTCCATGTCGCGAGAAGAGGTCCGCTTCGCCGTAGTCCTCAACGGCGGCGTGAGCCTCGCAGTCTGGATGGGCGGCGTGGTCCTCGAACTGGACCGCCTGACCAGGCCGAACAGCACCTACCAACCCCTGCTGGACCAAGTCGGCTGCACAGCGAGAGCCGACGTGATCGCCGGCACCTCCGCAGGCGGCATCAACGGCGCGGCACTGGCGCTGTCCCAGGTCAACAAGAAGGCGGACCTGAGCAGGCTGCGGGACCTCTGGGCCGAGCAGGGCCGGATGGAACAGCTGCTGCGCACCCCCTTCCGCGGCCAGCCGGCGAGCCTGCTCAAGGGCGACGAGTTCTTCTACCCCAGGCTGCAGGAAGCGCTGGCCAGGCTGACCACCGACTTCGAGCCCACCCGGCCCGACGAGCGCCCGATCGACCTGCGGATCACGACCACCCTGCTGGGCGGCGTTCCGACGATCACCTACGACGACCTGGGGCAGCCGCTCACGCAGTCGGTGCACCAGGGCTCGTTCTCGTTCCGCCGCGACCCCTACGACTGGGTCAGCGAGGACACCCGCGACGACTTCGCGGGCGCGACGCTGCCCGACCGCGTGCAGCAGCTCGCGCTGGCGGCGCGCAGCAGTGCCAGCTTCCCGTTCGCGTTCGAGCCCAGTTTCATCCCCGTCGGCGGGCAGGGCACGCCCGACCGGCCGGACATGGCGGACGTCGCGAGCTGGGCCAACGGCGGGGACCGCAGCCGGTTCGCCGTGGACGGCGGGGTCCTGGTGAACACGCCGACCAGGGAGGCGCTCGAAGCCATCGACCGCATGCCGGCGGACGGGCCCGTTCGCCGCGTCATGCTGCTCGTCTTCCCGCACGCCGAGCCGCTGGGGTCGGAGCCGCGGGCCGACACGTCCGCCGCCGGGTTCACGACGGTGAGCTCCGGCGCCAAGCTGCTGGGCGCGATGTCCAGCCAGGCCAACCGCACCTACGTCGAGAAGATCGAGGAGCACAACCGCCGCGCCGCGTCGAGCCGGGGCGGCCGCATGGCGTTGCTGGAGCGGTTGCACGCGAGCGGGGAGAACGTCGTCGACGAGGTGTACTCGTTGGCGGACAAGCTCTTCGGCCACTACGAGGACGTCGAGATCCGGCTGGCCGCCCGTCAAGCGACCGCGCAGCAGTTCGCGCTGCCCGCGGGCAACCCGGCCAACTGGTCGTTCGAACGGGCGCGCCGGGCCGCCGAGACCGCGCAGCGCGACTGGAAGAAGAAGCACGGCGTGCTGCCGTACGTGCCGGGCGTGAGGCTGCCGGACACCGTGTGCCGCGAGGACATGGGCTGGGAGTGGGGCATCTCGATGGCCGAACGCCTCGGCGCGTCGGCGCTCGACCTGCTCAAGCGGCTCGTGTGGGTCGCGTCGGACGGCGAGGCGGACGCGATCGCCCGGTCGCGCCGGGAGCTGCACCAGGTCCGCGCGGAGCTGCGCAGGCTGCGCACCGAGCTGTTCGCGTGGGAGCCGGCGGAGTCGCTCGGCCAGGAGTACTGGACGGGCAGGCTCGCGAGCTACCACGAGCAGATGGTCGACGGGCACCTCGGCCTGGAGGTCAAGGCGCAGGTCGCGCAGATCGGCCGGGTCGTCGGCGAGGCGTGGCAGGTGGTCGCGGGCCTCGACGAGCACCGGCTCGGGCTCGGCGGCCTCCTGTGCTGGCACGCGCTCCTCTCGACCCCGCCGACGCGGCAGGAGGCCGGGCTGACCGACGACGAGCGGTGGCTGTCGCGGCTGCTCGCGCTGGAGGTCGCCGGCACCTGCCTGTCCGACGACGCCTCGACGGGACTGGACACGCCGGTCGAGCTGGTCCAGGTGTCGCTGCAGACGCGCAACGCGTTCGCGCAGCAGTCCGTCACCGCCGACGACAAGGCGGGTGGCGCGTCGTTGTCGCGGTTCTCCGGGTTCCTCAAGCGGTCGTGGCGGGTCAACGACTGGATCTGGGGACGGCTCGACGGCGCCACGATGCTGTGCCGGGTGCTGTTCGACCCGCGGCGGCTGCGCCGGATGGACCTGCTCGGCCGGCCGGAGGGCGACGAGCGCACGCCGGAGGAACGCGCGAAGGCCGTGGTCGACGAGGTCGTCGCGGACATGTTCGGGCCGGAGCTGCCGATCCAGGTGGCCGACTGCGCCGTCGCGGCCGCCGAGGAGCTCGCCGGCATCTACCGGGCGGACGGCGAGCTGTCGCCGTCGTCGATGAAGCTCGCCGAGCTGGCCGCGTGGGGCCTGCACTGGCGGATCATCTGCGAGGAGCTGCCCCGGCTGCGCGCCGCGATCATCGCCGACCGCGGTGACGGCGCGGACCGGCGGTCGCGCGGCGAGCTGTTCCTGGAGGAGCACGCGGACCTGTTGCGGCGCCTGGAGAATCCCCAGGAGCACACCGTCACGCTCGGCATGTCCGCCCTCAACGCGTTCGACCGCGCCGGGATCGGCCGCGAGCCCCTCACCCAGGAAGCCGCGTCCGACCAGATGATCCGCACGGCCGCCACCGCCGCGGCCGTCGCCGTCACGGTCGCCGACTCCGAACGCCTGGGCATCGCCGCGGTCCGCCCGGTCACGCGGGTCGTGCGCGGGGCGGCGCTGCTGCCGTACTGGACGATCACCGGGCTGACGCGGGGCGGGAACCTGGCGCAGTTCCTGGGACTCCTCGGTCTCGCGGTCGGCGGCGCGCTGGTGGTGATGGCGCTGTTCGGGATGCTGCCGGCGTGGGCGGCGGGTCCGGGCGCGGCGGTCGGCACGGCGTCGTTGCTCGCCGCTTTCGGTTACGCCGCACTGAGGAGCGGGAGCCTGCTGCACGGGCTGGTGCTGCTGTCACCGGTGATCCCGTTGGTGGCCACGGCGGTCGAACGACTGCCGGGCGACAGGGCGGAGATCACGACCGGCACGGTCACGGTGGCGGGGGTGGCGTTGGTCGTCACGGCGTTGCTGGTGCTGGGGTCGCTGCCGTCGCCGATCCGCACGCCGTTGGCGGTGCTGGCCGACTTCAAGCCGTTGGAGATCGTGCGGCGGCGCTGGAAGCAGGTGGCCGTGGTGCTGGCGGTCGCGGGACTCGCGTGGGCCGTGTGGCGTTTCGAGCTGCACCTGCGGCCATCTCTGGTGATCCCGGCATCCGTCCTTTGTGGAGCATTCGGGCTGTGGATGGCGTTGTCCGGCGGCAAGTCCCTGCAGCGCTGGCGCCGGGTCGAGGGCGCCTGGGGCACGGAACGCGCCGAGCCGCCCGCCGCCGCGACCGCGGGCTGGGCCGTGATCTACGGCATCGGCTACCTCGTGCTGGCCGACGTGCTGCTGCTGATCGGGCCGGCCGGCTGGGGCTGGCGGGCGGTGATCGGCACGGCACTGGTGTTCGGCCTGACGTTGCTGCTGGTCACGTCCTGGTACGTGCCCAGGACGGAACGCCGCCGGATCCGCGTGCAGCTGGTCGACGAGGCGATCCCGGCGGTCTACCCGGCCGATCGCGACATCTCGGACGTACTGCGCGAACGGCTGGAGGGCCACGCGTCGCTCTACCGGTTCCTCGTGGCGGGCGAGGGCGACCACCCGGAGAAGCTCACCCTGTCCCCCGCTGGACTGCTTGTCGCGCAACGAATTGAGACGAAGCTGCGGCCCGGCTCCATCCGCAGTGGACACCCTGTACGTTGATCCGGATGAGGGCCGACGCCACGCGCAACGTCGAAGCAGTCCTGCGAGCGGCCGCGCGGGTGTTCTCGACAGACCCGCTCGCGCGGATCAGCGACGTCGCCGCGGCCGCGGGTGTCGACAAGCGGACCGTCTACCGGCGCTTCGAGTCGCGCGAGGAGCTGCTGCTGGCGGTCTACCGCGCGCGGCTCGACCGGCTGGCGGCGCTGATCGACGCGACCCTGGACGACCGCCCCGTGCGCGACGCGCTGCTGGCGTTCGCCGAGGGCGGCATCCGGCTCAGCCGCGACTGGCCGGTCGACATCCGCGCGGTGACCGACCCGGCGATCCGCGACCGGCGCGAGGAGCTCGACGCGCGGATGGACGCCTTCCTGCGCCGCGTCGAACGGGAGGGCGTCATCGCGTCCGGCCTGCCCGGCGGCTGGTCGTTGCGGGTGTTGCAGACCCAGCTGCACACCGTCGCCCAGGAGATGCCGTCGCTGGAACCCGGCGTGGCGGCCCGGCTCGTGGTCAGGACGTTCCTGCACGGCGTCGGCGTGTGACCCGCGCCATGCCCGCTCCGGGCATTTCCGAGGCACCTTGTGCGTCTTAAGTGTCATAGAGAGTGACACTTAAGGAGTGGACGATGGCGAAGACGTGGCTCATCACCGGGGCGTCGCGGGGTTTCGGGCGCGAGCTGGCCGCCGCGGCGCTGGAGGCGGGCGATCGGGTCGTCGCCACGGCACGACGCCCTGAGCAGCTCGAAGACCTGGTGGCGCGGTACCCGGACCGGGCGCGCGCGGTCGCGTTGGACGTGACCGACACGGCGGCCGCTGCTGCCGCGGTCGAACAGGCCGTCGCGGAGTTCGGGTCGCTGGACGTGGTCGTCAACAACGCCGGCTACGCCAACAGCGCGCCCATCGAGGAGATGAGCGTGGCCGACTTCCGCGCGCAGGTCGAGGCGAACCTGTTCGGCGTGGTCAACGTGACCCGGGCCGCCCTGCCCGTGCTGCGGAAGCAGCGGTCGGGCACCTTCGTGCAGTTCTCCTCGGTCGGCGGCCGCGCGGGCGGCACACCGGGCATGGGCGCCTACCAGACGGCGAAGTTCGCGGTGGAGGGCTTCTCCGAGGTGCTGGCGAACGAGGTGGCGCCGTTCGGCGTGCGGGTCGTGATCGTCGAGCCGGGGGCGTTCCGGACGGACTGGCAGGGCTCGTCGATGGTCCGTCACGAGGTCGGCCCCGACTACGAGGAGACCGTGGGCGCGATCAACCGGTTCCGCGACGAGACGGACGGCGTGCAGCCCGGCGACCCGGCCCGTGCGGCGCGGGTGATCCTCGACGTCGTGGCGTCGGAGGAGCCGCCGCGCCGCTTGGTGCTGGGCGCGGCCGCGGTGGAGCACGTGCTGGCGGCGGAGGCGAAGCGGAGCGCGGAGACCGAGAAGTGGGCCGCGGTGAGCGCGTCGGCCGACTTTCCGGCGGAGTAGCGCCGAGAGACCCGGGACGTGCCGTCGGCCCGGCCGCCCCCTGCGCGACCGGGCCGACGCCCCCTCACCACCCGGAATCCCCTCCGGGCCCCCGAACCCCTCCTGCTCCCCCGAGCCTCAGGCCGCCAGCGCGATGACCGGCACCGTGTGCCCCATCGCCCGCGCGTACAGGCCTTCGAACCGCTCCAGCGTCGCGGCCAGCGCGTGGTGCGAGATGATCTCGCTGCTCGCCGCGCCCATCCGGGCCCGCATCGGCGCGTCGTGCACGAGCGTGTGCAGGCGCTGGGCCAGCTGGTTCACGTCACCCGGCTCGAACAGCCAGCCGTTGCGGCCGGGGTGCACCAGGTGCGGCAGGGCCATGGCGTTCGCGGCGATCACCGGCTTGCCCGCGGCCATCGCCTCCATCGTCGCGAGGCTCTGCAGCTCGGCGACGCCGGGCATGACGAACAGGTCGCAGCGGGCGTAGGCGTCGAGCAGCTCGTCCTCGGACACGAAGCCGTGGAAGCGCACGCGGTCGCCGATGCCGAGGTCGCGGGCCAGCAGCTCCCACTCCGCCTTGCAGGTGCCGTCGCCGACGACCTCGCCGAACGCGCCGGGCACGCGGGCCAGGGCGCGCAGGAACTCGTCGACGCGCTTCTCCTCGTCCAGGCGGCCGACGAACAGGGCCGTCGGGCGGTCGTTGTGCGTCACCGAACGCTGGTAGCGGGCGATGTCGATGCCGCACGACACGGGCACGGCGCGTTCCGGGAAACCGCTCTCGTGCAGCAGCTGCACGGCGCGCGGGGTCGGGGCGGTGACGACGTCGGCGCGGCCGAACACGCGGGCCAGGTCGCGGTAGGCCCACTTGCGCGACAAGCCCTGCAGGAACGCCGGCACGTGCGCGTGGCTGAACAGGTTCTCCGGCATGAAGTGGTTCGTCGCCAGCGTCGGGATGCCCTGCCCCACCGCGGAGTTCAGCACGAACCGGCCGACCACGAAGTGCGCCTGGACGTGCACGACGTCCGGCTTGAGCGCCTTGACGAGCTCGTCGGCCTCGCGGGAGGCCTGCCACGGCAGGCAGAAGCGGAAGTCCGGGTAGAACGGCAGCCGGTGCGAGCGCAGCCGGTGCACTGTCACGCCCTCGATCTCCGTCGCCCTGGGCGAGTCCGGGGCGATCACGTGGACGTCGTGGCCCTTGCTCGCCAGACCCGTCGCCAGGCGCTGGGCGAAGCGCGCGGCGCCGTTGACGTCCGGCGGGAACGTGTCGGCGGCGATGACCACGCGCAGCGCGCTGGAGGTGTTCACGGGAAGCTCCGTTCGAATGAGGACACGCGGTTGACGAGCGAGTGCGAACACACCGCTGATGGCGGCGAGCGCGCAGGCGACCAGTGCCGCTCCGGTCCACGGGGACAGGTGCGCGGCCTCGCCGAGCAGGAAGGCACCGAGGCCGACCGCGACCAGTGGGTCCACCACGGTCAGGCAGGCGACGGCGAGGTGAGGGGGCCCGCCGGCGTAGGCGTGCTGGACCAGCCAGCCGCCGACGGCGAGCGAGAGCGCGATGCCGAGCACGGACGCGATGTGCGAGAGCCCGAAACCGCCCTGCTGCACCGACTGCGAGACGGCGCGCATGAGCACGGACACGTACCCGTACGCCACGCCACCAGCCGATGCGAACGCCACGGCACGGATGCGCGCGTTCGTCGTGAGAACCGCGACGACACCGGGAACGGCGATCGCGCCGAGGGTGAAGAGTCCGGCCGTGAGTTCGAGATCCGGTGCGACCTGGGTCGCGGTCGCGCTGCTGGAGGCGAGGAACACGAACGCGCCCACGCCCACGGTCGTGATCAGGATCGCGGGCAGCTCGCGGAAGCGGCGGTCCAGCAACGCGGTCATGCCGATCGCGAGCACGCCGATGGGCTGCACCACGGTCAGCGGCGCCATGCCGAGCGCGGCCGCGTGCACCCCGGCACCGGCGACGAGCAGGACGAGCCCGCCGAGCCAGCGGGGTTCGCGCAGGACACCGGCGCGTGCCCCGGTCTCGGCGACCGCGTCGTGCTGCAGGCGGGCCGCGAACGCGAAGCACACGGCGCCGAGCACGGCGAGCGCGATGGCGAGCAGTGTCATGACGTGCGCCTCACCTGTAGTGCCGCGATGGCGAAAAGGAGTCCGTAAAGGGACGCGAACAAAACTCGTTCGGTCAGTCCGCGCGCTTCGAAACCGCCGAACGAAACGTGACTGACCAGAAAAGCGGCGCTCGACACGCTCGCCGTTATTGCGATACCGAGCAGAGCCGGAAATTTGCGGGCGATGAGCACTCCGGCGGCGGGCAAAGCCACGAACATGACCGCGCCGGCGTACCGGTGGACGTAGCCGGACACGGAGGTCGGTGCTCCCGTCGGGTCGGTCGGGAAGATCGTCGAGACGGTCAGACCGGCCGACCACACGCCGATCAGCCACTGCGCTGACCTGCCTACACCCCGCAGGTTGACGGCCAGCAACGCCGAGACGGCCGCGAGACTAAGAGACGTCGCCGCCAGGAATCCCGTGCCGTTGTCGACGAACACGTAGTCGCTGATGACGTCGCTGATCGGGCTGAGCTGTCCTGCCGACACGACATGCAGGTAGAGAATCGGGACCAGTGAGAACACCAGTCCCCCGACCACCCATCCCCGTCTTTTCGCCCCCATCTCGAACACGGGAAAAGTCTCTTGCGATCGCGGTGATCAACCAATGGGGAACTCCCCCGAGCGAACCCTGAGGTGTCCCTGAGGTCCCGGGGTAGGGACAGCCCCACCATTTCCGGCTGCGCCCCGGCGACGGCGCCCGCGACCCAGCTGAGTGCGGAATGTCCTGACCGCCTAGGCTGCGTGCCTGTGAGCCCGAATCCCCAGCCTGCGGTGGAAGTGTCGGGGCTGGTCAAGAGGTACGGCTCGAAGACCGCCGTCGACGGCCTCGACCTCGTTCAGCAGCCCGGCACCGTCCTCGCCCTGCTCGGGCCGAACGGCGCGGGCAAGACGACGACCGTCGAGATCTGCGAGGGATTCCGCGGCGCCGACGACGGCACGGTGCGCGTGCTCGGCCTCGCGCCCGGCTCCGAGGAGCTGCGCCCGCGCATCGGCGTGATGCCGCAGGGCGGCGGCGGGTATCCCGGCATCCGCGCCGAGGAGATGCTGAACCTCGTGGCGGCCTGCGCGAAGAACCCGCTGGACCCCCGGTGGCTGATCGAGGTCCTCGGGCTCGGCGGCTCCGCGCGCACCCCGTACAAGAGGTTGTCCGGCGGTCAGCAGCAACGGCTCTCGCTCGCGTGCGCGTTGATCGGACGCCCCGAGCTCGTGTTCCTCGACGAGCCGACCGCGGGCATGGACCCGCAGGCGCGCCGCCTGGTGTGGGACCTCGTCGGCGCCTTGAAGGACGACGGCGTGGCGGTGCTGCTGACTACGCACCTCATGGACGAGGCAGAGACGCTCGCCGACAACGTCGTGATCATCGACGAGGGCCGCGTCGTCGCGCAGGGCTCGCCCGCCGAGCTGACCGCGAACCGGCCGGACGACCAGCAGCTGCGCTTCCGCGCCCGCCCGGGCCTCGACACGTCGCTGCTGTCCGCGGCGCTGCCGGAGGGCCTGAAGGTGCGCGAGGCCGCGCGCGGCCAGTACGTCGTGGAGGGCCTGATCGACCCGCAGGTCGTCTCGACCGTCACGTCGTGGTGCGCGCAGCAGGGCGTGCTGGCCGAGGAGCTGACGGTGGCCAAGCGCAGCCTCGAAGACGTTTTCCTGGAGCTGACCGGCAGGGAGCTGCGTTCGTGACCACCTTCGCTCCCGGCACCTTCACGCCCGCGCCCGGCCGCGGGTCGCTCGCGCGGATGCTCTTCGTGCACGCCCGCACCGAGGCGCTGCTGACGTTGCGCAACGGCGAGCAGATCCTGCTGACCGTGCTCATCCCGCTGGCACTGCTGATCGCCCTGTCGCTGATGTCGGTGATCCCGATGCCGGAGCCGCGCGTCGGTTCCGCGACCGCCCGGATCTTCGCGCTGGCGATCATCTCGTCGGCGTTCACCGGCCAGGCCATCGCGCTCGGCTTCGACCGCCGCTACGGCGTGCTGAAGCGGCTGTCCGCCTCGGCGCTGCCCCGGTGGCTGCTGGTGGCGGGACGGGTCTGCGGCGCGCTCGTCGTCGTGGCGATCCAGATCGTGCTGCTCGCCGTCACCGCGCTGATCCTCGGCTGGAAGTTCCCGTTGAGCGGCCTGCCGTGGGTGGTGCTGCTGATCGTCCTGGGCACGCTGACGTTCGGTGCCTTGGGCGTGCTGCTCGGTGGCGCGCTGCGGGCGGAGATCGTGCTGGCGCTGGCGAACATCATCTGGTTCGTGCTGCTGATGGTCGGCGGTGTGGCGCTGTCCGTGCCCGTCGGGTTCGTGCACCTGCTGCCGTCGGCGGCGTTGGCCGAGGCGCTGGAAACCGCTGTGGTGCACGGCACCGCGCCGGGTGTGGCGCCCGTCGCAGTGCTCGTGGCCTGGGGCGTTGTGGCCGGGGCACTGGCCACCCGGACGACTCGACTCACCTGACCGCGCCTACCATCAAGGCGTGTCGAAGCTGACCGCCTTCCTCGTGTCCTGGCAGCGCGCGTTCGCGATTGCCGTCGTCATCGCGCAGGCCGGAATCGCGGTCACCGGGTCGATCGTCCGCGTGACCGGCTCGGGCCTGGGCTGCCCGACGTGGCCGCAGTGCGTCGAGGGCAGCGTCGTCCCGGTCGAGCACCCCGAGGTCGCGGCCCTGCACCAGTGGGTCGAGTTCGGCAACCGGACGCTCACCGGCGTGGTCGGCATCATCGCGGGCCTGTGCGTCCTGGCGGCGTGGTTCCACCTGCCGCGACGTCGTCGGGTCCTCGTCCTCTCGCTCGTCCAGCTCGTCGGCGTGGCCGTGCAGGCGGTCGTCGGCGGCATCACGGTCCTCGCCGGTCTCGCCTGGTACACCGTGTCGATCCACTTCATGATCTCGATGGCCCTGGTGTGGATGGCCGTGCTGCTGGTGAGCTCGCTGTCCGAGGGCGACGGCCCCGCGCGTCTGCTCGTCCCGGCGCCGCTGATGAAGCTCCAGGTCGTCATGGCCGCCGTGCTGAGCGCACTGCTGCTCGCGGGCACCTGGGTGACCGCAGCCGGCCCGCACGCCGGCGACGCTTCCACCCCGCGCCTGGACGTCGAGGTCGCGACGCTCGCGCAGGTCCACGCGGACCTGCTGTTCCTGTTCCTGGGCCTGCTGATCGCCGTCGGCTTCTTCACCCGCACCCGCACGTACTGGACGCTGGTCGGCGTCGTGCTCGCCCAGGGCGCGCTGGGCATGGTGCAGTACTGGACGGGCGTGCCCGAGGTGCTGGTGTCGATCCACGTGCTGGGCGCCGGCGCGGTCGTCATCGCGACGGCGGCACTGTGGACGTCCTCACGGGAGCGCACGCACACCGTGGAGCTGCCCGCCGACGAGACCGGCGATCAGGCGCTCAGCAAGGCTTGAGCCTCACCCTGGTCGTTGTGCCCGGCCCAGTTGGCCGGTGTCGCCTCGAAGTTGGCGTCGGTGATCGTCCTGTCCGCCCCCGCGTCGAGCAGCATCCGGATCACGCTGAGCTGCCCGCGCTCGGCCGCGAGGTGCAACGCCGTCACGCCCTCCCCGTGCATCGGCCCGCCGAACGTCGTGCGCTGGTCGGGATTCGCCCCGAGATCCAGCAACGCCCGCGTGGCGTTCTCGAGCCCCCGGTAAGCCGCCCACGCGAGCGCCGTACCCCGGTACACGTCGGCGTCGATCCGAGCGCCACGCCGGAGCAGTTCCTTCAGCACCTCGGTGCGGTCGTTGCGAGCGGCCCACGACAGGGCCTCGTCGAGCACTTCCTGCGGGTCGTCGGTGGGCCACCACCGCGGAAACCCGCTGTGCGGCCGGTAGTAGCCACGCCCGGCCTCGGGATCGGTGGCGAGCCCGAGGTCCCCCAGCCCCGCCGCCGTCCGCAGGTTGGGCGGGTCGGTGCCGAGCAGCTCCGCCGTCTCGCGGTTCCCCCAGAACAACGCGACGGTGAGCGGCGTCCCACCCGCACCCCGCGCCTCCAGGTCGGTGCGCGCACCCCGGTCGAGCAGCAACCGGGCAAGCCGGGGCAGGTTGACGTAGGCAGCCTGGTGCAACGCCGTCCACCCGTGGACGTTCTGGTGGTTGATGTCCGCACCGTCGTTGAGCAACACCTCGACCACCCGCTCGTCCTCGGTGGCCGCAGCCAGCCCGAGCAGGTCGTTGCCGTTGGTACCACTGGCCTTCACGAGCCACGGGTCGCGCGTGATGATCGCCTTGAGCTCACCGGGGTTCTGCATCTCGATGGCCTGATAGGCCCGCGCGAACGGCCGCGGCCGCCGGATGTGGGTCTCGAGCGCCTTCCAGTCCTCACACCCGTGAGCCTGGGCGAGCACGATGTGCGCGCCCTCCTCCGTCAACGGCACGTCGTCGAAGACTTCCAACGCACCCGGCACCCCGTCCCACGCGGAGGCCAGCAGTCCCCTGGCGCGCTCCTCGTAGTACTGGACGTCATCGCGGAACGGATGCCACATGCACCCACGCTACTTCGGCTGGGCAGGCCTGCGCTCCCACAAAGCGGGAAGTTCCTCTGAGAGCCAACCGTAAAGCCGGTCGACGGTCTTGAGCCGCTGAGCCCGCTCCGGATCCCCGCTGAGCAACCGCATGCCGTCGTCCGTCAGCGTCTGCACGCTCGCCAACGCGTTGAGCTTGCGCTGGATGAACTCCGACCACGCCTTCTCGTTGATCCGGTACTCGGCAGCCTGCCGCCCGCGCCGAGTCCGCTTGGTCACCAGCCCCACGTTGACCAGGTACTTCAAGTTGGTGCTGATCGACCCGCTACTCGCTTCCAACTCCTGCGACAACTCAGCCGCCGTCCGCTCGACAGGCTGGCACACGAGCAGATACCCGAGAATGCGCCCGCCGATGAGCGGAATCCCCTCTTCGGCGAAGTGGGCGGCAAACCGCTCGATCCACGCCGACAGCCTGGTTTCCCTGCCTACGCTCACCGGTGATCCCTTTCGGTCGACACTGAAATCATCGTAACGATCTCGTCAACAACCGCAAGGGTGCAACGGAACGCACGGAAGCACCGGGCAACGCGATGCCGAAGGCGAGCCGACACAACCCCCGCACCGCCAATGGCGAAGCCGAGGCCCCAAGCGATGCCGAAGGCGAGCCGTGCGGACCTGACGCCGATGGGTAGCGGTGAACCCACTCGTGGTTAGGCGATTGGGGCTTGACTTTGGGTGCGAGGTGCTACCACTCGTGGATCGGCCGGTTGCGAAGCATCCGGCCTTTTCCGGCCGACAGAGCGCCTCGCAAGGGCCCCGAAGTCAAGCCCCAATCGCAATCGTCGCGCAGCGGCGATGAACCCAGGTCTTCGTCCGAGGTGCACGACCACGCTGGAACAGGCACGGAACCATCAAAGGCAACCACGCTGGAACTCGCACGATCCCAACGGCAACCACGCCGGAACTCCCACGATCCCAACGGCGACCACGCCGGAACAGGCTCCGAAAACAAAGGGCCCCTCCCCCCAAAAAACAGGGGAAGGGGCCCAAACGCAAACCTCAGCAAACAGGCGCCAGCGGCGTGGTCTCATCCGGCCCTGGCCGCCGCCTCCACCGATCCAGCTTCGCGTGCTCGGTCAACGAGATCAACGTCTCCCGCACCGACAACCGCACCCGAGGATCGCAGTTCACCACCGGAACCTCCGGCGCGATCCCCATCCCGCGAATGATCGCCTTCACGTCCGACCGCACCGAGTCGTGCACGTTGTTCAGCGCCAGCACGTAAGGAATCTTGTGGTCCTCGAAGTACCGCATGGCGTCCACGGAGTCCGCGGGCCGCATCACGTCGAAAAGGACGACTGCGCCGACCGCGCCGCGCACGACGTCGCTCCACCCGGCACGCGGGTCCTGCCACTGCGGGGCAACGAACAGGTGCAGGGCGAGGCCGGGGTCGAGCCACACCCGTCCGAACTGGATCCGCACCAGCTCGGTCACCAGGCCGGCGCGTTCCGGCGCCATCGCTGTCATGGTCAGCAGATCGTTTTCCACGATCGTCCTGATGAAGGTGCTCTTGCCCACGCCGAAGCCACCGGCGACGACAATCTTGGCCGAGGTCAGCTCCCGACCGGGCGGCCCTGGGGGCCCGAAATCGGGAAATCTAGAGCCGACGTAGTCCACTCAGCACTCTCTCCATCAACCCGAGGTCCGGCATGTCACCGCCGGCGGAAGCGGTCTGGTGCACGTCCACCAGGCCTCGTTCCGCCATGTCGCCGAGCAACACCTTCACGACTCCCAGCGGGAGTCGCATCAGTGCGGCCACCTCCGCGACGGATCGCGGTGAACGGCACAAGTCGACGACGCGTTGGTGCTCAGACTGCAAGATACCTGCCGACCGCCGACTCTGATCATTGGCGGAGACAAGTGTCTCGATCTCGAGATGGATGTTCGACCGTGTGCGCCCACCCGTCCAGGCATATGCACGAACGATCGACGAGTCGGCGGCGTCCGCGACACCGATGTCGAAGGCCGGTACGTCCGTTCTCGGGATCTCGGGAACCACCGGTGGTTCGGGCTCCGCGGGGACGGCCGCGCGCGGCCGTTTGCGGCCCGAGTCCAGGGAAAACCCGTTCATCAGGTCGGCGAAGGTCTGCTCTGCGGGCGTCTCCGCCCGTCTGCGTCGTCGGTTCGGGTCTGCGGCCGAACTCATGTTCACCTCACGCTGTGCAGCTGCGCTCGCAGTTCGGGAGTGAGGATCTGGCCCACCTGGTCGACGACCACGGTCATCTCGTAGGCCACCTGGCCGACGTCGCTGTCGGGCGCGGCGAGAACCGCCAAACAAGATCCGTCTCGGATGGACATGAGGAGCATGATCCCGTAGTCCATCTCGATCACGGTGCGCAACACTCCGCCGCCCTCGAAACACCGCGCGGCGCTCAGCGTGAGCGCCACGACACCCGAGGCGATGGCGGACAGCTGGTCCGCCCTCTCCGGCGGCAGGCCTGCCGACTTGGTGAGCAGGAGGCCGTCGACCGAGATCACGATCGCGTGGGCGACACCGGCCACGCGATCGGTGAAGTTCGTGATGAGCCAGCCGAACTGGTCCACCTTGCTCGACTGCGGCGTGCTCATGCCTTCTTCTCCCCGTTCCGCTGGCCGTTCCCCTGGCCGTGTCCATTCCCGTTGCCACCCAGCGGGGACTGTCGGATGCCCGTCTGGTAGCTCGCGAGAAAGCCCCTGGTCCGTTCCGGATCGCGCTTCGAACCCGCGGCGGGACGAGTGCCGTTCTCCGAACGGTCCGCGAGGTCGGGGAGCAGGTTCTTGCGCGGCGCCCGCTTCGGCAGACCGGCGTCGGTCTCACCGGCGTCCGTGGCGGGGTCGCCCGGCTGCTCCCAGACCGTCCCCCCTGGCTTCTTGCCGAACCAGGATGCCACTACGGACTGTGACGACCTCGGGCCGGGCTCCGATGTGGACCCGTTCGCCGAAGGATCACGGTTGACCGTTTCGTCCTGGGCTCCGCTCCCCGCGAACCAGGACGACGTCGTCTCATTTGGCGTCTCTGCAGGCACGGACTTCTCAACGGCCGAGGCGCCGCGAGGGTTTCGTCTCGGCAGGGATTCGTCGATCTCCGATCCCCGGAACGACGTCCACTCCGCCGACTCGCGCGGTTGCTCGATGGCCGGGGCGGGCGGCGCCAGGTTCGGGGTCTTCACGACCACGTGCGGCTGCTTGGGCGTCAGCGCGGGCTTCGGCTGCGGCAGCGCGGCGTGCCGGGGCTGCGACGGTGCCGGGGCGGCGTCGTGCGTGCGGACGAGCTCCACCGGCACGAGCACGTGCGCCCGCAGGCCCTCACGGCCCTCTCCCGCGCCGCGCAGCCGCACGGAGATGCCGTGCCGCGACGCGAGGCGGCCGACGACGAACAGACCCATCTGCCGCGACACCGGCACGTCGTCCTCGGTGTCGGTGGAGAGCCGCTCGTTGGCCTCGGTGAGCTCCGCGGGCCCCATGCCGATGCCCTGGTCGGCGACCTCGACGAGCACGGCGCCGTGCGGGTCGAGCCGCGAGCCGATGACGACCTGGGTGGCGGGCGCGGAGAACGCGGTGGCGTTGTCCAGCAGCTCCGCGACGAGGCGCACGAGGTCGCTGGCGGCGTAGCCGACGATCTCGACCGACGGCGTCGACTTCACCACGACCCGTTGGTAGTGCTCGATCTCCGACGCGGCGGCGCGCAGCACGTCGGCCAGCGGGACGGGCTGGCTGAACCGGCGCGCGGTGTCCGTTCCGGACAGCACCATGAGGTTCTCGTTGTTGCGGCGCATGCGCGTCGCGAGGTGGTCGAGCTTGAACAGGTTGGCGAGCTGCTCGGGGTTCTCCTCGTGGCGCTCCAGCTCCTCCATGAGCTTGAGCTGGCGTTCGACGAGGCCCTGCGAGCGGCGCGACAGGTTGACGAAGATGTTCTTCATGCCGGACCGCAGTGACGACTGCTCGACGGCGGACCGGATCGCCTGCTCGTGCACCGCGTCGAACGCGCGGGCGAGCTGGCCGAACTCCTCGCTCGAGTGCACGGGCACCGGCTCGATCTCGGTGTCCGGCTTGCGGTCGGCGCGGATGGCCGCGACGACCTCGGGCAGGTGGTGGTGCGCCACGTCGAGCGCGGACCGGCGCAGCTCCGACAGCGAGCGCAGCAGGTAGCGGCCGATGACGAAGCCGAGCGTGCCGGCGATCAGCAGCATCGCGAGCAGGATGACCGCGGCGGCGCCCGCCTTGTCGGACGTGTCGTCCTGCAGCACGGCGGCGGAGTTCGCGAGCTCGTCCTGCAGCGCGCGGACGACCTGGTCCATCAGCCGGGCGGTGGTGCCGGACGACTTGTTCCAGTCGTCGACGGCGATGCCGAACGAGGGCGCGGGCTTGGGCTGGCCCGGCCGGGCCGCGGGGGCCGGCGTGCCGTCCGGCTGGGTGAGCGCGCGTTCGACCAGGGCGGACCGGTTCGCGACGGCGGCACCGGTGACCGTCTGGTCGTAGGAACGGCGTTGCTCGACCGTGCCGATGGCCTGGAAGTCGTTGAGGCGGTCCTGCAGGCGGATGTCGGACTGCTCCAGCGTGCGGACCTCGGGGCCGAGGAGCTTGCCCCTGCCGATCCCCGCCAGCACGACCGCGTGCTGCAGGGAGACCTGCTCCTGCGCGATCACCATGTTGTGCAGCGCCAGGGCGGTGCCGGCGATGGCCTGGTCGCCGAACTGGCTGATGAGCGCCTGTTCGAAGTCCAGCAACGACTTCACGACCACCGTGTAGCCGGTGGTGCCGCCGGACGGGTCGCCGCCATCGCCGCCCTGAGCGACCTTCTCGCGCAGGTTCTTCAACGTCTCGAGCTGGCCGCCGAGCTCGCTGAACCGGTTGCGCGCGACGTCGCCGAGGCCGCTGGTGCGGTCGACGCGGCGGCGCACGGTCGCGGCGGCGTTGTCGGTGGACCGGATCTGGTTCTGGTAGGCGCCGACGCCGGACCCGCTGGTGGAGCTCTGCGCGGCGAGCGTGCGTTCCTGCTGGACGCTGGAGATCAAAGGCGCGAGATCGGCCCTCAACCGCACCAGGCCCTGCATTTGCACGTAGTTGTTGGACCGATCGACGTAACCGGAGATCTGCAAAGCACCGGCACCGACGGCCACCGCGACGGGCACCAGCAGGACGACGCCGAGCTTGACGGGCAGGCGCCAGTTGCGCCAGTCGCTGATCTTTCTCCACTCGACATTCACGAAATGATCCCCAAGGCGCGCTCGAAGTGCCCCACTTTCGGCTACCTCCTGGCCCGGTGAATCCCCGTGTGTCGAGACACCCGTCGCAGTTCGATATCGCGACCGCCCAGTCGGGTGTGAGCGGGATAGTAGGCCAGAGAGCGTGACGCGACAACGACCTGGGTTGTGCTCGACCGATCACCCACGGTGACAGTCGGCCTTTGGGGTGGTCATGCGGGTTCAGGGGATTGACTCGCCGCCACGCGTGGTTACGCTTGCGCCCTCCACCCCCGGTTTAGCGGCGGCCTCCGCGCACGCGCTCTCCGGGCACTCCCCGTAACGAATGCGAGCGGTTGATGACGAAGGCGCTGCCCTCCGTGTCACGCCCGGCGACCCCCGGTTTCGCGACCTTCGAAGAGCCTCGTCACGCATTGCTCATAGACGGTGACGGTGAGCCGGATTTCAGCGCCATCCAAACGAGTGAGGATTTCCTCGCGCTGAAGCGGCGGGTGAAGCGTTTTATTCTCCCGGCGACCCTGCTGTTCCTCGCTTGGTATGTCACGTTCGTATTGCTTTCAGCTTACGCCGGCGACTTCATGAGCACTCCGCTGTTCGGAACGGTGAACGTCGGTCTGACGATGGGATTTCTCCAGTTCGTCACCACGATCGTCATCACAATGGCCTACGCGCGCTACTCCAAGAGGAAGCTCGACCCGCAGGTCGACAAGGTGCGCGCATTGGCGGAAACCGATGAGGAGCTCGCGTGACCGGGGCGAACACCGCGATCAACCTGTCCGTCTTCGGGATCTTCGTCCTGCTGACGCTCTACGTCGTCTACCGCGCTTCGACGCGGAACGTGAGCGCGTCGGACTACTACGCGGCCGGCAGCAGCTTCACCGGGACCCAGAACGGCATCGCGCTCTCCGGTGACTTCCTCTCCGCGGCGTCGTTCCTCGGCATCTCCGGCGCGATCGCGGTGAACGGGTACGACGGCTTCATGTACTCGATCGGCTGGGTCGTCGCCTGGCTGATCGGCCTGATGCTGATCTCGGAACGGCTGCGCAACACCGGCCGTTTCACGATGGGCGACGTGATGGCGTTCCGCATGCGCCAGCGCCCGGTGCGCGCGGCCGCGGCGAACGCGACGCTGGTGATCTCGCTGTTCTACATGATCGCGCAGATGGCGGGCGCCGGCGGCCTGATGGCGCTGCTGCTCGACGTCCACAGCAAGGTGGGCCAGGCGATCATCATCGCGGTCGTCGGCGTCGTCATGGTGCTGTACGTGCTGGTCGGCGGGATGAAGGGCACCACCTGGGTGCAGATCATCAAGGCCGTCCTGCTGATCCTGTCGGTGTCGCTGCTGACGATCTTCCTGATCGGCAAGTTCGGCTTCGACTTCTCGTCGATGCTCGACCGCGCGACGCAGCGCTCGCCACTGGGCGAGGCCGTGCTCGCGCCGGGTGTGAAGTACGGCGCCACGGGCCTGTCGAAGGTCGACTTCCTGTCGCTGGCCCTGGCCCTGGTGCTCGGCACCGCGTCGCTGCCCCACGTCCTGATGCGCTTCTACACGGTGCCGAACGCCCGTGAGGCCAGGAAGTCCGTGGTCTGGGCGACCTGGATGATGGTCATCTTCTACTCGTGCACCCTGGTCATCGGCTTCGGCGCGATGGCACTGGTCGGCACCGACAAGATCACCGGCGCCCCCGGCGGCGAGAACTCGGCGGCACCCCTGCTGGCGTTCCAGGTGGGCGGCACGGTGCTGCTGGGCATCGTGTGCGCGGTGGCGTTCGCCACGATCCTCGCGGTCGTCGCCGGCCTGACGCTGACGGCCTCGGCGTCGTTCGCCCACGACGTCTACGCGAACGTCATCAAGCACGGCGAGGCCGACCCGCGCGACGAGGTCCGCGTGGCCCGCCTCACCGCGGTCTGCGTCGGCGTGCTGGCGATCGCCGGCGGCATCGCGGCCAACGGCCAGAACGTGGCCTTCCTGGTGGCGCTGGCCTTCGCGCTGGCGGCGTCCGCGAACCTGCCGACGCTGCTCTACTCGATGTTCTGGAAGCGCTTCAACACCCGCGGCACGTTGTGGAGCATCTACGGCGGCCTCACGTCGTGCGTGCTGCTGATCGTGTTCTCCCCCGCGATCTCCGGCTCGAAGTCGTCCGTCTTCCCGGACGTCGACTTCGCCTACTTCCCGTTGTCCAACCCGGGGATCGTGTCGATCCCGCTGTCGTTCCTGGCCGGGTTCGTGGGCACGTTCCTCGGCGGGGAGAAGGCGGACCCGGAGAAGCAGGCGGAGATGGAGGTGCGCGGGCTGACCGGGATCGGGTCGGGCCTGCGCTAGACCTCCGTCCGCACCGTCAGTCCACCGCCGCCCGGACGGCCGCGCTCAACCGGGCCGCGGCCTCCGGACCGGTGTGCCTGAACCCCAGCGTCGGCTCGGTCAGCTCCAGCTCCAGCAGCAACGGCTCCCCGCCGGGCCCCTCCACGACGTCCACCCGCGCGTAGAGGAAGTCCGCGCGCCGCAACGAAAGCAGCTCCGCCGCCACGTCGAGCACCTGCTCGGCGAGTGCGACCTGGGCCGCGGTCGGTTCGATGCCGCCCAGCTCCTCCTCGACGTACAGGCCGGACGCGGACTCGGCGAGGCCCTGTGCCAGCATCGGTCCCTTGTGGAACGAGTGGGAGTACTCGCCCGCGAAGAACACCAGCGCGGTCTCGCCGTTCGAGTCCACACTGGACTGGTACGGCTGCACGAGTGCTTTCACGCCAAGGGCTTCGAAGTGCGCCAGCGCCGAGCCGTGGTCGGTGAACCGGGCGGCGCCGCGGGAGCCCGCGCCGATCGCCGGCTTCACCACGAACTCGCCGTCCGGGAAGTCCGGTGCGGAACCCGGCGACACCACGGTGGTGGGCACGACGGCCACGCCGCGCTCGGCCAGTTCGACCAGGTAGGACTTGTCGGTGTTCCAGCGCACCACGGACGCCGGGTTCGCCAGCGCCGGCACGCGGTCGCACCACGCCAGGAACTCGTCCAGGCGGTCGGTGTAGTCCCAGGTGGCGCGCAGCACGACCAGGTCGGCGTGCACGTCCGCGCCCCAGGGTTGCCAGACCACGTCGACGCCGTCGGACCTCAGGGCCTCGACCAGGGCGTCCTCGTCGCCGTCGCCCTCGGGCAGGGCGGCGCAGGACGCGAGGACGACCTTCATGACCGCATCTTGGCCATCTTGCGGCGGTGGGCCGGGCCGATCTTGGTGGCGGCGGTGGTCTCGCGGTCCCACTCGGCCTGCTCGACGTTCTCCGCGGCCTCGACGGCCTGGGTGGCGGTCTCGACGTCCTCCGTCAGCACGTCGCCCATGGCCCCGTCGGCGCCGACCAGCACGATCCGCGCGCCGGCCCGGCCGATCGGCTCCACGACGGCCTTGACCGGGGTGCCCGGCTTGCCGTGGGCCTTCACGAACTCGTCGATGCGCTTGCGCGCGGTCTGATCAGACATCCCCACACTGTAAAACCAGCGGGTAGCTTCAGTCGGGTGACCACCGACACGATCACGTCGTTCCTCTCGTGGTACTTCGACCACCACCCCTCCCACGCCGCTCAGGTCGGTTCCCTGGAGCACTACTCGACGTTCGGCGACTTCTCCGCCGCGGCCTTCGAGCGGAGGTCGAGGGAGACCGGCGAGTGGATCGCGCGGCTGGAGCCGTTGCCGCGGTCGGTGGACCGCGACCTCGCGCTGTCGGTGCTGCGCGGCTCGCTCGCGATGGAGGCCTGGCCCGGCTGGCGGCGCGACCCGCACGAGTACTCCGGGGTGGTCTTCTTCGGCCTGCTCGGGCCGTTCCTGCACGGGCTGCTGCCCGAGGCGGAGATCGTCGGCGCCGCGGTCGCGAAGCTGCGCGAGGTGCCGGCGCTCTTCGCCGCCGCCGAGGCGAACCTCGACCCGTCGCTCGCGTCGCCGCTCGTCGTGCGGCGGGCGCTCGACCAGGTGCGGACGGGCCGGTCGTTCCTGCTCGACTCGCTGCCGCTCGAGGTGTCCTCGCCCGAGCTGCGCGCGAAGCTCGTGGACGCCGCGGTGCCCGCCGCCGAGGCGTTCGACCGGTACGCGGTGTTCCTCGAGGACCTCGCCGTGCGGGCCACAGGTGACTGGCGGATGGGCGAGAAGCTCTACTCGCCCCTGTTGCAGGACAAGGAGCTCCTCGGTTACGGCGCCCCGGAGCTGCACCAGCGCGGGCAGGACGCCTACGCCGCGCTGGAGGCGGAGCTGGTCGAGATCGCGGGCACGGCGGACTGGCGTTCGGCGATGAGCGCCCTGCAGGACGACCACCCGCCGACGCTGGAGGCGATGCGCGCGGAGTACGAGGCCGAGACCGCACGGGCCCGCGCGGCGCTCGTCGAGCACTCGCTGGTGACGCTGCCCGAGGGCGAGGAGTGCCGGGTGGTGCCGTCGCCGCCGTTCCACCGCGCGGTGATGGCGGTCGCGAGCTACGCCGGTCCGCCCTCGCTGACGTCGAGCCGCACCGGCCACTTCTTCGTGCCGTTCACGCCGCCCACCGCCACGGACGAGCAGATCACGCACCGGCTGCGCACCAACTCGCGGTCGCAGCTGCCGACGATCTCGGTGCACGAGGCCTACCCCGGTCATCACTGGCACTCGGCCTGGGTGGCGGCGCAGGGGTCCGCGCACCCGCTGCGCAAGGTGTTCCGCACGTCGTACTTCTCCGAGGGCTGGGCGCTGTACTCGGAGAAGCTGCTGCGGACGGTCGGCTACTACCGCACGCGGGGCGCGCTGATGAGCCACGTCGAGGCGCGCCTGTTCCGGGCCGCGCGCATGATCGTCGACACCGCGCTGCACTGCGGCGACATGACTCCGCAGGAGGCCGAGGCGTTCATGCTGGCGCGCACGGCGTTGACGCCGGGCACCGCGGCGGGCGAGGTCAAGCGGTACTGCGCGTGGCCGACGCAGGCGCCGTCCTACCTGACCGGCGCGCTGGAGATCGACCTCGTCCGCGACGAGTTCCTGGCGGCGGAGCTGGGGTCGTTGCGCGACTTCCACGACCGGATCGCGGGCTCGGGCTCGCTGCCGCTGGGGCTGGCCCGGCGCGTGGCGCTCGGCGAGGAGTAGGGACGTGGCCCGGCGGCGGTCCGGGCCACACCGCTACGCCGCCCGGTAGGTCCGGCCGGCCGACGTCAGGCTCGTGCCCGACGAGAGCCCGGTCGGACTCGTCCTGGTGGACAGGGTGAACCAGGAGTACCGCTCCACGAAGGACAGTCCGTCGAGCATCCTCGTCGACGCGGTGATGAACGCGTTCTGCTGCGACTCGCTCGGGTAGACCGCGCGGCCGGAGCGCCAGTCGATCAGCGCGTACTCGGTGAGCCAGATCGGCTTCTTGTAGCGGTTGTAGACGTTGCGCAGGTAGCCCTCGAGGTGCCCGGTGGCGGCGCTGGAGAAGTCCTGGCCGTACCAGTGGATCGGGATGAAGTCGACGCGCAGGCCGCGTGCCTGCGCGCCCGCCATGAACCGGTCGAGCCAGCCGCCCGCGACGTCACCGCCGTACGCGACCGACGGGGCGCCGAGCCGCAGCCCGGTGCCCTGCAGCCGCGGCCACAGGTCCAGGGCGCGTTCGACGCTCATGTTCGCCTGGCCGGCCATGTCGGGTTCGTTGAACCCCAGCAGCTGCCTGCCGTTGGCCTTGGCGTTGTTGAGCTCCGTGTCGGTGACGCTGTTCGCGCCCCAGATCATCGGGACGAACTCGGCGTTGCTCTGGATCCCCCTCCGGTCCGAGGCCCAGGTGTAGTACCAGCGGGCGTCCAACGCGGACATGGCGGCACCGGCGGGACCGGGGTCGTCAGCCGCGTTCACGCCCTTCTTGGCGGAGGCGGCATGGGATGGAAGCGCTCCCATGAGCAGGAATGCGATCACCAGCAGGGTTGTTTTTCGCATGGACCGGTCATACCAGGGTTCAGGCTCTCTTTTGCCCGTACGGGCGGGGAGGGGGAACATCGGGTCGTTCACCGGGGTTGCCCCGGTTGAGCCGATCAAGGAGGACAGATGCCCAAGGCAGTGGTGGTGCGGTCGTACGGCGGCCCGGAGGTGCTGGAGCACGCGGACGTCCCGGCGCTCACGCCCGGCGACGGCGAGCTGCTGGTCCGCACGGGCGCGGCCGGGGTCAACTACATCGACACCTACCAGCGCAGCGGCACCTACCAGATCCCGCTGCCGAGCACGCTGGGCCTGGAGGCCGCGGGCGAGGTCGTGGTGTCCCACTCCCCGGACTTCGCCGTGGGCGACCGGGTGGCGTGGATGTCGGTGCTGGGCAGCTACGCGTCGGAGGTCGTGGTGCCGGCGTCGTCCGCCGTGCGCGTCCCCGACTCGCTGGACGTCGAACTGGCCGCCGCCTCGCTGCTGCAGGGCATCACCGCGCACTACCTGGTCCACTCGACCTACGACGTGAAGGAAGGCGACCGGGTGCTCGTGCACGCGGCGGCCGGCGGCGTCGGCCTGCTGCTGACCCAGTGGGCGAAGGCCCGCGGCGCGCACGTGATCGGCACCGTGTCGACGGACGAGAAGGAGGCGCTGGCCCGCGAGGCCGGCGCGGACGAGGTGCTGCGGTACGGCGACTTCGCGTCGCAGATCGACAAGGTCGACGTGGTGTACGACGGCGTGGGCCGCGACACGTTCGACCAGTCGCTGGCGTCGCTGAAGCCCCGCGGCCTGCTCGCCCTGTTCGGCGCGTCGTCGGGCCCGGTCCCGCCGGTCGACCCGCAGCGCCTGAACGCGGCGGGCTCGGTGTTCCTCACGCGCCCGTCGACCGGCTTCTACCTGCTCGACCGCGCGGAGTTCGAGTGGCGCGCCTCCGACCTCTTCGAGGCCATCGCCTCCGGCACGCTGAACGTCCGGATCGGCGGCCGCTACAAGCTGGAGGAGGCGGCACAGGCGCACACGGACCTGCAGTCACGCCGCACGACCGGCAAGCTGCTGCTCCTGCCGTGAGCCCCGTCCGACAAACGGCCCCCGGCACGCACGCCGGGGGCCTCTCGTCCGCTGTACTCAGGCGGCGGGGGTGACCTTCACACCGTCGATCACGAAGACCAGGGTCTCGTTGGCCTTGATGCCCTGACCGCCCTTCCCGTACCCCTTGGTGGGCGGCACGACGAGCAGCCGGCGACCGTTCTCCTTGAGCCCGACCAACCCTTCGTTCCAGCCGTCGATGACGGGCGCCTGCCCGACGTTCTCGACGTCGAACGGCGTCCGCCCGAACGAGGTGTCCAGCACCTTCTTGTCGGAGAAGGTCGTGAGCTGGTAGTTGACCGTGGCCGTGGAACCCGCCTTCACCTCGGCACCGGTGCCCTGCACCAGATCCTTGACGAGCATCTCGTCAGTGGGCTTGCAGGCGGGAATCTCGACCTTGGGCGCCGACCCGAAGTCACCGGTGACCTTGAAGTCGTCGATCTTGCAGGGGTTGGCACTCCCGGTGGAGGGCTGGGCGGAACCGCTGCAGCCCGACAGGCCGGCGACCGCGACGAGCGCCAGGGACGCGATGAGCAGGACGTTGCGCATGGTCGCGCAGCGTATTAGGACGGGTGTGAGCGGGGCGTAGCAGGTCGGTCGCGGGGCGGGACCACGCCGCACGGCACGGCTCGGCCAGGCGCAGCACGGCACGGTCTGGGCGGCCCGACCGGTCAAGCGATGCCGAAGGCGAGCCGGAACGACCCCCGCACTTCCAAGCGATGCCGAAGGCGAGCAGTAACAACCCCCCACGCACTTCCAACCGCGATGCCGAAGGCGAGCCGTGCGGACCTGACGCCGATGGGTAGCGGTGAACCCACTCGTGGTTAGGCGATTGGGGCTTGACTTTGGGTGCGAGGTGCTACCACTCGTGGATCGGCCGGTTGCGAAGCATCCGGCCTTTTCCGGCCGACAGAGCGCCTCGCAAGGGCCCCGAAGTCAAGCCCCAATCGCAATCGTCGCGCAGCGGCGATGAACCCAGGTCTTCGTCCGAGGTGCACGCCCACGCTGGAACAGGCACCCAACCGCCCAGAGCAACCACGCTGGAACTCTCACCCGAACCTCGCACACCCCAAGCCCCCAGACCCAGACCCCCTCCGACAACACCGAGTCACCACCCCGCACGGATGCACACCATCCACCCGCCCCCACCACGCCTATTCCCCGCCGAAATGTCGCACGAATAGCAGCTACCGAATCTTTAGACCGGCGCGTACAGTAACTCCGCGCACTCAAACGGACACCGAGCGCATTCGTCCGTTCGGGTAGCCGCCATTGAGGTGAGCAGCAGGAGGTGGGAGTTGTGTCCGCGGAGGCCGGAGGCATCCGCAGCAACTTGGTGCAGGAGTTGTTCTGGACTCGTACCGGGTTGCTCCTCCTCATACTCGTCGTGACGTCGGGTGCGTCACTGGCCATTTCCAGTCAAATGGATTCCGGTACGGCGAGAAACCTGCTGACGGCGTTGGGGACGGGCACTCTCATTTCGGCGGTGGTGAGCTTCACGCAGACGTTGATCACGTCGAAAGCCGCGCAGAAAGCTCTTCTCACCCCTGTCATCGAGGAGAGCAGGAAGGCGCTCAAGGAGCTCAGCGAGCAGTACCGGGCGCTGGACCGGGAGTTCTTCCCGAGCCACGTGTTCGAGCCGACGGCCAAGCCGGACCCCGAGTTCAACCAGCTCATGATGCAGGACCTGGAGCGGACGCGGCTGTACTGCTTCCGCGGGTTCGCCGGGCGGTACGCGGCGGGAAGAGTGCTGGTCAGCCAGTCGGAGTGCGAGCTCAGGGCCGTGCTGGCCGACCCGCGGGACGACAACGCCATCAGCGGGCGGGCGCGGTACCTGTTGCGGGGCGAAGGGGCCGACGGCGACTACGACGCGATCCGGGAACAGCTCAAGGAGCAGATCGGCATCGGGCTCGTCGGGCTCTACGCGGCGCGCGGGCGGTGCAGCCGGATCGACGTCACCATCGTTTCCGATCCGCCGCTCGACCGGCTCGAGCTCTTCGACGACTCGGTCTGGATGACGCTCTACAGCAACACCGCCGGAGTGCTGAGACCCTATCCGCGCACGCTCAGGTTCACCGAGAGTTCGTTCCTGTACGCGATGGAACGCGCGGAGTTCCTGCGGATCAGCAATTCCCGGGCCGGCTACCACTTCGTCATCACGCCGGGAACGACGGCCGACGACTTCCTGGCGTTGTTCGAGAAGATCACCGGCGAGACTCTCACCAAAGACGGTTTCAAGGAGCTCGAGGACAAGTTCCACGCATTCCGTCGCGAATTCTCCGCATCCGCTCAGTTGAGGAGCTGATCGATCTTGCCAGCCGAGTTCACCGGGTTGTCCGCGCTCGAGGAGCTCGCAGCCCGGGTGAAGCGCGCCGAGTTTCCCGTCGCGGACCACTGGTCCGACGTCGGCCAGTGGTTCCGCGACTGGGCGGCACGGCCCGAGCTGCGCAAGGAGCTCCGTGCCCACATCGACGGACTCTCGCCCCAGGACGCGACCTGGGTGATCGCGCACTCCCGTGAGACGACGACGCACTACGCGTGGTGCCTGCGGGACGAACCGGCCGAGCCGTTCACGTTCTGGCTGCACGAGTACAAGCCGCTCTCGGACTGGCGTGCGGGCTACGCGGACTCGGTGCACAACCACCGGTACCACTTCTGCACCACCATCCTGAGCGGCGCCTACCTGCACGAACGGTTCGACGCGCGGCTCGGTGTCGGTGGCCGCACGATCGTCGGCGCGGAGCTCACCCGCCGCACCCAGTGCACCGAGGGCACCACGGGCACGTTGCTCGCGCACGAGTTCCACCGCATCCCGCGCGCCGCCGACGGGACGATGACGTTCCTGGTCAAGTCCCGCGCCATCACGCCGTGGAGCCTCAGCTACGACCCGGACACCGGGACCAGCCACCGGCACGTGCCGGTCGAGGACCGCCTGGAGGATCTGACGAACCACCTCTGAACCCGCACGGGAGCGCCCGTGCCGCGCCTACCATTCAGCCCACCCGGTGGGAGGGCTGATGATGCGTACGCGCACAAGGATTCCGAGGTCTGTCATCGCGGACGTGGAGCAGCGCGTGAAGCGGCTGTGCGAGGACCTGGCCGCCAAGCTGCAGTTCCACGGCTGGCACCACGTGAGCTTCGTCCGCGACAAGTCCGTGCACTTCGCCGAACGCAACGGCGCCGCGCGGGACGTCGTGGAGGTCGCCGCGCTCGTGCACGACCTGAACTACATGGTCCGCCGCAACTCGCTGCCGACCGACGGCGCGGCGTTGCGCCGCAAGGTCCTCTTCGTCTCCGGCGTCGCGATAGGCGACATCGACTGGATCGAACGAATCGTCGTCGAGGCGGAGATGCGCACCCGCCACCGCGACATCTCGCTGGAGGCGCAGGCGTTGTCCGACGCCGACACGCTGTTCAAGGCGCTGCCCGTCACGCCGGTCGTCCTCGCGCACCGCTACCTGCAGGAGAACGGCATCACGTTGCGCGAGCTCGCGCACAAGATCGTGGGCGAGCAGGTGGGCAAGGCCGACGACGGCTACTACTTCTACGACGCGGAGGCCGCCGCGACCTACACCAAGTGGGCCGAGGCGAACCTCTCGCTGTGGAAGTGCATCGTCGAGTCGCTCGACGACCCCTGCGTGGAGGACCTCCTGGCGCAGGTGGGGCCGGCTACTTCGAGGTGACCTGGGGCGGGGTGAGCCAGGCCGTCTGCTGAACGGGCATCCGCACCCCGATGGCCGCGAACGCGAGGTCGCGCGCGGCGCGGCGGGCGGTCAGCACGGCGAGGTGGGCCGTCACGGTCGCCGTGCGGGACAGGCCCTCGTGCGCGGCCTCGGCTGCTTCCCGGATCTCGTCGCCGGCGACGCGGTCTCCGAAGCGGCGGGTCAGGTCCTCGACCGCCTGGCGCACCTGCGCCTCCGAGTTCAGCATGCCCGGCACAACGGCCACGCGGGCACCGCGGTTCAGCCCGTGATCGACTCGAGACGACCTTTCACCCGCCCGGACGCGCGACGGCCGGGTGGCCGGAGGCGTCGCCGGCGGGTGAGGCGCGCAGGCCGGTCAGCGCAGCCGCAGGTCAGCGCCCGCGTGCAGGGTGAGCGCGAGCCCGAGGACGTTGCCGCGGCTCAGCATCTCCCAGCGCGTCTGCCGCACCGCCTCACCGGCGGGCATCCCCCCGGCGAGCCGCGCGAGCAGCATGCCGCTCACCCACCCCGCCATGCCCTGGTCGACGGCCACCTCAGGGCACACGACCCCGGCGGCCCCCGCCTGGTTCACGAACGCGTCCACCAGGTGCGCCGCCGGGGACGTCGTCACGACCAGCGGGCGGTGCGGCCAGCCCTCGATCTCCACGGACTCCAGCACGCCCGCGTCGTAGACGAGGTGCATCACGTCCGCGCGCTCCTCCCCCAGCGCACGCGACAGGCGCGACGGGCTGACGTACTCCGACGAGATGGTGTCCGGCGGCAGGAACGACATCAGCTCGGCCACGTGCCGCTGGGTGAGCGTCCGGTCGAGGTCCGGGTCGGCGACGAGCGCCACCTGGACCTGGCGCTGCGCCGGTGCCACCTGCCACGCGAGCGGGCCTGCCGGTTGCTCCAGCACGTTCGACAGGCCCCAGAAGCCGAAGGGGCACAACACGTTGCCGCTGTGGTCGGGTTCGGGACAGCGCGGCGGTACCGGTCCCCCGGCGCCGAACGGGCCGAACCGCGACACCGACGAGCACAGCCGGTGCGGGCCCTCGGCGAACGGCAGGTCGTAGACGCAGGCCCACGGCACACGCGTCGCGCCGGCCACCGTCACGACGCCGCCGCGCCGCACCCCCGAGCCGTCGGGGAACAGCCGCCCGTGCAGCGCCGCGCCCCGCACCGCGACCGCGGCCAGGTCCTCGCAGAACGCCGGGAAACCCTTGCCGTACCAGGGATCCAGCCCCGTCACCGGTGGCAGCTCGACCGGGACGTCGAGGCTCACCCAGTGCGGGTCGCGGCCGGTCGTCACCAGCGCCCGCTCGCCGAGCACCAGCACCGACGCCGCCCGCGACGACAGCGGCCCGAGGTCCGCGAACGTCCTGGACAGCCGGAACCGGGGCCGCACTGACGACTCGCCGCCACCGACCGGCAGCACCACCTGCTGCACGTGCACCGGCGCCACGCCGCGGTAGATGACGAGCTCACCGGTCCACGGCACCGAC
The DNA here is from genome assembly GCF_042738015.1 of Lentzea sp. NPDC059081. Classification (NCBI taxonomy): domain Bacteria; kingdom Bacillati; phylum Actinomycetota; class Actinomycetes; order Pseudonocardiales; family Pseudonocardiaceae; genus Lentzea; species Lentzea sp. NPDC059081. The sequence continues at coordinate 43,808 of NZ_JBHYGW010000037.1, forward strand.
GCGTACGGCGTGGTGACCTCGAAGCTCACCCACGGGCTGCCGCCCTCGACGGGCAGCACGAACGTCTCCGACACGACCTCGCGGCCGCTCATCCCGAGCACGGCCTTGAGCTCCAGGTCGCCCGGCAGCGGCACGGGAACGTCGCCGACGCGCACCCACACCTCGTACTCGGCACCCGGCCGCAGCGCGCCGGCGATGCCCTCGGTCGCACCGGGCAGCGCGACCACGACGGACACGGCGCGGTCGACGGCGGGAGGCGGTGCCGGCAGCTTGGTGTAGGTCATCATCCGGCGCCGCTCCAGCTCGCGGAACAGCCACAGGGCGTCCTCGACCCGTGCCTCGCCGGGGCCGCGCGGCCGGGCCAGCACGACGTGCGGCGCGCTCCAGCCCACCACCGTCGACGCGGTGTCCACACCGGACACCCAGGCGTGCACGGCGGTGAAGAGCACGACGGGACGGCCGAGGCGGCGCAGCACGGCGACGATGGGCGCTGAGTCCCACGAGCGCGTGTCGTGCAGCGCCACGACGTCGCCCGGCACGTCGCTGATCGACGGCAGCGCCGAGGCCGACGGGAAGTGCCGCAGGTCGACCACGGCGAACCGCAGGGCGCGGACCCGCGTGGTGACGACGGTCGACGCGGCGAAGCCGGGCGTGAGGCCCTGGCTCACCTGCGCCCACCCGCCGGGATCGGTGATCACGACGAGCGAGGTCGACGGGGTCAGGGCCGCGACGAAGTCCAGTGGTGAACCTTCACCACCGGTGACGGTGAACTCAACGGGCGCCACAGCCGTACGACTGTAAGTGCAGCTAGAACGGCCAGCCAAGCACCGGCAACCCGACGACCGCGTCCACGGCGAGACCGCAGAACACGAGCATCAGGTAGAGGTTCGACATGTGGAAGAACTTCATGGTGTTCGTGGAGCCACCGCGACGGACGACGTTGTGCAGCTTGTGCGCGAACACCGCGAACCACACGCCGGACAGGGCCGCCACCGCCAGGTAGATCCACGAGGTGACCGGAGCGAGGGCGAGCGTGCAGAGGACGGTGATCCAGCTGTAGATCACGATCTGCCGCGTCACCTGCTGAGCTGTGGCCACCACGGGCAGCATCGGCACGCCTGCTCGGGCGTAGTCCTCCTTGAACTTCATCGCGAGGGCCCAGGTGTGTGGCGGAGTCCAGAAGAAGATGACCCCGAACATGACCAGGGCGGGCCACTGCACGGTGTTCGTCACGGCCGACCAGCCGATGATGACGGGCATGCACCCCGCCATGCCGCCCCAGATGATGTTCTGCGAGGTGCGGCGCTTGAGGACCAGCGTGTAGACGAAGATGTAGAAGAGGATCGTCGCCACCGCGAACACGGCCGACATCAGGTTGACGAAGATGCCGAGGAACGCGAACGAGAAGATCCCGAGCACGATGCCGAAGATCAGGGCGTTGCGCGGCGGGATCGCGTTGTGCGCGAGGGGCCGGGAGGCCGTCCGCTTCATCACCGAGTCGATGTCGGCGTCGACGAAGCAGTTGAGGGCATTTGCCGACCCCGCGGCCAGCGTGCCGCCGGTCAGCGTGCAGGCGATCAGCCACAGCGGCGGGAGGCCGTGCTGGGCGAGCAGCATCGCGGGGATCGTCGTGATCAGCAGGAGCTCGATGACCCGCGGCTTGGTGAGCGCGACGTACGCGCCGACGACCTGGCGAGGCGACCTGTTCGGGGCCTCCGCGACGAGACTGTCGGCACTCATCGGGTGAACGCTCCTCGTGTCGAGACAGGTGTGAAAACCAGCGACTGATGGTAACCGCGCGAAGAATTCACAGCCCGTTCGGGTGCTGGTGTGCCCCGGCACACATGTGCCTGGGACCTTTCAGAGCACCTTCTGAATCTCTCGGGACTAGGCTGGCCGGAGGACGTGGGAGAGATGCGGGTCAGGCTCTTCGGGATCGATTCCGAACGGGCTTCGGACCCGCCCTAGCGACAAAGTTTGGAGCTGTAAGTCCGTGACCGTCACCGACGACATCGCCCGGCTCACCAAGGCCGACCTGCCCGACGACTGGACCGAGCTCGACAAGCGCGCCGTCGACACCGCGCGCGTGCTCGCGGCGGACGCCGTGCAGAACGTCGGCAACGGCCACCCCGGCACGGCGATGAGCCTCGCGCCTCTCGCGTACACCTTGTTCCAGCGCGTGCTGCGGCACGACCCCGCCGACCCGGACTGGATCGGCCGCGACCGGTTCGTGCTGTCCGCGGGCCACTCCAGCCTCACCCTCTACATCCAGCTGTTCCTCTCCGGCTACGGCCTGGAGCTCGACGACCTCAAGCACCTGCGCAAGTGGGGCTCGAAGACGCCGGGCCACCCCGAGCACGGCCACACCAGGGGCGTCGAGATCACCACGGGCCCGCTGGGCTCCGGTCTCGCCTCCGCCGTCGGCATGGCGATGGCCGCCCGCCGCGAGCGCGGCCTGTTCGACCCGTCCGCCGCGCAGGGTCAGAGCCCGTTCGACCACCACGTCTTCGTGATCGCCTCCGACGGTGACATCGAGGAGGGCGTCACCTCCGAGGCCTCGTCGATCGCCGGCACGCAGCAGCTGGGCAACCTGGTCGTCTTCTACGACGACAACAAGATCTCCATCGAGGACGACACGACGATCGCGCTGTCCGAGGACACCGCGGCGCGCTACGAGGCCTACGGCTGGCACGTCCAGGTCGTGGAGTCCGGCGAGAACGTCAAGGGCATCCTCGAGGCCGTCGAGAAGGCCAAGGCCGTCACCGACAAGCCGTCGTTCATCCTGCTGCGCACGATCATCGGCTACCCGGCGCCGACCAAGCAGAACACCGGTGCCGCCCACGGCGCCGCGCTCGGCGTCGACGAGGTCAAGGCCACCAAGGAGGTCCTCGGCTTCGACCCCGAGAAGACCTTCGACGTCGCCGACGAGGTCCTGGCGCACGCCCGCGAGGTCGTCAAGCGCGGCGAGCACGCCAAGGCCGAGTGGCAGAAGAGCTTCGACGCGTGGGCCTCGGCCAACGCGGAGAACAAGAAGCTGCTCGACCGCCTGGTCGCCCGCGAGCTGCCCGAGGGCTGGGACGCGGACCTGCCGGTCTACCCGGTGGACGCCAAGGGCGTGCCGACCCGCAAGGCCTCCGGTGAGGTCATCAACGCGCTGGCCAAGCACCTGCCCGAGCTGTGGGGCGGATCCGCTGACCTCGCGGAGTCGAACCTGACCACCATCAAGGGCGCCAAGTCGTTCGGCCCGGAGTCGATCTCCACCGGCATGTGGAGCGCCGACCCGTACGGCCGCGTGCTGCACTTCGGCGTCCGCGAGCACGCGATGGGCGCGATCCTCAACGGCATCGCCCTGCACGGCCCGACCCGCCCGTTCGGCGGCACGTTCCTCGTGTTCTCCGACTACATGCGCCCGTCCGTGCGGCTCGCGGCGATCATGCAGGCGGCGGTCACCTACGTGTGGACGCACGACTCCATCGGCCTGGGCGAGGACGGCCCGACGCACCAGCCGATCGAGCACCTCGCCGCCCTGCGCGCGATCCCGGACTTCGCGGTCATCCGCCCTGGTGACGCCAACGAGACGGCGTTCGCGTGGAAGGCCGTCATCGAGCAGCTCGGCCCGGTCGGGTTCGCGCTGAGCCGCCAGAACCTCCCGACGCTGGAGGGCACCTCGGCTGAGGGCGTGAAGCGCGGCGGCTACGTGCTCTTCGGTGACGAGAACCCGGAGATCGTGATCATCGGCACAGGCTCTGAGCTGCAGGTCGCCGCCGAGGCCGGGAAGGTCCTGCAGGGCGAGGGCGTTGCAGTGCGCGTGGTCTCCATGCCGTCCGTCGAGTGGTTCGAGAAGCAGGACGCGGACTACCGCGAGTCGGTTCTCCCCTCGTCGGTTAAGGCGCGCGTGGCGGTGGAAGCCGGTATCGCACAGCCGTGGTACCGCTACGTCGGCGACAACGGCGAGATCGTGTCGATCGAGCACTTCGGTGCCTCGGCCGACTACCAGGTTCTGTTCAAGGAGTTCGGCTTCACGACGGAGAACGTCGTCGCCGCCGCCCGCCGTTCCCTTGACCGAGTGAGGGGTTAATCCAGTGAGCAAGCCGAATCTCGACGCTCTTTCCGGCGCCGGAGTTTCCATCTGGCTCGACGACCTGTCGCGTGAGCGGCTCACCAGCGGCAACCTGGACGAGCTGATCCGCGACTGGAACGTCGTCGGCGTGACGACGAACCCGACGATCTTCGCGGGGGCGCTGTCCAAGGGCGAGTCCTACGACGAGCAGGTCCGCGAGCTCGCGAACAGGGGCGCCGACACCGAGGCCACCATCCGCGAGGTCACGACGACCGACGTGCGCAACGCGTGCGACAAGTTCCGCGACATCTACAACTCGACCGGTGGTGTGGACGGCCGCGTCTCCATCGAGGTCGACCCGCGCCTGGCGTTCGAGACGGACAAGACCGTCGCCGAGGCGCAGGACCTCTGGAAGACCGTGGACCGGCCGAACCTGCTGGTGAAGATCCCGGCGACCGAGGCGGGCATCCCCGCGATCACGAAGGTGATCGGCGAGGGCATCTCCGTCAACGTCACGCTGATCTTCTCCGTCGAGCGCTACGAGAAGGTCATGGAGGCCTACATCGCGGGCCTCGAGCAGGCCAAGGCCAACGGCCACGACCTCCGCTCGATCCACTCCGTCGCCTCCTTCTTCGTGTCGCGCGTCGACACCGAGATCGACAAGCGCCTGGACGGGATCGGCACGGACGAGGCCAAGGCGTTGCGCGGCAAGGCCGCCCTCGCCAACGCGTGGATCGCCTACGGCGCGTTCGAGAAGACGTTCCAGGGCGAGCGCTGGGAGGCGCTCAAGGCGGACGGCGCCCACGCGCAGCGCCCGCTGTGGGCCTCCACCGGCGTGAAGGACCCGAGCTACTCCCCCACCCTCTACGTCGACCAGCTCGTCGTGAACGACGTCGTGAACACGATGCCGGAGAAGACGCTGCGGGCCGTCGCCGACGCGGGCAAGATCACCGGTGACACCGTCACCGGCCGTGCCGCCGAGGGCCAGGAGGTGTTCGACCAGCTCGCCGCCGTGGGAATCGACCTCCAGGACGTGTTCGTCGCGCTGGAGACCGAGGGCGTCGAGAAGTTCGAGAAGTCCTGGGAAGAGTTGCTCGAGACGGTGACGAACCAACTGGCCAAGCTGAAGGGCTGATCATCAAGTGACCTCCGTCGAAATCGTGAGGTCACCGAACGCCGACCAGGTCAGCACGATCGCTGCTGACCTGGTCGCGGATTCGGTGCCGAGCAAGCTGACCGCGCAGGACCCGACCCTGTGGGGGCCGGAAGCCGAGTCCGAGGCGAGCATCCGCCTCTCGTGGACGACGTTGCACGAGACGTCCCGAGCGCTGCTCCCCGACCTCGTCGCACTGCGCGAGGACCTGCACGCCGAGGGCGTGGACCGCGTCGTGCTCGCCGGGATGGGCGGCTCGTCGCTGGCCCCCGAGGTGATCACGCGGACTGCGGGCGTGCCGCTGGTCGTGCTGGACACCACCGATCCCGCCCAGGTCGCCGACGCTCTCGCCGGTGACCTCGAGCGCACGGTGATCGTGGTGTCGTCCAAGTCCGGTGGGACCGTCGAGACCGACAGCCACCGGCGCATCTTCGAGAAGGCCTTCACCGACGCGGGCATCGACGCCGCGTCGCGCATCGTGGTCGTCACCGACCCCGGCTCGCCGCTGCAGAAGGCGTCCGAGGAAGCGGGCTACCGCAAGGTGTTCCTGGCCGACCCGAACGTCGGCGGCCGGTACTCGGCGCTGACGGCGTTCGGCCTGGTGCCGTCGTACCTCGCGGGCGCGAACGTCGAGGAGCTGCTCGACGACGCGGCCGAGGTCGCGAAGCTCGTGTCCGAGGACTCCGCCGACAACCCCGCGGTGCAGCTGGCCGCGATCTTCGGCGCCGCGCACGCGCACGGTGCCGAGAAGGTCGTGTTCGCCGACACCGGGTCCGGGATCAAGGGCTTCGGCGACTGGGCCGAGCAGCTGATCGCCGAGTCGACGGGCAAGAACGGCACCGGCCTGCTGCCGGTCGTCGTCGAGGGCCCCGGCGCCGAGGGCTTCGTGAACGCGCGTTCGGACGCCACGACCGTCGCGATCGGACCGGCCACCGGGTCGGCGCACGTCGCGGTCGAGGGCAAGCTGGGCGCGCAGTTCCTGCTGTGGGAGTACGCGACCGCGCTCGTCGGCAGGGTGCTCGGGATCAACCCGTTCGACCAGCCCGACGTCGAGGCCGCGAAGAAGGCCTCCCGCGCGCTGCTCGACGCGCCGGCCGTCGCCGCCACCGTGCCGTCCTTCGTGGACGGTCCGGTCGAGGGCCACGGCACGGACTGGGCGCCGCGCAAGGTGCACACCGTCGCGGAGGCGCTGGCGGCGATCGTCGAAGTCGCGCCCGACCACGGCTACATCTCGGTTCAGGCGTACTTGGACAGGATCGACGACGCGTCGTTCGAGCTGCTCCGCGCGGAGATCGCGAAGAGGACGCACCTGCAGACCACGTTCGGCTGGGGTCCTCGCTTCCTGCACTCGACCGGCCAGTACCACAAGGGCGGTCACCAGAACGGCGTGTTCGTCCAGATCACCGGCGAGTCCGGCGACGACCTGGAGGTGCCCGGCCGTCCCTACACGCTGGCGCAGCTGCAGCTCGCGCAGGCGCTCGGCGACGGTCAGGTGCTCGCCGAACACGGCCGCCCGGTGCTCCGGTTGCACCTGCAGGACCGCATCGCCGGCCTGGCCCAGCTCGTCGAGGCAGTCCAGGAGGACGGCTCGTGACCACATCCGCCAAGTGGCGCAACCCGCTGCGGGACCCGCGCGACAAGCGCATGCCCCGCATCGCGGGCCCGAGCGCGCTGGTCATCTTCGGTGTCACCGGTGACCTGTCGCGCAAGAAGCTCATGCCCGCGATCTACGACCTCGCGAACCGGGGTCTGCTGCCGCCGGGCTTCGGTCTCGTCGGCTTCGCCCGCCGTGACTGGGCCGACCAGGACTTCATGAAGGTCGTGCACGACGCGGTGAAGGAGCACGCGCGCACGCCGTTCAACGAGGCCGTGTGGCAGCAGCTCGCCGAGGGCATCCGGTTCGTGCAGGGCACGTTCGACGACGACGCGTCGTTCGACAACCTGGCCTCGTGCCTGGCCGCCCTGGACGCCGAACGCGGCACGGGTGGCAACCACGCGTTCTACCTGTCGATCCCGCCGGGCGCGTTCCCGACGGTGGTCAACCAGCTCAAGCGCGCTGGTCTCGCCCAGACGTCGCACGACCAGTGGCGCCGCGTCGTCATCGAGAAGCCGTTCGGCCACGACCTGAAGTCGGCCAAGGAGCTGAACAAGACGGTCAACGAGGTCTTCCCCGAGGAGTCGGTGTTCCGCATCGACCACTACCTCGGCAAGGAGACCGTGCAGAACATCCTGGCGCTGCGGTTCGCGAACCAGCTGTACGAACCCATCTGGAACTCGAACTACGTCGACCACGTGCAGATCACCATGGCCGAGGACATCGGTCTCGGTGGCCGCGCCGGCTACTACGACGGCATCGGCGCGACGCGCGACGTCATCCAGAACCACCTGCTGCAGCTGCTCGCGCTGATCGCGATGGAGGAGCCGGTCTCGTTCAAGCCGGCCGACCTCCGCGCGGAGAAGGTGAAGATCCTCTCGGCGACGCGTCCCGCGGAGCCGTTCGAGGAGACCACCTCGCGCGGGCAGTACACGGGTGGCTGGCAGGGCGGCCAGAAGGTCCCTGGTCTGCTGGAGGAGGGCGGTTTCTCGCCCGAGTCGAAGACCGAGACGTTCGGCGCGATCACCTGCGAGGTCAACACCCGCCGCTGGGCCGGGGTGCCGTTCTACCTGCGCACCGGCAAGCGCCTGGGCCGCCGCGTCACCGAGGTGGCCGTCGTGTTCAAGCGGGCGCCGCACCTGCCGTTCGACGACACCGCGACCGAGGAGCTCGGCCAGAACGCGCTCGTCGTGCGCGTGCAGCCGGACGAGGGCGTCACGATCCGGTTCGGGTCGAAGGTGCCGGGCAACACGATGGAGGTCCGCGACGTCACGATGGACTTCGGTTACGGCCACTCGTTCACCGAGTCGTCGCCGGAGGCCTACGAGCGGCTGCTGCTCGACGTGCTGCTCGGCGAGCCGTCGCTGTTCCCGAAGAACGACGAGGTCGAGCTCTCCTGGGAGATCCTCGACCCGGTGCTCGAGTTCTGGGCGCGCAAGGACGAGCCCGCGCTCGAGAAGTACAAGGCCGGTACGTGGGGCCCGCCGTCGGCGGAGACGATGACCGCCAGGACCGGAAGGCAGTGGAGGCGTCCGTGATCATCGACCTGCCCTCGACCACCACCTCCCAGATCAACTCGCGGCTGGTCCGGCTGCGGGACGAAGGCGGTGCGACGACCCTCGGGCGCGTGCTGACCCTCGTGATCGTGACCGAGGACGGCCAGCGCACCGACGCCGCGATCGACGCGGCCAACGACGCCTCGCGCGAGCACCCGTGCCGCGTGATCGTCGTGGCCCGCGGCGCTCGCCAGGCCGCTCCGCGTCTCGACGCGCAGATCCGCGTCGGTGGCGACGCGGGCGCGTCCGAGGTCGTGGTGCTGCGCCTGTACGGCGAGCTGGCCAAGGAAGGCGCCTCGTGCGTCATGCCGCTGCTGCTGCCGGACACCCCGGTCGTGGCGTGGTGGCCGTTCGACGCGCCGATCTCGCCGTCGAAGGACCCGATCGGTCAGCTCGCGCAGCGCCGCATCACCGACGCCGCCGCCGAGAAGAACCCGATCAAGGCGCTGGAGGCCCGCAGGGCGCACTACGCGCCGGGCGACACGGACCTGGCGTGGACGCGGCTGACGTTGTGGCGCGCCATGCTGGCCTCGTCGCTGGATCTGCCGCCGTACGAGAAGGTCAGCGACGCGGAGGTGACCGGTGAGGCCGACTCGCCGTCCACCGACCTGCTCGCGGCCTGGCTCACGGACCGGTTGAAGGTCTCGGCCAGGCGCTACAAGGCGACCTCGGGTGAGGGCATCGTGCAGGTCAGGCTGGACCGCGCGTCCGGCGCCGTCGACCTGCACCGCCCGGATGGCAAGGTGGGCACGCTCTCCCAGCCCGGCCAGCCGGACCGCCGGGTGGCGCTGCAGCGCCGTTCGGTGCGCGACTGCCTCGCCGAGGAGCTGCGCCGGCTCGACCCCGACGAGGTCTACGCGGCGGCGTTGAAGTCGCTGTCGAAGGTCTCGAAGGGCCGGGGACCGTCGGCGAAGCCGGAGGAGGCGCCCGCGGAGGTTCCCGCGGACGCCAACGGCAAGGCGGCCACCCCGCGCAAGTCCAAGGCGAAGGCGAGTTCGTGAGCCGTCCCGAAGTGGTGGTGCACCGCGACGGCGACCTCCTGGCCGCCGCCGCGGCGGCCCGCCTGGTCACCCGCATCGTCGACGCGCAGGCCGCTCGCGGCTTCGCGTCGGTCGTGCTGACCGGCGGCCGCACCGGCACCGCCGTGCTGGAGCACCTGAACCGCAACGGCGCGCGGGACGCCGTCGACTGGTCCCGCGTCGACCTGTTCTGGGGCGACGAGCGCTTCCTGCCGTCCGGGCACCCGGAGCGCAACGAGACCCAGGCCCGTGCGGCGCTGCTCGACCACGTGCCGCTCGACCCGTCGCGCGTGCACGTGGTGGAGCCGTCCGACGGCAAGTTCGGCGACGACCCGGAGGCGGCGGCCGAGGCCTACGCCTCCCTGCTCGCTTCCCTGGCCGGGCCAGGGGACGACGGCGACGTGCCGGCGTTCGACGTGTGCATGCTGGGCGTCGGGGAGGAAGGCCACGTGGCCTCCGTGTTCCCCGACTCCCCCGCCGTGCACGAGCACGAGCGGACCGTCGTCGCGGTGCGCGACTGCCCGAAGCCCCCGCCCACGCGGGTCTCGCTGACGTTGTCGTCGGTGCGGCGCGCGCAGGAGGTGTGGCTGATGACCACCGGTGCCGCCAAGGCCGCGGCGGTGGCGGCGGCCCTGGACGGAGCGGGCGAGGTGCAGCTGCCGGCCGCCGGTGCCTCCGGGCAGCGGCGGACGTTGTGGCTGCTGGACACCGCGGCGGCCGCGGAGGTGCCCGCGTCGTTCAGGCCCCCGTCGGCCTGAGACTGCGATGACGGCCCCCGGACTCCGGTCCGGGGGCCGTCGTCGTCTGGACGAGCTTGCTGATCCGCGAGGTGCACGACGGGTGCGAGGCGAGCATCCGCTCCTTGAGCCCCGCCCGTGCCCTGATCACGTCGTGGCCCTCGTTCCTCCAGCGCTGCAACACTTCCAGCAGCAGCGGCCCGTATCCGAGCTCCGCCGCGACCCGGTCCGCGTTGAGCTCCGCGCGCCTGCTCGTCAGCGCCAGCAGGGGCGCGATCACCGGCACCAGCAACACCCACGGGCTCGCCGCGACCGCCACGACGGCCAGTGCCGCCACCGCGAGCAGGGAGGCCACCATGGCCAGCCGGGTCTTCAGCGCGGCACCGGCCACGAGCACACCCCACCCGACGAGGAACACCAGCGACACGGTCAATCGTGCCGGCAGCTCGTACCACCACCGCAGCAACGACGCCCTGGCGTGCCCGGCGAGGTGGTGCCCGAGCTCGTGCGCCAGCACCGCCTCCAGCTGCTCGGGCCGCAGCCCGAGTGCCGCCGTGGAGACCGAGACGACCCGCCCGCCGACGGCCATGGCGTTGATCTCACGGGAGTCCTGGACCCACAGCCGGTACCGCCGCGGGTCGAGCGCGGCCGCGTCGCACACGGACTCCAGCAACGGCACCAGCACCTGCTTCTCCGCGCGCGTCGGTCTGCGCAGCCGGTGCGTCAACGCGAGCACCGCGTCCGTCGCGGGGAGGAGTACGACGGCGCCGGACACCAGCCACAGCACCGGGAACAACCACAGGACCTCGGGTGTGACGGGCTTTCCCAGCAACGTCACCACCAACAGGCTGCTCAGCACCGTGGGCACGGCGAGCAGCAGCTCGGACACGGCGGACAGATCGAAGCGTCGGCGTCGGGTTGCGCGCATCGTCACCACCTCGCGATGGTTCCGAGCGTCGCAGCACCGGACGTTTGTGTCCAGCCGGTTCGCTCGACCCGCCCAATGCGGTTCGCCCACAACGGTTCCAGGCGGCCGAACGGCGATGACGCATCGTCAGGACAGAGCAGGAAAGCGCTTGCCGCCGCCCGCCAGTTCCTCCATCACGGTGACGGGCAGTGACGGGTTCGAGGCCGCCGCACCCGCCGTGAACGCGCTCTCCAGCAGCTCCGCGATCGTGCCGGCCGGCAGGTTCGGGTGGCCGGCGGCGAAGTGCCTGGCCCGTGGATCCCCCAGGCACAGCAACAAAGTCTCGCCCCACGCGGCCGGATGTTGTGCTATGGCACGAAGAGTCTCCACGTCCCCGCTCAAAGCCATGTCGTGCAACGACTCCGGCGAGCACGACACATCAAGAACAACCGGTGCCGGACTCGTGCGCGTGGGTTTCCTCAGCTGACGTGCCACTTCCTCGGGCACGGCGGGGTTGGCGGCGAGCTCCAGCAGGACTCCCGGCTCGATCTCCGACGCGAGCTGCTCGTACACCTCGACCGGCAGATCGGTGCGGGAGGCCAGGAAGTACCGGGCGGCGTGGTGGCGCAGCAACCCGGCCGCGACCGCGGCAGGAGTCGCCGGGTTGCGCGCGAGTGACCTGGCCAGGGCGTCCTCGGCGCTGAGACGCGTCAGCACCGCGGCGGGTGTGTGCGGGCTCGACGCCACGGCCTCCCGCACCTCGGGCGCCGGGTGCCGGCTCAGCGACTCGGCCAGCGCGGGCGGGAGAGCGTGGTGCAGGGCCACTTCCGCGGCCACCTCGGGATCGGCGGCCAGGAGCTCCAGCACGTCGGCGGGCAAGACCCGTGCGACGGCGGGAAGTCTGCGCCGAGCGGCGGGATGCAGTGCGAGCGAACGGACCAATGCGGGGTCGCAGTCCGGGTGCGCGGTGAGCGCGAGCAGGACCGCCGGGTCCGACGAGTGCACGTCCGACGGCACGACACGGCCGCGTGACAACAACTCGGCCACGACGGACGGATCGTCCAGTTCCAGCAAGGCGCGCACGTGCTCGGGGCCGAGGTCCGGACGGGAGGCCAGGGTCCAGCCCAGCGACGGCACGGTCACCAGGCGGTCGAGCAGATGACCTGGCAGGGCGGGGTTCGCGGCCAGGCCTTCCAGCACGGCGTTCACCGATCCCCCACGCGACACGGCGGGCATTCCCCCCGACAACGCGTATCATCCCGAAACGCGTTGAGTAGCGGGGGTTTTGTGGCAAACGGCAGTGCGAGGCGACGGCCCACCATCGGGATGATCACCGCTGGCCCGCTCATCGAGCTCGCGGGCGAGCAGTGGCGTGGTGTGAGCGATGGCGCCCGGCACTTCGGGTGCGACCTCGTCTGCTTCGTGGGCAGCGAGATGAACCACCCCGATCCGCACAAACGGCGGGCCAACACGGTCTTCGACCTCATCTCGACGAACCGTATCGATGCACTCGTCGTGTGGTCTACACGCGTGGGCCAACTCGTCGGCGAAGGCCTGCCGGAGTACATGTCGCGCTACGCGCCCATGCCGATGGTGAGTGTGGAGACGACTCTCGGGCAGTGGCCGACCATCGTCATGGACAACCGCCACGGCATGGAACAAGCCGTCGACCATCTCATCGAGGTGCACGGCAAACGGCGGATCGCGTTCGTCCGAGGGCCGGTATCGCACGCGGGTGCGCACGATCGGTTCCGCGGTTATATGGACTCGTTGCGCAAGCACGGCATCCCGATCGACCCCTCTCTCGTGACGACGCACGGATCGTTCGTCTGGGATCCAGGTACGGCGGCAGAGGCCGTGCGCAAGCTGATCGCGACCGTGGAAGAACCGCCGGACGCCATCGCCGCCGCCAACGACGACTACGCCAGCGGAGTCGTGTCCGCACTGGAGGAACTGGGTTTCCGGACGCCGGAGGACATCGCGGTCGTCGGGTACGACAACCACACCAACGTCCGCACGCACGACCTCGGCTTCGTGACGGGGAGTCCGGTGTCGTGGATGCTGCGCAACGTGAACATCGACGCGGCGACGCCGGCGTTCACCACGGTCAGGGCGCCGTTCCACGAGATGGGCTTCCGGGCGGCGGGGCTGGCGCTGGCGCTCGTGCGCGGCGAGCCGACGCCCGCGCTGCAGACGATGCCGACCGAGCTGATCGTGCGGCGCTCGTGCGGCTGCCTGCCGTCGGGCCTCGGCGACCACGCGCCCGCGCACGGCCGGCTGACGCTGTCCGAGTCGGCGACCGCGTCCACCGTGGCCGACCACCTGCGCGAGTCGCTCGGGCAGTCGTCCGACGCGCTGCCGGACGGGTGGGCAGAGCAGCTGATCGTCGAGCTGATGGCGGCCGGGCGCGGTGAGGTCGAGGGCGCGGAGTTCCTGCGGCTGCTGGCCGAGTACATCCGTGCGAGTGCGCGCGCCGGATGCGAAGCGGCGCGCTGGTGGCCACCGTTGTTCGACCTGCACCGGTTCGTGACGACGCGCATCAACGACGTGGCGGTCATCAACGACCTGTGGTTGCGCGTGCAGCTCCTCGTCGGCGATGCGTTCGCCACGGACGCACGGTTCACCTATCTCTCGAACGAACGTCACGACCAGACGATCCGTCAAGCGGGACAACGGCTTATCGCGTCACGGGACGTCGACGAGCTGACGAAAGCCCTCACGCACGAACTCCCCCGTCTCGGCATCCCCGGCTGCCACGTCATGGCGTACGACACGCCTGGCACGGCGCGCGCGCTCGTCCGTTACGAGGACGGAGAGCTCAAGTCCGTTCCGGACACTCCGTTCCCCGCCATCAACCTCACGCCGTACCCGTTCCGGCGGAGCGAGCCGTTCAGCGCGCTGGTCGCGCCGCTGTACACCGACGAGGAACACCTCGGGTACGTCATCTTCGAGGAGGGCCCGGAGCTCGGCTGGATGTACGAGGCCGTGCAGCAGCAGCTCAGCAGCGCACTGCGCAGCATCAGCCTGATGCAGGAGCTGAAGGACGCGCGCGCCCGGCTCGAGGAACGCGTCGGCGAGACCGAGGCACAACTGCGGCACGCGCAGAAGATGGAGGCCATCGGCCGGCTGACCGGTGGCATCGCGCACGACTTCAACAACATCCTCACGGTCGTCAACGGCAACAGCGAGATGCTGCTGCGGCGCACGCTCCCCGACGACCCGCGCCGCACGGCCATCGAGGACATCCGGCACGCGGGCGAACGGGCCGCGAACCTCACGCGGCAGCTGCTCGCGTTCACCCGCCAGCAGGTCCTGCACCCGGAGTCGCTCGACCTCAGGGAGAACCTGACCAAGGTCCACTCGATGCTGCGCACGCTCGTCGGCGACCACATCGAGCTGGAGGTGGACCTGCCGCCGACCGTCGCACGGGTGTGGGCGGACGCGGGCCAGGTCGAGCAGATCCTGTTCAACCTGGCGGTCAACTCCCGCGACGCCATGCCCGACGGCGGCGTGCTGCGCGTGTCCGTCGAGGACGCCAGGATCGGCGCGGGCGACACGGGCCGGATCGTCGGCGTGCGGCCGGGCGACTACGTCGTGCTGCGCGTCCAGGACACCGGCGCCGGCATGGCCCCGGACGTCGAGGCGCAGGTCTTCGAGCCGTTCTTCACGACCAAACCGGTCGGCAAGGGCACGGGCCTCGGCCTGTCGACGGTGTTCGGCATCGTGCAGCAGTCGGGCGGCCAGATCGACCTGACCAGCGCACCGGGCCAGGGCACGACCGTCGACGTCTACCTGCCGGTGCCCGTGGAGCACGGCGGCACCCCCGGAGCCCCGTACCCGCGCCGCCCCACCACCCACCGCGGCGTCGGCACCGTCCTGCTGGTCGAGGACGACGCCCAGGTGCGCACCATGACCCGCCGCTCGCTGGAGACGGCGGGCTACGCGGTGGTCGAGGCGGGCGACGGCCAGCAGGCGCTGCAGCTCGCCACCGCGCACCGCAGCACGATCGACCTGGTGCTGACCGACGTCGTGATGCCGAAGATGGGCGGCCCGGAGCTCGTGCGGCTGCTGCGCTCGACCGGCGTCGCGCCCGCGGTGATCTACATGTCCGGGTACACGACGGACGAGGTGCTCGACGACGAGGTGCTGATCACCAAGCCGTACGCGGAGTCGGACCTGCTGGAGCGGGTGCGCGAGGTGCTGCGCGCCGACCACTGACCGGCACGGGCCGCGTCACCACGGCCGGCGCGGCGAGTTCGAGCTGCGTCACGCACGACCCGCGCCGCGGTCGAGAAGGCGGAGCGCCAGGTCCGGTGCGGCGCCCGGTTCCGCTCAGCCAGCGGAAAGCCCGCCCCGGCCGCCCAGCCAGCCCACTCGCCGTTCCCGTCACCGCCACGCCGGCCGCGACCCGCTCCCGACCAGCCTGCGCCACCGCCGCCCGGCGCCGCCGGTCACGACGCCTGCGCCCGCCGCCCCACCGCGGCCCGCACCGTCTCGTCCAGCGTCTCGATCCGGAACGGCTTCTGCAGGTACCCCGCGATCTCGTGCCCCGCGAACCGCCGTTCCAGCGACGTGCGGTCGTAGCCGCTGGTCAGCACCACCGGCACGGTCAGGCCCTCGCGCTCCAGCTGGGCCAGGACCTCCTCGCCGGACAGGCCGGGCATGCTGTGGTCGAGCAGCATCGCGCTGATCTCCGCGCTGCGGGCGCGCAGGATCCCGATCGCCTCGACGCCGTCGCTGGCCTGCAGGACTGTGAAGCCGAGCTCCTCGAGCAGGCTGACGGTGTACCTCCGCACGGGGTCCTCGTCCTCGACCACGAGCACCAGCCCAGCTTGCGACATGCGTGCAAGTATGCCGGAAACTATTCGTTCCCTCAGCACCAGGTGCCCGATGATTTTCGACAATTCTCCACTGACTGCTCCATCAGGATGACATGGTCCATTTGGGTCACACCATTGATTGAGGCTCTGCGCTAACCTTCGCGGCACCGCTGCCGCTCCTCGCTGAGAAAGGCACCAGGAAAGGCCAACTTCATGCGCAAAGCGACGGCAGCAGCCGCTCTGGCCGTGCTGTTCACATTGTCGCCCACGACCGCGCACGCCGCCGAAGCGGTTCCTTCGGAACGGGTGACGGTCGACGTGGTGACGGTGAACGGTTCCGGGTGCAAGCAGGGCACCGCCGAGGTGGTCGTCTCTTCCGACAACACCTCGTTCTGGGTGGTCTACAGCGACTACCTGGCCCAGGCGGGCAAAGGCGCCCCTGCGGCGGACTTCCGGAAGAACTGCCAGCTCAACCTGCAGATCAACATTCCGCAGGGCTTCACGTACGGCATCGCCGAGGCGACCTACGCGGGGTACGGGTATCTCCAGCGCGGCGCCACCGGGTACCAGTCGGTGAATTACTACTTCCAGGGCCAGTCGGAGACCAACACCTGGAAGCACAACTTCACCGGACCGTTCGACGACAACTGGTCGATCACGCATCGAACGGAGTTCGCGGACATCGTCTACGCGCCGTGCGGCGAGAAGAAGAATCTCAACGTGAACAGCTCGCTGCGCGTGGACAAGGGAACGTCGGACGCCAATGCGAACAGCTTCCTGGCGATGGACTACACGCGCGGGGAAGTGCGCACTCTTTATCACTTCTCGTGGAAGCGCTGCTGATTTCCACCCAGGCCGCCGCCTTCTGATTCCACCGCCGCCGCCCCATCCCGCGAGATGCGTCGGAAAGGTGCACCCATGCTCAACGCGGTAGCCGCTGCCCTGCTCGCCTCGGCCATCGTCGTCCCACCCGGTGGCGCTCCCAACGAGACCCCGCCGCCCGACCACATCACGATCGACATCGTCACCGTCAACGGTTCCGGTTGCCCGGCGGGCACGGCCGCCGTCGCGGTGTCCGAGGACAACAAGGCGTTCACCGTCACCTACAGCGACTACCTGGCGCAGGTCGGCGTCGGCGCGGCGCCCACGGCGTTCCGGAAGAACTGCCAGCTCAACCTGAGAGTCAACGTGCCGCAGGGCTTCACCTACGGCATCGCCCAGGCCGACTACCGCGGCTTCGCGCACCTGGAGCGCGGCGCCTACGCGATCCAGAAGGCCAACTACTACTTCCAGGGCATGTCGCAGAACGACTCGGCACAGCACCGCTTCAACGGCCCGCACAGCGACGACTGGCAGGCCACCGACACGACCGAGATCGCCGCGATCGTCTACCACCCGTGCGGCGAGAAGCGGAACTTCAACATCAACACGGAGCTCCGGGTCTACCCCGGCACGTCCAACACGGCCACGACCACCAGTTTCGTCTCGATGGACTCGACCGACGGCGCCATCGACACGACCTACCAGTTCAGCTGGAAGACGTGCCCGTAGTACCTCCCCCGTAGTGCCTTGACTACCGCACGCGTCCGCACGGACGTGTGCGGTAGCACATATGTGAGAGCAGCGGCGTACCGATTCGCGTGTGCGGGCGTCTTACCCCCTGACGGGGCAGGTCGGGGTAAAGGGGCAGCCAATGCCAACCGCTGCATATGCGCAGTACGGTGAGGATCGGAAGGCTCACAGGGGAGGTCGGATCCTGACCACGACGCTGCTCCCGGCCAGACGGTCGGAGGGGACCGCGGCCGGAACCAGCCGGTGGCGGATCGACTACCGCGAGGTGCTCGTCGACCTCGGGTTGATCTTCCTCGCGGTCCTGGACGTCTGGTTGCTCGGCCTGTGGATGGAGGCCGACCCCAGCACGGACCTCCCGCCGGTCGAGTCGTACCAGCTCTGGCTGAACTGGGTCGCGGTCGGCGCGCTGGTGCTGCGCCGCCGGTTCCCGTTCGTGACGCTCGTGCTGACCATCCCCGGCTTCTTCGTCGGCTGGTCGCAGCTCGCCGCGATGATCGCCCTGTACTCGGTCGCCCGCCGCTACGTCGGCGGCTGGCAGACGGGGCTCGCGGCCGCGCTCGTCTGGCTGTGCCGGTTCGTGGCCTGGCCGCCGCAGGAGCTGATCGAACGGCCGGCGTCCGGCCACTTCCACTCGGCGATCTACGGCTTCCTCGTGGCGGGCCTGCCCATCGCGATCGGACTGCTGGCCCACGCGCGCCAGGAGCTGTCCGCCCGCATCGCCGAGCTGGCGGAGTCGCGCGAGAGAGAACAGGTGCTCCACGCGCACGCCATCCGTGCGGACGAACGGGCAAAGCTCGCCCGTGAGATGCACGACGTCGTCTCGCACCAGGTGAGCCTCATCGCGATGCAGGCGGGTGCGCTGCGCATGGCGGTCGTGGACGCCGAGCACAAGCAGGTCGCGGGCACCATCCGCACGTTGTCGACGCGCACGCTCGACGAGCTGCGCCAGCTCGTGTCCGTCCTGCGCACCACCGAGGACAACCAGCCAGGCGTGGACGAGCTGCCCGAGCTGGCCGCCGACGCGGGCTTCGAGGTGAAGATCCAGCTCAAGGGCCCGGTCGAGGACCTCACGTCCCCGGTCTCCGGCGCGGTGTACCGGACTGTGCAGGAGGCGCTGACCAACATCCGCAAGCACGCCGTGGGTGCGAGCGCGACGGTGCTCATCGACGCGCAGTACGACGACAACGTGCTGGTCGAGGTGCGCAACACGGCCCCGTCCAGCCCGTCGTCGGCGCTGCCCAGCGGTGGCCACGGCCTGGTCGGCCTGCGCGAGCGCGCCACGTTGCTCGGCGGCGAGTTCTCGGCGGGACCGACCGAAGACGGCGGCTTCCTGGTGTCGGCGTCGTTCCCCAAGGAGCGCGTGGTCAGCGATTGAACCGCTGGACCGCGCGGAACGACTGCTTGGGCTCCAACCGGTACGGCGAGTTGTCGTCGTCGAACCGCTCTCGGACCGTGCGGAGCAAGCTGTACGACGCCATGTCGTAGTCGAGATCGCGGTTCGTCGGGTGGTGCGGCGAGTCCGGCGTGATGACCGAATAGAGGTGCGCGCCGTCCAGCTTCTCCGCCGCGAACACGCGGAGCATGCGTGCGACGTGCTCGGCCTGCTCGCGTTCGTCGCGCACGAAGCCGGGCTTCACGACCGGTGGGTCGGCCTCGTAGTCGACGATGTCCCAGCCCATCCCGCCGGCCTCGGCCGCTCCCGTGAACGTGCAGCAGCCGAACTCCAGCACCCTGATCGGCTTGGTCCACCGCCGGTACCGGTCGAAGTCGGCCGTGTACTCGGCATCGGTCGCGAAGTAGGCGTAGTAGTCGAGGCCGACGACGTCGAACAACGACCAGTCGGTCCACAGCGCGTCGAGCCCCGCGGCCGCGGCGTAGGTGATCCGGCCGCCGAACTCGCGGCGGCTCACCTCGGCGGCCCGTGCCGTGAACTCGCGGAACCGCCGAATCACCTGCGGCCACTCGGACTCCGGCAGCGTGCCCATGTTCTGGATGCGCTCCAGGAAGGTCGCGCCGGGGACGATGCCCGGCGTGAACAGGAAGTGCTCGCACCCGGCGACGAACGTGATGTCGTCGCCGTGCCGACGTCGTTCGGCGGCGCGCGCGGCTTCCGCCATGTGCTGGAGGATCTCGTCTTGAGGGTGGTCGTAGAGGCGTGGCTGCACGAACACCTCCATGCCGTGCCGTAACGCGACCTCCGTCGTCTCGGCGAGGCGGCCGAGGTCGGTGCCGAACGCGGTGATGGACGGGCAGCGCAGGTCGCGGGCGATGAGCCCGATCTCCCGTTCCAGCTGCCGGCGGCTCCACCGCACCCGGCTCGACGGGTCCCCCACCGCGTGCACGACGCCGGTGTCGTAACAGACGCCGCCGCGGAACCCCAGCCCTGAGGACGCCCGTCCCGCGGACGCCCGCCCCGTTCCCACGCTCGCGAGCGCGGCCGCACCGGCAACAGCCTGCAAGAACACCTTTCGACTGATCATCGTTCCCCCCGACTAGTTGCTCAACTAGGATGCTGTTCATGCAACCAGAAAATCGGTCGGGCGACCAGAAGCGCAGCTTCATCGAGGACGCCCGGCGCGGTCAGATCGTCGCCGCGACCATCGCGACGATCGCCGAGACCGGGTACGCGAAGGCGTCGTTCGTGCAGATCGCGCAGCGTGCGGGCATCAGCCCCGGCCTGATCACGTACCACTTCGCCAAGCGCGAGGCGCTGATGAAAGAAGTCATGCTGACGGTCCACGACTCAATGGACCGCGCACTGACCGCACGAACCGATAACGCCGACGGCTACGTGTCCGCCGTGCGCGCGTTGGTCGAGGGATTCGTCCACTACTGCGCGGAATACCCGGCCGAGATGGTCGCCATCGGTCAGATCGCGGCGGCCGCCCGGGACGCCGAGGACGCCCGCACGTGGGCGGAGGAGCAGAACGCGCGCACGCTGACAGAGCTCGAGACCATGTTCCACGAGGGTCAGCAGTCCGGTGAGCTGCGGGAGTTCGCGCCGCGGGTGATGGCCGTGGCGATCATCGCGGCGCTGGAGGCGACACCGGCCGAGCTGCTGGCCCGGCCGGACACCGACGTCTCCGCTTACGCGAAGGAGCTCGCGGACGTGTTCGAGCTGGCGATCAGGCGCGACTAGAGGCCAGCGAGGCGCTCAACGCGGCCGCCGCACCGAGCACGGCGCACGTGAGCGCGGTCGGCATCGTCGGCTCGTGCTTCAGCAGCACGGACGTGAGCAGCCACGTCGCCAGCCCGAGGCCGAGGCCGAGCGGCACCGCCGCGATCATCGCCGCCGCCCCGGTCTGCCTGCGTCGCAACGCCCGCAGGTTCGACTCCAGGTACGCGAGCGTGAAGAGCAGCAGCAACGCCGACCCGGTGCCCATGATGCTCAGCCACGGCGTCTGGTTCGACACGAGCAGGAACTCGCGCCCGTCGGCCGAGGCCGTCACCGCGCCACCGACGATCCACCGCGCGGCGCCCGGCAGCACGAACCCGTCGGGGGTGCTGGGGACGTTCGCCAGCTCGATGCCGGCGAGGCTCACCACGAGCTGGGACCCCGGCACCTGCACCGGATCGGCCAGGTTCTGGCTGACCTCGACGAGCCCGCGGCCGGAGGTCAGGAACGGCACGACGACCATCGCCAGCAGCGTCACCGCCGCCACGACCCACAGCAGCCACGGCGACGACGGCGGCTTGATCACCTCCGCGGCCGGCACCAGCGTGCTGCTGCCGCTCAGGCGCGCGGCCGGGACCGGGTCGACCAGCGTGGCGCGGATCGGTTGCTGCGTCAGGGAGACCGTGTCCCGTTCGACCGGCCGCAGCGACCGGCGGGTGGACGACGACGAGACCTGCGGCGCCAGGTGCACCGGCATGTTCAGCCGCACCAGCCAGTCCGGGCCGAACAGGTGGCCCGCGGCACCGGCGAGGTCGATCGCGAACGTCTCGGCGTTGCGGTAGCGCGCCAGCGGGTCGCGCGCGATGCTGCGCATGACCACGCCCGCCAGCGGTTCCGGCACGTTCGGCAACGGCCGCGGGTCCTGGTAGACGCGCTTCTGGATCATCGCGAGCGGGCCGCCGCCGCGTTCGAACGGCAGGTCGCCGCACAGCAGCTCGTAGAGCATCGTGCCGGTCGCGTAGACGTCGGCGGCGGGCGTCAAAGCGTTGCCCATCGCCTGTTCCGGCGCGATGTAGGCGGGCGTACCAAGCACCGCGCCGCCGTGCGTCACGAGCGTCGCGCCCTCCGACACGACCTGGGAGATGCCGAAGTCCGCCACCTTCACGACGCCCTGGGAGGTGAAGAGCAGGTTCTTCGGCTTCACGTCGAGGTGCAGCACCCCGGCCTCGTGCGCCGCGTGCAGCCCGGACAACGCCGCCAGCACGATCGCGCACGACTGCTGCGCCGTGAGCCCGTCGCTCGCGAACCGCGACCAGACCGTGCCCCCGTCGAGCCGTTCCATCACCAGCAGGTGCTCGCCCTGCTGCCGCACGTAGTCGTAGACGGGCACGATGTGCGGGTGGTCGAGCCGCGCCAGCAACCGCGCCTCGTGCTCGAACCGCTCGCTCATCCGCGGGTCCTCGGCCACCGCGTGCGGCAGCCGCTTGATCGCCACCGGCCGCCCGAGCTGCCGGTGCACACCCCCGTAGACGACCCCCATGCCGCCCTCGCCGATCTGGTCCCCGACGGCGTACTGCGGCAGGGCGGCGACCACGCTGGACTGGTTCACCGCGGGATCCTCACCGTGTCCGCGTCCAGTGAGGACGGTGGCCGCTCACCGGGGTGCGGCGTCACGTACCCGAGCACGAACGCCGCCGCGGCCGCCCCGACGATGAACGGGATCTCCGCCGTGGGCGACGGCGCCACCAGCCGCAGCACCGACAGGGAGATCACCGCGACGAGCCCGGTCCCGATCCCTGCCGGCAGGAACCGCATCGCCCGCTGCCACCGGTTGGCCGGCAACCGCCGCCGCGCGAGCGCGAGCAACGCCCCCGCCCACGACAGCGCCGTCAGCACCAGCACCCCCAGCCCGAACGCCCCGTAGACCGACCACAGCGACCCCTTGACGTCCCCGGTCGTCTCGACGGACGCGATGGTCTCCCGCTGCACGTCGACGACCTCGATGGTGACCGGCAGCAACCCGAGCGCCTGCGACCCGAGATCAGTCGGCTCAAGAGGGAACGACCGAGTCTCGGCCGACCGCGGCGGAACGTCGAACGGAACCGTTGTGTCGTAGGTGAAGAAGGTCAACGCCAACGCCGTACCGCTGATCCGCACGGTCTTGATGCGCTGCACGGTGTCGGTGCCGTTGCGGACCGTGATGGACACCTTGGCCGCCTCCGAGGGCTTGAGCACCAGGTTGCCTACTCCAACCGGTCTACCGTCCACATCGGCCTCCAGCAGCACGGAACCACCCTGCGCGGCCGCCGTTGACGGCGCCAGCATAATTCCGCAGCACAGCAGTAAACCTGCACCGGCCAAGCGACGTCTCACTAGCGCACCTTAGGTTCGATCCGGGGAGTTGAAATGCGGTCTTCAGGCTTACTCGTGGCCATCATGGCCGGTGTTACGGTGCTGGGCACCACACCGGCGATGGCCCAGCAGCCGCCCGTGGTGACCGCGGCGCCGCAGCCTGCCACAGCGGGCGGCCCCGTGACCATCTCCTGGGGCGGTTTCGTGACCTGCAGGGGCGTGGGCATCAACTTCACCCTGGACGGCACCCAGATCGCGACGGCCAACTCGGCCTCCAGCGGCTCGGTGGGCGCAACGGTCCCGGCGAACACGGCGCCGGGCAGCCACAAGATCGAAGCCAGGTCGACGAACACGAAGTGCGGCACCGGCGGCACAACCCTGCGCGTGATCGTGCCACCCCCTGTCACCACCACGACCAAGCCGCCGGTCACCAACCCCCCGGTGACGAACCCACCGGTCACCAACCCACCCGTCACAACGCGCCCGCCGGTGGTCACGACCACCACCACTCCCCCGACCACCACCACGACCACGGACACGCCCTCGTCCTCGCAACCGCCCTCCTCGACCACCATCGGCCTGGGCATCCCCACGGGCAGCGAAGGCGTCCTGGTGCTGGACAAGGAGAACATCCAGCCGGGCGAGGACCTGACGGCCATGGGCACCGGCTGCCCCCAGGGCGCCAACGTGACCTTGAAGTCCCTCGGCCAGGACGTGGGCAGGACGACGGCCGACGACAACGGCAACTTCCGCTCCCCAGTGAAGTTCACGAACATCGAACCGGGCCGCCACAAGGTACGAGCGGACTGCGGCATCACCTTGGTGGGCAACATCGACGTGACGTTGCTGAGCTCCTCAGGCGGCTCCACGAGCACGCTGGTGGTGCTGCTGTTCTTTCTCTTGGTAGGAGCAGCAATGCTCCGCAGGCAGTTCGCAGGACTAAGGCGCTGACAGCGAAGCCGAAGGCGAGCACTTTGCTTTGAGCCAAGAGCGCCGGCGGTGGGGTCCCGTCACGAGTCGCACCACAGCACTCGCTGCAACGAGATGGGGGTGTCAAACGGCCACGCTTTT
>NZ_JBHYGW010000038.1:0-64894 GCF_042738015.1 Lentzea sp. NPDC059081
GGCGTGCCATCAACCCGCCGAGGGCGCGGTAGCCCCCGATCAGATTGCCGGGGGTTCGGGGGCAGAGCCCCTGAGGGGAAGCACGCAACGCAAGCTCCCCGCACGCAACAGGGGAACCCAACGGGTGAAGGCAACAGGGGAACGCAACCGGAGCAACACACCGACAGCCCACAAAACAGAAAGCGGGACGGAAGAAACCCTCCGCCCCGCTCCCCGACAACCACACCCTCAGTGAGCCTCACCCAGGTACGCGTCGCGCACCCGCTGGTCGGCCAGGAGCGAATGCCCAGGACCGTCCAAAGTGGTCTTCCCGAGGTCGATCACGTACCCGTGGTCCGACAACGCCAGCGCAGCCAGCGCGTTCTGCTCCACCAGCAGAATGGTGGTTCCGAGCGACTGCAGCTCCTTGATGGTGTCGAAGATCCGCTGCGTCATGATCGGCGAGAGACCCATCGAGGGCTCGTCGAGCATCAGCAGGCGGGGCTTGGACATCATCGCGCGACCGATGGCCAGCATCTGCTGCTCACCACCGGAGAAGAGCCCGGCCTTGTTGTGGCGCCGCTCGCCCAGGACGGGGAACAGCTCGTAGACGCGGTCGATGTCGGCCTGCACGCCGTCGTCCTTGCGGACGTAGGCGCCGAGCTGCAGGTTCTCCTCCACGGTCATCCGCGGGAAGAGCCGGCGGCCCTCGGGGCAGTGGGCGATGCCCTCGCCGAGGATCGCGTGCGCCTGGTCGTTGTGGATCGGCTTGCCCTGGAACAGGATCTCGCCCGACGCCGGCCGCAGCAGACCGGAGATGGTCCGCAGGGTCGTGGTCTTGCCCGCACCGTTCGAGCCGATCAACGACACGATCTGGCCGGCCTCGACCGTGAACGAGATGTCGCGGACGGCCTCGATCGCGCCGTAGGCGACCGAGAGGTGGCGGACTTCGAGCAGCGGGCTCATGCCTGCTCTCCCTTCGCGGCCTCGACGTCGGACTGGACTTCCTCCGGCGGCTTGCCGAGGTAGGCCTCGACCACCCGCGGGTCCGCCCGCACGACCTCGGGGCTGCCCTCGACGAGCAGCTCACCCTGCACGAGAACGGAGACCGAGTCGCACAGGCCGAAGATGAACTTGATGTCGTGCTCGATGACGACGACGGACACACCCGTCTCGCGGATGCGGAAGATCAGCTGCTGCGTCGCTTCCGTCTCCTGCGGGTTCATGCCCGCCGTGGGCTCGTCCAGCAGCAACACCGCCGGGTCCGTCGCCAACGCGCGCGCGATCTCCAGACGGCGCTGGTCGCCGTACGGGAGGTTGCGCGAGAGCTCGTCGTCGAGGTTGTTCAGCCCGACGAACGCGAGCAGCTCCCGCGACCGCTCGCGCGCCGCCTTCTCACCGCGGTGGTAGGCCGGGCCGTGGAACAGCGAGGCCAGCGGGCCCTGCTTCATCCGGACGTGCCGGCCGACCATGACGTTCTCCAGCACGGTCATGCTGGGGAACAGGCGGATGTTCTGGAACGTGCGGGCCACGCCCGCGTCCGTCACCTTCGCCGGGTCGCCGGGCAGGACGTTGCCCTTGAGCAGCACCTGGCCCGTGGTCGGCGTGTACAGACCCGTCAGGCAGTTGAAGAACGTGGTCTTCCCCGCGCCGTTCGGGCCGATCAGGCCGACGATCTTGCCTTCGTCGAGCGTCAGCGTGACGCCCTTCAACGCCTTGAGGCCACCGAAGACCATCGAGACGTCGCGCGCCTCCAAAACCGGCGTGCTCATGCCTTCTTCGCCTCCAAATGCGCCTCATCGGCGTTCTCGTCGGCGCGTTCGACCATCTCAGCGCGCCTGTGCGCATCGGGGATCAGGCCGACCGGCCGGAACCGCATGATCAGGATCAGCGCGAGGCCGAAGATCATCAGGCGGTAGTCCTCGAAGTCCCGCAGCTTCTCGGGCAGCACGAACAGCAGCGCGGCACCGAGCACGGCGCCGGGGATGGACCCCATGCCGCCGAGGATGACCGCCGCGAGCAGCGTGACCGACTCGAGGAACTTGAACGACTCGTACGACACGGTGCCGTTCTTGTGCGCGAACACCGCGCCCGCGAGACCCGCGAGCGTTGCACCGATGAGGAACGCGAGGATCTTCATCTTGCCGGTGCGGATGCCCATCGCGCGGGCGGCGTCCTCGTCCTCGCGGATCGCGATCCACGCACGGCCGATGCGGCTGAACTTGAGGTTCGCGAACACCGCCATCGTCGCCGCCACGAGCAGCACGATCAGGACGTAGTAGAGGACACCCGCGGGGAGCTTCACGGCGCCGAGCGTGATCGACTTGTTGAACTCCGTGCCGAACAGCGACAGCGGCGGGATGCCCGGGATGGCGTTGGAGCCGTTGGTGATGCCGCCGATGTCGTTCTGCGCGGAGCGGGTGAAGATCTCACCGAACGCCAGGGTCACGATCGCCAGGTAGTCACCGCGGACCCGCAGCGTCGGCGAACCGACGATGGCGCCGAAGATGCCGGCCACGACGGCCGCGATGACCGCGGCGATCGGGAACGGCAGGTCGATGCCGAAGTGGGCAGTGGCCGCACCGGAGAAGTTCGCCGCGACCAGGGCGCCGATGCCCATGAACGCGACGTACCCGAGGTCGAGCAGACCCGCGAGGCCGACGACGATGTTCAGGCCGATCGCGGTGGCGGCGTAGATGCCGATGTTCGCCGCGACCGTCATCCAGTACTCGTTGCCCGCGTCGGTGAACGGCAGCAGCAGCGCGCACGCCGCCAGCACGATCACGCTGAACACGCGGTGCTGCTCGGACAGGACCGAGATCCAGCGCACGAACCCGACGCCGCTCAGCGCGCCGAGCAGACCGCCGGCGAACCCGAGGAACGACAGGAAGATCGCGCCCGCGTACGGGTTCGAGCTGCCGACGCCACCGGTGGTCAGCATCGCGGCGACGGCGTAGAGCACCGCACCGAACGACACCAGCAGCACCAGGTACGCGACCGGGGTCGGGACCTTGAACTTCCACTCGCCCACCGGCTCGATGCCGATGCCGTACCCGGCCAGGATCGTCAGCACGCCGGCCACGATGCCCACGACGCCGCCGAACGCCGTCGCACCGTCCAGTGCGGTGATGGCGCCGAGGCCGCCACCCTTGACCGTGATGTAGGCCGCGTTGATGAACGACACGGCCGTGAGGCCCCACCCGAGCGCACGGACGACCCGGCCCTTGGACGGGGTCGGCGCGAACGCCGCGACCAGGACCAGGACACCGAGCACGAGGACGTGCCAGCGGAAGCCCGTGACCGCGAACGGCGCGTCGAAGAACTGCAGCGTGGACTTGTCGGGCCAGTTGCCGTCGTTGAGGGCGAACGTGACCCACGGCAGCAACGCCGCGACGATGCCGAGCACACCGCCGGCAGCCGCGAACGGCTTGCCGAGGGACGCGAGCGGCGAGCGCTTTCCAGTGGTGTCAACCGTGCTCATGCGCGCACCCTTTCCGGCTCGCCGAACAGACCCTGCGGGCGGAAGACGAGCACGAGGATCAGCACGACGAAGATCCACACGTAGTCGTACTGGGTGCCACCCGGCATGTACTGGCCGGCCAGGGTCTTGATCAGGCCGATGATGAAGGCGCCGATGACCGCGCCCCGGATGCTGCCGACACCGCCCAGAACGGCCGCCGTGAAGGCGAAGATGCCGGTCTGGAAGCCCATGTCGATGTTGATGTTGTTCAGGTAACCGCCGTACATGATGCCCGCGACGCCCGCGAGCACCGCGCCGAAGACGAACGTCAGCACGATCACGCGGTTGGGGTTCACACCCATCAGCCGCGCGGTGTCGGGGTCCTGCGCGGTCGCCCGCATCGCGCGGCCCATGCGCGAGCGGTTGATGTAGGTCT
Organism: Lentzea sp. NPDC059081; assembly: GCF_042738015.1. Classification (NCBI taxonomy): domain Bacteria; kingdom Bacillati; phylum Actinomycetota; class Actinomycetes; order Pseudonocardiales; family Pseudonocardiaceae; genus Lentzea; species Lentzea sp. NPDC059081. Next base: position 3,876 of record NZ_JBHYGW010000038.1, read on the forward strand.
GCAGGACGACCGCGAGGCCCACCGAGAGCACGACGAGCATGACGCCGGTCCAGGACAGGCTGATCGGGCCGAGCTCGAGGTTGCCTTCGGGGAAGACCTTCGGGTACGGCAGGTTGGACTTGGCGTTCGGGTAGAAGACGCGCACGGCCTCCTGCAGGAACACGGACACGCCCAGCGCTGTGATCAGCGGGGCCAGCCGGGGCGCGTTGCGCAGCGGCCGGTAGGCGAACCGTTCCATGATCACGGCGACGAGGACCGCCACCACGATGCCGCCGACGAACATGAGCGGCAGTGCCACGGCAGGCGACTTCTGGAGGTCTTCCGGAAGAAGCGTGAACGTGGCGAGGCCTCCGTACGAGGCCACCATGAACACCTCGCCGTGGGCGAAGTTGATCAGCTGGATGATGCCGTACACCATCGTGTACCCGAGGGCGATCAGGGCGATCAACGCGCCCTGCACGACCCCGTTGGCCAGCTGTTGGAGCAGGACTGACACGACTACCTCCGTAGACGGCGGGGGCGAGCAAACAACGCCCGCCCCCGCCGTGGCTCAATCAGTGACTAGGTAGTCGATCAGCCGGTGAACTCGCCGGTCTGAACGTCCTTCCACTTGCCAGAGGTGACCGAGTAGACCGTCAGCACCTTGTTCGTGCTGTCGCCGTACTGGTCGAACTTGACCTCACCGGTGGCGCCGGAGCCGCTGTAGGAACCGACGTTCGTCAGCATCGCGTCGCGCTTCGACTCGTCCCAGGCAGCGCCGTCGACGGTCTTGGCCAGAGCGCCGATGAGGGCGTTCGCGGCGTCGTAGGAGAACGCACCGTAGGCGGCGTAGTCGTCCTTGCCGAACTTCGCCTTGTACGCGTCGACGAAGGCCTTGGCCGTGGCCAGGGACTCGGTCGGGGCACCGACGGAGGTGGCGAGGTCGCCCTCCTTGCCGCCGAGCTCGATGTACTTGCCGTCGAAGATGCCGTCGCCGCCCATCAGCGGGACGTTGAGACCGGCGGACGCCATCTGCTTCGAGAGCGGACCGGCGACCGGGTACTCACCGCCGTAGTAGACGGCCTCCGGCGCGAGCGCCTTGATCTTGGAGATGACACCGGAGAAGTCGGTGTCCTTCTCGCCGACCTTCTCGGAGCCGACGATCGTGCCGCCCTTCTTGGCGACCTGCTTCGACAGCTCGGCCGCGAGGCCCTCACCGTAGGTCTTGCCGTCGGTGATGATGGCGATCTTCTTCTTGCCGGCCTTCTCGACGAGGTAGTTGGCCGCGTACGGGCCCTGCAGGTCGTCGGTGGTGCAGACGCGGAAGTAGTTGTCGAACTGGCGCTTCGGGGCCGTCAGGAAGTCGTTGCCCCTGGTGAGCGACGGGTTCGTGTTGGCCGGCGAGATCTGGGGGATCTTCTTGTCCCGCAGGATCGGCTGCACGGTCTGGGCGACCGACGAGTTCAGCGTGCCGACGACACCGATGACGTTCGGGTCGGTCGACAGCTTCGTGGCGGCCTGGGCACCCTTGGCGGGGTTGGCCTCGTCGTCCTGGCCGGACACGGTCAGCTTGTAGCCCTTGACCGTGCACTTCTTGTTCGCCTCGTCCACGGCGAGCTCGGCGGACTGCTTGATGCCGAGGCCGAGAGCGGACAGGTTGCCAGACAGCGGAGCGACAACACCGACGGTCAGAGTGCCCTTCGACGTGTCGCAGCTGCCCCCGTTGTTGCCGCCGGCTTCATCCTTGTTCGAGCCACAGGCTGCAAGAACAAGCAGCGCTGCGCCGACAATCGCTGCGGACTTCACAGAGTGCTTACGCACGTGATGTCCCTCCTCTATCCCTGCTCCCGGCTACGCGAGTTCTCCGCGCACCGCTCCATCACCCTCTCCTGAGGGATGGCCGGAACCTAGGCGATGACTGTGACCGCAGTCATCAAAGCCAATGGGCTCGTGACCATAACGCAACTCGGCGTTATGTTTTGTTTAAGGAATGTCACATACCGTAACCTCCGTTCACTCTTTGGACGGCTGCCATAACGTGGGCGTATGACTCCGCGTCGTCGGTTGATCGCACTCGTGTGTGCCGCCGCCGTGCTCGTCACGGCCGTGCTGGTGCTCCGACAGACCGACGACACGCCACAAAAGCCCAGCTCAGAGGCCGTTCGACTGACCCGGTTCTCCGCAGATTTCATCACATTGCCGTCTCAACCGGTTGAACCCGAACCACCGTCCTCCGTCTGGAGCAGTGGCGGGAGGGTCCACTGGACACCCGTCCCCGGCGTGTCCGGCTACGAGGTCGACGGCAGGCTGGTCGCCACGCCTGAGACCACGGGTTCGGGGAAGCCCGAGGTCCGCGCGGTCGACGCCTTCGGCCGGCGGTCATCACCCGTTCGTGCACAGGAGCGGCCCGCCGACGACTCATGGCGACAGTCGTTCGCCGGTGGAGGCCTGGACGACTTCGACGACACGCACCTGGAGCGCCGCTACCACCTGAGCGCGCGGCGGGGGTGCGTGAACCCGTACTCGGGTTCCGGGGGCAGGCTCGTGCTCGACATGCCGTGCGGCAGCGATACGGCGGTGCTGCGCGCACGGAGGCTCCTGCGGCTCAGCCAGTCGAACGGGCTGGGCGAGCCGGACGAACTGGGCCGGGTGGCGGTCGTGACGGACGCCGCCGGACCGCACGGCGCGCTCGTGCTCGACCTCGTCCCCGGAACGCCGGACCGCACCGGACCGGTCCCTCCCGCCGATGCGGTGCGGGTGGTGGTGGACGACTCCGTGGCGCCCGGCACGCGCGGGGCGGGCGTCCTGCACCGGTTCGAGGTGGTGCTGACCCGTGCCGGTGTGCGCGTGCTGCAGGACGGCGCGCAGATCGCCACCTCACCGGTCGTGCCGTCGTGGCGCGAGGCGAGCGTGGTGATCGGCATGACCCCGCCGCCGGGGTATCCCAGCAGGGTCGAGGTCGACGCGGTCGGCGTCACCGGGCCGCTCCAGCAGGTCGACGAGGTGGTCGAGACCCAGATCGTCGCGGGGACGTTGCGGGTGCTGGGGCCCGACGAACAGGCTCCCGGCATCGGCACAGCGCGCGCACCGTTGCGTGGGGCCCCATCGGCGCGACTGCGGGCAACGGTGCACATCGGCGACGGCGGTGACCTGAACGGCCTGGTCGCGCAGCTCGGTCCGGCGCGGGTGCCGTTGCGGCCGGTGGTGAGCGGGTGGTCCGCGGCGCAGGGCAGCGAGCTGACCGTCACCGGCGACGTCCCTGCCGAGCTCCTCACCGCCGACGGACCGGACGCACTGACGCCGTTCGTGCTGCGGATGCCCGGCGCGTCGCAGGCGCAGGTGCTGGAGAGCTACCTGGAGGTGCCGGGCCCGTCGCCGGTGACGATGGCAACCGCTCCGGCCGAGCCACCGCCCGTTTTGCCGGTGATGACCGCTGAGCTCATCCGTGTGACCCCGAACGAGGCGACGCTGGTGATCACCCTGGACGCCGCTGCCGCACGCTCAGTGGCGCCGCTGGCGGGCTTTGAGGTGTACGTGGACAGCGGTCACGCCGCGACGCTGCCGATGCCCGGCGGTGTCGGCGGCCGGCACGAGCTCACGATCTCGCTCAAGGGCAGCCACAACGTCGAAGTCCGCCTGCGCCCCGAGGATCCGGGGCGGCAGACGGACTCCGTGTGGCTCGAGCTCAGCCGAAGTTCTCGATGACGGCCTCGGCGACGGCCTTCATCGTCGTGCGGCGGTCCATGGCGGTGCGCTGCACCCACCGGAACGCCTCCGGCTCGCTCAGTCCCTGCTTGGTCATGAGCACGCCCTTGGCCCGTTCCACGACCTTGCGGGTCTCGAGGCGCTCGGTCAGCCCGGCGACCTCCTGCTCCAGCGCCGCCAGTTCGGTGAACCGGCTGATCGCCAGCTCGATCGCGGGCACGAGGTCCCGCTTGGCAAACGGCTTGACCAGGTAGGCCATCGCACCGGCGTCGCGGGCGCGTTCGACCAGGTCGCGCTGGCTGAACGCGGTGAGGATCACGACCGGCGCGATCCGGTTGCCCGCGATGTGCTGCGCCGCCTCGATCCCGTCGACCTTGGGCATCTTGACGTCCAGGATCACCAGGTCGGGGTTGAGCTCGGACGCGAGCTTGATGGCCTCTTCACCATCTGCGGCCTCACCCGCCACGTCGTAGCCCTCCTCGCGGAGCATCTCCACGAGGTCGAGGCGGATGAGCGCCTCGTCCTCGGCGACGAGCACGCGGGGGGCCTTGCGCGTGGCTTCGGACTGGGCCTCGGCAGCCTGCTGGGTCACCGGGGTCCTCCTGACGATCGTTCCTGCGGGCGAAAGGGCAGTCTACCGGCGGTCAGGCCCCTGATCAGGCTCGGCAGCCGTGACGGCAGACACGAACTCCTCCGGCCACGGATAGGTCCGCAGCCCCTCCTCGACGTCCTCGGCGGGCGCGTCGAGGCGGCGGAGCTCCACCGTCCCGGACGTGCCGAACCCCGGATGCCCGAGCCGGTCGCGGATCTCCGCCTCGGCGGGACCGCCGGCCCACTCGACGAACCAGGCCCCGCCCAGCGGCAGCGCCCGCAACCAGCTCGCTTCATGCCACAGGTGTACCCGGCGCAGGAGAGCGCTCCCAGTGGCCGCTTCGTTAATTTCTTCGTCTTTTCCGCCGCCGTCGGCGTGCTCGAGACCCCGGAACCCGTACATCCAGCGCACGTACCGCATGCCGAGGTCCCACGCCCTCTCGTCCACTCCGACGAGCACGACGGCCGCGTCGCCGGTGGTCAGTTCGGACGACCGCCGGTACTGCTGGTGCCGCAGTCCCGCGACGCCCATGCCGAACCCGTCCTCGGTGCGCGGCAGCAGCTCGAACAGCAGCGGCCCCAGCGCCCGGTCGCTCAGGCGCAGCTTGAGGGGTTCCCCCGGTTCGACCGTCCGGACCACGTGGGTGGGCCGGACGATGCTCGCGGGCGGCATCAGCTGGAGCACGCTCGCCGCGGTGCACGCGGCGACGAGCACCTTGGCCTCGAGCTGCCGCTGGGCCTCGGTGGCCGCGTCGGGCAGCGCCGCGGAGCCGCGGACGGCCGGAACCGCCTGCGACAGGTTCTCGCCCGTGTAGGTGCGCCGGAGATCGGCGAGCTGGTCCGTGGTGGACAGACGTGCCATGACAGCAGTCCTCGTTTCCGCCGCCCGGCTCGGCACGACAAGGACGCAGGTGCACGCGTCTACGTGGTCGGTTCACTTCGGCGAGCAGGAGTTGCTGAACACCGCGGCGGAGAGTGCCGCCCACTGCCGGGGAGCGGCTCCAGCCTCACGTCTGCTCGGACGCCACTGACCACGGTACCGGACCGGCGCACGCGGTTTTCTCAGTCGGCGCCCACGATCAGCTCGTAGGTGACGTCGACCTGTCTGCTCCCTCCCGAGCCGCGGACCACCAGCTCGTGCTCGCCGGAGGCGGGCGGGCCGACCCACGCCCAGAGGCCGCAGCCGACCGAGTCGATCCTGCCGGTCCGGCTGCCGAACGGGTTGCCCGCGCGGGCCTCGTAGGTGAACGGCGTCGCGGGCACCGTCGTGAGCGGTTGCGCGGAGCCGTTCAGCAGCACCTCGCCCCGTGCGCTCTTCATGAACGCCTCGCAGTCCGCGACCTGACCGGCGAGGTTCGCCACGGGGACGAGCAACGGCTTGTCGGCGGGCACCCGGCACAGCCTCCTGACCGGCACGTCGGTGAGCGAGCCGGCGAGGAACCACACGTCGACGGGCTGGTCACGCCCGCAGAAGCGCCCGGAGGTGTCGGTCACGGGGTTGGTGGCCGCGGGCTGCGAGGCCCAGGTCCACCAGCGCGCCTGGAAGTCGGCGGGCCCGTCCGAAGTGGACGGCGAGGGTCCGGGTGCCTTCCGCGCATCGGCGCCGCACCCGGCGAGCAGGACGACCGAGAACAGCAGGACCAGCAGAAGCAACAACAACTTCGGCAGGTTTCGAACGGACCCGTCGTCGGTCGTGGTCACGTCCACCACGGCGAAGATCACCAGGCCCAGCACCAGCACTCCGAACAGCCCGCCGAAGTACGGCATCTCCCACCCCCGGGTAATGCGCCTGCCGGACATCGTGGCGCGAACGACCACTCCCCGAGCCCGTTCGGAGGAGGTCGCAGCCGGACTGACGCTCAGCCACAGACCTGCTGCGCATCCGTTGTCGTGGCACAAAGCAGCCCTTAGCGTCAGCCGCATGCCCAACGGTGCCGAGAGCTTGCTGGAAGTGCTGGCCGCGCACGACGTCGAGGTCGTCTTCGGCCTGCCCGGTGTCCACAACCTCGCCGTCTGGGAGGCGCTGCGCACGCAACCCGGCATCCGCATGATCGGCGTGCGCCACGAGCAGACGGCGGTCTACGCGGCGGACGGCTACGCACGGTCGACGGGCAAGCTCGGCGTGGCCGTGGTGACCACCGGACCGGGTGCGGCGAACACGCTCGGCGCCACCGGTGAGGCGTGGGCGTCCGGCAGCCCGGTGCTCGTGATCGCCACGGACATCCCGTCGACGCTCCGGCGGCCAGGCGTCCACCGTGGCGTGCTCCACGAGACGCGGGACCAGAAGGCGATGTTCGAGCCGGTCACCAAGGCGTCGTTCGACGTGCCCGCCGCGCACGAGCTGGGCGCTTGCGCCGACAAGGCCGTGCGCCAGGCCCTCCGCAGCCCGCACGGACCCGTTTACCTCGGCGTACCAACGGACTTCCTCTCCGCCGAAGTTCCGCGGCACGTGCCGGACGAGGCCGAACGGCCTCACCTCGTTCCCGATCTGACCGACGCCACGACGTTGATCAACCAGGCGACGCGACCGCTGATCTGGGCGGGTGGAGGCGCGGCACGATCGGGAGCCGGTGCGGCGGTCGCGGAGCTGGCGGAGCGGTTGGGAGCACCGATCGTCACGACGTACGGCGCACGTGGTCTGACGGACAGCCGTTGTGTCGTGAGGGGTCCGGTGCACGCGCCGCCGGTGGGAAGGCTGTGGGACGAGGCCGACCTCGTGATCGCGATCGGCACGGACTTCGACGGCATGATGACGCAGAACTGGTTGCAGCCCAAGCCACCCGCGTTGCTGGCGGTCAACATCGACGCGGCCGACGCCATTAAGAACTACCCCGCGGACGTCACGGTCGAAGGCGACGCCGCCGTGGTCACCGCGGCGCTGGCGGCGCTGGTGGACGAGAAAGAAGCCGTCGTCGACATCGCCGCAGTCAACGCCGAGGTGCGGGCGTTCGCGGAGGCGGACTCACCCGAAGCCGTGACGTTGCTGGACGCGCTCGCGGACACCGACGCCACTCTCGTCGCCGACATGTGCATCCCCGGCTACTGGATCGGCGGCTTCCACCACGTCACCAGGGAACGCGGCCTCGCCTACCCGGTCGGCTGGGGCACGCTCGGCTTCGGCTTCCCCGCGGCGATCGGCGCGGCCGTCCACCGCCCGACGATCGCGGTGGTCGGCGACGGCGGCTTCCTGTTCGCGTGCGGAGACCTCGCGACGCTCAGGCAGGAAAACCTGCCGTTGACGATCGTCCTCGTCGACGACGGCGGCTACGGAATGCTCCGCTACGACCAGCGCGTGGCCGGGCACGCGATCACCGGCGTGGACCTGACCCGCCCCGACTTCGCGAAGCTCGCGGAGAGCTTCGGCATCCCCGCGGTCACCCTGAGGGGCTTCGGCGGACTCGCGGACGCGCTGGCGAGCACCACCGGACCGGCCATGGTGGTCATCGAGGCGAAACTCGGCCCGCCGATCAGCACCTCGCCCCGCTGGTACCGCCGAAACGCCACCTGATCAGGCATCCGCTCGGTACCGTCCGCCCATGAGACGTGGGCCGGCGATCGTGCTCGCCGTGCAGGCGGTGGTGCTGACCGCGCTGTCGGGCCGGTACGGCTTCCACCGCGACGAGCTCTACTTCATCGCGGCGGGCAAGCACCCCGCCTGGGGCTACGTCGACCAGCCGCCCATCACGCCCCTGCTCGCCCGCGCCGCGGTGGAGCTCTTCGGCGAGACGCCCGTCGGTCTCCGCGTCGTGGCAACGCTCCTCGCCCTGGCGACGACGGTCGTGGTCGCCCTCATCGCCCGAGAGCTGGGCGGCGGCGAGGTGTTCGCCGCCGCCGCGTCGGCGACGTCGACCTTCGTTCTCGCCGTGGCCCACATGCTGTCCACGGCCTCGGTAGACCTGCTGGTCTGGGTGCTCATCGGCTACTTCGCGGTCAGGCTGCTGAAGACCCGCGACGGACGCTGGTGGCTCGCCCTCGGCGCGACCACGGGCATCGGCCTGGCCAACAAATGGCTGCTGCTCCTGCTGCTGGCGGCGTTGGCGATCGCACTGGTCGCCGTCGGCCCGCGGGACGTCCTGCGCACCTGGTGGCTCCCCGCCGGCGCGGCACTGAGCCTGGTGATCGCCGCACCCGTGCTGGTGTGGCAGGCGGCGCATGACTTCCCGCTGCTCACCGTCGCGCGCGGCATCAGCGAGGACGACGGCACCGAGAACCGCATCCTGTTCCTGCCCATGCAGCTGGTGATGCTCTCACCACTCCTGGTCCCGGTCTGGGTCCTCGGCTTCCGGAACCTCTGGCGCGACAGGGCGCTCCGCTCACTCGCCCTCGCCTATCCCGTCCTCTGCGCGCTGTGCCTGGTCACCGGCGGCAAGCCCTACTACGCCGTGCCGCTCCTCCTCGTCCTGGTCGCCGCAGCGGCCCGCCAGACCCAGGAATGGCTCCTCCGCCGCAAGGCTCTCGGCGGGGTTCTCGTCGCGCTGAGCGTCGTCCCCGCCGTGATCGGGTCGCTGCCGGTCCTGCCGCCGAGCGCCATCGGGCCGATCATCGCCATCAACCCCGAGCAGGGCGAGCAGGTCGGCTGGCGCGAGCTCACCGACACCGTCGCCAAAGCCTGGGCCCAGGAAGGCCGCCCGGTCGTCATCACCCGCAACTACGGACAGGCCGGCGCGATCCAGACCTACACGCGGATCCCCGTGTACTCCGGCCACATGTCCTTCTACGACTGGGGACCACCGCCCGACAGCGCGAACGAGAAGGTGATCCTCGTCGGTTTCGACACCCCACCGTTCAACGACTGCGAACGCGTCGCACTGCACACCAATGTCGTTGAGAACGAAGAAGACGGCACACCGATATGGACGTGCACGGCACCCGATAAGCCCTGGAACGAAATCTGGCCGACACTGCGCCGCTACTACTGAGGGCTGACAAACTCACGCCGTGACCCGAACATGGCCCGCGAAGCACGCGGACGAAGTCGATCTCGCCTGGCAGTTCCTGGACTTCCTGCGCAAGACCGCCGTGCTGAAGGTCGACGGCCTGACCCGCGACCAGGCGGCGGCCGCGCCCATCGCCACCTCCCCGCGGCTGACGGCCCTCGGCGTCCTCAAGCACCTCGTCGCGGTGGAGCGGTACTGGCTCTGCATCGCGGGCGCGGGACTGGACCTGCCGTCGCTGTGGAAGGGCGACCCGGACCCGTCGTGGGACCTCGCCGACAACGACACCCCGGAGTCGCTGATCCAGGCCTACCGAGAGGAGTGGGCCACCGCGGAGGCACTGCGGCAGCGCGGACCCGACGACACCGCGGCGGACGGCGAGCGGACAGTGCGCTGGATCCTGGCGCACGTGGCCCAGGAGACGGCCCGGCACGTGGGCCACCTGGACCTGCTCCGCGAGCTGGCGGACGGCCGGACCGGCGAATAGCCGCGACTCACATCTCGCCGGGCCACAACGGCGTGAGCGGCGCGACCACCCCGTCGAGGGCGTTGTCGACGACAGCACCCGCCAGCGGCATGAGCGTGGCGCGCGACCACACCAGCCGCTCCCGCAGCGACGGGAACGCCAGCGCGGCGGCAGCCTGCTCGATCACCTCCTGCCGATCGTGCTGCAGGCACCGGAGCAACGCCTCGGACGCGCTCCCGACGGGCACACCCGACCACGCCAGCCGCCGGACCGCGGCCGCCGCCTCGCTGCGAACCCACCACTTCGAGTCGCGCAGCCGGCCGACGACCGGCGGCAGGGCAGCCGGATCCGCGGTGTCGCCCAACGCCGTCACCGCTATCTGCCGGCGGGTCGCCAGCCAGTGCGTCGCGTCCGGCGTGATCCGCTCGACCGGCTTCGCGCGACGCAGCCTGGTGATGCCGTACAGCCACACCCACGGACTGCGGTACACCTCCTGGCCGAGCCACCGGCGGACCGGACCGTCGGTCTCGGCGTAGAAGTGCCGCAACGCGAACCGCGGATCGCGGTCGGGATCGCGCTCCGCCAGCACCCGGCACAGGAGCGGACGCACGGGCCCCGCGTCGTCGAGCGACCCGAGGATGATCTCCTCGGCCCCCGGCTCGGTGCTCTCGATCAATTTCCTGATGTGGGCACGCTGGTCCGGTGAACCCCAGTCCCCCGTCCCAGCCAGCGCCCCATCGCTGCTGAGTTCCCCCATTCCTCCATCATGGCGGAGTTATGTGATCGCCCACGGCGTTTTCGCACACTTCCCGGAGAGCGTTTACCGCATCCCGCAAAAGCGGGTTCGTATTCGCGGTGCGGTGGACAACGTGCACGTGCCGACGCAAAGGCTTGTGCCGCAACGGCATTGCGTGAGCACCAGGCAACGCCCGGTATCCGAGCGCGGGTACCAGCGCAACACCGACACCCGCCGCCACGAGCGATTGCACAACCTCGTAGTCGTTGCTTCGGAAAGCAATTCTCGGCGCGAAACCCGCCGCCGCGCACAACCGCGTGAGACAGGTCGCTCCCGAAGTGCCGTCACGGGAAGCGATCCACCGCTCGTCTTTCAGATCTTCGAGTTTGACGTTGTTCTTCGCCGCCGCGTGCCCGGCGGGAACCATCACGAGGAGCGCCTCGTCCAGCAACGGCACGACCGTGAGCTCCTCCGGCCACGTGCGCGGCACGAGGTCGTAGGCGTACACCAGCGCCAGGTCGAGCTCACCGGCCAGCACCAGGGGCAGCACATCGTCCGGCTCGGCCTCGTCCAGCCGGATCTCGGCGTCCGGTAGGTCCGCCGACAGCCGCGCCAGCGCCTTCGGCACCACCCGCGCGCTCGCGGTCGGGAACGTCCCGATCCGCAGGCGCCCGCGCAGCCCCTGCACCATCGCCTTCACCTCGTGCTCGAACCCGTCGAGCGCCGCGAGCAGCTCACCGCCGCGGTCGGCGATCATCAGCGCCGCACTGGCCGGTCTGATCGAGTGCGCCTCGCGCTCGAAGAGCGGCACGCCGACGGCGCGCTCGAACGCCGAGATCTGCTGCGACACGGCCGACGACGTGTAGCCGAGGCGGCGCGCCGCCTCGGCGAACGACCCCGTCCTCACGACCTCGACGAGCGTGCGGAGATGCACCGGGTTGAGCACCAGCCCAGCTTATGCTCGACCTCGCGAGGTTTCAGTCTGCGACCTCTGGCGGATCCACCGGGCACGCACCAGGGTGGATGGATGCCCTACGTCTCCACGAACCCGGCGAACACCTCCGACGTGGTCGCCGAGATCGAGCTCGGGACCAGCCGCACCTTCGTCGAGGCAGCACGACGGGCGAAGGCGGCACAACGCGCGTGGGCACGCGTGCCCGCCCCCGTGCGAGGACAGGTCATCGGCAACATCGGCAGGCTCGTCGAGGCGAACTCGGAGCCCCTCGCCCAGCTCGTGACCCGCGAGATCGGCAAGCCGATCGCCGAGGCGCGCGGCGAGGTGCAGGAGATCGTCGACACCTGCGACTTCTTCGTCGGCGAGGGCAGGCGCCTCTACGGGCAGACGGTCCCGTCGGAGATGCCCGACAAACAGCTCTTCACCTTCCGCAACCCCGTCGGCACCGCCGCCGTCATCACCGCCGGCAACTTCCCGGTCGCCGTGCCGTCCTGGTACATCGTCCCGGCACTGCTGTGCGGCAACTCGGTCGTGTGGAAACCCGCCGAGTACTCCGCCGCGTCGGCCCAGGCCTTCTACGACGTGTTCCAGGCGGCGGGCATCCCCGAGGGCGTGTTCGAGATCGTCTTCGCCGAGGGCTCGGAGACGTTCGACGGCCTGGAGCAGTCGCTCGTGCACGGACTCGTGGACAAGGTCGGCTTCACCGGGTCCAGCGAGGTCGGCGTGCGGATCGGCGAACTGTGCGGACGCCACCTCCAGACGCCGTGCCTGGAGCTCGGCGGCAAGAACCCGATGGTCGTCACCGAGGACGCGGACCTGGACCTGGCGGTGCAGGGCGCGCTGTTCGCCGGCTTCGGCTCCGCGGGCCAGCGCTGCACCTCGCTCGGCACGGCGATCGTGCACGAGTCCGTGCACGACGAGTTTCTGACCCGGTTCGTCGAGGCCGTGTCCGCCGCCGCGGTGGGCGACCCGACCGGCGACGTCCTCTACGGGCCGCTGCTGGACGAGAAGTTCGCGCTGGCGTACGAGAAGTACCTCGGCTGGATCGGCGAGCACCACACGGTGCACGGCCCGACCGGCCGCATCACGGATGCCAGCCCGCGCCGCGGTTTCGCCGGTGAGAACGGCTTCTTCTACCACCCCGCAATCGTTTCCGGTGTGCGTGCCGACGACGAGCTGTTCCTGCAGGAGACGTTCGGCCCGATCGTCGGCGTCATGAGCTACTCGGACCTGGACGAGGCGATCGAGCTGGGCAACAAGCCGGGCTACGGCCTGTCGTGCTCGATCTACACCAGGGACCCGCACAAGGCCTTCCGGTTCCGCGCCGGCATCTCCGCCGGGATGGTGAGCGTCAACAACTCGACGTCCGGGGCCGAAGCGCACCTGCCGTTCGGCGGGAACGGCAAGAGCGGCAACGGCTCCCGGCAGTCGGGCGTGTGGGTGCTCGACCAGTTCACCCGCTGGCAGTCCATGAACTGGGACCACTCCGGGAAGCTGCAGAAAGCGCAGATGGACACTCTCGCGATCGAGGCGAACCTTGACTTCCGGCTGGCCTGAGCTACCCGGTCAGGCCGAAGTCGTCGTCATCGGCGGCGGGGTGATGGGCACGTCCATCGCTTTTCACCTCGCCGAGGCAGGCGTCCGGGATGTGTTGGTCGTCGAGAAGGACGATCTGGGCTCCGGCTCCACCTGCAAAGCGGCGGGTGGAGTGCGCGCCCAGTTCTCCGACGAGCTGAACATCAAGCTCGGAGCTCGATCACTCGAAGCGTTTCAGCGCTTCCCACAGCGGCCCGGGCAGGAGATCGATCTGCACCAGGTCGGTTATCTGTTCCTCCTTTCCTCCGATGACCACGTCACGGCGTTCGAGCGCAACGTCGACCTCCAGAACTCCCTCGGCGTGCGAAGTCGGATGCTGACTGTCGAGGAAGCCCTGCGGCTGTCGCCGTTGGTGGAAGCGGACGGACTGCTCGCGGCGGCCTTCTCCCCGGACGACGGGCACTGCACGCCTGAGTCCGTCGTCCTCGGTTACGCCACCGCGGCCCGCCGATCCGGTGCCCGCTTCTGCACCAGAACCACCGTGAGATCGATCGTAGGGACGGGGTCCGACAGTTTTCGCGTCGAAACCGACCGGGGAGCCGTCTCGGCGCGGAACGTGGTCTGCGCGGCGGGCGCCTGGTCGCGGGAGATCGGCGAGATGGTGGGCGTTGACCTGCCGGTTTCCCCTCTGCGGCGGCAGGTCATGTTCACCGAGCCGCTGCCGGAGCTACACGATCGGGTGACACCGTTCACCATCGACTTCGGCAGCACCTTCTACTTCCACCGCGAGGGCCCCGGCCTGCTCTTCGGCATGTCGGACCCGGACGAGACGCCGGGCTTCAAGCTGGACATGTCCGACGCGTGGCTGCCGCGGCTCACCGAGGCGATCGGCAGGCGGGCGCCGAGACTGCTCGACGTGGGCGTGCGCAACGGGTGGGCCGGGCTGTACGAGGTGACGCCGGACCACAACGCGCTGATCGGTTCGGCCGGCAGGTTCTTCTACGCCACCGGTTTCTCCGGGCACGGCTTCCTGCAGGGACCCGCGGTGGGCGAGGTCGTGCGCGACCTCGTGCTCGGCCGGGAGCCCTTCGTCGACGTGTCCGGGCTGGACGCTTCCCGTTTCGCCGCCGACAAGGCGCGGCCCGAGCTCAACTGCGTGTGAGGACAGTGATGGACGTTCTTCAGCTCATGGACGAGTGGGGCCCGGAGAAGGTCGTCTGCGTGTCCGACCGGCGCACGGGCATGAAAGGCGTGCTCGTCATCGACAACACGGCGCGCGGCATGGGCAAGGGCGGCACGCGGATGAGCCCGCACGTGACGGTCGCCGAGATAGCCCGCCTCGCGCGCGTGATGACGTGGAAGTGGGCGGGGGTCGACCTGTTCTTCGGCGGCGCCAAGGCGGGCATCGTGTTCGATCCTGCCTCTCCCGACAAGGAGTCCGCGCTGCGGGCGTTCGCGCGCAAGCTGTCCAACGAGGTGCCGCGCGAGTACGTGCTGGGCCTCGACATGGGCCTCACCGAACGGGACGCCGCGATCGTCCAGGACGAACTGTCGGACCGCGGCGCCATGATGGGCGCACCGGCTCAACTCGGCGGTCTCCCGTACGACGAGCTGGGCGTCACCGGGTTCGGCGTGGCCGAGGTGGCGGACGAGCTGGTGGAGCTGCGCGGAAAACGCGTCGCCGTCCAGGGTTTCGGCGCGGTCGGTGCCGCGGCGGCGAAGCGGTTCGCCGAGCTCGGCGCCGTGGTCGTCGCGGTCTCTTCGGTGCACGGGGCGTTGGTGGACTCCGACGGCCTCGACGTCGCACGGCTGCTGGCGCTGCGAGGCCGGTTCGGTGACCTCGCGGTGAAGGAGTACGGCGACGTCCGCGAGCTCGGGGCCGAGCTCCGGACCCCGTGCGACGTGCTGGTGCCGGCGGCGCTGCAGGACGTGATCGACGCGGATCTCGCGGGCGAGCTCGCGACCACGCTGGTGGTCGAGGGCGCCAACCTCCCGACTTCCGTTGCGGCGCAGGAGGTTCTCGCCAGACGCGGGATCACCGTGGTGCCGGACTTCATCGCGAACGCCGGCGGCGTGATCGCGGCGGCGTTCGGGATGGACGCGCGGTACTCGGCGTTCCCGGTGAACCCCGCGACGGTGCTCGACGCCGTGTCCACCAAGCTGAGGGCGAACGCGGCACACGTCGTCGCCGAGGCGAGAACCCGTGGCACGACGACACATGTGGCCGCGCGCGAGCTGGCACAGGAACGCGTGCTGGCCGCGATGAAGCTGCGGGGCCGGGTCGCGTGAGCCCTCGAGCCGCGCTGCCGACGGCAGTGACAGGAACAACGACGAGACTCGCCGAAGTGGAGAACCGTGACGCCACAACACCCGTGACAACCGTTCGGCAGAACCGAGAACGCGTGCCCGCGCCGACGACGCCGTGGAGGCGACCCGCATGAGCTCACTCGAAGGCGTGGTGATCGCGGACTTCGGCCGCGTGCTGGCGGCGCCGTACGCCACGATGGTGCTGGGAGACCTCGGCGCCGAGGTCGTCAAGGTCGAGCAGCCCGGCAGGGGCGACGAGACCCGCACGTGGGGACCGCCGCACTACGAGGACGAGGCGACGTACTTCCTGTCGGTGAACAGGAACAAGACGTCCGTGCAGATCGACCTGTCGACCGAGGCGGGCCGGGAGCAGGCGCGCGAGCTCATCGCGCGGGCGGACGTCGTGGTCGAGAACTTCAAGCCCGGCACCATGAAGAAGTTCGGGCTGGACTACGAGTCGCTGGGGCGTGACGACCTCGTCTACTGCTCGATCTCGGGCTTCGGGTCCGGCAAGGGCGCGGACCTGCCCGGCTACGACCTGGTCGTGCAGGCCGTGGGCGGGTTGATGAGCGTGACCGGGCCCGGTCCGTACGAGCCGGTGAAGACCGGGGTGGCGCTGGTGGACGTCCTCACCGGGTTGCACGCGTGCGTCGGCATCCTGGCCGCGTTGCGGCACCGGGAGGCGACCGGGCTGGGGCAGCTGGTCGAGCTGGACCTGCTGACGGTGCTGCTGTCCAGCATGGTGAACCAGAGCGCGGGCTTCACGCTCGCGGGAGCGGTGCCGAAACCGATGGGCAACCGGCATCCGTCGATCGCGCCGTATGAGGTGTTCCCGACGGCCGACCAGCCGATCGTGCTCGCCGTGGGCAACGACCGGCAGTTCCGGCGGCTGTGCTCGGTGCTGGACGTGCCGGAGGCGGCCACGGACCCGCGGTTCGTCACGAACCCCGACCGGGTCGAGCACGTCGACGAGCTGTTCGAGATCCTCTCGGCCCGGCTGCGGGAGCGGCCGGCGCGGCACTGGTTCGAGACCCTGACACCGCTCGGCGTGCCGTGCGGTCCGGTGAACGACGTCGCGCACGCGTTCGCGCTGGCCGAGTCGCTGGACCTCGGCCCGACCGCGACGATCGGCGACATGACGCTCGTCGCGAACCCCATCCGCCTGTCGCGCACGCCGGTCACCTACCGGCTGCGCCCGCCGAAGCTGGAGCAGTGACGTGCAGGACCCGTTGCAGTTGCTGGACATCCCGTCGTTGCTCGGCGAGGAGGAGCGCGACATCCAGGCCACGGTCGCGGCGTTCCTGACCGACCACGTCCGGCCGCACATCGCGTCCTGGTTCGAGGAGGGCGTGCTGCCGCGGGAGCTCGCCCGGGAGCTCGGCAAGCTCGGGGTGCTGGGCATGCACCTCGAGGGGTACGGCTGCGCGGGCACGTCGGCACTGGCCTACGGCCTCGCCTGCCTGGAGCTGGAGGCCGTGGACAGCGGCATCCGCAGCTTCGTGTCGGTGCAGGGGTCGCTGTCGATGTACTCGATCTGGAAGTACGGGTCGGAGGAGCAGAAGCAGGAGTGGCTGCCGCGCCTGGCCGCGGGTGAGGCGATCGGGTGCTTCGGGCTGACCGAACCGGACTTCGGCTCCAACCCGTCGGGCATGCGCACGCGTGCCGTGCGCGACGGCGCGGACTGGGTGCTCGACGGGTCGAAGATGTGGATCACCAACGGTGGTCTGGCGGACGTGGCGACCGTGTGGGCCCGAACCGAGGAGGGAATTCGGGGATTCCTCGTTCCCCGCGGCACGCCGGGATTTTCGACGCGGGACATCAAGAACAAGCTGTCAATGCGAGCATCCGTCACATCCGAGTTGATCCTGGAGGGTGTTCGGGTGCCGGAAAGCGCGCGGCTGCCGCTCGCGACTTCGTTGCGCGCTCCCCTTTCCTGCCTCAACGAGGCGCGGTTCGGGATCGTCTTCGGTGCGGTCGGCGCGGCACGGGATTCGCTGCGGGCCGCACTCGACTACGCGGGCACGCGCGTCCAGTTCGACAAGCCGATCGCCGCCTTCCAGCTGACGCAGCGCAAGCTCGCGAGCATGTCGGTGCAGGTGAACACCGCCATGCTGCTGGCGTTGCACCTCGCGAGACTCAAGGAGGCCGGCACGGTGACGCCGGAGCAGATCAGCGTCGGCAAGTACAACAACGTCGAAGCGGCCATCGCGATCGCACGGGAAAGCCGCACGATCCTCGGTGCGAACGGCATCTCTTCGGAGTACTCACCGCTGCGTCACGCGAACAACCTGGAATCCGTGCTGACGTACGAGGGTACTTCCGACATCCATTTGCTATCCATCGGCCACGCGTTGACCGGAATCGCCGCGTTTCGCTGAACTTTCGTCTTATCCTGCACCTCACAATGGGGGTTCGCGGGTGGGAGGACGTTCTGCCGGAGGAGACAAGCAGCCGCAGTGACGCGCGCCGCAACCGCAAGCGATTGCTGGATGCCGCGACGCACGTCCTGCGGGCTGAACCAGCAACGGCGACGATGCAGTCCATCGCGCGCAAGGCGGCGCTTTCGCAGGCGACGGCGTATCGGCACTTCCCGTCCGTGGAAGCGCTTGTGACGGCTTACCACGAGGACGTCATCGCGTCGTTGGTCGAGCACGGTGAACGATCCCGCAAGGGCGGCAAGGAACTGTTCGAGCACCAGGCCCTGCGCTGGGTGAAACTGCAGAACGTCCACGGCCCGGTGATAGTGCGGTTCTGGTCGCAGCGCGGGTTCCTGGAGCGCCTGCAGGCCGCCGACCCCATGACCGCCCTGTCGTGCGACGCGTGGGACCGCGCCCTGATCGGGGTGCTGACCGACCTGGCGCTGCCGGACACCCTGCTGAACGTGGCCCGGTTCCTGCACAGCTCGCTGTTCGACCCGCGCGAGATCATGGACCTGACGAAGACCGCCGGACTCCCCGACGAGCAGGTGGTCCGGCGGCTCTCCGACGCGTTCTACGGTGCGCTGGCGGGCTGGGCCGCGCACTAGATCCCGAGCGGGAGCACCCACTTCAGCTCGGAGGTGATGTTCGGGCGGCCGTCCTGCGGGTCCTCCCCCGCGATGCCGCCGGCCGCGATCTTGTCCAGGGTCCTCAGGCCCTCGGGCAGGATCTGGCCGAACACCGTGTAGTTCGGGCGCAGGGTCGAGTCCGACTGCACGAGGAAGAACTGCGAGCCGTTCGTGTCCGGTCCGGCGTTGGCCATCGCGAGGGTGCCGCGCGGGTAGATGCGGCGCTGGCCGGTCGGGTCGTTCGGGGCGGGCTGCAGGTCGGTGGGCAGTTCATCCTTGTACCTGTAGCCGGGGCCGCCCTCACCGGTGCTGGACGGGTCGCCGCACTGCAGGACCTTCAGCGTCGGGTAGGCGGTGAGGCGGTGGCAGTCGGTCTGGTTGTAGAAGCCGCGGTGCGCCAGGTGGATGAAGCTGTGAGCGGTGCACGGCGCCTTGGTGCGGTCGAGCACCAGTGGCAGGTCGCCCTGGTTGGTCTTCACCTTCACCAGGACCTTGCCCTTGGTGAACCACGGGTCGTGCGGGATGGACACGGGCCGGGCGGCGGGCTCCTCGGGCGTCGCCGTGAACCCGCAGTCGGGACGGGCCGACTGCTCCTCAGCGGACGCGGTGCCCGTGGTGATGAACCCAACGGCCAGTGCCGCCACTGCCAGACCAGCTGCGATTCGCCTCATGCGCGCTTCCTAGCCGAGGCCGCGGTGACCCGGCAAGCCTTAACGGATCACTCAGCCGCGGTTGCCACAGCGGCACTTCACTCGATCCAGCGACGTGTACCGGATCCAAGACGGGGTATCCGAACTGCATAGGGAGGTAATGCAGTCATGGGATTCGACGAGTTGAAGAACAAGGCCAAGGACCTGATCGGCGAGCACGGCGACCAGGTCGACCAGGGTGTCGAGCGCGCGGGCCAGTTCGCCGACGAGAAGACCGGCGGCAAGCACACCGAGCACATCGACCAGGGCGAGGACAAGCTCAAGGAAGGCCTCCGCAACTTCGGCGGCCAGCAGCAGTGATCGCCTGACGCACACCCAGCGTGGGTCCGTGATGGTGTGCAGGCGGGTGGTTCGCCTGTGAGTTACGCCTGATCGGACTATCCGCACCGGCAGGTGCACGCACGTTCGTGATTCGCTTCCGCGATCCCGGCGACACGGTTACCGTCGTTCGCCGGGATCGCGGAGGTGAAGGTGGATCCGAGCGGGGTGACGAGAGCGGCACGGCTGACCGCACTGGCGGCGTTGTGCCTGGTCATCGTCGTTCTGCTGCTTCCGGCGGCGATCAGCGTCAGCACCGGCGGGACCGTGCCCGAGTTCTTCGGCGAGTTCGGCCAGTGGCTGTGGCCCGCGGTCGGCGTGCTGGTGCTCGTCGCGGTGGGTCTCGCGTTCTGGGAGCGGGTCCGCGGCCACGAGACCAGCAACCGCGCCGCCGCGCTCGACCGGGTCGAGACGCGCGTGAAGGCGTTGCTCGCCTCCTCACTGGCCGCGCAGACCCAGATCAAGCTCGGCGTGCTGCGGCAGCCGAAGCTCGCCGTCCGCGTCGACGGCGAGACGTTCTCCTACTCGAACGTGGAAGCCATCTACGACCGGCTCGGCCACACCATGGTCCTGGCGGGCCCGGTCGGCAGCGGCCGGTCGACGTTGCTGCGCGAACTGTGCCTGGTGCTGGTCGAACGGGCGCGCAACGACCCGGAAGCACCGATCCCCGTCATCGTGGACTTGGCGACGTGGCGCGCCTACGGCACCCGGAAGCCCACCGAGTTCACCGCGTGGCTGCTGCGCGAGATGAACCGCCGCTATGGCATCAGCCGGTCGGCCGGCACGATCTGGCTGCGCCGCGAACGTGTTGCCGTGCTCATCGACGGCCTCGACGAGGTGCCGCGGGTCGACCGCGCGCTCTGCGAGTCCGAGCTCGCGCCGTTCGCGTCGGTCGTGTGCTCGACAGGTCCCATCGAGAACCTGCCGACGGTGCACGTCGAGCCGCTGTCGCGCGGTCAGGTGCTCGAGTACATCGCCTCGGTCAGTCCTCGCCTCGACAGCCTGGAATCGGCGCTGACGCCGGAGATCTGGGACCGGCTGGACTCCCCGCTGGCGTTGAACCTGCTGGCGCTGACGCACCTCGACAAGCAGGTCGACACCATCGGCACCGACTTCGTGGGCTCCTTCGTCGTGGAACGGCTTTCCGGCCAACGGGGTGCGGGCCCCACGATCCGGGCGTTGAAGTTCCTCGCCCGGTTGGACAGACCCGACCTCGGCGCGCCGGTGCACATGCCGCACCGCCGGGAGTGGCTGCCGTTGCTGCCGACGAGACCGCTGTGGTTGCTGTTCGTCCGTGCGGTGCCTGCCGCCTACGCCGGTGGTGTGTGCGCGGTTTCGTTCCTGACCGGGGTCCGCCTCGGCCTGTGGGCCGCGCTGGTGTTCGTGGTCGCCGCCTCGGCGCTGCTGGTGTTGGTGAACAAGCTGCCGAACGTCTTCCACCCGCCCGGTCGCGCGCACGGGATCATCACCGCCGCGATGGCGTTCATCGCCGGCGTGGTCGCCGGGTTCGCGATCGGGCTGGCCGGTCTGTGGCTCGGCGACATCGGGACACCGTGGCCGTACTCCGTGGCGTACGTGTTCGTGGTGGTGGCGTCGTTCTTCTTGGCGTTGGGCTTCGTTCCGGGCGACGCACCGATTCCGTGGTCCGTGCTGATCGCGGCCGCGCCGGGTGTCTCCATGATCTGGACCGGTCCGTACGTCGTGCTGGCGGGGATGGGGATGGGGTTCTCCGCAGGCGTGGCGGGCGGCATCTTCGCCGCTGCCGTGGGACGTGTGTGGCGCACGGTGCGTCCGGCGCAACAGAAGCGCATGAGGCTCGGCCGGCCGTGGTGGGTGCAGCCCGCTGTCCCGGTTCTCGGCTTGGCCGGGCTGGTGGGCGGGCTCGGCACGATGGGCTCGTGGGGCACCGCGCTGGGGGTGGCGCTGGGGTTGCTGGTGACGCCGACGGCCTCCCGCGACTACGTCTGGCCGTTCGACGCGCTCGCCGAAGTCGCCGCCGAAGGCGTCACGCGTCCCCTGTCGCTGGGCGAGTTGTCGTTCCGCCGCAAGGCTTTGCTGCACCTCGCCCAGGACCGCCTGCTGCTCACCCGCGTCGACGGCGACTACCGCTTCGCCCACGTGGCGCTGCGCGACCACCTCGCGGCTTGCGACCCGACGGCGCTGGTCCGGGCCACGCGCCGGTGAACCTTCCCGACCCGCGGGCCGTACGGCCTGGCAGAGAGGTCGGGTGGAGCACATGCGCTGGTCGAAGGGCTGGCTCGCGAGCGCCGGGGTGTTCTCGGTCGTCGTCGCCATCGGGGGTGCGGCCTTCGCCGTGGCGGGGGCGGACGCACCCGCGTCGCAGTCGGGCCCCGCGGGCAAGGAGGTCTGCGCGGGACGGCCGCTGAGCGCGGTCGCCTCGACCGGACCGGCCGGCGTGGCGTCGGACCAGTTCCCGGTCGGAACCTCCTTGCGCATCACGAACCTCGCGAACGGGCGCGCGATCACCGTTCCCGTCACCGGAACCGCCGCCGGGTGCGCCGTGCTGAACTCCGCGGCCTTCGACGCGCTCCGCTCGGCCGAACCGGACGCCGCCCTGCGCCGAGTCCGGGTGGAGATCGTCGGCAACGCACCGGCGCCCACGCCCGTCCGATCGGCCACTTCGCGCGTGCGGCCCTCGGGAGTCGTCGGCCAGGTCGTCTGCGACGGGGCGACGGTCGGACTGTCCGCGGTGGGCGGAGCGCCCGGCGCCTTCTCGTCGCAGCTGCCCGTCGGGACCTCGGTCCGGGTGACCAACCTCGACAACGGCCGCCAGACGACCGTGCGGATCGTCGGGGTCGGGCCGGCGTGCGTCGTGTTGAACAGCGCGGCGTTCGAGCTCGTCGGCGAGTCCGGGAAGAACGTGGTCAAGCGGGCGCAGATCGAGAAGGTGACCTGACGGCGTCCGCGAAGACAGCCGCCCCGGGCGGTCCCGCAGGCGGGACCGGCTGGATCAGGCGCCGGTCACCAGTCCATCGGCTCGTCGGGCTCCTCCGGTTCCGGCCACTCGTCCGCGTCGCCGCTCGACCCCCACGCCGCACCACCCGTGCTCGTGGTCTTCTGCTGCTGGGGTTTCGGCGCGGCAGCCGGTGCGGCTGACGGAGACGCGGCGGCCGGGGCCGGTCCGTCGGCCACCACCTCGAGGATCTGCTCGCCGTACTTCGTGAGCTTCGCCTGGCCCACGCCGCTCACCGCGCCCAGCGCCGACAGCGAGCCGGGGCGTGAGGCGGCGATGGACTTCAGCGTGGCGTCGTGGAAGATCACGTAGGCCGGGACGCCCTGTTCGCGTGCCTGCTGGGCGCGCCACTCGCGCAGCGACTCGAAGAGCGGGGTCGCTTCCGAGGGCAGGTCGACCTTCTGCTTGGCGGCGGCCGCCGTGGCCGTGCGGGTGCTCGAACGGACCGGGGCCGGGTCCTTGCGCATCTTCACCTCGCGCTTGCGGCCCAGCACCTCGGAGCTCGCCTCGGTGAGGACGAGCGTCGAGTACTCGCCCTCCACGGCCAGCAGGCCCTGGGCCAGCAGCTGGCGGACGACGCCCCGCCACTCGCCCTCGTTCAGGTCCTCGCCGAGGCCGAACGTGCTGAGCTGGTCGTGGTCGAACTGGATCACCTTGGCGGTCTTGCGGCCCAGCAGGATATCGATGGCCTGGCCCGCGCCGAACTTCTGGTTGCGCTCCTTGCGCAGGCGCCAGACCGTCGAGAGGAGCTTCTGGGCGGCGACCGTGCCGTCCCACGACTCGGGCGGCGTCAGGCACGTGTCGCAGTTGCCGCACGGGACACCGGTCTGGCCGAAGTAGTCGAGCAGCCTGGTGCGGCGGCACGTGATGGTCTCGCAGAGCGCCAGCATCGCGTCGAGGTGCATCTGCGAGCGGCGGCGGAAGGCCAGGTCGCCCTCCGACGACTCGATCATCTTGCGCTGCTGCACCACGTCGGACAGGCCGTACGCGAGCCAGGCGGTGGACGGCTGGCCGTCGCGGCCCGCGCGGCCCGTCTCCTGGTAGTAGCCCTCGACGGACTTCGGCAGGTCGAGGTGGGCCACGAAGCGGACGTCCGGCTTGTCGATGCCCATGCCGAACGCGATCGTGGCGACCATGACCAGGCCGTCCTCCCGCAGGAACCGGGCCTGGTTGCGCTGGCGGACCGACGCGTCCAGGCCCGCGTGGTACGGCAGCGCCGCGATGCCGTTGGCCACCAGGAACTCCGCGGTCTTCTCCACGGAGGCGCGGGACAGGCAGTAGACGATGCCCGCGTCGCCGCTGTGCTCGCCGCGCAGCAGGTCGAGGAGCTGCTTCTTGGGCTCCTTCTTGGGAACGATCCGGTACTGGATGTTCGGGCGGTCGAAGCTCGAGACGAACTGGCGGCCGTCGGACAGGTCGAGCCGCGTCAGGATCTCCTGGCGGGTCGCCTCCGTCGCGGTGGCCGTGAGCGCGATGCGCGGCACCTTCGGCCAGCGCTCGTGCAGCTGCGTCAGCGAGAGGTAGTCGGGCCGGAAGTCGTGGCCCCACTGGGAGACGCAGTGCGCCTCGTCGATCGCGAAGAGCGCGATCTCGCCCTGGTCCAGCAGCTTCAGCGTCGCCTCGGACGTGAGCCGCTCCGGCGCCAGGTAGAGCAGGTCGAGCTGGCCGTTGACGAACTCGGCCTCGACCATCCTCTTCTCGTCCCAGGACAGCGAGGAGTTCAGGAAGCCCGCGCGCACGCCGAGGGCGCGCAACGCGTCCACCTGGTCCTGCATCAGCGCGATGAGCGGCGAGACCACCACGCCCGTGCCGGGGCGCACCAGGGCGGGGACCTGGTAGCACAGGGACTTGCCGCCACCGGTCGGCATGAGCACGAGCGCGTCGCCGCCCGAGATCACGTGCTCGACGATGTCGGCCTGGTCGCCGCGGAACTCGGGGTAGCCGAAGACGCGCTGCAGGACCTGCAGCGCGTCCCCGAGGTCGACACCGTCCGTTGAACCCATGGCGCCGATGCTAGCGAGCAGCACCGACAGTCCGGGAAACTAGCCCAACTCGCCCTTCGTACCAGCGGAAACACTGGTGGCGACCAGCGGAGCGGACGACGCGGAGGGCACCGCGCCCTTCAGCGGGATCCGCACCGACGTGCTCGCCAGGTCGACGGTCAGCCTGGGCAGCTGGCTCGGCCGCACGATGACGCTCGAGTCGGTGCCACCGATCAGCAGACCCAGCCGGTGGCCCGCCGGGACCACGTGGTCCGTTGTGGACAGTCGGAACGTGAGGTTGTACTTGGTCCCCGGCGTGATCGTGCGCGTGACGGACCGTGACTCGTAGTTCGCGAGGTCCGCCCAGCCACGCGCGATGATCTGCGCGTCCACGCTGCCCGACGTTGCTTCCGTGTCGCGGTAGCAGGCGTCGTCGCCCGTGCGGTTCTCTCCCCAGCACGACTCCGTGGTCAGGGTTCGGATGCCCTCGCCCGTTCGCACCTGTGCCGGGCCGTAGTCGATGAGGTAGGCCGTCAGGTGTGCGGTGGACGTCGACGACGACACACCGACCGTGATAGACGAGGTGCCTGCGACGCGCAGGTCCGACGCGAGCGCTGCCGTCGAGTAGACCACCCGGCCGGTGTTGGAGCCGGACAGCCAGGAGGACGGCGTGGCACTGCCGTTGTCCGTGAACGCCGCCGTGCCCGTTCCGGTCGCCGTGCCGAGTCCCGAAGAAGAAGGGCGCAGCACGGTGCTCACGGTGCCGGCGGGCGGCCACGTCTGGTCGTCCTCCCACTGGTTCGGTGCGCGTTCCGCGGAGATCTGCGCCTCGTTCTCGATGCCGTTCTGCACGTTCAGCAGCCAGCGGTCGAACCACCGGTGCAGCGTGGAGACCCACTCACCGCGCCGGAAGTCGAACGGGTCGACGTGCGCGGTCTGCGAGAACCACAGCTTCTTCGGCACCGACGCCGGCAGCGCGTCCCAGAACTGGCCGTACTGCAGCGTCTTCACGTTGAGGTCGTTCTGCCCGTGGATGGCGAAGACCGACGCCTTCACGCGCGAGGCGTTGAGCACGAAGTCACGCGCCTGCCACATCGCCGTGTAGTCGCCGTTGGCCGGAGAGCCGTTCGTCATCTGCGTGCGCACGGCACCGCACCGTGAGCGTGCGTTGGAGTTCTCGAACTGCGTGCCCAGCCCGGTCGGTGAGCTGTAGCTGTTGTACGCGACGCCGTCCGAGCGGAACCAGTCGTACCAGGAGCTGATGCCCGCGATCGGCACGATCGTCTTCAGCCCGTCGATCCCGGTGGCCGCCACGCCGTTCGCGACCGAGCCGTCCCACGACTTGCCGATCATGCCGACGGCGCCGGTCGACCACGACGCCGACTTGGTCGCGGTGCCGGTCAGGGTCGTGTAGCCGGTGCGCCGGCCGTTGAGCCAGTCGATCACGGCGGTGCCGGACGCGATCTCGGACTGGCCGCCGACGTCCACGCAGCCGCGCGACCGGTTCGTGCCGAGGAAGTCGACCAGCACGACCGCGTAGCCGCGCGGCACGAAGTAGTTGTCGTAGAACAGCGGGAACTTCACCGGCACACCGGCGGAGTCGTAGGTCTTGACCTCGCTTTCGTTGCCGCGTCCCGTGCTCTGGTAGTAGGGGCTGGCCTCCATGATCACGGGCACGCGCCCGGTCGTGGACGGCCTGATGACGTCGGCGGCCACCCGGTCGCGGGTGCCGTCGCCGTCGAGGTCGAGCCCGGAGTCGACGTAGACGGTCTCGCGGACCGCGTCGGCCATCGAGTGGATGGGCGCGGACACGCCGCCGGAGAGGGTGAACGCCGGTGTCGCCGCTGTGGCAGGGAGTGGCGTCAGGGTCAGGGCCCCTGCCAACGCCACTACAACACGAACACGCTTCATGAGTTTTCACGCTAAGGAGTGACGAAGTCACCCGTCAGAGCCGAAAGGCTTGATCCTCCGCGGTTGCGCCGCTACGCCTCGTCGCGAATATTCGACCTTCGTGAGCTTCACCTTCGAACCCGGCCGCACCCGCGTCGTCTTCGGCCGCGGCACCTCCGGCACCGTGCGCGACGAGGCCGAGCGGCTCGGCGCCACGCGAGTCCTGCTGGTCGCCCGGCACGGCGGCGACAAGGTGGCCGCAGCGCTCGGCCCACTGCTCGCGGCCCGGTTCACCGGCGCGGCCATGCACACGCCTGTCGAGGTCACGGAGCGCGCGCTCGCGTCGTTGCGTGAACACGGCGCGAACTGCGTGGTCTCGGTTGGTGGCGGGTCGAGCACCGGGCTGTCCAAGGCGCTGGCGGTGCGCGCGGGCGTGCCGCAGATCATCATCCCGACCACCTACGCGGGTTCCGAGGTCACGCCCGTCCTCGGGGAGACGGCGTCGGGCCTCAAGAAGACGCGCCGAGACCCGGCGATCCAGCCGAACACGGTGATCTACGACGTGGACCTCACGCTGGACCTGCCGCTCGACGTCACGGTGACAAGCGCGTTCAACGCTCTCGCGCACGCCGTCGCGGCGAGGGGCAACGAGAACCCGTTGATCGACGCCATCGCGGCCAGGGCAATCGAGGGCGTTTTGCGCGCTTTGAGCGGAAATCCGTCCACTGTGGATGCCCGGACCGAGTTGCTGTCGTCGGCATGGCTCGCGGGAACGTGCCTCGCGTCCGTCTCAATGGGACTGCATCACAAACTCGCGCACGTTTTGGGCGGAACATTCGGGTTGCCGCACGCCGCCACACACACGGCGCTGCTCTCACACACAGCGCCGACGGACCTGACCAGGCGCATTCACGACACGGCCACACGTTTCGGCGTAGCGACCTCGTTGCGCGAACTCGGCATGGCGGAGTCCGATTTGTCCCGCGCCGCGGAGATCGCCGAGCACCCCGACGCGCTGCGGGTGCTCACCAACGCGTGGCGCGACGCATCACCCGAATGATGGGTTGTCATTCTTAAGGCTGATGTTCCGGCCGGTGAACCGAGACGAACCTCCGATGTGGGACCTGAAGACTTCCTGAAGCATTGGCGGCATGCTCAGCCCGTTGGACCTGTCCCTGATAAATGGGCCGATCCCCCAGGTCTCCACGGCCGCGGCCGCGCTCGCCCTGACGTACCTCGCGATCAGGAAGGACCGGACTTGGCTGGTCCGCGTGCTGCCGGTCGTCGTGCTGTCGTGCGCACTCTTCGTGACCGGTCTGACGCTCGTCATCAACCACCTGTGGAAACCGTGGCCGGAACCGCTGCCCGTGGTCCTGATGGTGTGGCTGGGCGCGGCACTGGTCGCCGTGGCACTGGCGGTGGCGCGGCTGCGGTCCGGGCGGTGGTACGGCCGGACGTTCGGCGTACTCCTGGCCCTCGGCGTGCTGACCAGCGCCGCGGTCGCCACGAACGCGCACTTCGGGCAATACCCGAACACGCGCTCGGTGCTGGACATCTTCCGGAACGACCGGGTCGCCCTGAACGAAGCCGCTCCCCCGCCGAGCACCGTGGTCGAGGTGCCCGCGGGCAAGACGCTCGCCGACGTCTGGACGCGGCCGGCGAACCTCCCGGACAAGGGCACCGTCTCCGAGGCGGACATCCCCGGCGCGTTGAAGGCACGGCCGGCGTGGGTGTACCTGCCGCCCGCCTACCACGTGACGCCACGTCCGCGACTGCCCGTCATCGTGCTGATGGCGGGTCAGCCGGGTAGTCCGCGCGACTGGTTCGACGGCGGCCGGATCCTCGACAACCTGGACGCGTACGCGCGGACGCACGACGGCCTCGCGCCGATCGTCGTGGTCGCCGACCAACTCGGCTCCACGACGGCGAACCCGCTCTGCCTCGACTCGAAGCTGGGCCAGGCCGAGACGTACCTGGCCCGCGACGTACCCGCGTGGGTCAAGCAACGGCTCACCGTCGACGAACGCCGTGAGGCATGGACCGTCGCGGGCTTCTCACAGGGCGCCACGTGCTCCGTGCAGCTGGCCGTGCGCGCGCCGGACGTGTACGGCAACTTCATCGCTCTTGCACCGCAAGGGGAGCCCTCGCTCAGCACGCGTCAGGAAACGGTCAAGACCGTCTTCGACGGTGACGAGTCCGCGTTCACCCGGATCAACCCGATGGACATCCTCGCGCGCCAGCGGTTCCCGAAGACGGCCGGCGTCATCGTCGCCGGCCGGGACGACCCGATGTACCGCAAGGCGGACGCAGAGGTGTTCGAGGCCTGCAGGAAGGCTGGAATGGACGTGCGGTGGAAAGAGCTGCCGAGCGGTCACGACTGGACCATGGCACGAGAAGGCCTCTTCGGCTCGCTGCCGTGGCTGGCGGCGAGAACAGGACTCGCGAGATGATCACGCGGCTGTTCCGCGGCGCACCGCTGACGTGCGTCTTCCTGATCGTCTTCTGGACGGCCGGGGCGTTGACCGGCGCGATCGGCGACCAGAACGACGAGCTGCTCGCGTGGACGGGCATCGGCACCGGCAGTTCCCTGTGGACGGTGCTCAGCTCGGCGTTGTGGTCGATGGACCTGCTGGGCTACGTGGCGACCACGGTGCTGCTGCTCGTCTTCGGCCCGCTGGCGGAACGGGCGTTCGGCGCGGCGAGGACGGCGGCGATCTTCCTGGCCTCGCACGTGGTCGGCTCGTTCCTGGGGCTCGGTCTCGTGCTGATCGGGCGCGACGTGCACTGGTCGTGGCTCGAGTCGCTGGTGGGCGAGGTCGCCGCGGGACCGTCGATCGGCGGGGTGGGCCTGGCGCTGGCGCTGACGTTCCGGATGCCGCCGCTGTGGAGGCGGCGCGTCCGGCTGTTGACGATCTTGTCGGTGCTGGTCCTTACTCTGTACTCGGGTTGGTTGGAAGACCTGCTCCGACTGTCCGGTGGCGTGGCCGGGCTGGTGATCGGGGCGTTGTTCCTGAAGAGCGGTCCGGCCGGCAAGCCGAGGTCGTTGCAGGAGACCCGCGTGCTGGTGGCGTTGCTGCTGGCCGCGTCGGCGCTGGGGCCGGTCGTGGCGATGATGTCGCCGTACCCGAACGGCCCGCTGGCGTGGTTCGCGGACGTCGTGGCGGTGGCCCAGCCGTCGCCGGAGTACGTCGACGAGGTGTGCGGCGCGGACGTGGTGGACGTCTGCCGGACGATGGTGATCCAGCTGTCGTACGGCCGGTTCCCCGCGCTCGTGATGTCGCTGCTGCCGGCGTTGCTGCTGCTCGTGCTGGCGGAGGGGCTGCGGCGCGGCCGTCAGTTCGCGTGGCGGTCGGCGCTGGTCTGCAACGTGGCGTGCACCGCGTTCATCGGGTGGTACGTCGTGGAGGCCGCGCAGATCCCGGACGTGGGCGCTTGGGAGACGGCGTTCTCCTTCGGCATCCCGATGCTGGTGCCGTTGGCGATCACGGTCGTGCTCCTGGTGACGCGCCGGCACTTCACGGTGCGGCTGCCCCGGCACGCCGTCCGGAAGTTCTGGCGGTTCACGGCGGGCAGCGTGACGTTGCTGTCGGCGCTGTACGTCTTCGGCGGGTACCTGGTCCGCGACCAGTTCGCGCCGGAGCCGGGGTTCGCTGCGCTGCTCGCGGACCTGCCGACGCGGTTCCTGCCGCCGGGCTACCTCGGCCTGGTGCCGTTGCAGTTCTCCGCGGAGGGGTTCGTCGGCGCGGTGCTGTTCGAGTACACGGGCGTGGTGTTCTGGCTGATCGTGCTGGCCGGGCTGCTGATGGCGTCGTGGCGGTCGTGGCCGTCCTCGTGTGAGAAGGAGGCGGAGCGCGCCCGTGAGCTGATGCGGCGTCACGGTGGTTCGTCGTTGTCGTACATGACGACGTGGCGCGGCAACCAGTACTGGTTCACGCCCGACGGGGAGACGGCGATCGCGTATCGGGTGGTGGCGACGATCGCGCTGACGGTCGGCGACCC
Source organism: Lentzea sp. NPDC059081 (assembly GCF_042738015.1). Taxonomy (NCBI): domain Bacteria; kingdom Bacillati; phylum Actinomycetota; class Actinomycetes; order Pseudonocardiales; family Pseudonocardiaceae; genus Lentzea; species Lentzea sp. NPDC059081. Next base: position 34,004 of record NZ_JBHYGW010000038.1, read on the forward strand.
GATCGGCCCGGCGCGCGTCGAGGCGGTGCGCGGGTTCGCGGAGTTCTGCGCGCACAACGGGTGGACGCCGTGCCTGTACAGCGTGGGCACGGAGACGAAGGAGGTGGTCGAGAGCCTGGGGTGGTCCGCGGTGCAGGTCGCCGAGGACACCGTGATCGAGCTGCACGAGCTGAGCTTCACCGGCAAGAAGTGGCAGGACGTGCGCACGGCGTTGAACAAGGCCGCCAAGGCCGGCATCACCGCCGAGTGGTGCACGTACGCCGACGCGCCGTTCGCGATCACCGATCAGATCAGGTCGATCTCGGCGGAGTGGGTGGCGGACAAGGGCCTGCCCGAGATGGGCTTCACGCTGGGCGGCCTGGACGAGCTGACCGGCGACGGGGTCCGCTGCCTGCTGGCCGTGGACGGTGACCGCACCGTGCACGGCATCACGAGCTGGCTGCCGGTGTACGCCGACGGCGAGGTCGTCGGGTGGACGCTCGACTTCATGCGCCGGCGCACGCACGGGTTCCGCGGCTCGATGGAGTTCCTGATCGCCTCGGCGGCGCAGCAGCTCCAGGCCGAGGGCGCGAGGTTCCTGAGCCTGTCGGGAGCGCCGCTCGCCCGCCTGGACCGCGGCGAACGACCGCGGGCGCTGCAGCGCGTCCTCGACCTGACCGGGCAGGTGCTGGAGCCGGTGTACGGGTTCCGCTCGCTGTTCGCGTTCAAGGCGAAGTTCCAGCCGAAGTACCGGCCGATGTTCATGGCGTACCCGGACTCGGCGGCTTTGCCGCGCATCGCGAACGCCGTGCGCCGCGCGTACCTCCCGCACCTCAACGCGCGGCAGGGGCTGCGGCTGGCGACCAAGATGATCATCCGGACCCGCGAGCGCGTGGCGGCGCCGGGCCGGACGGGCTAGCGCTGGGGCAGGCGGGCCAGAGCCGGGTCAGACGGGCCAGGACCGGGTCAGACGGGCCAGGACCGGGCCGTGTGCCCGAGGACGGGAGTTGTCGTCGTGGTGCGGGAAACCGGCGACGGCACCTCCACGGCGGGACGCCGCCTAGTCCGAAAGGGTGGAGAGGTGGTTCGTCCGCTCCCACCCGCGCTCGTCTGGGCGAAGATGCGCCGATGACCCCGCGGGGCGATCTGCCTGCCCAGACCACGACGTTCGCCGGGCACCGGACGGTGCTCGCCGAGGCCGCCGCACGGCTCGGCCGCGCCCGGCTGATCACGCTCGTCGGTCCGGCTGGCGCGGGCAAGACGCGGGTCGCCGCCGAGCTCGGGCGGGCGGCGGCGCGGGCGGGGTCGTTCCAGCACGGCGTGCGGGAGGTGCGGCTCGGGGACCTCGGGGACCCGGCGTTGCTCGCCCGCACGGTGGCGGCCGAGCTGGGGATCGTCGACAACTCGCGGGACAACGGGTTCGGGCGGCTCGTGGAGTCGTTGTACGACAAGCACCTGCTGCTCGTCCTCGACCAGTGCGAGCACCTGCTGGAGGCGGTCCGCCACTTCGTGCACCACCTGTCGCGGGACTGCGAGGGGGTCACGATCCTCACGACCACGCGGGTGGGGCTCGGTGTCTACGGCGAGCACCTGGTCCCGGTGCCGTCGTTGGGGGACGAGGCCGTCGAGCTGTTCCTGGAGCGGGCGAACGCGGTGCCGGCCGAGGAGACACTGCCGGACGTCAAGGCGTTGTGCGAAGCGGTGGACGGGCTGCCGCTGGCGATCGAGCTGGTGGCCGCCCAGCTGGGCGAGAGGTCGGCGGCCGACGTGCTCGACGAGCTCGGAACGGCGACGCTGGACCAGGTTCTCGGGTGGTCGGCGTCGCACTGCACCGGGGAGGAACGGCGGGTGTGGGCGGCGCTGTCGGTGTTCCCGGCGGACTTCGACCTGGCCGCGGCCGAGGCGGTCGCGGGTGCGGATCTGGGGACGTTGTCGGAGTTGGTGCGGAAGTCGATCGTGTGGGCCGGCGACGGGCGCTACCGGTTGCCGAGTGCGGTGGCGGAGTTCGGTGTTCGGCTGCTCACGGGTGCCGACGAGTCGTTGCGGCGGCATGTGCTGCACTACAACGCGTTCGTCGACGAGGCGACGCGCTCGTGGTTCTCGCCGGACGAGTCGTTGTGGATAAACCGGCTGCGGGAGGAGTGGCCGAACGTCCGCGCCGCCATCGGGTACGCGCTGAAGACCCCCGGCCTCGCCGAGACCGGCACGCTCATGGCGATGAACGTGCAGCGCACCCGGTTCACGGCGTCCGCGGGCAGGCTCGGCCAGGCGCGCGACCTGCTCGCCGCGGCCCGCGAGGTGATCACCGAGGTGCCGCTGCGAACGTCATTGCTGGCGCATTGCGCGTACATCGCGCAGGCGTCGGGCGACATGGCGACGGCGATCCCGTTGATGGACGAGGCGCGCGCGTTGCCGCGGCAGACGTCGACCGACCTGAACCTGCTGATCGTCGAGGCCACGCATCTCTTCTTCGTCGAGGGCTCGCCGGACTGCGTTCCGGTATACGCGCACATCGTCGAGCTGTGCCGGCAGTACGCGCCGCCCGGTGACACGTACTTCACCGAGCTGATGCACTCGATGGCGGTGTGCTTCCTGCTCGACGCCGAGGCCGCGGACAAGGCCACGACCGGGCTCCAGCAGACCGCGGAGAACAGCGGTGTCGCGTGGTCGCGCGCCTGGGGACTGTGGCACCGGGGCCTGTACGAGCTGCTGCACGGCGACCCCGCCCTGGTGCACCCGCTGGCGATCGAGGCGCTGCGGACCCAGCTCGCGATCGGCGACGCCTGGGGCCCTGCCTACAGCCTGTGGCTGCTCGCCTGCACGTGCGCGGAGCTCGGGGCCTTCGACCGCGCGGCACGGCTGCTCGGCGCGTTGCGGGCGCAGGAACGGCTCTCGCGAATCTCGTTCAGCAGCATGAGCCCGTTCCACAAGGTGCTGGAACGGGCGGACCGGATCGTCCGCCGCGCGCTCGCCGACGACTACCCGGTCATCACGACGCTGGGCCTCGACCTGCGCCCGGACCAGGCGATGGAGTTCGCCCTCGAACCCGTGCCGGACGCGGAGCGGCGCCCGGCCAAGCCCCTGCTGCCGGGCGGGCTGACCCGGCAGGAGTTCACGATCGCCGGACTGGTCGCGGAAGGCCTCACGTCGAAGCAGATCGGCGCACGGCTGTTCATCTCGCCGAGGACCGCGGACCGGCACGTGGTGAACATCCGCGCGAAACTGGGTCTGCCGGCCAGGACGTCCCTCGCGGCGTGGCACCGTGCCGCGTCGGGCGAGCGTTAACGGGCCTCGATCGCCAGCTTCACGCCGAGCGCGACGAACAACGAGGCCGTCAGCCGGTCGAGCAGAGTTCGTTGCCGCAGCAGGAAAGCACGCGCCCGCCCGGCCGCGGTGATCAGCACCGGGAACCACAGCAGGCCGATGCCGAGGTGGATCGCCACCAGCACCCCGCCCCACGCCGGCTGGCCGACCGGGAGGAACTGCGGCAGCAACGAGAGGTAGAAGACGCCCGGCTTCGGGTTGAGCAGGTTCGTGAGCAGCCCGACCCGGACGGCCGCGCGCACCGACGGCACCGGCGCGGGCTCGTCGGCCTCGACCGGCCGCCGGGAGCTCCACAACGCCTTGGCTCCCAGGTGGACCAGGTAGGCCGCACCGAGCCAGCGCACGATGTCGTAGGCCAGTTCGGAGGCCTGCAGCAACGCCGTCAGGCCGGCCAGTCCCGCGGTGGCCCACACCAGGCAGCCCAGCGTGCTGCCCACCACGACGCCCATCGCGGCGCGGCGGCCGACCAGCAGCGCGGTCCGCAGCACCAGCAGGGTTTCCAGGCCGGGCGTGATGACGGTCAGGAGCGCGACGAGCGTGAAGCTCAGCAGTGCTGCGGTCGACATGCCGTCATGAGAACACGGAAAAGGCCGGCCGCCTCGACCGTTAACGCACCCGACACCGAAGCAATAGTTGACATCGACTAGTTAGAGTCGGATAGTTGACTTCAACCAATGGAGGTCCGAATGCGGCGCAAGGTGTCGAACCCGCTGGCGCTGGCAGTGCTGGCGTATCTCGTGATGCGGCCGATGCACCCGTACGAGCTGGGCAAGCAGCTGAAGGACAACGGCAAGGACCGCAACATCAAGTTCAACCGCGGTTCGCTGTACATGGTCGTCGAGCAGCTGCGGAAGGCCGGGTTCGTCGCCGAGCAGGAGACCGTCAAGGACACCCAGCGGCCGGAGCGCACGATCTACGCGCTCACCGAGACCGGACGCCACGAGCTCTACGACTGGCTGCGCGAGCTCGTCCGCGATCCGGTGCAGGAGTACCCGCAGTTCGGCGTGGCGCTGTCGCTCATCGCGGTGCTGGACCCGGTCGAGACGGTGGACCTGCTCCGCGCACGCGCCGACGCGTTGACGCGAGATCTCGACGGGACGCGCGCGGTGGTCGCCAAGGCCACCGGCGAGGGCGTCGAGTGGATCTTCCTCGTCGAGGAGGAGTACCGGATCTCGTTGCTGGAGGCCGAACTGCGGCTGGTCGAGAAGCTCAGGGGAGAGCTCGGCAAGGCCGAGTACCAGCGTGCGTGGCGTCGACACTTCGGAGGGGAAACATGAGAGCTCTGGTCATCGGGGGCGGCATAGCGGGGCCGGTCACCGCGCTCGCGTTGCGGAAGGCCGGCATCGAGCCGGTCGTGTTCGAGGCGTACGACGCGACCGCGGACGGCGTCGGCGGGATCCTCAGCGTGGCGCCGAACGGCTTGGCGGCGTTGAGGATCGTCGGTCTGGACGCCGGCTTCGGGGAACCCGTCCGGCGCATGGTGATGGCGGACAGCGAGGGTCACGTGCTGGGCGCCGTCGAGGGCGAACCGAGCAGGGTCGTGTGGCGGACCGACCTCTACCGCCGGTTGAGGGACCTCGCGACGGCACAAGGGATCAAGGTCGAGCACGGCAAGCGGCTGGTGGACGTGCAGACGCGCCAGGACGGCGTCACGGCGCTGTTCTCCGACGGCAGCACCGAGTCCGGCGACCTCCTCGTCGGCGCCGACGGCATCCGGTCGACGGTCCGCACGATCATCGACCCCACCGCTCCCGGCCCCGAGTACGTGGGCCTGCTGGGGTTCGGCTCGTTCGCCGAGGGCAGTGGCGTGCACGGCGACCCGGAGACGATGTACTTCGTGTTCGGCAGCTCGTTCCTCGGCTACTGGGCCCAGCCGGACGGCACGATCGCGTGGTTCAACAACCTCGCGGTGCCCGAGCCGATGACGGCGGCCGAGATCGACGCCGTGCCGAACGAGGTGTGGCTCGCCCGGCTGCGCGAGGCGTACGGGGACGACCGGCCGGCGAAGCAGCTGCTGGCGCACAGCCGTGAGGTGATCGGCGCCGGTCCGTTGGAGATCATGCCGAGCGTCCCGCGCTGGCACCGCGACCGCATGGTGCTGGTCGGCGACTCCGCCCACGCGCCGAGTGCCAGCTCCGGTCAGGGAGCCTCGCTCGCGGCGGAGTCGGCCGTGCAACTGGCGCGGTGCCTGCGCGACATCCGTGACATCCCCACGGCTTTCGCCACCTACGAACGCATGCGCCGCCCTCGCGTCGAGGGGATCGCCAAGCGCGCCGCGCGAACCAACAACAACAAGCGCGGCATCGGTCCCGTGACGCGACTGCTCATGCCCCTCGTGATGAAGACGGTCGGGCGCCGTGCGTTCACGAAGGACCAGAACTACCGCATCGACTGGGACGCTCAGGTCAGCCGGTAACCGTGCGCCGGGCGGTTCGCCATGCCGTAGCGCGGTTGCACCTCGGCCTTCCCGATCGTCACCAGGTGCTCCAGGTACCGGCGCGCGCTCACGCGGGACAGCCCGGCCTTGTCCCCGACCTCCTGGGCCGAGAGGTCGCTCTCGCAGTCCTTCAACGCGTCGATCACCAGCCTCAGCGTCACGGCGGACAGGCCCTTGGGCATGGCCGCCGTGCGCGGCCGGTGGTGCATCAGCTGGTCGACCTCGTCCTGGTCGAGCACCTGGCCGAACCGCTGCACCTCGATGCGCTGGGCCAGGTACTCGCGCATGCGGTCGAGGAAGGCCGTGCGCGTGAACGGCTTCACGAGGTAGTTGTCCACGCCCCGCGACATCGCCTGCCGCACCGTCTCCCGCTCGCGTGCGGCGGTCACCGCGATGACGTCGACCGGTGTCCCGCCGCGGGCGCGCAACCGCGACAGCACCTCGAGCCCGGACATGTCGGGCAGGTGGATGTCCAGCAGCACCAGGTCGGGCCGCAGCGCGTCGACGGCCCGCAACGCCTCGCCGCCGCGGTGGGCCTCGCCGACCACCTCGAACTCCGGCATCGCCTCCAGGAAGCCGCGGTGGATCGCGGCCACGGCGAAGTCGTCGTCCACCACGAGCGTTCGCACGCTCATCGGTTCCCCGTTTCCGGCAGCCACACGTCGAACGACGCGCCGCCGAGCTCCGAGTCGCTGATCGCCACCCGGCCGCTGCGCCGGGTCACCACCCTCGACACCAATGCGAGTCCAATTCCCCTGCCGTGCGCGCCCTCGGCGTCCTTCGAGCTCACGCCGAGGTCGAAGATGCGGCCGCGTTGCGACTCCGCCACTCCCGGGCCGTCGTCGTCGACGACCACGCGCACCCCGCTGCTCGACGAGCGCACCAGCACGCGCACCGTGCCGCCCGTCTCGACCGCGTCCACCGCGTTGTCCACCAGATTCCCCAGCACCGTCAGCGCGTCGTCGCCCGCGCGGGTGTCCACCGCGCTCTCCGGGTCGAGGCGCAGTTGCACGCCGCGTTCGTGCGCGGTCGACGACTTCGCGAGCAGCAACGCCGCGAGCGCGGGGTCCGCGTTCGCGCCGTCGATGATCTCGGCTGTGACCGATCCCGCGCCACCCACCCGTTCGATGTACGCGACGGCGTCCGCGCTGCGGCCGAGGTCCAGCAGGCCACCGATGACGTGGAGGTGGTTCGAGAACTCGTGGGCCTGCGCCCGCAGGACCTCCGTGACGGTGCGCTGGCCGTCGAGCTCGCGCAACGCGTCGTGCAGCTCCGTGCGGTCGCGCAACGTCAGCACGACACCGACGGCGCGGTCGTGGGTCTTGGCCGTGGTGCGGTTCGCGACCAGGACCCGTTCGCCCGCGAGGACGAGCCGGTCGGCGACGTCGTCGTCACCGCGGGCCAGGTCCAGCAGGCCGTCGTCGAGGACCTCCGCCGCCGGCCGTCCGCTCGGGTCCTCGTCCAGTCCGAGCAGGCGCTTGGCCTCGTCGTTGACCAGGGCGAGCTTCTCCTGGTCGTCCACGGCGACGACGCCTTCGCGGATGCCGTGCAGCATCGCGTGCCTGGTCTCCAGCAGCTGGGCGATCTCGGCCGGTTCGAGCCGGAACGTGCGGCGCCGGAAGTGGCGGGTGACCAGCGCCGCGCCGAGCACGCCGACCAGGGCGGCGGCCGACAGCCAGCCGATCAGCTCCGGCAGGTCCTCCGCGAGGTCGTCGGACAGCTCGCTCTCCAGGATGCCGACCGACGCGATGCCCATGATCTGCCCGTCGCGCGAGCGCACCGGCACCTTCGCGCGCAACGACTTGCCGAGCGTGCCGGTCTCCGTGCCGACGAACACCTCACCGGACAGCGCCACGCTCGGGTCGGTCGAGACGCGCTCGCCGATGCGGTTCGGGTCGGGGTGTGCGTAGCGGACGCCGTTACGGTCGGTGACCACCACGTACGTCACGTTGGACGCCTTCCGGATCACTTCCGCCAGCGGCTGGATCGTCACGGTCGGGTCATTCGACCCGAAGGCGTCGATCACAGAGGGTAACTGCGCCACGCTTTCCGCGACCGACAGCATCCTGTCCTTGTAGGACTCCCGGATCCGGTCGCTCTGGAGTTTGGCCGCGAGCAGCCCGGCAGCACAAGTCGTCATCAGCACGATGACCACCTGCAACGCGAGCAGCAAGGCCCCAAACGACACCGACCGACGAAACATGGATGGAATTCTGTCGCATCGGCTGTGAATCATGTCACGACCTAAACGACCAATACGGAACTTACGACCGAACACTTACGTGTGGCGCAGCGGTTACCTAGCGTCCCCGCCCAACGTTCGAGACGAAACTAGGAGATTTCCTCGATGGGTAGGGGCTGGAGACGAGCAGTGGCGCTCGCCGCTGTCGGACTGGTGCTCGCGGGATGCGGCCAGAAGGCCAGGAGCGCCGGTGATGACTCCGAGATCGCCAAGCTGGAGATCATGGCGCCCGCCGACCCCGGCGGCGGCTGGGACCAGACCGCACGGGCCATGCAGGCGGCGGTCAGCGGGGCCAAGCTCGCCAACTCGGTGCAGGTCAGCAACGTCGGCGGCGCCGGCGGCACGGTCGGGCTGCAGAAGCTCACCTCGGAGCGCTCCGAGTCGTTCCTGATGATCACCGGCCTCGTCATGGTCGGCGCGGTGGAGACCAACGCGTCGAAGGCGCGCCTCGAGGAGACGACACCGATCGCCCGGCTCACCGCCGAGGACGAGGTCGTCGTGGTTCCCGCCGACTCGCCGCACAAGACGATCGACGACCTGCTCAACGCCGTGAACGAGAAGGGCAAGGGGGTGTCGATCACCGGCGGTTCGGCCGGCGGCACCGACCACATCCTCGCCGGCCTCCTGCTCAAGGCGAAGAACATCGACACGGCCAAGCTCAACTACGTGCCGTACTCCGGCGGTGGCGAGTCCCTGGCGGCGCTGCTCGGCAAGAAGGTCGACGCGGGCATCTCGGGCGTCGGCGAGTACAAGGAGCAGATCAAGGCGGGCAAGCTGCGCGCGCTCGGCACCTCGGGCCCGAACCCGAACCCCGACGTGAACGCGCCGACGTTCAAGGACCTCGGCGTCGAGCTGATCAACTGGCGCGGCGTCGTGGCGCCGGCCTCGATCTCGGCCGAGGCCAAGTCCCGTCTCACCAAGCTGGTCACCGACATGCACGCGAGCGACCAGTGGAAGGAAGAGCTCAAGAAGAAGGGCTGGACGGACACGTTCCTCACCGGCACCGAGTTCTCGACCTTCATGTTCAAGGAGATCGGCCGCGTCAAGCCCGCACTGCAGGACATCGGGCTCGTCAAGTGATTGCTGAAAAAGTCGAGGAGTACGCGTTCGGCGGTCTGGTCGCGGCGATCGGGGTCTTCACCCTGGTCGACGCGACCACGATCGCCGCGCGCGACGACAACGCCGTAGGACCACGCGCGTTTCCTTACGCCGTGGGAGTCCTGCTCGTGGTCACGGGCATCGCGGCGATCATCGCCACGGCCAGGGGCAAGCTGGGCCTGGCCGAGGACGCCGAGGACGTCGACGAGTCGGTTCGCACCGACTGGCTGACCGTGGGCAAGCTCGTGGTGGTTCTCGTCGCACACCTCGTGCTGATCGACATCGTCGGCTGGCCGGTCGCGGCGGCGTTGTTGTTCTTCGGCGCGGCGTGGACGCTCGGCGCGACCTGGTGGCGTGCGCTGCCGGTCGCGATCGTGCTCGCGCTCGTCGTGCAGGTGGTTTTCGCGTCCGGACTGGGCCTCTCGCTGCCCGCCGGGATCTTCGAAGGGGTGCCGCTCCTCGATGGATAGCATCACCGCGCTCCTGGAGGGCTTCGCGACCGCCGCGCAGCCCGAGTACCTGCTGTACGCGCTGCTGGGCGTCACGCTCGGCACCGCGGTCGGCGTGCTGCCGGGCATCGGCCCGGCGATGACGGTGGCGTTGCTGCTGCCGCTGACCTACACGCTCGACCCGACGGCCGCGCTGATCATCTTCGCGGGCATCTACTACGGCGGGATGTACGGCGGTTCGACGACCTCGATCCTGCTCAACACGCCGGGTGAGTCGGCGTCGATCGTGACCGCCCTCGAAGGCAACAAGATGGCCAAGGCCGGGCGCGGGGCAGCCGCCCTCGCGACGGCCGCCATCGGGTCCTTCGTGGCGGGCACGATCGCGACGATCCTGCTCACGGTGCTCGCGCCGACCATCGCGGACGTCGCGGTGCAGCTCGGCCCTGCCGACTACGTGGCGCTGATGGTCGTGGCGTTCACGACCGTGGCGGCCCTGCTCGGGTCGTCCCCGGTGCGCGGCCTGGCCTCGTTGGGGCTCGGCCTGTTCATCGGGCTGATCGGCACCGACACGCTGTCGGGTCAGCAGCGCTTCACCCTGGGCGTGCCGACGCTGGCCGACGGCGTGGACGTGGTCGTGGTGGCGGTCGGCGTGTTCGCCGTCGGCGAGGCGCTGTACGTGGCGTCGCGGCTGCGGCACGGGCCGATCGAGGTCATCCCCGTGGGCGGCAAGTGGATGACGGGCGAGTTCTGGAAGCGGTCGTGGAAGCCGTGGCTGCGGGGCACGTTCATCGGCTTCCCGATCGGCACCGTGCCCGCCGGTGGCGCGGACGTGTCGACGTTCCTGTCGTACGCGGCGGAGAAGAAGCTCTCCAAGCGGCCGGAGGAGTTCGGCAAGGGCGCGATCGAGGGCGTGGCGGGACCGGAGGCGGCCAACAACGCGGCCGCGGCGGGTGTGCTGGTGCCGCTGCTGACGCTCGGCCTGCCGACGACGGCGACGGCCGCGGTGATCGTGGCTGCGTTCCAGAGCTACGGCATCCAGCCGGGACCGTTGCTGTTCACCAACAACTCGGCGATGGTGTGGGCGCTCATCGCGTCGCTGTACATCGGCAACGTGATGCTGCTCGTGCTGAACCTGCCGCTGGTGAAGATCTGGGTGAAGGTGCTGCAGATCCCGCGGCCGTACCTCTACGCGGGCATCCTGCTGTTCGCGGCGCTGGGCACCTACGCGGTGAACTTCGTCGTGGACGACCTGGTCGTGCTGCTGGTGATCGGTGTCGTCGGCTTCTTCATGCGGCGGCACGGGTACCCGGTGGCACCGCTGGTGGTCGGCCTGATCCTCGGGCCGATGGCGGAGGAGCAGGTCCGGCGCACGCTGCAGATCAGCGAGGGCTCGCTGAGCGCGCTGGTCACCAGCCCGTTCGCGGCGGTGGCGTACACCGTCCTCGTCGTGGTCCTGGCGACGGCGTTCGTGCTGCGGTTGCGCCGCAAGAAGGCCGAGAAGACCGAACAGCTGGTGTGATCGTGCTGGTGTGAAAGGGGCGTTCTGCTGACAGCAGAACGCCCCTTTCGCCGTCTCCGGGTGCTGTCACGATGGTCCCCATGGCGGAGATCCTGGACTTCAAACGCGCTCCCGAACCGTTGTGGCGTGAGGCTTTGGGCCGCAAGCTGCGCGAGACGAGGGAGGAGCTGGGCGAGCGCCTCGTCGACGTGGCCGACCGCGCGGGCATCTCGGTGCAGTACCTGTCCGAGATCGAGCGCGGCCGCAAGGAGCCGTCGAGCGAGATGATCGCCGCGGTGGCCGGGGCCCTGGGCATCGACCTGGCCGACCTGCTGGTCGGGATCGCGGGGCTGGTCCGCCACGGCTACGCGATGCATTTACGCGGGAACGGCCACTTCCACACCTCTCGTCCCACGGGCCGGCCCTCGGGTCCGGTGCTCATGGCGGCCTGACGAGGTCGTTCGACAGGGGTCGCGGCGGTACGCGCCTCGATCTGACTCCGTGCTCGGACGCCCTTGGCTCTGACGTCCGTGCTCTACCGCCGTCGTTCGAGCACCCGGTCGACGAGCCCGTACTCGACGGCGCCGGCCGCGTCGAACACGCGGTCCCGGTCGGTGTCGTGGCGCAGCTGCTCCGCGCCCCGGCCGGTGTGCCTCGACAGGATGTCCTCCAGCTGCGTGCGCACCCTGACCACCTCGTCCGCCGCGAGGATCAGGTCGGGGATCGTGCCGCGGCCCTGCGCCGCGGGCTGGTGCAGCACGACCCTGGCGTGGGGCAGCACGGCCCGGCGTCCCTCGGCGCCTGCGGCCAGCAACACGGCTCCGGCCGCCACGGCCTGCCCGACGCAGGTGGTGGCCACCGGCGCCTCGATGTAGCGCATGGTGTCGTAGAGCGCGAGCATCGCCGCGGGGTCGCCGCCCTCGCAGTTGATGTAGAGGTTGATCTCCAGCTCGGGGTTGTCCGCCTCGAGGTGCAGCAGCTGGGCGATCAACGCGTTGGCGACCCCGGAGTCGATGCCGGTGCCGAGGTAGACGATCCGTTCGGAGAGGAGGTGCGAGTAGACGTCCATGACCCGCTCGCCGCGCGCGTCCCGCGTGATGACGTTGGGAATCGTGTAGGTGCTCATGCGACAGCTCCCGAGTGCAGTCCGAGTTGGTGCGTGCGCACGGGCACGACCTGCCCGAGGTCGCTGACGACGTGGTCGATGAAGCCGTACTCGAGCGCCTGCGCGGTGGTGAACCACCTGTCGTGCAACGAGTCCGTGAAGACGCGGTCGAACGGCTGACCGGTGTCCTCGGAGATGAGGCCGAGCACGGTGTCCCTGGTGTAGCGCAGGTCGTCGGCCTGCACCTCGACCTCGACCGCCGAGCCACCGATGCCCGCACTCCCCTGGTGCATCAGGATCCGCGCGTGCGGCAACGCGAACCGCTTGCCCCTCGTCCCGGCCGACAGCAGGAACTGCCCGGCGCTGCAGGCCAGCCCGAGCGCCAGCGTCGCCACGTCGCACGGCACCAGCCGCATCACGTCGCGGATGGCGAGCATCGCCGGCACCGAGCCGCCCGGCGAGTGGATCCAGAGCGCGATGTCCTGCCGCGGGTCCTCGCTCGCCAGCGACAGCATCTGGGTCGCGAGCACCGTGCCGTTGTCGTCGTCGAGGCCGCCGTCGAGAATCAGCACCCGCTGACCGAAGAACCGTTCTCGCAGCCCAGGGCTGAAGAGCTTCTCGTTGTTCGTCATGGCACCGACGATGCCGGTCGCCGCGCGGGGTTCGCCGCTTTCTCTGCTGTGGGCAGATCAGCTCACAGCAGGCAGGTACGCGTCAGCAGGGCGACCGGGGATGCCGACGTCGAGGGCGAACAGCGCGCCGTCGTGCAGGCTCGGCCGGCGCAGGCCGTACCTCGCCGTGGTGATGAAGAGACGGGTCAGGTCGGGGCCGCCGAGGCAGACGCTGGTCGGCTGCCGGGCCGGGAGTGCGATCTCTCGGTCCAGCCTGCCGTCCGGGCGGTAGCGGCGGACGACCGACGCTCCCCAGAAGGCGATCCACACGTTGCCTGCGATGTCGGTGGTCATGCCGTCCGGGGTCTGGTGCGGCGTGTGCACGAAGACCCGGCGGGCGCCGAGCTCGCCGCGGCGGTCCACCTCGATGCGGTGGACCAGTCCTCGCGCGCTGTCGGCCAGGTACATCAGCCTGCCGTCGTGGGTGAAGGCGGGGCCGTTCGGGATCGTCAGTCCTGTGAGGACAGGTGCGGGCGAGCCGAGCCGGTGCAGGGCGCCGGTACCCGGCTCGGTGTCGTAGGCCATGGTCGTGACCCAGAACCGGCCCGCGGGGTCGGCCACGGCGTCGTTCACGCGCATGCCCTCGCCCGCGAAGGTCTCGCACTGCTCCTCACCCAGAAATCCGGCGCCGGTACCTAACGCCGCCATCAGCCGGTCGCCCCCGCGCACCGGTGCCACCGCGCCCACCGGCACCGGCAGTTCGGCGATCTTCTCGAACGGCGCGGGAACGTCACCCCGCGTCCGCAGCACCCGGCCGGCGAGGAGGTCGACGACGATCAGACAGCCGTCGATCCAGCGGGCGCCTTCGCCGAGTTCCAGCTGCTCGAAGTTCCACTGCGTCAGCGTCATCGGACGGTGCTCCCCAAGTCCAGGTCCGGCAGGGCGAGGTCGGCGTGCAGGCCCTGCCTGTCGTCGGAGGCGATCAGCAAGTCGACGTGGTCGAGCAACGGCCGGATCGCCCCCGCTCCGGACACGCTTCTCACGTCCTCAATGGACTGAGTCGATCTCGCAGACCTGTTGCGACAGCGGAGAACTCGCGCGATGTCCGCATGCTCGCCCAGCATCAGCACGTCGGTCATGCCGTTCCTCTCGCACGAGCGGTGAGCACGAGGCGCCACCGAACGGTTCCTGACGGGGGCACGACCGCAACGGGACGGGAGCGGTCGTCGCGGTCGAAAGTGCGGCCCAGCATGGGTTCCACGCCGACGCTGCGGTACGGCTCGTCCTCCGGCCAGCCGCGGAGGTTGCGCCACACCGCGATGGAGACGGGTTGGCCGGCGCACTCCACCAGCACGTCGAGCTGCTGGTCGCCGTCCACCACGAGCATCCGCCCGCACTCGACCACCGCGCCGACCGCCGTCCCGTCGTCGGGCCCGAGCAGATCCAGACCGGCGGGCCACGACCGCAGCACCGGTTCCGGATCGGTGATCAGCACCGGCGTCCCCTCCGGCGCGACGAGCCGCGCGGCAGGACTGACGTCCAGAAGGGCATGTGCGGCCCACACGAACCGATAACCAGGATCAGCCGCCAGTTCGTAGTCCACGACGACAGCGCAATTCCGCGTGTCGATCACACGCCGCAGCGCGAAGTCAGGGCAGTCGACGCCACCCTCGTGCCACGGCCGGCTCCAGGCATCACCGTGATCGGGAAACCCACGGACGGTCGGAACGCACTCCTCCAGACCGCCCGCGTCCACGAACGGATCGCCCGGCTGCACCGCGTCACGAGCAGGGTCGGGACGCCGCCACAGCCACTCGCGATCAGCGGCACGCAGCGACGTCCACCGCCCGCCGAGGCGGTGATCCACCTCGACTCGCAGCGGCACAACCCCGATGACCTGCACGGCTCGACCTCGACAAGATCAAATCAGCGTTAATTACTAATTTATCTTGCCACGTCCACCCGTGCGAGCCAACAGCAAGACAGGCAACACGAAGCCCCACCTGCCCACAGCCGCGCCGAACCCGAGCCGGAACGCCGACGCCGCAGAACCTCGCCGACTCACCACAGTCCGGCTCACGAAGTCGCCAGCGAGCCGCACCCACGAGGACACCAACAACACCCATATGCAGCCCAAAGCCCCGCACGCCAAATAAAGCCCTCAACCCGAAGCCCCAAGATCCGCGCGAAGCCCCCACCAATACAACGACCCCCTACACGCCCCCACCGCCCAGCAACAGACATTCCCGATTCCAATGTGGAATCAGCAAGATCCCAATGGAGAGGTACGACCCCAGCAGGGATCAGGGGGATGGGCCGAGCGAAGCGAAGCCCAAGCGGGGGTCCGGGGGCGCAGCGCCCCGGCGGGGGTCTGGGGGCTCGGCCCCCAGAAAACACCACGGGCGAGGAGGTCTGCGCTTTCCGCAGACACACCTCGCCCGAGAACGTGTCGTGTCGTGCCCCCGGTGCGACTCGAACGCACACTGGACGGATTTTGAGTCCGCTGCCTCTGCCGATTGGGCTACGGGGGCGTAGCGGGTTGAACTGTAGCGGATCTCTCCAGCGAGTTTCTCGCGGGACCCCTACGACTTGACGAGCCTGCCGATCGCCGCGGACGCCTCCGCGAGCTTCTCCTCGGCGACGGACCCTCCTTCGGCGGCGGCCTGGGCGACACAATGCTTGAGATGCTCGTCGAGCAAGCCCAGCGAGACCGCCTGGAGCGCCTTCGTGGCGGCGCTGATCTGGGTGAGGACGTCGATGCAGTATTCGTCGTTCTCGACCATGCGCTGGAGGCCGCGGATCTGTCCCTCGATGCGGCGCAGTCGCTTGAGGTATGCGTCCTTGTCCGCGGTGTACCCGTGCATCGGCTCCTGACCTTCCCTACCCCTGGCGGGTATGCCGAGGATACCTGCACAGATGGGGGTGCGTTATGCGCAACACTGCTCCGTCAGCGGGAATGCCGAAGCGTCCAGCAAGCCCAGCAACGGTCCGATGTGAGACGACTGGTGGCTCATTTTGGACCCATAACACCCGTGCGGTTTACCGGGTAAATGACCCGACCGGGCGGTTGGGGTCACATTTTAGCCGCGAAAGGTTCGCCGTTTTTCCTCGTGTGGACTATGGTGTTGTCGGAGCACGTGGTTACGTCGAGGATCCGCGTGCTATGTGAGTACCCAACGGAGGAACAGTGGCACAGCAGACCGTCGTCCAACTCATCGACGACCTCGACGGCGGAGAAGCCGACGAGACCGTGACCTTCGCACTTGACGGTGTCGAGTACGCCATCGACCTGTCGAAGGGAAATGCGGAGCGGCTTCGCGAGTCGCTGGCGGACTTCGTCGCCAAGGCCCGTCGTGCGGGTGGCCGCAAGCAGCGCAAGGGCACCGGCAAGTCCACGGTGAAGGCCAGCGACAAGGCTGAGGCACAGCGCATTCGTGACTGGGCTCGCGCTCAGGGGCACCAGATCTCGGACCGCGGTCGCATTCCGCAGAACCTGGTTGTGCAGTTCCAGGAAGCTCACGCCTCCTGACCTGCGCGGACACGCGAGGTTTCCACACGTCGGCCGGGCCGCCGGCCGACGTGTTAACCACTCCGTTCTCCTACTTCCCGGTTCGTTCACACCTTCCCCGGAACGCGGGATCAACGTCCGGGAAAGTCCGCTCCGAACAGGCGTGACACCGCAGTGGCCTTGACCGCTGTCTCCTCGAATTCCTCGTCGGCGTCCGAGAGCGAGATGACTGCTCCGCCGACCCCGAAACTGACCTGGTCACCGTTCGCGACCAGCGTTCGGATGACGATGCTGAAGTCGGCTGCTCCGTTGAGCGAGAAGTAACCGAGCGCTCCCGAGTACACCCCGCGTGGACCGGCTTCCAACCCGTCGAGGATCTGCATGGTCCGGATCTTCGGCGCACCGGTCATCGATCCGCCGGGAAACGCGGCCCGAACACATCGCACGGCAGAACTGTCCGGTCGAAGTCGTGCCCTCACGGTGCTCACCAATTGGTGCACAGTCGCATACGTCTCGACGTCGAACAACCGCGTCACCTCGACTGAACCGACTTGTGCGCAGGTGCCGAGATCGTTGCGGACCAGGTCCACGATCATCAGGTTCTCCGCCCGGTCCTTGACCGAACGCGCCAACGTTGTGCGCAACATCTCGTCGGCCGCCTCATCGGCGCCGCGGGGACGTGTTCCCTTGATCGGCGACGACTCCACGAGTCCCTCTCGGCCCACCCGTATAAATCGTTCGGGTGACGTGCTGAGCACGGACAGGTCACCGAAACGCAGCAACGCACCGAACGGAACGGGATTTGCGGCGCGAAGCAGCCGATAAGTGTCCCACGGGTCGATCGAGGCCCGCCACGACATCATGTTCGTCAAGCACGTCTCGTACGTCTCCCCCGCCGTGATCGCTTCCTGGCACGCGCCGATCAGCTTCAGGTAGTGCGCGCGCGGATGTCGCAACGTCACACCGGTGGCGACGGGCCGGGAGGGTTCCGGCAATGGCCGCAGGCCGGCCAGAACGGCGGAAACGTCGTCGAACCACGAGTCGTTGCTCAACGACATCAAATAGACGCGTTCGTCCACGTGGTCGACGATCACCGCGCGGTCGGCGAACACGAACGAGGCATCGGGCTGGTCCGCGCGGTGGGCGAAGTCGCCGCCGCACTCGGCCTTGAGCTCGTAGCCGAGATACCCGACCCACCCGAGCGCGAAGTCGAACGGCACGTCGGGCTGTTCCACGCCCCACGCCCGGATGTCCTCGTCCAGCCACGAGAAGAAGGACGCGCACGGCGAGCTGACGCCGTCGAGCGTGAGCGTCTGATCGGGCACGGAGTACTGCGCGACGCGCGCGAGAGGCCCGGAAGCGTCCCCCAGGAACGAGTACCGCCCGCCGGAGCCGCTGTCCAACCAGAACGCGGCCTCAGAAGCCCCGTACAGCGCCGCGAACGCCTTCTCGGCATCGACTGCCAGGTCGAGCTCCCGCACGTGCACAGGGCGCTTCTGAGGCTCGGGGCGAACCAGCACGGGTTCGGGCACGGCGGCGGTCCGCGTCGGGGTCAGCGCGGCGAAGTTCGCGAGCATCTCGCGACCGAACTCGGTGCAGATCGACTCGGGGTGGAACTGCACACCCCACGCGGGCCGGTCGAGAGCGCGCACCCCCATCAGCACGGAGTCGTCGCTCCACGCGACGGCTTGCAGGGAGGACGGCAGGTCGGTGACCGCCAGCGAGTGGTAGCGCACGACGTCGAACGGCGACGGCAGCCCGGCGAACAGGTCGACGCCCGTGTGGGTGACCGGGGAGACGATCCCGTGGCGCGGCACGGGCGCGGGGCCGACGACGGCGCCGTACGACAGGCACAACCCCTGGTGGCCGAGGCACACCCCCAGCAACGGGATCTCGGCGTGGTCGATCACCGCGCGGCAGACGCCGAAGTCGGCGGGGTTGCCGGGCCGGCCGGGTCCCGGCGAGATCACCACGTTGTCGAACGACCGCAGCGCGGCCAGCCGGAAGCGCGGGTCGTCGTTGTGGACGACCACGGGCTCGACTCCGTTCACCTCCGCGAGGTGCTGGAAGAGGTTGAACGTGAACGAGTCGTAGTTGTCGATGAGCAGAGTCCGCATTGCGGGCGGCACTCTACCTGGCAAAACACCCGGGAAGAGCGCCGAGAGAGGGCGGTCACGACCGTGACCGCCCTCGTCGTCGGGACCGGGCTCAGCCGCCCACGCGGAACCGCGGGTCCGTCGCCAGCTCGGCCAACTGCTGCTCGGTGAAGACCGGCCCGTCGAGCGCCGGGTAGCCACCGCCCTCGTACGCGTCGTCCTGCGCGATCGTCACGGTCGAACCGTCCTTGGCGCGGTAGCTCGCCCACTTGTCGAACTGGTTGCGACCGCTGGGGTTGCTCTGCACGACACCGACCTGGAGTCCGCCGACGTCGTAAACCTCGCACTGCCCGCCCATGCCCCAGAAGGACTGAGCCAGCGCGCACGGGTCTTGCGGCGACTTCGGGTCGGGCGTGGACACCTGGGCGAGCAGCCAGCCCACCTGGCCGTTCTTGCGCACCGGCGTCTGGGCCGTGTACTGCCAGACCTCCGGGCTCTCCCCCCGGTCGGACGCCACCTGCCCCTGGGTCCGCTGCATCTGGCCCGAGTAGCGGGAGTCCTGGTACGGGAGCTGAGGTGCGTCGTAGCCGGCGGGAACCGCGCCCTCGAGCTCCCCGAGCAGCTTGGTCGCCCGGTCCGCCTGCGGCCCGTTCGTCGCGGTGCGGTCCGTCTGGCCGACCGGCCACTTCGGGCCCCACACCGACGACGGCAGCACGTCACCCGCGCCCGCCATGATCTTCCGCCCGAGGGCGGGGTTCATCGCGAAGGCCGACCCGACGCCGAGCCCCACCACCAGCACCGCGACGGCGGCCCCGACCAGCGACGACCGCCGCTTGGACCGGGCCCGGTGCGCCTTGTCGAGCGCGACGCCCGGATCCATCGGGGGTGGCGGGCTGCTCGCCACCACCACGTCCTGAAAAGCGTTCTTGAGGTCGTGTTCGTTCATCGAACCCTCTCCTGCTGTGAGAGCAGGCCGCGCAGCGTCTGCAGCCCCCGCGCGGCCTGGCTCTTGACTGTTCCTTCCGAACACCTGAGGACGGCGGCCGTCTGCTCGACGGACATGTCCTCCCAGTACCGCAGGACGAGGCACGCGCGTTGCTTCGGAGGCACCTTCGCCAGCGCCTCCAGCAGCACCATCCGCTCCTCCGGGTGGACCCCTGGCGCGGCGACCGGCTCGGCGAGGTCGTCGCTCGCCGACTCGAACCGGAACCACCCGCGCCGCCGCTCGGACAGGAACGTCCGCACCAGGACCTGCCTGGTGTAGGCGTCGAGAGACTCGTGCCGCTGGATCCTCCGCCACGCCAGGTACAGCTTGGTGAAGGCCTGCTGCACGAGGTCCTCCGCGCGATGCCAGTCGCCGCACAGCAGGTACGCCGTGCCGCGCATGACGTCGGAACGGGCCGCGAAGTACTCCTGGAACGCGGCGTCCCGATCACTCATCAGGTATCCCCCTTCTGCGGTGCCGGGTTAGTCACGCCGCGAGGGACCTGACAGGTTGCACGCCCTTTTCGAAACGCATACTGGTGTCGTGATTTTCTTTTTGCTCCTCGGTGTCCCGGTCGCGTTGGGCCATCTGTACCTGTGGCGGCGGTTGGTCGTGGACACCACGCGCCCGCGCACGCTCGGCAGGCGCGTCGGCGGGCTCGCGATCATCGCCGCGTTCCTGGTGCTGATGGGCGCCCTGGTCGTCTCGCGCAGCGTCTCGCCGGAGCAGGCGAAGTTCATCGCCTGGCCGGGGTTCGTGTGGCTCGCCGTGCTCTTCTACCTGGCGATCGCGCTCGGCATCGCGGAGATCCCGCGCCGGATCCTGCTCCGGCGGGCGGCGGCGGCCCCGGTGCCCGTCGGCGCCGGTCCCGGCCCCGTCGAGCCGGTCGAGGTCGTGCCCGACCCGTCGCGGCGGCTGTTCATCGCGCGGTCGGTGGCGATCGGCTCGGGCATCGCGGCGGGCGGCGTGGTCGGCTACGGCATGACGCAGGCGCTGGGCGCCCCGAAGCTGCTGAACGTGCCCGTGACGCTCGACAGGCTGCAGACGTCGTTGTCGGGCTTCCGGATCGCGGTCGTGAGCGACATCCACCTCGGTCCGCTGCTGGGGCGTTCGCACACCGAGCGGATCGTGCGGATGATCAACGAGCAGGAGGCCGACCTCGTCGCGATCGTCGGCGACCTGGTGGACGGCACCGTCGCGGAGCTGGGCGAGGCCGCGTCCCCGTTGCGGGACCTGGTGTCCAAGAACGGCAGCTTCTTCGTGACGGGCAACCACGAGTACTTCTCCGGCCACGAGCAGTGGATCGCGGAACTGGACAAGCTCGGCGTGAACCCGTTGCGCAACGAGGGCCTGACCGTCGCCGGCGGCATCGAGCTCGTCGGCGTGAACGACGTCACCGGCGAGTCGTACGGCGACGGGCCGGACTTCGACCGCGCGTTCGCGGGCAGGAACAAGAGCAACCCCGTTGTCCTGCTGGCGCACCAGCCCGTGCAGGTGGCCGACGCGTCTTCACACGGCGTCGACCTCCAGTTGTCCGGTCATACACACGGCGGACAGATGGTGCCGTTCAACTTCGTCGTGCCGCTGCAGCAACCCAGCGTCGCGGGGCTGTCGAAGGTGGACGACACGTGGCTGTACGTCAGTCGTGGCGCGGGTTTCTGGGGTCCGCCGGTGCGCGTGGGCGCGCCCCCGGACATCACGATGATCGAGCTGCGATCTGCCGGTTAAATCACACTCGGCCCACGGGATTGCGCACTTGCGGTCTCGAGGCCGTAGAGTGGACGGCCGTGCCCGCGTGCGGAACGCGCGGCGGATGAAGGGGGACCCCTGGGGAAATGACCGAGAGCTTCGCCGTCGACCGGCGCAACGAGGCAGAGGCTCGTATTCGGCGTTTCCTGGACCAGGAGAACCCGTCGACACCGTGTCTGGTGATCGACCTCAAGACGATTCGCGCGCGCTACCAGGCGATTCACGCCGCCATGCCGTCCGTCGACATCTACTACG
The DNA here is from genome assembly GCF_042738015.1 of Lentzea sp. NPDC059081. Lineage (NCBI taxonomy): Bacteria > Bacillati > Actinomycetota > Actinomycetes > Pseudonocardiales > Pseudonocardiaceae > Lentzea > Lentzea sp. NPDC059081. The sequence continues at coordinate 55,340 of NZ_JBHYGW010000038.1, forward strand.
CCGTCAAGTCGAACCCCGAGTCCGACGTGGTCGCCGCGCTGGTCGACGAGGGTGCGCACTTCGACGTGGCATCGCCCGCGGAGATCGACCTGTGCCTGGCCCGCGGCGCGGCGCCGTCGGCGATCTCCTACAGCAACCCCATCAAGAAGGCTGCGGACATCGCGTACGCCTTCTCGCGCGGCGTGCGGATGTTCGTGTCGGACAGCGAGCAGGACGTGCGGTTCGTCGCCGAGCACGCGCCCGGTTCGTCCGTGCTGGTGCGGATTCTTGTCCACGGCAAGGGTTCCACGTACCCGTTCGGCAACAAGTTCGGCTGTGATCCGGAGATGGCGACGGATCTCTTGCGGCTGGCGCACGAGCTGGGACTGGTTCCTCTCGGCGTCGCGTTCCACGCGGGCTCGCAACAGCTGTCCGTGGAGGGCTGGGACTCCGGCATCGCGGACGCGGCGCTGATCGCCGCCAAGCTGCGCGCCGAGGGCATCGAGACCACGACGGTGAACCTGGGTGGCGGGCTTCCCGCCGTGTACCAGGCTTCCACGCCGTCACTGGAGGCTTTCTCCTCTGCCATCGAGGCTTCGGTCGCGCGACACTTCGGTGCTGTGCGTCCTCGGGTGATGATCGAGCCCGGCCGGGCGATCTCGGCGGAGGCCGGGATGATCCGCTCGTCCGTCGTGCTCGTGTCGCGGAAGTCCTATTCGGACGAACGCCGCTGGGTCTACGTCGACATCGGCCGCTACCAGGGACTCGCCGAGACCGAGGGCGAGGCGATCGCGTACCGGTTGCGGACCTCGCGCGACGGCGGCGAGACGGGCCCGATCGTACTGGCCGGTCCGACCTGCGACGCGGACGACGTGATCTACCAGCACACGCGCTACGACCTGCCGCTCGACCTGCAGGCGGGCGACCACGTGGACATCCTCCACGCCGGCGCCTACACCTCCTCCTACTCGTCCGTGTGCTTCAACGGCTTTCCGCCGTTGGCCACGTACTGCATCTGAGTCCGTTGCAATTCACATAGTTTGGAGTGATTGATGTCCGAAGCGCCCTGTCAGACCGAGGAGACCGTCGGTTTGTTCGCGGGACAGCACGTACTTGCAGAGCTCTCGGGTGTGAGTGCCGATCTGCTCGATGACGAGCAGTTCCTGAAGCACGCCCTTGGTGAGGTTCTCACGCAGGCCGACGCAACCGTGCTGGAGGTGATCTCCAAGAAGTTCGATCCCCAAGGAGTCACCGTGCTGGCCCTGCTGTCGGAATCCCATGCGTCGATCCACACCTATCCCGAAGTGGGGTCGGTGTTCGTCGACGTGTTCACCTGCGGTACTCGTGCGAAACCCGCGCTCGCCGTCCAGCTACTCGCTGACGCCCTGGGCGCCGCTCACGTGAGCACGGACCTCGTCACTCGTGGCGTCAAGGAGCATGTCGCGTGAACACGATCAACGAGCCGCTCGCCGAGGGCATGACCCGCCACTGGCGAGTGGACGAGGTGCTGGTCGACACCAAGACCGACTTCCAGCACCTGGTGATCGCCCGCACGGCCCAGGGCCTGTCGTTGTTCTGCGACGACGACCGCCAGTCGACGGAGTTCAGCCAGCTGACCTACCACGAGGCCCTGATGGTGCCGGCGCTGCTGCTGGCCGACACCGTCGAGCGCGTGCTGGTCATCGGCTCCTCCGAGGGTGTCGTGTGCCAGATGGCCGTGCAGCACGGCGCGTCGGTCGTCGACCACATCGACATCGACGAGCAGGCCGTGAAGCTGTGCGCGGAGCACCTGCCGTACGGCTACACGCTCGAGGAGCTGGCTCTCGCCGAGAAGGGCGAGGGTCCGATCCGCGTGCAGTACATCGACGGGTTCGAGTACATCCGCACGACGTCGGAGAAGTACGACATCGTGCTGGTGGACCTGCCCGACGAGCGCGAGGAGGAGGCGCAGCACAACCGCTTGTACGGCGCCGACTTCCTGCGCATGTGCAAGGCGCTGCTGCGTCCGGGTGGTGTCGTCGTGAACCAGTCCGGCTGCCAGACGATGTGGCGCAACACCACGCTGATCCGCTCCTGGCAGCGGTTCAACGAGGTGTTCGACACCGTCGCCTACTACGGCTCCGACGAGCACGAGTGGGCGTACCTGTTCGGCCGCGCGGACGTCGTCGAGGACCCGACCGCGGTGATGGTCGAGCGGTTGAAGACGGCCGGGTACCAGCCGGAGTCGATCGACGACCTGGCGTTGCTGGGCAACAGCATCCCGCCCTACCGGGTGCGTCAGTCGCTGGCCTGACCCGAGCTCGCACGTCGAGGGGCGCTTCCCGCGGGAGGCGCCCCTCTGCGCGTTCATTCCACAGCGGACCGGCTACCGGCGCAGCTCCGCGACCATCAGGGTCGGGTCGTCGCCTGTCAGGTTCGCGCCGTTGGTGACGTAGGCCCGGCTCCCCCGCACGACCACGGCCGTGGTGCCCTGCATGCCGTCCGCGGCGTCCAGCAGGGTCTCGTGCGTGCCGTCCGCCGCCACCCGCACGAGCTCGCTGGACTGGTTGACCGCGGCGAGGACCTCGTCACCCCGGCCGGTGAAGTCGAAGTCGTCGACGCCCTCCAGACCCGTGGCCCGGACCTCGGCAGGCCCGGAGCGGCCACCACGGGTCTCCGGGATCCGGACGAGGGTGCCCCGGTCGGAGTTGCTCGCCCACACGGCGCCGTCGTGGACCTTGAGGCCGTTGGCCCCGAAGAAACCACTGGGTGCGAGCGCCGGGTCCGCCGACCACACGGAGGCACGTCCACCACGCAGCGGCGCCTGCCAGATGCGCCCACCGGTGGAGTCGGTGACCAGGAACCGGTCGCCGTCGACGACGAGCGCGTTCGGGAAGGTGTCGGCGGGCAGCGGCACGACGAGCCGGGGCCCTCCCGACCGGAGCACCTCCCAGATCCCGGTCAGGCCGCCCCGCCCGGAGGAGTACAGGAAGTACAGGCCGTCGCCCGCCCTGGCGACCCCGGTGACCACGGGCGTGCCGACGACCGGGGTGGTTCCCCCACCGCCGGGCGGCAGCGGCATGGTGACGAGGACATGGACGGTCCCGTTCCTCGCTACTCGCACCACCTGACGGGCGGGGATCATGCCGACGACCACGCTCCCGCCGGGTTCGAGGGCGATGCTCTCGGCAGCCTGGCCGGCAGCCCGGTCGAAGTGCGCGAGCACGCGCACGTCGCCGAGCCGGGTGCCGTCGTGCGTCGGGGCGGCGACTGCCGCAGGAGAGGTGATGAGCAGGGCGACAAGGCCCAGCACGGCCGTGGGCCGGCGGGGTGACATGGTTTCTTCTCCCTCTGCCGGACTAGCCGGCGAACGACTCCTGACCGAGCACGGCCAGCAGCTGCAGCTGCGACACCGCGGCGCTGCCCGGCGCGGCCGAGTACACGATCAGACGGTGGTCCTGCCGGTCGGTCGCCAGGACGTCGAAGTCCAGCTCGAGGAGACCGACGGCGGGGTGCAGGAAACGTTTGCGGTCGCTGCGGCGGACCGCCACGTCGTGGCAGCCCCAGAGCGCGGCGAACTCGGCGCTCTCCGCCCGCAGCGCCCCGACCAGCTCGGTCGCGGCGCGGTCGGCCGGGCGGACCGCGAGGGTCGCCCTCAGGTCGTCGACCAGCGCACGGCTCTCGTGGTGGTGGTCCTCCTGCGGGTACCGCCCGCGCATGGCCGGGTCGGTGAACCACCGGTACGTGCAGCTGCGGGCGAGGCCGCGCCACAGCCGCTGCTCCCCCAGCAGGGCGTCCGCCATCGGGTTCTGCACGAGCACGACGTTCAGGTCGGTGGCGATCAGCGCGGGCAGGCCCCGCAGGCCGTCCAGCAGCCGCAGGAGACCGCGGCCGACGTGCTCGTCGGCACCGAGGCGCGGAGGGGCGTGGTGGCCGGCGAGGCGGAACAGATGGTCGCGCTCGTCGACCGTCAGCCGCAGCGCGCGGCCCAGGGCCGTGAGCATCGCGACGGATGGTCGAGGGCCCCGTCCCTGTTCGAGCCGCGCGTAGTAGTCCGGTGACATCCCGGCCAGGTGGGCCACGTCGAACCGCCGGAGCCCCGGGGTGCGGCGCCGCCCTCCGGCCGGGAGACCGACGTCCTCCGGCTGGAGCAGCGCGCGACGGCGTCGCAGGAAGCCCGCCAGGTCGTTCCGGTCCATGCTCTCCAGCGTGGACCTCGACCGGCAGGCCTGCCAGGACTCGTCGATACCACCTTCCCCGCCGGGGTCGACGCCGCGGCGGGCACCGGGGTCAGGCCAGCGACTGCTTCAGGAAGTCGACCTGCAGCAGGAGCAGGTTCTCGGCGACCTGTTCCTGCGGGGTCATGTGCGTGACGCCCGAGAGCGGCAGCACCGTGTGGGGGCGTCCGGCGGCGAGCAACGCGCTGGACAGGCGCAGCGAGTGCGCCGCCACCACGTTGTCATCGGCCAGGCCGTGGATGATCATCAACGGGCGGGAGAGCTTGTCCGCGTCGGCGATGAGCGAGTTCGAGTCGTAGACCTCGGGCTTCTCGGCGGGGTCGCCCAGGTAGCGCTCGGTGTAGTGGGTGTCGTAGAGGCGCCAGTCGGTGACCGGGGCGCCCGCGATGCTCGCGTGGAACACGTCCGGGCGGCGCAGGACGGCCAACGCCGCCAGGTAGCCGCCGTAGGACCAGCCGCGGATCGCGACCCGCGTGAGGTCGAGGTCGGGCTCGATCGCCGCGGCCGCCTGCAGGGCGTCGACCTGGTCCTCCAAGGTGGCGCCGGCGAAGTCGAACGCGATCTCCCGTTCCCAGGCCAGACCGCGGCCGGGGGTGCCCCTGCCGTCGGCGACGAGGACCGCGAAGCCCTGGTCGGCCAGCCACTGCGAGGTCAGGAAGATGTTCTGGGCCGCCACGACGCGCTGCGCGTGCGGGCCGCCGTACGGGTCCATCAGCACCGGGAGCTTGGTGCCGGGCACGTGGCCGGACGGCAGCAGCAGCGCGGCGCGGATCGACCGCTCGCCCAGCGTCAGCAGCCGCGGCGACGCCGTGATCACCGGCGTCTCCGCGTACGACTCGATCACGTGGTCGCCGACGCTCGCCCTCGCACCGAACCGGTCCACAGTGGACGAGAGCAGCACAACCGTGTCACCGCCCCGGACGGCGGAGTTCACACCGTCCTCAGTGGACAGCTTCTCGACCTTCTCGCCCACCGAGTAGACGTGCGTCCTCGTCGGGTCGTCCTCCGACGCGCCGACCAGGATCGAGTCGTCGGCGATGTCGAGCACCCGGCGCACCTGCAGGCCACGGGTCAGCACGTCGTCGCCGACCTTCAGCGCGTACTCGTCGCCCTCTCCCACGATCCGCACGAGGCGGCCGTCCGGAGTCCACGCCGGAGCGCCGTCCGTGACCTCGAGCCACGTCGGGTCGGTCTCGACGACGAGCTCGGTGACCACGCCGGTCTCGGGCGCCAGCGAGTAGATCGTGCGGGTGCGCTGGTCGCGGGTCTGGGTGGTGACGAGCGGAGCGCCACCGGACGACCAGTGCACGTCGTTGAGGTAGTCGAACTCCAGCAGCACCGGCACGAAGGTGCCGTCCAGCGACACCACGTGCAGCGACACGGTGGCGTTGGGCGTTCCCGCCGACGGGTAGGCGATCTCGGTGGCGACCGTGCCGGGGTTCGCCGGGTCGGCGATGTACCAGCGCTGCACCTCGGCGTTGTTCACGCGCGCGGCGATGAGGCGCTCACCACTCGGCTCCCACCAGTAGCCGCGGTAGCGCGACATCTCCTCGGCCGCGATGAACTCGGCGAGGCCGAACGTCACGTCGTCGCCGTCCGGCTCGGCGACGGCGTAGTCGTCACCCGAGTCGAGCTCGACCACCCGCAGCGTGCCGCGGGCGACGTAGGCCACCCGCCGCCCCGTCGGGTCGACGCGCGGGTCGATGACGCCACCCTCGGTCGGCAGCTCGCGCGCACCACCGTTCACCAGGTCGACCACGAACAGCCGCCCGGACAACGCGAACGACGCCACGCGCGCGTCCGCCGACAGGGCGTAGCCGACGAGCCCGGCACCGGACTCGCGCAAGCGTTCGCGCCGTGCCTTCTCCTCCGCGGGCAGGTCCTCCGCCGAGTCGGTGAGCAGCGTCGCCGGGTCGGCGAGCAGTCTCTCGACGCCGGTGGCCGTGTTCAGCTCCCACAGCCCGTTCGCGCGGCTCGTGGCCGTCGCCGGGCGCAGGAAGAAGACACGTGCCCCGTCCGCCGACACCGAGAAGGTCCTCGGTGCGCCGACGGTGAACCGCTGGGTGCGCGCGTGTTGGCGCGGGAAGGAGATGTCGTTGCCCACCCACCAACACTAACCCGCGCGCGCCCGCCGAACGGACGCTGTGACGTGCGCGTCCTTCCACGGTTCAGCCCACCCGCGGCACACCCGAACGAGCCACCGCCGGCCGGTCCGCCGTCAGCCCACGAGCTTCTTCGGCGGCAGCGGGACGAACCCGCTCGTCCGCCGCACGTAGTCGGCGTACCCGGGCCTGCGCGACACGATGTCCTTCTCCAGCAACGGCTTGCCGGTGCCCTTCGCGAGCAGCAGCGTCATGATCACCGGGCCCACGACCGTGAGCGCGCCGAGCCACGAGTGCAACGCGAACAGGAACAGGCCCCACCACACGACGGCATCACCGAAGTAGTTGGGATGCCTCGTGTAGCGCCACAACCCGCGATCCATGACGGCGCCCTTGTTCGCCGGGTCCGCCCGGAAACGGGAGAGCTGCCAGTCACCCACGGCCTCGAAGGCGAAGCCGACCATCCACACGCCAGTGCCCACCCAATCTAGCACTCCGAACGGGGCCGAAAGGTGACCGGCGGCCTGCACCGGCAGCGACACGACCCACATGATCACGGCCTGCGTCAGATAGACCCGGTACATCCGCAGACGCGGATTTCCCTTGGCACGCCTCAAGATGTCCTGATACCGCGGATCTTCGTCCTTGGTCCGGTTGCGCAGGTGGATGTGCACGCCCAGGCGTACGCCCCAGATGATCGTCAGCGCCGCCACGAGCCACTGCCGACTTGGTTCGCCCTCCGCGAACAGCAGCGTGACCACCGCGATCACCGCGAACCCCGGCCCCCACACGGAGTCGATCAGGTCGTAGCGCTTGCGGGCGTCCGCGTACAGGAATAGGCCGCTGAGCAGCGCGACTACGACGACGAAGCTGATCAGGAAACTCATCGTGCCACCAGCTCACGACGCACGCGGGGCATGCCGCTGCGCCCGTTCTCACTCCGCCGCACGGCCAGGATCTGGTCCACGCCCATCCGTCCCTCCTCGAACGTCAACGCACCGCCCGCGAGGTACAGCCGCCACACCCGCGCCTGTCCCTCACCGACCAGAGCGACCACTTCGTCCCATCGCTCCTCCAGGGTCTCCGCCCAAGCCCGCACCGTCCACACGTAGTGCTCGCGCAACGCGTGCACATCGCGAACCTCCAGCCCGGCCGCCTCCAGGAAGCCGGTCGTCTGCGAGACCGGCCGCATGTGCATGTCCGGCGCGACGTACGACTCGATGAACGCCCCACCACCGGGCGCGTTGCGTCCACGCGACATCTGCTGCAGCAGCAGCCGTCCCTCGGGCTTCAAGAGCCGATGCAACGTGGCGGCGTACTCGGGGTAGTTGCTCTCGCCGACGTGCTCGCCCATCTCGATCGTGGAGATCGCGTCGAACGGCTCGTCGCGCACCTCGCGGTAGTCCTGCAACCGCACCTCGACCCGCCCCTGCAAGCCCTCGGCCTCGATCCGCCCGAGGATGTGCGCGCGCTGCTGAGCGGAGATCGTGACCCCGGTCGCGTGCACACCGTAGTGCTTCGCGGCGTGGATGATCATCGACCCCCACCCGCACCCGACGTCGAGCAGCCGCATCCCCGGCCGCAGGTCGAGCTTGCGGCACACGAGGTCCAGCTTGTTGTGCTGGGCCTGCTCCAGCGACTCGTCCTCCGTCGTGAAGTACGCGCACGAGTACGCCATGCTCGGGTCGAGCACGAGCTGGTAGAAGTCGTTGCTCAGGTCGTAGTGGTGCGAAATGGCGTCCCGGTCCCGGCTCTTGGTGTGCAGCGCACCGCTGAGCCGCGCCTCCTCCTTCGGCGCGTCCGGGTTGGGCCCGATCACCCTCAACCTCCAAGCGAGCCGCACGACCTCCGACACCTTCGGCCGCCGCGTCACCCCGCGACGCACGAGCCCCCAGATCTGCGAGAGACCGACCGCGAGGTCGCCCTCCACGTCGAGCTCCCCGCTCACGTACGCGCGCGCGAGCCCCAACTCGTTCGGACTCCACACGAGCCGGCGCAGTGCGTCCCGCGATCGGATGACGAGCACGGTCCCGTCCTGCGGCCCCGCGACACTTCCGTCCCACGCCCGAATTCCGATCGGCAGGGGCGAACCCAGCACCCGTTCGGCCACTCCTGCCAGCTGACCAGCGACGACCACCCTGCACCTCCCGCATGACCTGACTCCCCCCGACGTTCGGGACGAGAAGAGGTTCGGTTCGTTTCTGAACCGAGACGCAACCCCGCCCGTATGGCCTCGATAGAGCGAACGGATGGACAAGGAGGACATGAGTGTGATCCGACGTAACCGCATTGCCATCGGGCTCGCCGCGGGACTGGCAGTTGTGCTGGGTCTGGGTGTCTGGAGCGCCACGAGCGGTGGCACGAACTCCAAGCCGGTGGCACAGACCGAAACCGACCTGGGCGTCCTCGGTGACTACGGCGACGTGGGTCAGGCCCCGGTACTCCAGGAGCCCGCTGCGGCGCCCCAAACCCCTGTTCAGCAGCAGGCACCGGAAACCCCCGCAGCGCAACCCGCAGCCCAGCCCCCGGCCGCGGCCCCCGTCAGCTCCCTGAAGCTGGTCGGCAAGGCGGTCGACAAGATGGGCATGGTCGTCCAGGACGGCGACGGCCGCACGATGTACCGCTTCGACAAGGACACCCCGAAGCCGGAAGGCAAGTCGAACTGCAACGGCCAGTGCGCCACCACGTGGCCGCCGCTGCTGTCGGACACGATCCCGCAGGTCGAGGGCATCGACTCGAACCTCGTCTCGCTGATCACCCGCGCCGACGGCAAGAAGCAGGTCGCGATCGACGGCTGGGCCCTCTACGCCTACTCGCAGGACCCGAAGCCGGGTGCCTGGAAGGGCCAGGGCATCGGTGGTACCTGGTTCGTGATCCAGCCCAGCGGCAAGCGCAACGTGGAGTGCCTGCCCCCCGGCGTGACGGCCCCCGCCGCGTAACCACAGCATCCCGTTAGGACGGTCCATCTGAGACACGCAGCACCCTGACACGGTGTAACCCCGGCCCTGGGGAAGGGGCCGGGGTTCCCGTCGTTTCGCTCCAGGGACAGCCGAGGGGCGCCACCGAGGTGGCGCCCCTCCGTCGTTCGGATGAATCGCACCAGCGACGCGAAGCCGAAGGCGAGCCCAAGCGATGGCGCAGCCGAGCAGTCCTGAGCAAAGCGAGGTCGCGGTGGTGGCTCCCCCGTCTAGCGCTACAAGCACTCGCTGCACGTGAGGAGGGGTGTCAAGCGGGCACGCTTTTCGCCCGCTTGACAC
>NZ_JBHYGW010000039.1:0-62634 GCF_042738015.1 Lentzea sp. NPDC059081
GCGTCACCCGGTGCCGCCTCGGCGCGGTCGAGCGCGAGACCGGCCCGCACACCGAGGTCCTCGCGGAACTCCGACCCGGCGGCCTGGCGGGAGGGGCGCAGCCCCGCGGCGTTCAGCGCCGTCATGCCCTCCTGCGTGCCGAGCCACGCCTGGAACCGCCGGGCGGGCTCGCGGGCGGCGAGGTTCGACACGTCCGGCGCGTCCCACTCGACGAGGTTCACCGGGTAGTCGGCGCGGTAGGTGTCCGACGGGTACAGCGCGGTGAGGCACGGCTTCTGCGCGCAGCTGGTCCTGTTGTGCCGCATCAGCACCTGCTCGGTCGTGATCGTGGCGGCGTCCTGCCGCGGCCTGCCGGCGTCCTCGACCCGGCGTTCCACGACGGCCGGTTCGAGCGACTCGTACAGCGCCTCCGTGGCGAGCCTGCCGTCGATCGCCATCAGCGGGTCGGGCCTGCCGATCGCGATGCCCGTGTTGCCGACCTTGGTGAACAGCTCGCCCCACTTCTCCGGCGTGCTGGAGACGACGTCCTGCGCGATCGGCGTGGGGACGCCGAGCACGACGGGGGAGAACGCGACCGACTCGCCCGGCAGGATGCGCACCGCCGAGCCGATGCCGCCCGTGCGGCGCACCACCTCGGCCGTCTCCGCGGTCGAGTCGGGCAGCCACACGTCCGGGTGCGGTCCCACCTCCCGCAGGTCCTGCGAGGACCACGACGACCGCAGCGCGATGGCGCCCCGGTTGCCCGGCGCCGAGAACACGTACAGCCGCGCCGTGCGGCACCCGTGGCTGCCCGCCGCCGTGTGCTGCTCGAACTTCCGCGCCACCTCGCCGATCACCGGCGCCGCGTCCGCCGACGTGAGCACCCGCACCTCGGTCGGCTGTGGACACCCGAGCAGCAGCACCCGCCCGTACGCCACCAGCGGCGGTGCCGCCAGCGCGACCACGCCCGCCGCCGCCACCAGCACGACCGTGAACACCACCCAGCGCAACCGGATGCGCTTGGCGAGCCGGTTCAACCGGTCGATCGCGGACGCGGACAGCACCAGCAACGCCGTGCCGATGCCGTAGAGCACCCACGACTGCCACGTGGCGAGCGCGCCCGTGGCGGTCTCGGAGAGCAGGTGCCCGGCGACCGCGGCCAGCATGAGGGCGCCCGCGTACCGAGGCGCTGTGCTCGACCGGCGCTGGTCGACGTCCTCCATTCGGACCTCCCCCGACCAGCACCCTATGTCGCGGCACCGACAGTTCCGGGGGAGTTACCGGGTCAGGAGGACCTGGAGGAGGAGAACCACTCGTTCGGGTCAGTGCGGCGGCTCAGTGCCGGCCGGCGCCGCTGTCCGCCAGCACCCGCACGGCCTCGTCCACGGCCGCGCAGCGCGCCCGCCGGACCGCCTCCGACACCGGCCGCAGCGCGTCGGTGCGCGCGGTCATCGCCGACGCCGACATGGCGCCACCGGGCGAGTCCGACCGGGCCACGGACAGGATCGCGTCCACCTCGGCCGCCCGTTGCAGCACCCGCAGCGAGCGCGGCGGCATCGCGTCCGGCCACGGCAGCGACGAGTTCGCGGCGGCCAGGTCGGCGATCTCCTTGCGCACGTTCGGGCGGTGCTTGGCCACGTCCAGCGCGGCCAGGGCGGCCGTCGCCTCGCGCAGGGCCGCGCCCAGGCCGTGCTCGGCCTCGCCGATCGGGATGTGCTCCAGACCGTTGGACGACGGCAGGTCGAACACGGTCCAGCGCATCACGCCGTCGGCCACGATCTTCGGCACCAGGCCCACGTGCACCGACGGGATCACGAGCGCCTCACCGGAGCGCAGCGCGCACGTCGCGAGGGGCCCCTTGCCACCCAGGCCGCGCACGTCGCCCGGTACGGGCAGCACGAGCCGTGCGGACGTCGCGCCCGCGCGCCGCAGGGCGGCCAGCAGCAGGGCGGGGCCCACCGGGGCCTCGTCGGGACCGGGGAGGTCGAGCGCCGTGGCGGTGCCGTCGTCATCGGCCACCACCTCGTGCAGCTCGGCCCACGTGTGCAGGGCGTCGAGAACGTCGTCGGCGGCGGCCAGACCGTGCAGCCATCCCGACGTCCACACGACCAGCGTGGCACTAGCACAGGACACGCGACGAGATTACGTGGCCGCACCCCGCTAGCCCCACCCGGTGTGCCCGATCCGAAATGTCTAGTCGGCCGGACCGATGTGCTTCTCGAGAAGAGTGCGGAACGACGTCACGTCCTCATCGGACGCGAACGCCCGGTGCGGCACGGACAGCGACGCCGCGCCCTCGTCGAGGGTCTGCAGCACGAAGCCCTGCCGCGTCTCGGTCCAGCCGGGCAGCTCCTCCCACGCGATCTCCTCGCGCACGGAGCTGCCCACGGCCATCCGGAACGACTGGTCGTCCGCGCTGCCCACCACGGTCCGGCTGATCATCTCGTCCGAGGAGAACCGCCACCACACCGCCACGGGCTCCATCAGCGCGATGACCAGCGCACACGCCAGGCCGAAGACCGCGACGACCACCATGTCGTCGAAGCCGACCAGCAGCACGACCGAGATCGCGGCGAACGCGAGGGCGAACCACGGCGCCCACCGGACCATCGGCACCATCGCGCGCAGGCTGGCCCGCCAGTCCGCGGGGGAGGGCGCCCAGTTGAAGTCGACACAGTTGCTCATAGCGCCCCGCATTCTGCTGCACGATGACGGAATGCATCTGGGGGATGACGAAAAGAGAACTGTCGCGCGCCGAACGGTCCTCAAAGGGGCGGCAGCGGCGGTCGCGCTGGCGGCAGCGTCGCAGGGGACGGCGCACGCGGCTCAGGAGGACCCTGAACAGCGCCTTCTGCGGCTCGTGCCCGGTGGCAACGGCATCATCTACGCGCTCTACGCCGACGGCCGGCTCAAGTGGTTCAAGCACCTCGGCCGCCAGTCCGGCACCTACGACTGGGCCGACGGCAACGGCCGCGAGATCGGCTCCGGCTGGCAGATCCACCCGACGGTGCTCGCGTCCCAGGACGGCCAGCTGTTCGGCTTCTGCGGCGACGGCACGCTCTGGTGGCACAAGTGGGTGCTGACGAACCCCGCCACGGGCGAGGGTTATTGGGCGCCGGGGACGAACAACGTCATCCACACCGGGTTCGGCCAGTACTCGTACGTCTTCGGCGGCTGGGACGGTGTCTTCTACGCCGTGGACGCGCACGGCGACATGTACTGGTTCCGCTACCTGGCGGGCGACGGTTCCAACGGGCCCGGTGCGTGGGCGAACAACGGCGTCGGGCAGAAGATCGCGAGCGAGAAGCGCGACTACGACATGTTCTTCGCCGACGAGACCGGCGTGATCTACGGCATCCGGCACGGCGCCGCCCTGCACTGGTTCCGCTACCTCGCCCAGGACGGCTCGAACGGCCCCGGCGCGTGGGCGAACGGCGGCGCCGGCATCCCGATCGGCTCCGGTTGGGACTTCGGCTCGTGCGTCGAGCGGGTCGCGGAGCGCGGCGTGTTCTACGCGGTGTGGGTCAACCGCGACCACACCCAGCCCGACCACGAGCTGCGCTGGTACCGGCTCGGCAACTGGGAGACCGTGGACCAGACCGGCGGCGCGCAGTGGGTGAACGGCGACGGCGCGCTGGTCGGGACGGGTTTCACCGTGACCAGGGGCGCGAACCTGCAGGGGTGCGCGAACTGGTCGGTGGCGCCGGGGCAGACGCTCGACGTCGCGGTCTCCACGACGTTCGACTCGTTCACCGCCAGCGTGCTGAGGCTGACCGGTCCGATCGAGCACGGCGGCGCGACGCAGGTGTGGTCACCGCGGTCGTTCGCCGGCCGCCGGCACCTGCTCCGCAGCGGGTACCGCGCGAACGGGCCCGCGTGGCCGTCGGCCTTCTCGGTCACGGTCCCCGACGACTGGCAGTCCGGGTTCCACGTCGTGAAGCTGGAGGGGCCGCACGGTCTGAGGCAGTACATCCCGTTCGTGGTGAAGCCGAAGCAGCCGCGGCACGACGTGGCGCTGCTCCTGCCGTACCTGACGCACAACGCCTACAACCACTGGGGCGGGCACTTCCAGTACAGCTGGGAGCCGGAGAACCGACGGCGGCAGATCTCCACACGGAGGCCGTTCGCGAACGCCTACGTCGAGGCACCGGGCTTCATCGACGTACGGTTCTACGGCGACCTGCTGCTGATGAAGTGGTTCTCTGACAACAACATCGCCTATGACTGCTATCAGGACCTCGACCTGCACGACCCGTCGTGGCTCGCGCAGTACAAGGCGCTCGTGCTGGCCACGCACCCCGAGTACTGGACGCCGGAGATGCGTGACGCCGTGGAGACGTATCTGGCGAACGGCGGCCGTGTGATCTACACGGGCGGCAACAGCATGTACGAGCGCGTCGACTACGACGCGTCGGGCGGGTTCGTGCTGCACCGCCACGCGCAGGGCCACCGATGGCTGTGGCGCGACCAGGGGCGTCCGGAGTCGCAGGTGCTCGGCGTGGCCTACGACAGCTACTCCTACATGGACATGCATCCCTACGAGGTGGACGCCGACCACCCGTTCCTGGAGGGCACCGGACTGCGCGTCGGGGACCGGTTCGGCGAGACCGGCTACAACTTCGCGGCCAGCGGCTGGGAGGTCGACACCCGTGCCGGTGCGGGGCCCGAGGCACCGGGCGTGGTCCGGTTCGCTCACGGCGTACAACATCGCGGGGCCGAGATGTGCGTGCTGCCGAAACCGAACGGAGGATGGGTGTTCAGCGCTGGTTCCCTGTGTTTCAACGGCGCACTGGCCCACGACCCGCGGATGTCGCGGATCCTGCGGAACGTGGTCCAGACCGCCCAGGCGTAGGGGCTGGAGTCGCTCCACGTCGACGGGTCAGGTTTCGGTGCGTAGCGTCATTCGCGTGACCCAGAACCTGGCCCGCACGGCGGGCGAACTGCGCGCCGCCGGGCACCTGCCGCGCGGCGTCAAGACCGAGATCAGGGAGAACCTCCTCGCGGCGTTGCGCGAAGGACGCAACCCGTGGCCGGGCATCGTCGGTTTCGACCGCACGGTGCTCCCTCAGCTCGAACGCGCTCTGCTGGCCGGACACGACGTCGTCCTGCTCGGCGAGCGCGGGCAGGGCAAGACCCGTCTGCTGCGCACCCTCGTCTCGTTGCTCGACGAGTGGACGCCCGTCATCGAGGGCTCCGAGCTCGGTGAGCACCCGCTCGACCCGATCACGCCCGAGTCCCGCCGCCGGGCCGCCGAGCTCGGCGACGACCTGCCGGTGGTGTGGCGGCACCGCGACGAGCGCTACGCGGAGAAGCTCGCGACGCCCGACACGTCCGTCGGCGACCTGGTCGGCGACGTCGACCCGGTGAAGGTCGCCGAGGGCCGCTCGCTCGGCGACCCGGAGACGATCCACTACGGCCTGCTCCCGCGCGCCCACCGCGGCATCATCGCCATCAACGAGCTGCCCGACCTGGCGGAGCGCATCCAGGTCTCGCTGCTCAACGTCATGGAGGAACGCGACATCCAGGTCCGCGGCTACACGCTGCGGCTGCCGCTCGACGTGCTGCTCGTCGCCACCGCGAACCCCGAGGACTACACGAACCGCGGCCGCATCATCACGCCGCTGAAGGACCGCTTCGGCGCCGAGGTGCGCACGCACTACCCGCTGGAGGTCGACGCCGAGGTCGACATGGTCCGCCAGGAGGCCGAGCTCGTCGCCGAGGTGGGCGACCACCTGCTGGAGATCATCGCCCGGTTCGTGCGGCACCTGCGCGAGTCGTCGTCGATCGACCAGCGCTCCGGCGTGTCGGCCCGCTTCGCCATCGCCGCGGCGGAAACCGTTGCGGCGTCGGCACTGCGCCGCTCGGCCCTGATCGGCGAGAGCCCGGCCATCGCCCGTCCGATCGACCTCGAGTCGGTGCCGGACGTGCTGCGCGGCAAGCTCGAGTTCGAGGCGGGCGAGGAGGGGCGTGAGGAGGAGGTCCTCGTGCACCTGCTGCGCCGCTCGATCGCGGACACGGCCCGGTCCCGGCTGGCGGGGCTGAACCTGCGCGCTCTCGCCGAGGTCGTGTCGGACGGCCACCCGGTCGCGACCGGCGACCGCGTGCACGCCGGCGACCTGCTGGCGGCGCTGCCGGAGCTGCCGATCCTGCACGAGGTCGCGGCCCGCATGGGCGCCGGCCCGAAGGACCCCGTCGGCCGCATCGCCTCGGCGGTGGAGCTGGCCCTGGAGTCGCTGTACCTGACTCGCCACCTGTCGAAGGACACGTCCTCCGACGACGACCGATCGGTGTACGGATGAGATATCGCTACGGACGCTGGGGCGGCGGCGCAGATCCGCTGGCGCCCCCGGTGGACCTCCGCGCGGCCGTCGACGAGCTCGGCCGCGAGATCATGGAGGGCGCGTCCCCGAACTCCGCGCTGCGCGAACTGCTGCGGCGCGGCGTCGACGGCACCCGAGGCCTCGACGACCTGACGTCACGGCTGTGGCAGCGCCGGTCCGCCATCCAGCGCCGCCACCGCCTCGACGGCACGTTGAACGAGGTCCGCCAGCTCCTGGACAAGGCCGTGGAGGCCGAACGCCGCGCGCTGTTCCCGGACCCGTCCGACGACGCGCGCTTCCGCGAGGCCCAGCTCGACGCCCTGCCCCCCGGCACCGCGGCGGCCGTGCAGGAGCTGTCCTCGTACGACTGGCGCTCGCAGGAGGCCCGCGAGGCGTTCGAGCAGATCCGCGACCTGCTCGGCCGGGAGCTGCTGGACCAGCGGTTCCAGGGCATGAAGCAGGCACTGTCCAACGTGGACTCCGAGGACGTCAAGCGGATCCAGCGGATGCTGCGCGACCTCAACTCGCTGCTGGAGGCACACGCCGCCGGCTCCCCGGACACGCCGCGCCTGTTCGACGACTTCATGCGCAAGCACGGCGACTTCTTCCCGGAGAACCCGCGCACCGTCGACGAACTCATCGACGCACTGGCGGCCCGCTCGGCCGCCGCGCAACGCATGATGAACTCGATGACCGACGAACAGCGCGCCGAGCTGTCCGCGTTGTCCCAGCAGGCCTTCGGCGGCATCGGCTCCCAGCTGTCCACTTTGGACTCCCTGCTGCAACGTCTGCGCCCCGGCGAGGACTGGACGTCGTCCGCCCGCTTCCGCGGCCAGGACCCGCTGGGCCTGGGCGAGGGCGCGCAAGCCATGGCCGACCTCGCCGAGCTGGACGCCCTGGCCGAACAGCTCGGCCAGTCCTACCCCGGCGCCCGCCTGGAGGACATCGACCTGGAGGCCCTGGAACGCCAGCTGGGCGAGTCGGCCTCGGTCGACGCCCGCCGGTTGGCCGACCTGGAGAAGGCCCTGCGCCAGCAGAACATCCTGGAACGGGCCCCGGACGGCTCGCTGCGCCTGACCCCGAAAGCCCTGCGCCGCCTGGGCGAGACAGCCCTGCGCGGCGTGGTCGACCAGCTCCGCTCCTCCCAGGGGTCCCGGGAGACCACGTCAGCAGGCGCCGCAGGCGAACTGATGGGCTCGACCAGACCGTGGCAGTTCGGCGACACCGAACCGTGGGACGTGCCACGAACCTTGCGCAACGCAGTGCTGCGCTCAGGCTCGATGTCCCTGGACGTGGTGGACCTGGAGGTCTCCGAAACAGAACACCGCACCCGCGCCGCGGTGGCGCTGTGCGTCGACACCTCCTGGTCGATGGTGCAAGACGGCCGCTGGGTCCCGATGAAACGCACGGCCCTCGCCCTGCACCACCTCGTACGCACCCGCTTCCGCACCGACGCCCTGCAACTCGTGACCTTCGGCCGCTACGCCGAGGCCGTGGACATCGGCCAGCTGACGGCGTTGGAAGGCGTGTGGGAGCAGGGCACAAACCTGCACCACGCCCTACTGCTGGCCGGCCGCCACATCCGCCGCCACCCCGACGCCCAACCCGTGGTGCTCGTGGTGACCGACGGCGAACCCACCGCGCACCTCGAACCGGAGGGCGACGCGGAGTTCAACTACCCACCGCTGCCGCGAACGCTGACCAAGACGCTCAACGAGGTCGACGCCCTGGCACGGCTCGGGGCGACCATCTCGGTGTTCAAGCTGGGCGACGACCCGCGCCTGGCCGCGTTCGTGGACATCGTGGCCCGGCGGGGCGGTGGCCGGGTGGTGTCGCCGGACGAGGAGGGGCTCGGGGCGGCGGTGGTGAGCGACTACCTGAAGTCTCGCCGCCGTCGTCGGTGACGCTCGCCGACCAAGCGCGGTGACGGATCGCCTTGCGCTGGGCTCAGCGCAAGGCGATCCGTGTCTACGACGGCGCTGAGCGTGCTTCCCCAGTGGTGGGGCCCTGCGCTGTCCGGTCGTCTTGTTCGTCGATTCGGCGAACAAGGGCGAGCACTTCTTTCCACCGCCCTGCCAGGTCTGGATGAGTGGGCAGGAGCGATCGGTACCGCTCGACGGCTTCGGTGGCGTGCGCGTGTGCCCGGGCCGTGCGGTCGTCGGCCGAGGTGAGCAAGGTGATCTCGGCGGCGTTGTGCAGCAGTTGGGCGAGCACGGGTGCGAAATCGGCGATGTCGTCGTCGAGGTGGGTGCGGGCAAGGCCGATCGCGGTCAGGACGTTCTGCAGCGCACTGTCCGGATGTCCGGCGGCGGCCTGGTACGTGCCGTACTCGTTGAGGCTGACCACCGCGGCCTTGCCGTAGTACTCGGGTGAGACACCGGCCAGGTCCCGGTAGTGGAGCGCGGCGATGCGCGCGGCCCGGACCGCCTGGAGCTGCTGGGAGTTCGCGGCGTAGCGGCGGGCCAGACGAGTGGCCGCGTCCGCGAGCGACGGTCGCATCGGGCTCGGCCCGGTGACGCGCTCCGCCAGGTCCATCGCCTCGGTCTCGGCGGCTGCCGCTTCGTCAGGGCGGCCGGACCGGCTCAGGACGACGGCTTTGTTGAGCAGAGCGCTGACGAGCGTGATGTCGCGCTCCGCGTCCTCGGCACCCTTGATCCCGCGCAGGATGCCGATGCTCTCGTCGAGCCCCCGGAGGGCGCCGGGCAGGTCCCCGTGTCCTGCTGTGTGGCTCTTGCCGTTCATCAGCACCTGCGCTGTCCGGAGCGCGAGGTCGCGGTCGTCCGGCGACTTCCGCCAGGCGTCGACCATGATCGAGGTGGCACGCTCCACGAGGCCGGTGAGCGCGGCTGGGTCCTGGCCGCTGTTCTTGAGCCGCATGGCCAGGTTCATCAGCACGGCGGCCCTGGTCTTCGCGGGGAGGTCGTCGCTCAGGTTCTTCGCCAGCGCGCCGGTCAGCTCCAGCCCTGGCTGCCGCATGCCGATGTCGGGATGGGGCAGTTGGTCGACGACAAGGGCTTGGACGTCGAACGGCGCGTGCTCGATGGCCAAGCGGACCAGCTCGGGGCCCGGCGCGAAGGAGAGCGACGGGGACTCGGGAAGGATCTTCCACAACACGTCTCGCACCGCCGCGTGCCGGGCCGCGGTCGCGACCAGGACAGCAGCAGGGCGGCGGGACACCTTGCGAAGGACCGGTGTGCTCTGGGCCGCGCGCACCACCAGCCGCGCCGCCCGCGGATGTGTTCCGAGGTGGTCGGCGACGAAGTCCTCGCCGAACCGGTCCGGCATCAGCGGCGGCAGCTCCTGGGACTCCGGGTAGACGCGGTCGTGCCAGGACAGGAGCTCACGGCCCGCCGCTACGCCGTCGGTCACCCCGCTTGCCTCGAGCAGGGCCAGTGCGTCGTCCTCGGAGTCCAGCGGTCCGAACAGCGTTGCGAGGAGAACAGCGTCCGCGCCGCGCGGGTGAGGCGGCCAGAGGCGGCGTTCGTGGGCGAGCAGGTAGCTGGAGAGGTCGTCACGGTGCGGGATGGTGTCGTGGTCGTGGCCGGCGCACACGGCGGCGAGAGCGGCCATGTGCAGGACCAGCGGTGAGGCGTAGTCGTCGTGGCCAAGGTCGGGCGGCGGCGTGGCGGTGCAGGGTTCCGGCAGAGCGAGCTTCGCGTGGAAGGCCTGGGCCGCATCGAGGAACGCTTCGGCGCGAGCAGCGGCGGAGTCCGTGAGGTCGAGGAGCTCGATCGGATCGGGCAGGTCGACCGGAGTGAGGTCGAGGTGGTCTTGCAGCGGCTGCCAGACGTCCTGGACGGAGCGGGCCAGCAGCAGGACGCGCAGCGTGACCTGGGCGTGCTCGCGGGTCAGGTCCGAGATCAGCGTCTTCAGGCCGACGTCGGACCAGCGTTCGGCGTAGTCGACGGCCACCAGTACGCCGGCGCACTCCGTCGAGCCGGTGGGAGATGCGGCAAGCGGACTGGAGGCGGGCACCATCGCATGCCTGTCGGTCGTGCGGTTGACGGCGTGGGCGACGCGCCAGCCCGACAGGTGCGCATGGCCCGCGAACGCGTTGGCGAGGCGGGTCTTGCCCCGGCCGCCGGCGCCGTGCAGGAGCAGGACCGAGCTGGGAGCCTTGGAGCCGAGCCAGGCCAGGAGGCGCTTCTGCACGGCCGGGCGATCCCGGTAGGGCACGACTTCCCGGCGGGCGTCGAGAAGACGGCTGGGAGTCCGGTGGCGTTCGGGCAGGAAGGTCGGGCGGGTGACGACGGGCGCGAGCCAGTGGACCTGGTAGTCGGGACGGTCGACGGCGAGGGTGAGAGTGCCGGTGACCGACCCGATCTGAACCGCGACGCCGGAGACGAACGAGTTGCTGATGGTGTTCGCCGTGTCCGAGCCACCTTGATCCATGTTCTCTCATCGCATCGAGGCGCCCCGGCGTGACACCGTCAGAGCTCGTACAGCGCCGCCAGCCGAGGCAACCGCACGGCCATCTCCGCCCCGTCGTCGAAGTCGAAGTCCCAAGCCGGGTCGAGCTCCGGGTAGCGGATCCGGAACGCGTCCTGCGGCAGCTGCATGCCGGTGGCCTTGATGTGGGCGTTCCAGGCGATCGACAGCGCGTCCTCGCCCTCGAGCTCCATGCCGGACTCGGCGGCGGCCACCACGACCGGCAGGTCGGCCAGCGAGTCGGGGGAGGCGAGAACGGCCTCGTAGACCTCGCGGCCCTGGGTCAGGAGCCAGCCGCGGAAGTAGTCGAAGCCGTCGTCGGAGCAGCCGCCGTTGATGACGTAGGCCGCGGCCCACAGCGGGTTGAGGTACGAGGCGGCCATGAGGTCCCACAGGACCTGCTGGGCGGCGACGATCTCGGACGGCGGCTGCTCGGCCAGGAGGTCGGTGGCCGCGGCCACCACGGCCTCGGTGTCGGACGGGTCGGGGACGCTCGCCCTGGCGTCGGCGATCAGCTTCCAGAAGGTGTTCGAGTCCACGTCGCGAAGCTTGGCAGAGGGGTCTGACAATTCCTGGCGGGCGGCTAGGTTGGCAGACATGATCAGGACTCTGTTTCGCTCCCTCGAGCCCGTGCACGGAATGATCTACTTCGCCCCCGAGGCGGACAGCCGGTACGCGAGCGCGGGGCTCGACCGGCCCGGTGGGTACTTCGCGTCGCGGGCGGCTGCCATGGGGGCGGTGGGGGCCGAGGTCGTGATCGCCACGTTCTACAACTTCAACCCCGAGCTCGTGCGGGCGCGGATTCCGCAGGCGTGGGAGAAGGTGACGCCGCAGCAGATGCTCGAGCTGCGGCTGGAGGCGGCGGACGAGGCGTTGCGCAAGGTGCTGCCGGACGACCTCGAGGAGATCACCGGGCTCGCCAGGCGGGCGGCCGAGCGGTCCAAGGACATGTTGCACGGCCGGCCGTTGTTCGCCGCCCACGCGAGTCTGCCGTGGCCCGACGAGACGCTGCTGCAGCTGTTCCACGCCCAGACGCTGCTGCGCGAGTTCCGCGGCGACGGGCACCTGGCGGCGTTGCTGCGGCACAACATCACCGGGCTCGAAGCGCTCGTGCTGCACGTTGCGACGGGCGACTACCCGGCTGACGCGTTGCGCAAGACGCGGGCCTGGTCGCAGGAGCAGTGGGACGCGACGGTCGAGGACCTGCAGCGGCGCGGGCTGGTGAACGAGGACCGGCTGCTGACCGACCAGGGCCGTGAGCTGCGGCAGGGCATCGAGGACGACACGGACCGGATGGCCGCGCCCGCCTACGACGTCCTGTCCGACCAGGAGAAGGAGCGGTTCGTCGAGCTCGCCACGCCGCTGGCCAAGGCCGTCGTCGAGGGCGGTCTGATCCCCGGACGGCGCTAGGACTCGTCCGTGCCGTTGCGATGCGTCGAGGCGAGCGTCTTCTCGGTGGTCTCGTCCTTGCCCACCCGGTGCCGACCGGGATGGGCCAGCGAGAAGTGCGCTTCCTCGCGCATCCGCTCGACCATGTGCGGGTAGTGCAGCTCGAACGCCGGCCGCTCTGACCGGATTCGCGGCAGCTCCTTGAAGTTGTGCCGCGGCGGCGGTGAGGTCGTGGCCCACTCCAGCGAGTTGCCGTAGCCCCACGGGTCGTCCTGCGGCGCCGGGTCGCCGTAGCGGTAGGAACGGAAGACGTTCCACACGAACGGCAGCACGGACGCGCCCAGCAGGAACGAGCCGATGGTCGAGAACGTGTTGAGGAACGTGAACCCGTCCGTGGGCAGGTAGTCGGCGTAACGGCGCGGCATGCCCTCGTTGCCCAGCCAGTGCTGCACGAGGAACGTGCCGTGGAACCCGAAGAACGTCGTCCAGAAGTGCAGCTTGCCCAGCGGCTCGTTGAGCATCCGGCCGGTCATCTTCGGGAACCAGAAGTAGATGCCCGCGTAGGTGGCGAACACGATCGTGCCGAACAGCACGTAGTGGAAGTGCGCCACCACGAAGTACGTGTCGGACACGTGGAAGTCGACGGCAGGCGAGGCCAGCAGGATGCCCGTCAGGCCGCCGAAGAGGAACGTCACCAGGAAGCCGACCGCGAACAGCATCGGCGTCTCGAACGTCAGCTGCCCCTTCCACATCGTGCCGATCCAGTTGAAGAACTTGATGCCGGTCGGCACCGCGATGAGGAACGTCATCAGCGCGAAGAACGGCAGCAGCACCGCGCCGGTCGCGTACATGTGGTGCGCCCACACGGCCACCGACAGCATCGCGATCGCCAGCGTCGCGAACACCAGGCCCTTGTAGCCGAACAGCGGTTTGCGGCTGAACACCGGGAAGATCTCCGTCACGATCCCGAAGAACGGCAGCGCGACGATGTACACCTCGGGGTGGCCGAAGAACCAGAACAGGTGCTGCCACAGGATCACGCCGCCGTTGGCCGGGTCGAACACGTGCGCCCCGAGGTGCCGGTCCGCCGCCAGGCCCATCAGCGCGGCCGTGAGGATCGGGAACGCCAGCAGGATCAGCACGGACGTCACCAGGATGTTCCAGGTGAAGATCGGCATCCGGAACATCGTCATGCCCGGCGCCCGCAGCGTCACGACCGTCGTCGTCATGTTCACCGCGCCGAGGATCGTGCCGAGACCGGACACCGCCAGGCCCATGATCCACATGTCCGCGCCGACGCCCGGCGCGTGCACGGCAGACGACAGCGGCGTGTAGGCGAACCAGCCGAAGTCCGCCGCGCCGCCCGGCGTGACGAACCCGGCGACCACGATGATGCCGCCGAACAGGTAGAGCCAGTACGAGAAGGCGTTCAGGCGCGGGAACGCGACGTCCGGCGAGCCGATCTGCAGCGGCAGGATGTAGTTCGCGAACCCGAACAGGATCGGCGTCGCGTACAGCAGCAGCATGATCGTGCCGTGCATGGTGAACAGCTGGTTGTACTGCTCGTTCGACAGGAACTGCAGGCCCGGCCGCGCCAGCTCGCCGCGCATCAGCAGCGCCATCACGCCGCCGATCAGGAAGAACGCGAACGACGTGGTCAGGTACATGATCCCGATCTGCTTGGGATCGGTCGTCTTGAACAGCTGGAGGAAGTACGAGCCCTTCGGCCGTGCGCGCGCCGCCCCGGGGTGGGGCACTACGGGCGTTGGCTTGATCGCGGTCATCGCGCCTCCTCCGTGGCAGGGCTAAATCGTCCTCCCGGTCAGACCGCGGGGCAATCCATGGCGAGCACCGCGGAGGTCACCGGGACCACCGGAGCACCCACCGAAATGCCGCTGACCTGCACGTAATAGGCGCCGGGAGGCAATTCGTCGAATTTGATCGCCATGCTCTCGGAAATCGCCGGACTGCGCGATTCGACCTGTTTGCCGTTCTCGTCGAGCAACGCGACCTTCAACGCACGCGGGGTGGTGTCGCGCAGTTCGACGGTGACCTCCAGCGTCTCCCCGGTGAGCACCAGATCGGGCACGCTGACCTGCGGTTCCGTCGTCGTGACGTTGCGCGGGATGATCGTCTTCGCGGTCAGGAACGACTCCACGGCGTCCAGCACCGCCGCGTTGTCCTGCAACGACGTGTGCTGCTCGGTCACCCGGTGCAGCGTGTTCGACGACAACGCCAGCCCACGCCGGGCAGCACCGACCATCGGCACGGTCGCGTCGCCGTACAGGTCGTCGCCCTCGTACGTCCGGTAGCAGGTCGCCTTGCCGTCCGCGATACGCGCCGTCGTTGCCGTGGGCTGCTTACCGCCGATGATCGCGTACGTCTTGTCGGCGAACGTGTCGGTCAACGCGCCGTGGAACGCCATCGCGTCCGCGACCATCTTCGTGTCGAGCTCGGGCAGTGCCACCTCGGTGGTCTTGAGCAGGCCACCCGGCGACTCGATGCACGCGTACTCCGGCAGCAGCTGGTGCAGCGACGGCATCGACCGCGAGAACTCCGTGAGGTCGACCGCCAACGGCCCGAGACCCTTCCGCACGCCGTTGACCAGCTGGTCCAACGCGGCCGCGGCGCCGCGGTACGGCGTGCCCATCGTGATCAGCTTGTCGGTGCGCTCGGCCATCCCGCACTGCTCGATGCACCACCGCGCGACCAGCCCGCCCATCGAGTGGCACACGAAGCTCACCCTGGCGTCCTGGCCGATCCGGTCCAGCGCCTCGTCCACCCGCCGGGCCAGCAGCGCGCCGTTGTAGCGGTTCGACAGCCGCCAGTCGTAGGCGAACAGGACGAGGTTGCCCTTCTCGACGCTGTAGCCGAGCGAGTTCATCCGCCGCGTCACCCGGTCGTAGCCCTTCAGCGGCGTCCAGATGCCGGGGATGACGTGCAGGTCGGCCATCAACGCCACGGGCTCGACGCCGTCGCCGGGGTGCTCGTCGCCGATGCCGGCCGGGAGCTTGAGCCGCTGGAGGCTGCGGCCCAGCGACAGCACCGCGCGCAACGCGGCCTTGCCCGACACCTCCCAGACCATGCCGTCCTTGTCGCGCAACGTGCTGCCGAGAATGCCGGGCAGGACGACGACGAGATCGCTCATCTGGACTCCTCGGCGAGCGTGCGGATGAGGGTGAGCAGCTTCGGGTCCGCGGGCACCAGGTAGGTCAGCTCGCGGATCCACTTCAGGCGCTGGTCCGGCGCCGGCAACGCCCATCGCGTGTCACCGGCCCGAGCGCGCGCTACCGCCTTGTAGAGCGCCGCCAACGCGTGCGGTTCCAACGCAGTCACGGCCTGCGTGAGTGCCTGCGGTGACGCGGTACCGGCCAAGCCACGCAGGACCTCCACGACCCGTGCGGGGTCTTCCAGCGCCTCCAGCACGAGGTCGACCACGTCGGCGTCCTCGACCGCGAGCAGCAGCAACGCCTGCACGGGCCGGTTGTCGCGCACGTTCTTGAGGACTTCCTTGTCCAGCAGCTCTTCCCGGCGCGTGGCGAGCAGTTCGCGACGACGGGCGGGCGTCGCGTCGACGAACTCGTCCGCGAGGCTGGCCAGCAACCACGGCCGGTACGCGAGCGCCACCCCCTGCTGCTGCGCGGTCGTCCGGCGCGACTGGATGACCTGCGCCTCGATCAGGCTCGTCCCGTACAACGCCTCGGTGACCGCGACGTCGGCGTCCGTCGACAACAGCTCGGGATGCTCGACCAGGATCGCGCGCTCCTCGGCGTACGACCGCGCGAACACCCACGCGCGCGCGGTCTTCAGCAGCCCGCGGTCCACCGTCAGCCAGTCCGGGACGGAGTCCCACGGCCACGGGCCCGAGTCGTGGTGGCGGCGGGCGATGTCGTGCACGTCGTGGATCGCCTGCCGCGACTGGCCCACGTGCGTCAGCGCCTGGCACAGCCACTTCGCCGCCGCCGGGTCGCCGGGCCTGGTCGCCGCCGCGCGCAGCATCAGCAACGTGGCGAGGTGCGGGCCGGTGAACCGCGCGGTGACCCGGTCCCAGGTCTCGTCGACGATCTCCGGCTGTCCCAGGCCCGCACAGATCGTGTCGATCGTGAACAACGCGGCCGCCAGCGTCGACAGCCGGTCGGAGCTCTCCGGCAGCAGGCACACCTCGACGGTCCGCAGCCCGGTCGCGAGCGCCTCTCGGTCCTTGTCCGCGTCGCGTTGGCGCCGCATCAGGTTGTGCAGCGCCTGGGCGTGGACCCGCAGCCCGTCGGCGAGGTCGGCGGCCTGCCGTGCCGCGGTGAGGGCCGCTTCGGTGCGGTCGACCAGGCTGTAGGCGACGCTCAGGCTCAGCGCCGCGTCGGCGAGCTGCGGGCGGAACGCGGCGTGCCGGCCGAGCGTGCCGCTGATCTCCGCGGCCTGCTGAGTCGTGCGGTCGGCGTCGGAAAGCCGGCCGAGGGCCAGGTAGTCGCGGCTCAGCTCGACCTGCGCGGTGACGAGGTCGGCGAGGAACACCGGGTTCGTCTGCGCGAGGGAGAAGTACAGCTCGACGGCCTGCTTCGAGCGTTGCATGGCCTCGTAGCGACGGCCGGTCTCGCTGCACCGCGCCGCGAGAGCGGTCATGGCGCGCGCAAGTGGTGCATCGGTGTCGACGACGGCTACGGCGTCGCGAGCGGTCGACAGCGACTCGGTCCTACGCCCGAGCATCGCGTAGACCTCGCTCAGGTCCACCAACGCGCCACTGAGGTGCGCCGAGTACGTGGTGTTGTCGCTGCCGTGCGTCGCCGACTTCGCGATGCGTTGCGCCAGCCTTTTGTGCGTCAGGCTTTCCGCGGTCGTCGGGGTTGACGCGACCAGCTCGCGGTACCGGACCACAGCTTCTTCCGCGGGCGCCACGGCCTGCTGCAACCGGCCGGCCTCGCGGAACCGCCGGCCGAGCTTGTTGAGCACGAAAGCCAGGTCCGCCAAGTACATCCGCAACGTCGGCACGAGAGCGCGGAAGTGTTCGGCGGCCTCCTCGAACGGTGCGATGGCCTCGTCGCCGCGACCCCAGTGCATCAGCTCGTTGGCCGCCGTCGTCGTTGCGAGAGCGATGTCCGGCAACAACATCGGGTTCATCACCGCGAGCGCGCGCAGCCCGTCCAACGCCTGCGTACCGGCATGCCCGCAGTGCCGCCACGCGTACTTCCACAGGTAGCCCGGCGCGTTCGGCGGAACGCCGGCCTCGATCCGCTGCTGGTACAACGAGATCAGGGCGCACGCGACCGTCTCCGCACCCGGCGCGAACACCTCGTCGCGGCTCGGCGCGAACTGCGGGCGCAGGTGGTCCGCGAACGTCTGGTGCGTGAGCTTGAAGACCGCCGTGCCCTCCTCGCCGTCCTGCACGATGTGACGGCCCAGTTCGGTGAGCACGGCCGTGACGTCCTCACGGCTGAACTTCCCGCCCGACAACGCTTCGGCGACGACGCGCCACTCCTCCTCCGGGAAGCCCGCGCCAAAGCTCCACGTCAGCGCCGTCAGCAACGCACGGGCCGAGGGCACCTTCGCCAGCTCGCGGTCGAATGCCGCGTCCAGCGACAGCTTGAAGTCCACGCCACCGTCTTCGAGCAGCTGGTCGGTGATCATCCACGCGGTCAGGAACGGCAGCTTCGCCAGTTCGTCCACAGTGGACTGCGGGACGCGGGAACCCAGCCGTGCCAGCACGTAGTCGCGGACGTCCGCGTCGTCGTCTGCGTCGTCGAGGTCGAGCACCTCGACCGGCGACAGCTCGGTCAGCAGCGGCGCGCCACCCGCGACCCGGTGCGCCTGGCGGGTCGAGACGATCACGACGGCGTACCCGGCGAGCTTGGTCAGCAGCGACGTGGCGATCGAGAACGACTCCCCGCGCGCCTCGTCCAGGCCGTCGACGATGAGCACCGGGGGAGTGGTCAGAGCGCTGACCGCGCCGACCAGTTCGGCGGCACCGCGTCGCGGTCCGTCAGGAGGGGCGATCAGGCCCGCGCCGACGAGCTGGCGGCTGAGCAGGTCCGCAACGCGGTCGGCGTCCATCGCGCGGGCGTGCACGGCGGCGTCGACGGAGTCCGGCCCGGGATCGGCGTGCCGGAACGACGACCCGGCGGTCAGCAGCAGGTCCCGTTCCGCGGAGTTCGACAGGCTCACCACCCGGCCGACCACCGCCGACTTGCCGGTGCCGGGCGACCCCGTGACCACGCGCAGACCGGCCGTCCCGGACCTCACCCAGCTCACGACCTTGTCGACCTGCGCGGTGCGGCCGGTGAACCACGACCGGTTGTCCGCCGAGTCACCGCCGCGCGCCGCGAGCAGGAGGTGCTTCACGACCGTGCCCGCGGCGTAGAGCGGATTGGGCAGCATCGGCTGCGCGGAGCCGTACTGCATGAAGCGCGGCCGTTGGACTTCGCTGTCCCACGCATTCAGCAACGCCGTCCCCACGGCACCACCGTCGACCAACGCCGTGCGGTCGCTCCACCGCCGTGCGTCCTCCACCGCTGTGGGGCCGGCACGCAGCAGCTTGCGCAGCTGACCGCCGAACAACCCGTCACGGGCCGTTTCGACACTCGAACACGACACCAGCACGCCCGCCCAGTGCACCTGCCCGGCCAGCAGCTCCTCCTGCACGGCGGCGACCGTGCGCACGGCCTCGTCGAGCTGGGCGCCGGAGTAGCAGGCGTCGACGACGATCAGCACCTGGTGGGCGCCCGACGCGGCGCACCACAGCGCGAACTCGTGCAGCATGATGCCGTCGACCGCGCCGTCGTTGTCCCTGGCCAGCAGCCTGAGGTTGCCCGCGACGGGGATGGCGTGCCCGCTCCACAACGCCACCAGCGCGCCGCCGTCCTGCGGCTGCCGGCGCAGCGCCTTCATGTGCTCGCGGACCTCGGCCTCGGTCGGGTCGGCCAGTGGCTCGCCGTCGTACCCCTTGAGCAGGGCGCGCAGCTCCCGCACGTCGCTCACGGCGTGCTGCAGCGGCTGCACCAGCTCGTACGAGCCGACGCCGATGCCGACGAACCTGCCTCTGACCCTGTCCTGCATGCCTCACCAACCCCCTGCACGGACGTCGTCCGGCGCAGGGGGTCGTTACGCGGGGTACCTCATTCGGCCGAGTCCTTCGGCAGCTCGAGGTTCGTGTTCTTCTCCAGGAACCTCAGCAGCTCCACGGGGAACGGCAGCACCAGCGTCGAGTTCTTCTCCGCCGCCACCTCCACGATGGTCTGCAGGAGCCGCAGCTGGAGCGCGCCCGGTGTCTGCTCCATCGTCCCGGCCGCCTCGGAGAGCTTCTTGGACGCCTGCAGCTCGCCGTCCGCGGTGATGATGCGCGCGCGGCGTTCGCGTTCGGCCTCCGCCTGCCGCGACATCGAGCGCTTCATGCTCTCCGGCAGCGCCACGTCCTTGATCTCGACCCGGTCGATGTCGATGCCCCACTCGAGCGCGGGCGTGTCGATCATCAGCTCCAGCCCCTGGTTCAGGTGCTCGCGGTTGGACAGCAGGTCGTCCAGCTCGCTCTTGCCGATGATCGACCGCAACGACGTCTGCGCCACCTGCAACATCGCGAACCGGTAATCCTCGACGTTGACGACGGCCTTCGCCGGGTCCTGCACCTTGAAGTACACGACGGCGTCGACGCGCACGGTGACGTTGTCGCGCGTGATGCCGTCCTGGGCCGGCACGGGCAGGGTGACGATCTGGAGGTTGACCTTGCGGAGCTGGTCGACCCCCGGGATCAGCATCGTCAGCCCCGGCCCGCGCACGCCCTGCTGCAGCTTGCCGAACCGGAACACCAGTCCCTGTTCGAACTGCTTGATGACCCGCGCGCTCATGGCGAGGCCGAGGCCTCCGAGCGCGACGAGCCCGCCGAGGATTTCGAAGAAGACCATGAGACCCCGCCCTTCGACCGGCGAATGCCCTTGATCTCCAACGGTACGCCTCTACGCACAGGTCAGGACCGGGTTCGCCCAGTCGGCGTGGTCGTGGGCGTTGCCATCACCTCCGTCTGTGGCCCGGAACGTCACGACCGTTGCTCCACTCGTGTCCACCGTGATCGGTACAGCGGCGCTTTGTCCTGACAGCACAGGGCTTTGGTACACGGACTGTCCGTCCGTGAGCACCTCGAACCGGACGGTGCCCTCCCCGTTCGTCTCGTCGTCGACACCGATCGTGGCGGTCAGCGTCGAGCACTTCCCGCCCGTGTAGACCTGGAACTCCGAGTCGGGGTGCACGCCTACGCCACGGTCGAACTTCGCGCCCCTGATGCTGATCGGCAGGCCGTCCCCGCCCTGCTCCTCGCCGTTGCTGGTGTCGCGTTCGACCGGGCCCCATCCGTTGCGCACGTCGAGGAAGTCCAGCGCGGAGACCTGAGCCTCGCCCTGCGGCGCACGGGGCGTCGCGGTGAAGTCCTTCGTCAGGGTGGAGACGCCCTTGCCGGAGGTCACCTCGACGAACACCGAACGGGTGCCGGTCGGCCCGCCGTCGCGCTTGATCGTCACCTTCGCGGAGCCGGTCGACAGGCCGGCCGTCGAGGGCGACACCGACCAGCCGTCCGGTGCGGTCAGCCTCGCCGTCGTGGTGCCGGGGCAGGGCTGGGTGACGACCAGGTCCGCCTCGACCTGCTCACCCGGTTCCAGCGCGGTGTCGGCGGCCCTCAGCTCGGCGACGGGCGCGCAGTCCACCCGGTTGCCGAGCTTGCCCGTGGCGGCTTCCACGGGCGTGAGCGGGCGCAGCAGCACGGAGTACGCGTACTCGTTGCCCGCTTCGACCTGGTACTGCGGCAGCGGCTCGTGGAACGTCTCGCTCACGCCCGTCACGCGATGTGCCGCGTGCAGGGTGGTCCAGCCGTCGTTCTTCTTGAGCGCGAACGGGTACGCGGCGCGGTCCAGGTCGTCGTACTGCGAGACCCGCACGTCGAGGTCACCCGCGACGAGCACGCCCGCGCGGCCGTTGGACAGCGCCGCCCAGCGCGTGTCGGCGTGGTTGCCGTAGTCCTGCGGCTTGTAGTAGTCGTTGAACTCCCTGTCCACGGTGGACTGGTAGACGCCGACCGGGTTGCCGGCCTTGCGGTCGTCGTAGTTCTCGCCGGGACCGCGGCCGTACCAGGAGAACTTCTGGTAGTCCTGCGGCACCTTGAGCGTGAAGCCGATGCCGGGCAGGTAGCTCAGGTCGCGCATGCGGTCCTGCGCCGCGACCCGGTGGCCGACGTGGATCTCGCCGTCACCGGTGATCCGGTAGGTGAAGGTCTGGCCGAACGACGCGTTCTGCACCGCCTGGGCCGTGGACTTCGCCGTGATGACCGTGTCGGCGCCCGACTGCGCCACCGTGACGCTCGAGGGCGTGGTCCTGAGCCGGTCGAGGCCGTTGCGGTACCAGGGGGTGTCCTCGCTCTGGAACTCGTTCGACAGCGGCGCGCGCCAGGCGTCGAGCTCCGGGCCCGCCTTGATCAGCTCGGTGCCGCGCACGCGCATGGACGTGAGCGTGCCGGAGGACTTGCTGACGACGTAGCGGAAGTCCCTGCCCGACACCACGACCTCGGTGCCGGTCTCGGTGGTGGTGAGCTTGCCGGGGAAGCCGGTCGTGTGCAGGCCGGTGACCTGCGTGCCGCCCAGCGGGAACTGGCCGATGCCGACGTCGTCGCCCCTGCGGTCGACCGCGCGGACGGTCAGGAAGCGCTCGGTCGGGGCGCTGAAGTCCGGCAACGCGATCGTGCCCGGCTGGAGCCTGCCGCGGTGCTGGGCGACCGTGCGGCCGTTGTCCTGGACCTCCCAGCGCAGCTCGAGGTCGTCGGTGCCGGTGAACTGGCGTTCGCTGACGATCGTGAGCTTGCCGCCGGCGAAGGAGAAGCGGATGGGGGAGTGGACCGCCATCAGCTCGGTGGTCTCGGGCTGCGGCCTGCGGTCCGCCCACACCAGGCCGTCGACGCCACCGGTGCCCGCGCCGTAGAACTCCTTGCGGCCCTTGTCCTCCAGCTTCTCGAAGTCCAGCGCCAGGACGGCGGTCTTCTTCGGGTCCTGCGCCAGCTCCGCCTCGGTCAGGGCGCGGTGGTAGACGCGGACCTGGTCGATGGCGCCGTGGGCCATCCGGGTGCCGACGTTCTCCTGCATGGTCTCCGAGTTGCGGCCGATGTTGACCGGCCAGTGCGACCAGTCGACCGTGCCGGTGAAGTCCGCGGTGGCGGCCTCCTTCCCGTCGATCAGCAGGCGCAGCTTGGTGCCGTCGAACGTGCCGGTGACGCGGTGCCAGTTGCCGTAGAAGTCGGCGGGGACCGTCGCCCGGACGGCGCGCCAGGTGCCGCTGTGGATGAAGAACTCCAGCGTGGTGGAGTTGGACATCTTCAGCGCGTACTGGTGGTCGCCCTTCGCGATGACCGTGAAGTCACCGGTCCACGTGTCCGGCTTGACCCAGGCGTCGAGCGTGAGGCCGTCGCTCACCTCGTCGAGCTTGCGGTCGCGGTAGACCTCCACGAAGTCGTCGAGACCGCTGAGCTGCAACGCCTTCCCGTGCGGTCCGTCCACCCGGGACGGTTTGCCGGAGAGGTACGAGAGGATGCCGTTGGCGTCGTCGGGTGTCGTGTAGAGGGGCAGGGCGATGTTCTGCTCGGCCCAGTCCCAGATGAAGCCGCCCTGCACCTGCGGGTAGGCGCGCACGACGTCCCAGAACTCCTGGAAGTTGCCGAGGCTGTTGCCCATGGCGTGCGCGTACTCGCCCATGATGATCGGCTTGGTGGTCGTCCTCGCCTTGGCCTCGAGGCTCGCGGGCGAGGGGTAGCGCGGTCCGGCGACGTCGGCGAACGGAGCGTCGCCGTCGGGCACGTTCGGCTGGTGGTAGAGCGGGCGGGTGTCGTGGGCGCGGGCGTACTCGGCCATCGTGTAGTGGGCCTTGCCGAGCCCCGCCTCGTTGCCGGTGTCCCACATGATCACGCTGGGGTGGTTCTTGTCGCGCTGCATCATGGCGACGAAGCGGTCCTGGAACGCGTCCTGCCACTCCGGGCGCTCGGCCAGGCAGTTGGTCGGGCAGCCGTCGTGGTGGTGGGTCTCGATGTCGACCTCGTCGTCGATCATCAGGCCGGTGCGGTCCGCGAGCTCGTAGAAGTACGGGTCGCTCGGGTAGTGCGAGGTGCGGACGGCGTTGATGTTGAGCTTCTTCATCAGCTCGACGTCTTTTTCCTGGTCGGCGCGGGTGACGTAGCGGCTGCCGTGCACGCTCGTCTCGGCCCGGTTGGTACCGCGGAACAGGACGCGCTTGCCGTTGATCTTGAGCTGCTTGTCGATGATCTCGATCTTGCGGAAGCCCACGGGCTGCTTGCCGGTCTGGACGACGCGGCCGTTCTTCAGCAGCTCGATCTTGAGCTCGTACACGTTCGGGGTCTCGTCGGTCCACTTCAACGGGTTGGCGACCTTGCCGCCGTCGATCTTCACCTCACGACCCTGCGGGTCGAAGAGCCTGGTCCGGACGGTGTGGCCCTCCTGCGGTCCGCCGATCCGCACGTCGGTGTTGATGGTGGCGTCGCGGTACTGGGCGTCCAGGTCGGTCTTGATCGTCACGTCCTGGAGGTAGGTCTTCGGCGTCGAGTAGAGCCAGACCTCGCGGAAGATGCCGGAGAACCGCCACTGGTCGTAGTCCTCCAGGTGCGAGCCCGCCGACCAGCGGTGGACCTGGAGCTTCAGGGTGTTGCGGCCGGGCTTGAGCTTGCTCGTGATGTCGAACTCGGCGGGCGTGTAGCCGCCCTGGTCGTAGCCGACGTACGTGCCGTTGACCCAGACGAGGTAGCCGCTGGTCACGCCCTCGAAGCGGACCAGCGTGCGGTCCCAGTCCGCGGGCAGGTCGAATGTCTTCTCGTAGACGCCGGTGGGGTTGACGTCGCGCGGGATCGCCGGCGGGGCGTCCGGGTACATCTCGGTGGGGATGTTGCGGAACATCGGGTGGTCGAGGAAGTCGGTCTGCCACGTGTGGGGGACCTTGACCGTGCGCCACCCGTCCGGGGTGTCCCTGACGTCCTCCGGCCTGTCGAACATCCGGATGCGCCAGTCGCCGTTGAGGCTCAGGCGCTTCTCGGGCTTCAGATCGGGGTGCGGGGGTTCCTGGTTCTCGCCGGTCATTCTGGGGTTCTCCAGATATGCCAACGCATCCAGGGATTCCGCGTGTGCGGTTGCAGGGGAGAGTGAGAGCGCTACCACCGTGGCTACGACGACACGAAGCATGCCTTCGGAAGCTAGGGGCGCCCTGACAACGTCGTCAACGAATGTCCGATCTTTCTGTCTCGACGTGTCCGGCGTGGTCGTCCCAACAGCCGGAAAACGCACTCCATCCGGCGGCACGCGTTAGTGTCGGAAGCATGCAGACCTGGTCATCGATTCCTGTGCCGCGGGTTCCGGGGGACCCCCGCCCGCTGCGGCTGTTCGACACGGCTACGGGCGAAGTGCGCCCCACGGCTCCAGGAGACACCGCCAGGTTGTACGTCTGCGGCATCACGCCGTACGACGCGACGCACCTCGGCCACGCCGCCACCTATCTGGCGTTCGACCTCGTGCACCGCGTGTGGCTCGACAACGGGCACAACGTGCACTACGTGCAGAACGTCACCGACGTCGACGACCCGCTCCTGGAGCGCGCTCTGCGCGACAAGGACGACTGGGTCGTGCTCGCCATGCGCGAGACCGCCCTGTTCCGCGAGGACATGGAGGCCCTGCGCGTCCTGCCGCCGCAGGACTACGTGGGCATCGTCGAGGCCATCCCGGAGATCGTCGAGGTGGTCGCGAAGCTGGTGGCCGACGGCCACGCCTACCGCGTCGACGACAGCGAGTACCCGGACGTCTACTTCGCGCACGACGCCACGGGCCGCTTCGGCTACGAGTCGAACTACTCGGCCGAGGAGATGCTGCGGCTGTTCGCCGAACGCGGCGGCGACCCGGACCGCCCCGGCAAGCGCCACCCGCTCGACGCGCTGCTGTGGCGCATGAAGCGCGACGGCGAGCCCTCCTGGCCGTCCGAGCTGGGCGAGGGCCGCCCCGGCTGGCACATCGAGTGCAGCGCCATCGCCCACAACCGCCTGGGCATGGGCTTCGACGTGCAGGGCGGCGGCTCCGACCTGATCTACCCGCACCACGAGTACTCGGCCGCGCACGCCGAGGCCCAGACCGGCGAGCACCCGTTCGCCCGCCACTACGTGCACGCGGGCATGATCGGCCTCGACGGCGAGAAGATGTCGAAGTCGCGCGGCAACCTGGTCTTCGTCTCGAAGCTGCGCGCGGAGAAGGTCGACCCGAACGCGATCCGTCTGGCCCTGCTCGCGGGCCACTACCGCTCGGACCGCCCGTGGTCGCAGTCGTTGCTCGACTCGGCGCTGGCCCGGCTGGACAAGTGGCGCCGTGCGGCCGCACTGGACTCCGGACCGTCCGCTGTGGACACCGTCACTCGGTTGCGTGACCACCTCGGCAACGACCTCGACACTCCGCGCGCGTTGGCCGCTCTCGACGCTTGGGCGGATGAGGCGTTGGCGCATGGTGGGGTGGATCGGCACGGGCCTTCTCAGGTTCGTACGGCTGTGGACGCGCTTTTGGGTGTGGAGCTCTAGATCGGCCATCCGGTGGCGGTCCTCGGTTCGAGGGCCGTCACCAGTGCGTACTGCACGCCGCTGAACGACTGGGCGCTGGCCGTCGTCACTCCGGTCCGCGTCCGGTGCAGACCCCGCAGCTGGGCGAAGGCGACGAGCCAGTCGTCGACCTCGTCGAACCCGATCAGCCACGGGGTCGGCTCCGTGCAGCGCTCGCGTACGCGCCGCGCCGGCCCGGAGTCGGTCAGCACGTGCCGGTGGCGTTCCCAGAACGCGTCCGCTTCGGCGGCGGAGCCGGACACGTCGGGGAACATCCGCCGCATCAGGGCTTCGGCGGTGGGAGCGCGCCAGAACCGCTTCTCGCGCTGCCCCGGCACCACGTCGTCGTCCAACAGGGCGATCAGCTCGTCCAGCACGGGCAGCGCGGAGGCGACGAACGGATCCGATGCCCGCATGAGCAGGCCGTCGCCCATCGCGACCACGAGGTAGACAGGCTCCTCCACCTCAGACCTTCCCGAGCTCGGCGTGCAGGCCGAACCTGACCAGGCTCAGCGCGACCGCCTCGGCCTCGTCACGGCTGCCGTACTCACCGACCACCGACCGGCCCTTGCGGTGAATCTCGTTGGTCTTCTCCCGCGCGACGGCGTCGTTCGCACCGCACACCTTGCGCATCAGGTGGTGCACGACGGCGAACAGGTTGTGGTCGTCGTTGTGCACGACGACCTGCCATCTCTCCACGGGAGCCACGCGCAGAGTATGCGCGACGACCACAGGGGACCGCGAAGGGAACCGCCCCCGAGGCGGAAGCACCGGGGGCGGTTCGTTCAGCGACAACGGATCACACGTCGAGCGTCCAGCTGTTCAGCGTGCCGGTGTCCAGGAACGCCGCGTCGCGCACGCGCAGCGTCCAGGTGCCGTTGGCCGCCTCCGAGGAGAGGTCCTTCGTGTAGGTCTCGTTGATGTTGTCGGCCGAGCCGCCGGTCCGGTTGTGCAGGTTGTAGACCGAGCCGTCGGGCGCGAGCAGGTCGACCACCAGGTCGCCCTTGTAGGTGTGCGTGATCGAAACCTTGATCGACGCGCTGGCCGAGGCGTTGCCCGCGCAGCCGGAGACCACGATCGTGCTGGTCACGGTGCCCAGGTCCGGGATCGAGGCCGGGGTGGAGTTGGTCTTGGCGTCGCAGTTGCCGCCGATCTCGTTCACGACCCACGAGAAGGTCGCGGTGCCGGACTGGCCGGCCGAGTCGGTCACCGTCGCGGTCACCGCGGAGGTGCCCGCGGTGGTCGGCGTGCCGGAGATGGCGCCAGAGGAGGACGCCGACAGGCCGGCCGGGAGGCCGCTGACGGACCAGGTGTACGGCGAGGTGCCGCCCGAGGCCGAGAGCTGCAGCGAGACCGCGGTGCCGACCGTCGAGGTCTGCGTGCCGGGGTTGCTCACCGAGGGGCTGCCGGGCTGGCCGCCGCCCCACAGGGTGTAGAGCAGCTTGTTCGGCGTGTTGGCGCCGACGTTGCTGATCTTGTTGGGGGTCGAGGCCGCGTCCAGGCCCGACCACACCGCGGCGGGGGAGTCGGTCGGGTGCGTGGCGAGCCACAGGGCCGCCGCGCCCGCGACGTGCGGGGTGGCCATCGAGGTGCCGGAGATGTTGTTCGTCGCGGTGTCGTTGGTGTTCCACGACGACACGATGTTCTGGCCCGGCGCGTAGATGTCCGTGCAGGAGCCGTAGTTCGAGAACGAGGCGCGCGCGTCGGTGTTGGTCGACGCGTTGACGGTGATCGCCTCGGTGACGCGTGCGGGCGAGGTGCTGCAGGCGTCGGTGTTCGAGTTGCCGGACGCGATCGCGTAGGTCACGCCGGAGGCGATGGAACGACGCACGGCCGCGTCGAGGGTGGAGTCGGCGCCACCGCCGAGCGACATGTTGGCGACGGCGGGCTTCACCGCGTTCGCCGTCACCCAGTCGATGCCGCTGACGACGCCGGCGGTGGTGCCGGAGCCGGAGCAGTTCAGGACCTTGACCGCGACGATCTTGGCGCCCTTCGCGAGGCCGTACTGCGAGCCCGCGATGGTGCCGGCGACGTGCGTGCCGTGGCCGTTGCAGTCGGAGTTGTTGCCGTCACCGGAGGTGTTGGTGCCCCACGTGGCGCGGCCGCCGAACGTGGAGTGCGTCGTGCGCACACCGGTGTCGATCACGTACGCCGTCACGTTCGACGCCGTGGTGTCGTACTGGTAGCTGTTGCTCAGCGGCAGGTCGCGCTGGTCGACGCGGTCCAGACCCCAGGACGGCGGGTTCTGCTGCACGTCGAGCATGTGGATCTCGGCGTCCTGCTGGACGTACGCGACCTTGGGGTCCGCGGCGAGCTTGGCGGCCTGCTGGGCCGTCATCTTCACCGAGAAGCCGTTGAGCGCGTGCTGCCAGACCTGGCCGACCTGGCCGCCGTACTTGCTCGCCAGGCCCGGCGCGGCGGCCCTCGACGCCGTGTCGGCCTTCAGCGAGACGATGTAGCTGTCCTTCACGACGTCGGCGCGGTCGGCGCCGAGAATCGTCCCCACGTTTTCTTGAGCTGACGCGGCGGGCACCACGGCGGCGGCCAGACAGACGGCGGCCGCGGCGGTGAGTCCCATACCCAAGACTCTTCGCATTGCAGGGTTCTCCCTCGTGCAGGGAACAGGGTGACCAGCACGGTAGACCTGCGCCGCAGGTCAGAGGGATACGCCGTCGGATGCGAACTCTTGACAGATTTGACGTTTCGTGAAAGTCCGATTGGTCGCTCTGTGTCACGAAATAGACCGAGCGGACGCATTTTCGTCGCCTATATCAACTTCGACGCCGAAAGATCCACCCTCGATCGGCCCTACCGGCCGGTAGGCAGCACGACATAGCGTCGCCCAAACGGAGGAACGAACTGATCGGGCAGTTCGACCGCCTGGGGACGCCATGTCATCCGGTGTCGTGCGAGCTGTGTTGCAGCACAGCTGATCTCCTCATCGCGGTTGCCCGGTCCGGCGTTACACCGGCCCTGCACAAAACCGAAGATCAAGGAGAACTGCCTATGAAGCGCATGGCTGTCGCGGCTGTGGCCGTGCTGACGGGTGCACTCGCGACGACGGTTTCCCCTGTCGCCGTCGCCGCACCGCAACCGTCCGCCGACCTGCTCGCCGCGATGCAGCGCGACCTCGGACTGGACGCCGTGCAGGCGGCGCAACGGCTGCGTCAGGAGAGCGCGGCCACGGCCCTGCAGCGAGTCGCGGAGGGTTTCGCGGGTGACAGCTACGGCGGTGCGTGGTTCGACGCCTCCACCGGCAAGCTCGTCGTCGGCGTGACCGACGCGGCCAAGACCGACCGGCTCCGGCAGCTCGGCGCGGAGCCCCGCACGGTCGCGCACAAGGCCTCCGACCTGGACGCGGCCAAGGCGAAGCTCGACGCGTCGCCGGCTCCCGCCGAGGTCACCGGCTGGTTCGTCGACACGAAGGCGAACGCGGTCACGATCACGGTCAAGCGCGGCCAGGCCAACGCGGCGAAGGCGTTGGTGGACAAGGCCGGCTCGGTCGCGAAGGTCGTGGAGACCGACGAGGCCCCGCGGTTGTTGAAGGACATCCGCGGCGGCGACGCGTACTACATCAACAACGCCGGACGGTGCTCGGTCGGCTTCGCGGTCGACGGCGGGTTCGTCTCGGCCGGTCACTGCGGGTCGCCCGGTGACTCGGTCGCGGGCGCCGACCAGTCGGCGCTGGGCGAGTTCGAGAAGTCGTCCTTCCCGGGCAACGACTACTCGTTCGTCCGCGCCAACTCGTCGTGGACGCCGACCGCGAACGTGAACCACTACGGCGGCAGCGACGTCGTCGTGTCGGGTCACGCCGAGTCCGCGGTCGGCGCCTCGATCTGCCGGTCCGGCTCCACCACGGGCTGGCACTGCGGTGAGGTCCAGGCGAAGAGCCAGACGGTGAACTACCAGGAGGGCTCGGTCAGCGGCCTCACGCGCACGAACGTGTGCGCGGAGCCCGGTGACTCGGGTGGCTCGTGGGTCAGCGGCACGGAGGCGCAGGGCGTCACCTCGGGTGGCTCCGGTGACTGCACCAGCGGCGGCACGACCTACTTCCAGCCGGTCAACGAGATCCTCGACGCGTACGGCCTGACGCTCACCACGGGCTGATCACCCGAAGGGCGAGGGGGAGCTTCCGCTGGAAGCTCCCCCTCGTCGTGCGTTCAGGACTACCGCTCGTCCAGCCACTTCTCGCGGTGCACGCGCCACCGGTCGAGCAACGAGCCGAGCTCACCGTGCACGAACCGGAAGAACTCGCGCGTCTCGTCCAGCCGCGAGCCCGCCTCGCTGTCCGCGCCGAGCGCCTCGACGCCCTCGCTGAGCACCTCGTCGATCAGGACCAGCATCTGGTCCTTGCGCAACGTCGTCTCGTACCAGACGTTGTCGCGCATCCGGAACACGTCGCGGCGGGATCCCGG
The DNA here is from genome assembly GCF_042738015.1 of Lentzea sp. NPDC059081. Classification (NCBI taxonomy): domain Bacteria; kingdom Bacillati; phylum Actinomycetota; class Actinomycetes; order Pseudonocardiales; family Pseudonocardiaceae; genus Lentzea; species Lentzea sp. NPDC059081. The sequence goes on from NZ_JBHYGW010000039.1 coordinate 30,123, forward strand.
CTCGCGTTCGCGGCTGACGATCTGGACCGTGGTCAGGTAGCGCACCGCGCCCGACACCGCCGCCGGACTGATCTGCAGCAGGTCGGCGATCTCGGCTGCGGTGAGCCGTCCCGAGTCCGTCGTCAGCAGCGCCGCGAGGATGCGAGCCGGCATGCGGGGCACGCCGGTGTCCGCCAGAATCCCGCCGAACCGTTCGACGAACTGGCTCACCGCCTGCGCGTCACGCTCCGTAGCTCTCGTCACGGCGGCATCATCCCCTTTCGTCAGCCGATCGGGCAAAATTTACGCGCTTCACGAACTTGTGAAACAAGTGTAGCTTACCGGCCATGACATCTGCGATATCCGTGTCGGGCCTGGTCAAGACCTTCGGCCCGACGCGTGCACTGGACGACCTGAACCTGGACGTCCAGACCGGTGAGGTGCACGGCTTCCTCGGCCCGAACGGGTCCGGCAAGTCGACGACGATCCGGATCCTCCTCGGCCTGCTGCGTGCCGACTCCGGCACCGCGCGGCTGCTCGGCGGCGACCCGTGGAAGGACACGGCAGCACTGCACCGCCGCCTCGCCTACGTCCCCGGCGACGTCAACCTCTGGCCCAACCTGACCGGTGGCGAGGTCATCGACCTGCTCGGACGGCTCCGCGGCGGCCTGGACAAGGCCCGCCGCGCCGAGCTCCTGGAGCGGTTCGAGCTGGACCCGCGCAAGAAGGGCCGCACCTACTCCAAGGGCAACCGGCAGAAGGTCGCGCTGGTCGCCGCCCTGTCGAGCGACGTCGAGCTGCTCATCCTCGACGAGCCGACCTCCGGCCTCGACCCGTTGATGGAGGCCGTCTTCCAGGACTGCATCAACGACGAACGCGAGCGCGGCCGCACCGTGCTGCTGTCGAGCCACATCCTCGCCGAGGTCGAGGCGCTCTGCGACCGCGTGTCGATCATCCGCAACGGCCACATCGTCGAGACCGGCACGCTCGCCGACCTGCGCCACCTGACCCGCACGTCGATCTCCGCCGAGCTCGCCGGGCCGCCGAACGGGCTCGCGTCGATGGCGGGCGTGCACGACCTCGTCGCCGAGGGCAACCGCGTCAAGTTCGAGGTCGACTCGGACAAGCTCGACCCCGTGCTCAAGCAGCTCGTGTCGTCGGGCGTGCGCACGCTGACCTCGCAGCCTCCCACACTGGAAGAGCTGTTCCTGCGGCACTACGAGGACGCGAAATGATCAGGACCGCGTTCATCGGTACCGGGCAGCTCGTGCGACTGGCGCTGCGCCGCGACCGGATCCTGCTGCCGATCTGGGTGCTGTTCCTGGTCGGCGTCACCTACTCCACGACGACCGCGCTCGCCGAGCTGTACAGCTCGCCGCAGTCGCGGGCCCAGCTCGGCGCCACCGCGAACGCCAACTCCGCGTTCCTCGCGCTGCTCGGCCCGTTGCACGACTGGTCGTCGCTCGGCGGCCTGGTCGTGTGGCGCTGGGGCGTGTTCTCCGACCTGTTCATCGCGATCATGGCCCTGCTGGTCGTCACCCGGCACACCCGCACGGAGGAGGAAGCGGGCCGCACCGAGCTCATCAGCGCGACGGTCGTCGGCCGGCACGCGCCGCTGGCCGCGGCGGTGGTCGTCGCGGGTGGCACGAGCCTGCTGATCGGCGTGCTGCAGGCGGTGGCGCTGATCGGCAAGGACCTGGACGCGACGGGCGCGTTCGCGTTCGGCCTGTCCACCGCGAGCGTCGGGCTCGTGTTCACCGGCGTCAGCGCGTTCACGGCGCAGCTGTCGGAGAACTCCCGCGTGTCCAACGCGCTCGCGGGCGGGTTCCTCGGCGTGACCTACATGATCCGCGCTGCGGGCGACGCGGCGGGCGAGGCGGGGCCGCAGTGGCTCACCTGGTTCTCGCCGATCGGCTGGACCGAGAACGTGCGGTCGTTCGGTGACAACAGGTTCTGGGTGCTCGGCATCGCGCTGGCGGTGTTCGTGGCGCTGGTCGGCGTCTCGGCGTACATCGTCACGCGCCGCGACGTCGGGCTCGGTCTGTTCGCGACCCGGCTCGGGCCGCCGGAGGGTGCGATCGGCACGCCGTTCGGGCTGGCGTGGCGGCTGCAGAAGGGCTCGCTGATCGGCTGGTCGGTCGCGCTGTTCCTGGTCGGCGTGATCTACGGCAGCGTGGCGCAGGCGGTCGGGCAGATGGTGGAGGACAACCCGACGCTCGGCCAGATCGTGCAGCAGATCGGCGGCGCCGACGCGATGGTGGACGCGTTCTTCGCGACCGTCACCCAGCTGGTGGGCCTGATCTCGGCGATCTACCTCGTCCAGACGGTCCTGCGGCTGCGGTCGGAGGAGACCTCGTTCCGCGCGGAGCCGCTGCTCGCCACGCCGGTCTCGCGCTGGGGCTGGGTGGCGTCGCACGCGGTGTTCGCCCTGGCCGGCGGCGCGGTCGTGCTGGCGTTCGCGGGTCTCGGGCTGGGCCTGGTGTACGGCCTGCAGATCGGTGACGTCGGCGGCGAGCTGCCGAAGATGCTCGGCGCGGCTCTCGTCCAGCTCCCGGCCGCGTGGGTGATCGCGGGCGTGGCGCTGCTGCTGTTCGGGGTGTTCCCGCAGTTCACGGGCGTGAGCTGGGCGGTGGTGTCGGGGGCGCTGGTGCTCACGCTGCTCGGGCCCGCGCTGCAGCTCGACCAGTGGGTGATCGACGTGTCGCCGTTCAGCCACGTCCCGAAGTACCCGGACATCACCTTCGGGCCGCTGGCGTGGCTCACCGCGGTGGCGGTGGTGCTCCTGGCTGCGGGCTTCGCCGGGTTCCGGCGCCGCGACCTGACCACGTGACGACCGCCGGCACGAGGATCAGCAGGGCCGCTGGGACGAGGAACCCCAGCAGCGGATGCGACTGGTAGAGCGGGACGAACGCCAACGGGGCCGAGGCGGCGCCCATGAAGCGCAGCGACTGCACGACGCTGACGCTGCCACCCCTGTTGGCGTTCTCGCTCTGCAGCACCAGCGCGTTGATGCTCACCAGCACGCCCTGCGCCGCCGCGCCGGTCAGGGCCCACGCGATGACGACCATCGCCGCGAACGGCGAGGTGCCCGCCGCGGCGATCAGCGCCCCGCCGAGCGTCGAGCCGACGACGACAATGGTGGTGGCGCCGAACCGGTCGATGGCCTTGCCGATGTACCGCGCGGTCAGGAACCCGACGATGCCGAACCCGGTGAGCAGCAGCCCGCGTTCGCCGGCGCCGAGCCCGAACACGTCGTCGAGCCGGAACGCCACGAGGAACGACAACCCGCCCAGACAGCCCCAGCCGACGAACGCGATGACGGCGGGCCGGATGGTGCTCGGCACGAACGCGCTGCGCAGGCTCGCGTTGCGCTCGGGTTCGGCATCGGTCTGCGGCACACCGAGAACGGCGAGCCCGACGGCCACGACCGCGATCACCACGAACGCCAGCCGCCAGTCGATCTCGGCGGTGAGCCCGCCGACGAGCGGCGCGGAGGTCTGCCCTGCCGCCTGCATCGACCCGAACAACCCGAGCGCGCGCCCGAGCTTCTCCTTCGGCGTCGACGCGGCGATCACCGCGAGCAGCACCGGCGTGGTGAACGAGTTCGACGCGCCCTGCAACGCCCGCGAGGCCAGCAGCACCTCGAACGACCACGCGGACGCGGCGAGCAACGACGTGACCGCGTAGGCGATGTAGGCGATCCGGACCGTCCGTTGTGGACCCCAGCGCTGCGCCAGCGTGCCGGACACGAGCATCAGCACGGCGAACGGCACGAGGTAGTACGTCAGCGTCGACGCCGCCTCACCCGGTGAGCGGCCGAAGCTGCCGCCGATCTCCGGCAGGATCGACGTCGTCACGGCGCCGCCGAACGGCCCGATCAGGGCACCGGCGTACAACCCGGCGCGGGTCAAGCGGCCCACAGACACCTCCGCCGCTCACCCTAGTGGGGGAGCGGCGGAGATGCTTGCCTCAGCTAACTTTTTTCGGGGCCGACTTCGTCACTGGCGGGGACCGGCCGACGGCCAGCCGGGACCGCGGCCGCGCCGGCGCAGGTACCGCTCGAACTCCGCGGCGATGTCGTCCCCGGAGGCCTCGGTGATCTGCATGGCCGCGTCGCCGCGTTCCTCCAGCGCCCGCACGTAGTTGCGCACGTCCTCGTCCTCGTCGGCCATCTCGGTGACCGTGCGCTCCCACTCCTCCGCCTGCTCCGGCAGCGCGCCGAGCGGGACCTCGATGTCGAGGACCTCCTCCACCCGGTGCAGCAGCGCGAGCGTGGCCTTGGGCGACGGGGGCTGCGAGACGTAGTGCGGCACGGCGGCCCAGAACGAGATCGCCGGGACGCCCGCCTGCACGCACGCGTCCTGGAACACGCCGACGATGCCGGTCGGGCCCTCGTACTTCGAGTGCTCCAGGCCGAACTTCTCGGCGGCGTCCGGGTCGTAGGCGGTGCCGGTCACGGGCACGGGCCGGGTGTGGGGCGTGTCCATCAGCAGCGCGCCCAGCGTCACGACGGTCGTCACCCCGAGGGCGTCGATGTGGCCCAGCAGCTCGGCGGCGAACTTGCGCCACCTCATGTTCGGCTCGATGCCGTGCACGAGGATCACGTCCGCAGAGGAGCCGGGGGGCCTGCACACCGACAGCCGCGTCGTCGGCCAGTCGACCCTGCGGGTGACGCCGTCGACCATGCGGACGGTCGGGCGGGTCACCTGGAAGTCGTAGTAGTCGTCCGGGTCGATCTCGGCGAGCGGGGTGGCGTCCCAGGTGAGTTGGAGGTGCTCGATCGCGGTGCTCGCCGCGTCACCCGCGTCGTTCCAGCCTTCGAAGGCGCACACCATGATCGGGCTCGTGAGTGGCTGGCGCGGGTTCGAGGGGGTCGGGGATTCCTGGGACGGATCGTTCACGGCGCCAGACTACGGCCTCCCACGCACTACTCGTCGCAGGCTTGGCCCATGCGTGATCGCGGAGCGTCGCCGTTCCCGGACGCGCTGGTCAGCAGGCCGCCGACCACGCCGGCGACCTGGTCGGCGCGAACGCGTATCGTGAGTCCCCGGAAGTCCACGGACTGGGGACCGGCTCGTCGAAGCGCCGGCCGGGCACTGGCACAGGCGGGTCCGCGAGGACTCCGGCTGCACCCGGAAACAGTCCACCGACGCCTTCGTGGCGCACCACCCGGAGGCGAAGTACTTCGATGTCTGACTTGCAGGCCGTGCTGTGGGACATGGACGGCACGCTGCTCGACTCCGAGAAGCTGTGGGACATCCCGCTCTACGAGTACGCCGAGAAGCTCGGCGGCGTGCTGTCGCTGGAGACCCGCGAACGCATGGTGGGCAGCAACGTGCCGACGACGATGCGCCTGCTCTTCGCCGACGTGGGCATCGAGCCCACCGACGCCGACATGACCGACGGGGCCGCGTGGATCTCCCGCCGCACCGAGGAGGTCTTCCGCGCGGGCCTGCCGTGGCGTCCCGGCGCGGCCGAGGCGTTGCGCGCGGTGCGTGCCTCCGGCGTGCCGATGGCCCTGGTGACGTCGACCGAACGCTCGCTGACCGAGGTGGCGCTGGACACGATCGGGCGCGACCTGTTCGACGTGACGGTGTGCGGTGACGAGGTCGACGGGCTGAACAAGCCGCTGCCGGAGCCGTACCTGAAGGCGGCGCGGCTGCTCTCGGTCGATCCGGCCCGTTGTGTCGCCATCGAGGACTCGCCGACCGGTGTCGCGGCGGCTGTGGCGGCCGGGTGCACGGTGCTCGTGGTGCCTTGTGACGTCGAGGTGCCGACGGGGGAGCGGCGGGTGTTCCGCGACTCCCTCGCCGGCGTCGATCTCGAGGTGCTGCGCGCGCTCTAAAGCGCGGCGGCGGGTGTCTTCGTGTTGCGCGTAGCGGGGTCGACCAGCAGGCCGAACACCACGCCGATGCCCACGTAGAGCGTGGCCAGCTGCGCGAGCGAGCTGAGCCGGAACTGCCACAGCACGGCCACCGGCATGTCCGCCGGGATCGTGTCCGGCGGCGCGGGGAACGCGAGCAGCACCACCGCGACGGCCGCGACCACCGCGAGGAGCACGCCCGTGACCCGCACCGGCTGCGACTGCGCGCGCAGCTGGTCGGCGAGCCAGCTCGCGCCCCACACGATCGCCAGGCCCGCCACCACCACGCCCAGGTAGAGCGCGGTCCGGTAGTTCACCGTCTCCGGGTCGCCCACGGCCGGCGGGTTGGCCGGGTACTTGAGCCACGGCAGCAGGGCCACCGCGCCGAACACCGCGGCGCCGAAGCTGAGGCTGCGGCTGAACGGGGTGCGGTCGGTGAACCAGCGCTTCGACAGCGCGTAGGCCGTGGCGAACACCAGGCCCACGGCGATGCCGACGATCACCACGCCGAGCATGCCGCCCACGACCTGAGCGCCGCGGCTGACCAGCTCTTCCTCGCCGCCGTGGGAATGGCCGGCCTCGTCGCCGGCGGGTGCGCGAGCCTCCTCGACCGCCAGCGCGGCGCGGATGGGGATCTCGGTGACCAGGAGCTGCACGAGCGCGGAGGCGACACCGGCGATGCCGCCGGCCGCGATCCCGCGCAGTGCGATCGACTTGTACGTCGTCGTCATCTGCGTGATCAGCGGATCAGTGGCAGGGGACGCCGAGGGCGTGGCGGCCGTCGTGGAAGAACTCGTGCAGCAACTCGGAACCCGCGCCGAGCGCGAGGCCGTTCTCCTGCAGGACCAGGTAGGTGACGATCAGGCCGAGCAGTGAGACGGCGAAGGCCCATTTGGGCACGCGGACGGCGGACAGGCTTGCTGCGGGGCTCGTCATGACGGGCTCCTCCATACCTCGTGGAAGGTCAACTCTCCTTGCGGCGCCGCAGCCGGTCTCCTGACTCCCGGATCACCGCTGCCCCCGCGTCTTCCCAGTCCCGGCGGGGACCAGTGACGTGCTCGGCGAGGGCCGCTTCCCGGTCACAGTGGCGAGGACCGCGCCGGATTTCCACCGGCTTCCCGTCACTGCGGCGCGTGCACCGTAAGTTGAGCGGCCCGTTAAGCACAACCGGCCATAAGAGTTGTTGCGTTCCTCACTTCACGAGTGGACAGTCGCCACACTTCCCACCTGCGGCGACGCGGTAGTAAAGACAACAGCTCCGGCGCCGGAACGCGACCTCGCCGGGGATCGAGAAGAATTCTCCCGCCTGCTCGAACGGCGGCGCGCTCATCAGCCGCGCACCGCGCAGTTCCGCTTCCTCGGCCGTGAGCATGCGTGCGCGCACGACCATTTTCAGGGCGCCCGCGATGTTCGACATGGCATTGCCCCACAGCAACCCGCGTGCCACCGGGGCTACGTCCTGGATCGCCTCCACCACGGGGGCGAGCGCCTCCGCCGCCGGTGGGCCCAGGCGCGGCAGGTCGATGCGGACGCTCAGGCCGTTGACCGGGTCGTGGTGCCACCACAGGTTCTCCGGCCGCACGTCGATCGAGAGGTCCGCGGCCGTGAGCGGGCTGAGCAGCCGCGCGGTGTAGCTGAGGAAGAACAGGCTGGCCGCGACGCGGGGTTCGTCGGCGTCGTACCGGGTCGCGATGGCGTCGATGGTGTTCCTGAGGGCGGGACCTTCGAGCAGCGCCGTCCCCGGCAGCCACGAGTCGTCGGGCCTGCCCACGTCGAGGGCGAAGAACGGGTTGATCCCGCGCACCCGGCGCAGCGCTTCGAGGACCTCGGCGAACTCAGACACGGAAGTTCACGCTACTGGGTGTCCATGCAGGACAAATCACGTCCAGGCCGTGGGACGGATCCGACCGCGGTGTGGACGGGGGTTCGTGGGATGGGAGGATGTGGAGTCGTGAAGACCTTCGACTCCCTGTTCGCCGAACTGACCGAACGAGCCGCCACCAAGCCGGCAGGATCCGGCACCGTCGCAGCGCTCGAGGCCGGCGTCCATGCGCAGGGGAAGAAGGTCCTGGAGGAGGCGGGCGAGGTCTGGATCGCCGCCGAGTACGAGTCCGACGAGAAGCTCGCCGAAGAGATCTCGCAGCTGCTCTACCGCCTCCAGGTGATCATGCTGGGCCGTGGCCTCACCCTCGAAGACGTTTACAAGTACCTCTGAAAGAGACTTCCACATGCTGCGCGTAGCAGTCCCGAACAAGGGCGCGCTCGCCGAACGCGCCTCCGCCATGCTCACCGAGGCCGGCTACCGGCAGAGGCACGAGCCGCGCGACCTGACCGTGCTCGACCCCAACAACGACGTCGAGTTCTTCTTCCTGCGCCCCAAGGACATCGCGATCTACGTGGCGTCCGGCGACCTCGACCTCGGCATCACCGGCCGCGACCTGGCGGCCGACTCCGGCGCCGACGACAACGGCTCGTCCGTTGCCGAGCTGCTGGCCCTGGGCTTCGGTTCGTCCACCTTCCGCTACGCGGGCCCCCGCGGCACGGACTGGAAGGTCGAGGACCTGGAGGGCAAGCGCCTCGCCACGGCCTACCCGAAGCTGGTGGGCCGCGACCTGCGCGCCCGCGGCATCACCGCCCAGGTGATCCGCCTCGACGGCGCCGTCGAGATCTCGATCCAGCTCGGCGTGGCCGACCTGATCGCCGACGTGGTGGGCTCCGGCCGCACGCTGAAGCAGCACGACCTGGTGCCGTTCGGCGAGCCGATCTGCGAGTCCGAGGCAGTGCTCGTGCACCGCGCGGGGACCGAGGTGACTGCGGCGAAGAGGCAGCTGACGGCCCGCCTGCAGGGCGTGGTGTTCGCCCAGCAGTACCTGATGCTCGACTACGACTGCCCGCGCTCGATCCTGGACCAGGCCGTGGGCCTCACCCCGGGCCTCGAGTCGCCGACCGTCGCACCGCTGGCCGACGACAACTGGGTGGCCGTCCGCGCGATGGTGTCGCGCAAGGAGGCCAACCAGGTGATGGACGAGCTGGCCGCCATCGGCGCCAAGGCCGTGCTGGCGTCGGACATCAGGTTCTGCCGCCTGTGATCCTGGAGCAGGCCGTCCTGGACGTCGTGCCGGGACTCTCGGACGAGTTCGAGTGGGCGTTCGGCGAGGCGCGGTCGTTGATCAGCGCCTCGCCGGGCTTCCTCGGCCTGGAACTGCTGCGCTGCCTGGAGACGCCGTCGCGCTACCTGCTGCTGGTGCGGTGGGAGTCGCTGGAGGCGCACACGGTCGGGTTCCGGCAGGGGCCGTCGTACGAGCGGTGGTCGTCGCTGTTGCACCGGTTCTACTCGCCGTTCCCGGTGGTGGAGCACTACTCCAGCGCTCTGAGCACCTCGTCGTCCGTGGTCTGATCGAAGCTCTCGTACCACCGGCTCACCGATCCGAAGTTGCGTGGCGTGAGGACGGCTATCACCGGTGAGGTGAAGGTCGTGAGCGATTCCCTTGCGGCTACCGGAACCGCGAGGGTCGTGCTTCGCGGGTCGTGCTTGCTTATCCAGTGCAACGCGGCTTTGGCCGTGACACCCGTGGCCAGGCCGTCGTCGACGACGATGACGTCTCGGTCCCGGATGCGCAGCGGCTTTTCGTTGCGGTAGAGGGCGGTGCGCCGTTCCGCTTCTTTGCGCTCTTCGTCGCACGTGCTCGCCAGTTGTTCTTCGGTGAGGTTGAACGCTCTCAGGACCCTGTGGTCGTAGATGGGTTCGCTGTCGGCCGTGACCGCGCCCACGCCGTACTCCGGTTTGCCCGGTGCGCCGATCTTGCGTGCCACGACCACGTCCAGTTGGGCGTTGAGGGCGGTCGCCACTTCTCTCGCGACTGGGACGCCGCCTCTTGGCAGGCCCAGGATCAGCGGGTCGTGCCAGGGGTGGGTGGCGAGTCGCGCTGCCAGGGCGCGGCCCGCTTCCTGCCGGTTCGCGAACCTCTTCACAGTCCCGGTGACGCTACGCGTCTCCTGCCCGTGCGGCGAGCGCGGAATGCTTGGCACACCTGGAATACCTGCCCCGGTCGAGTGAATCTTGCTGCCTTGGTTGCGGTAGTTCGACCTTGCGCGCCCCTCAGCGTCATGACACGACGCAAAGGCGGCCGGCCCGGTCGCGGCGAGGCAGTGGTGCTGGTCAACGGACTGCTCGCCGGAGTGGGCAGCCTTTACGTGCTGACGGGATCGGTTCCCGTCACGGTCGGGGCCGCCGTGCTCGCGGTGGTGCTGGCGGCCATGTCGATGTTCAGCCGGCCCAGCGGGTCGTGACGTGATGACCTTGTCCCGCGATCTCGTGGGTGACTCGTCATCCGACGCTCGGAGACCGATGGAGCAGGAGCCACCGCCCGACCACGAGGTGGTCTACCGGCGGTTCCACCAGGCCGAGTACGCGGAGGTGGTGGCCCACCTCTGCCATCTGGGCTTCGCCCACCACATCGCCGACGAGGCGGCTGCCGAGGCGCTGGTGCAGCTCTACCGGTCGTGGTTCAAGGTGCACAGCAACAAGCACATGTGGGTGCGGACCACGGCCTACCGGCTGGCCATACGAGCTGCGAAGGCCGAGAAGTGGCCCATCCGCCTGCTGTCGAAGGGCTTCTGCCCGCCGTCCCACGACGACTCCGGGTTCGGTGAGGTGGTGGAACGCCATGGCGGCCTCGTGCGTGCGATCAACAGCCTGCCCGCACGCCAGCGCGTCGCGTTCGCACTCCACCTGGCCGGCTTCACCGCCAAGGAGATCGCCGAAGACCTGAACGTGAAGGAGCGCACCGTGCACGACCGCATCCGGAAGGCCCGCGCCGCGCTCCGCACGAAGCTCGTTCCTGGGGAGGACATCTGATGACCGACGACGAGTTCGACGAGATGCTGGCGGCGCGGCACAGGGCGTTCGTCGCCGACCTGACCACAGCGGCGGAGCCGGTTCGTCGGGTTCCGCCGCGGCGGAACCTCGTGGCGGTCCGCGTCGAAGCTCTTCGGGGAGTGCGGGTGACGGCCGGCTCGGTAGCCCTGGCCATGGTGCTGGGACTGATGTTCGCATCCGGTCAGCGCGACCAGCCCGATCAGCGGATCTCCGCGTCGATCTCACCAGAACCGCCGGCGAGCGCGGTGTCCTCCGTGCCCGACAAGCTGAAGGCCGTGCCGGGTTCGGCCTCGTCGTCGGCACGGCGTACAGCACCGCAGACCGCCGCCGCTCCTTCCAACCGGGGAATGAACGGAGAGGACCCCCCGCCCCCGCCCCCGCCGGTCGAGGTGGAGCCGGCGTCCTCGGGCGAGGAGCTCACCCTGTGGTTCGCGGCGAACTCGGTGGAGCTCACCGCGGACGAAGCGGACCTGGTCCACGCACTCAGCCGGCGGTTGCAGGAGGAGGACCAGGTCAGCGTCGTCGGGCACACGTCCAGGATCGGACGGGCCGACAGCGCCTTCGAGTTCAGCCTGCGTCGCGCCAACGCCGTGCGCGCGGAGCTGCTGCGAGCCGGGACCGCTGACTTCGTCATCAAGTGCTACGGCGTCGGCTACACGCAGGCTCGCACCGAGGTGGATGCTCGTGACCGGCGTGTGGTCGTGACCGTCACGCGGCCCGTCGCGTGATCAGCGCTCCCTCACGAACAACGCCTGCGCCGTCGTCCCCACCGGCCCGTCCACGTCGTGCACCACGCTGGTCGCCACCCCGACCCCGTCCGGGCCGATGGTCGTGCGGGCGTCCAGGCCGACCCACTCGCCAACGGGCTGGCGGTGCAGGTGCACGGTCAGGTCGGTGTTGATGGCGTACCACTTGCGAATGTCCACACGGGACGAGACGCCGCTGGCCGAGTCGACGACCGCGAACAGGCGCTCCAAAGGCGATGTCTCGAAGCCTTCGACGACGGACACGCGGGGGCGGGCCCAGACTCGGGCGTCGCCCGGGGTGAAGATGCCGCCGGACAGGGAAAGCCATTCCACGGCGGCGAGGTAGCCGCCGCCCCAGTGGTCCGGGATCTCCATCGGCACCGCGGAGGAGGGTGGACCCAGGAGCGGGCCCACGCCGCCTGCCACGGCTGTGGTGTCGGAGCCGACCATGTGCCACGCCCGCGCTGTCAACGCCACGCGGCCTTCGCAGGACAGGGAGGCGGACAGGAGCTCCACGGAGCGGCCTGGGCGTTCGACCGAAGTGGACACCGTCAGGTCGGCCACCGGGACGGGGCCCAGCACCTCGAAGGTGACGCGGGACAACGTGGGGCGCAGCTGCGACAGGGCGCGCACCAGCAGTGCCGAGGGTGGGCCCAGGTGTTGGCTGTCCGGGCCCCACGGGCCGACGGTGTGCGCCGTGGAGCGGAACACGCCCTCGGAGACGGGCAGGTAGAAGGCCGGCATCAGTCGCGGTCCTGGAGGGGTTCGGAGTCGTCGGGCTCCGGCCAGCCGGGGTACGGGGGCGGGGTGCCGTCGAAGGCCGGGCAGAAGGCCTTGTGGTCGCAGTAGTCGCACAGGCGGCTGGGGTTGGGGCGGAAGTCGCCGGTGGGGGCGGCGCGCATGATGGCCTGCCAGATGGCGTCCAGCGTGCGTTCGAAGCGGGCCAGCTCGCCCTCGTCCGGGGTGTAGGCGAGGGCCTGGCGGTCGGCCAGGTACATCAGGCGGAGCTGGCGGGGGACCACGCCGCGCAGCTTCCAGAGGACCAGGGCGTAGAACTTCATCTGGAACAACGCCTTCGCCTCGCCGATCTCGCGCGGGGCGGCGCCGGTCTTGTAGTCCACCACGCGGATCTCGCCCGTCGGGGCCACGTCCACGCGGTCGATGTAGCCGCGCAGCAGGACGCCGGACGGGAGCTCGGACTCCACCAGCAGCTCGCGCGACTCCGGTTCGAGGCGGCGCGGGTCCTCCAGGCCGAAGTAGCCGTCGAGCAGCTTGGTGGCGGAGGCGAGCCACTCCGCCTCCTCCTCACCGCCGGTGACGTCGAAGAGCGTGGCGAACTCCGGGCGCTCGGACTTCACGCGCTCCCAGGCAGGGGCGATCATCGTGCGGGCGCGGTCGGGCACGCGCTCGGCGGCGGGCAGGGCGAACAGGTCCTCCAGCACCGCGTGCACCACCGTGCCGCGCACCTGCGCCTTCGTCGGCCTCTCCGGCAGCCGGTCGACCGCGCGGAAGCGGTACAGCAGCGGGCACTGCTTGAAGTCGCCCGCCCTGGACGGCGACAGCGCGGGCCTGCGCAACGTGGTGCTCATGGTTCGACCCTAGGACAGGGGTCTGACAATTCCGGACCAGGCCCGGCCGGGCCACCGAACCGCGAGATCACACCACCCGCTCTACAGTGCTCTGCGTGGCCGCGCGGATCAGTGAACGGGAGAGCGGCCTGCTGCTGTTCCGGGTGGCGGGCATCCCCGTGCTGCTCGCGCCCTCGTGGTGGATCGGCTCGGCGATCGTGGTGGCCTTCTACGCACCGCTCGTCGACGACCTCGCGCCCGGCACGCCGCCCGGCATCGGGCTCGCGGTCGCCGCGCTGTTCGCCGTCTTCCTCGGACTCTCCGTGCTGGCTCACGAGCTCGGCCACTGCGTCGCGGCGCTGCGGCTGGGCCTGCCGGTCAGAAGACTGCGCCTGTACCTGCTCGGCGGCGTCTCCGAGATCATGCGCACCCCCGGCAAACCCAGCCACGAAGGCGTGGTCGCGGGCGCCGGACCCGCTGTGTCCGTGGCGCTGGCCGTCCTCTTCGGCATCGGCGGCTTCGCGATGAACTCCGGCGGCCTGCTGTGGCTGCTCGTCGTGCAGGTGGCCGGCGCGAACCTCGTCGTCGCCATCTTCAACCTCCTGCCCGGCCTCCCGCTCGACGGCGGGAGGATCGTCAGGGCGGGCGTGTGGGCCGCGACGGGGCAACGGGCGATGGGCACGCGTATCGCCGTGGTCGGCGGGTTCGTCGTCGCCGCCGCGTTGGTGGTGTGGTCGCTCTACGGCATCGCGGAAGGCGCGGAAGACCGTTGGCTGCGGTTCGGCGTGTGCGTGCTCACGGCGTGGGTCGTCGTCGCTGGAGCCCGAGGCGAGCTCGCGAGCGAACGCCGTCGCACCTGGCCCGCCGGCGTCACCCTGAACGACCTCATCCTGCCCGTTCTCCAGCTGCCGGCCGAAAGTCCCGTCAAGCACGCGCTGAGCACGTCGGCGGGCCGGGGTGTCGTGCTGGTGCGGGCGGACGGCGTCGCGGCGGGGCTGCTCGACACCGAGGCGGCCGAGAAGCTCGCCGCCGCCAGCCCGTTCGCCCCCGCGGAGCAGGCAGCCGAACCGATCCGGCCGGAGACCGTGCTGCTCGCCGACGAGCCCGGCGAGGAGATCGTGGAACGAGTCCAGGGCACCGCCGCGTGGCAGTTCCTCGTCGTCGACCTGGAGGGGCGTCCCGCGGGCGTGCTGCGCAGGGAGGACCTGCGTGCGGCCATTGAGAAGGGCGTTTGACACCATTGCGCGGTGATTAGCGCAAGTGGACCGTTCCAGCCGGGTGACCGGGTTCAGCTGACCGACCCCAAGGGCCGGCACTACACGGTCGTCCTCGAGCCCGGCAAGGAGTACCACACCCACCGCGGCGCCATCCCGCACGACTCGCTCATCGGTCAGCCGGAGGGGTCGGTCGTGGCGTCCGTGGGCGGCACGAACTTCCTGGCGCTGCGCCCGCTGCTGCCGGACTACGTGCTGTCGATGCCTCGGGGCGCGCAGGTGATCTACCCGAAGGACGCCGCGCAGATCGTCATGTACGGCGACATCTTCCCGGGCGCGCGCGTCCTGGAGGCCGGCGCCGGGTCCGGCGCGCTGTCGTGCTCGCTGCTGCGCGCGGTGGGGGAGAAGGGCAGCGTCCAGTCCTACGAGGTGCGCGACGACCACGCGGTCCACGCGATCCGCAACGTGGAGACGTTCTTCGGCGAGCGCCCCGGCAACTGGTCGATCACCGTCGACGACGTGAAGAACCACGAGGGCGAGGTCGACCGGGTCATCCTCGACATGCTCTCGCCGTGGGAGGTGCTGCCCACGGTCGCGAAGAACCTCATCCCCGGCGGCGTCCTGGTCGTCTACGTCGCCACCACCACGCAGCTCTCCACGGTCACCGAGGCGCTGCGGGAGATGACGTGCTGGACCGAGCCCCACGCGTGGGAGACGCTCGTCCGCCCGTGGCACGTCGTCGGTCTCGCCGTGCGCCCCGAACACCGGATGATCGCGCACACCGCGTTCCTGCTGACGACGCGCAGGCTCGCGGAGGGCGTGACGGCGCCGAAGCCGCAGCGCCGCCCCAGCAAGGGCTGAGACACGCGAAAGGGGCCCCGTCGCGATGACGGGGCCCCTTTCGCGCGTGTCAGGTCAGTTGCCCTCGATCTTGTCGATGCCGCAGACCTTCCAGTCGCCGCCTTCCTTGGACAGCTTGTAGACGATGCTGCCCGAGGTGGACTTGCCGGGGTTGTTCGGGTCGACGAGCCCGGAGAGCTTCTGGACGAACGTGCCACTGCTGCCCGAGGTCTTGACCTCCCCGACGGTGGCCGACGCGCCCGGCTGCGCCTTGCCGGACTGCGCCTTGAGCTTGGGGAACTCTGCCGAGCACACCAGCGACTTGACGTCGGCCGGGTCGCTGTTGCCCGCGCGGACGCCCTTCAGCACGATCTCGGTGAACTCCTCCGCGACGTCCTTGGCCGCGGAGTCGCCGCCGCTCGACGAGCTCTTCGACGACGACGTGGACGGCGGCGCGCTGGTGTCGTTCGTGTTGCTGTCCGCCGCGATCGTGGGCGACTTGGGGTCGTCCTTGCCGGTCAGCAGGACCGCCGCCGCGATGCCGCCGCCGACGAGCAGCAGCACGACCACCAGGACGCCGACGACCAGGCCCGTCTTGCTCTTCTTCGGCGGGGGACCCCCGTACCCACCGCCGTAGCCGGGCTGCTGGCCGTACGGGCCGGGCTGACCGGGCTGGCCGTACGGGCCCGGCTGCTGGCCGTAGGGCCCCTGCGGACCGGGCTGCCCCTGCTGGGGGAAGCCGCCGCTCTGCGGTCCCTGCTGGCCGAACGGGTCCTGCTGCGGCTGGCCGTACTGGCCGGGCTGCGGTCCGTGGCCGGGCGGCGGCTGCTGCCCGTACCCAGGTTGCTGCCCGTACCCCGGTTGCGGCGGCTGCTGACCGTACGGGCCCGGTTGGTGCCCGTGCGGTCCCGGCTGCTGCGGCGGGTAGGTCATCGAATTCCCCCGATGGTGATGTGCGCGATCGAATTGTCCGGTGGTCCGGCCGTGAGGGCCTGCCGCGTTCCGGCGGGCCGCGGAGGTCACCGGGTGGTCGGAACCTCGAAGTCCGGCAGCTTGAGGTCGCTGGAGAGGGTGCAGAACTTCCAGTCGCCCGATTCCTTCTTGAACTTCACCGTGGTGTCGAAGGCCTTGGACTCGGTGCCCATCGTCACGGTGGTGGAGACGCCGACGTCAGCGGTGTCGCCGGACACCTTGGCGTCCTTGACGGTCACCTTGGGCGAGGGCATGTTCTTGAGCTGCTCGGCCAGCTTGCGCTGCTCCGGCGTGAGCTTCTTCTCCAGCTCCTCGGCCTCCTTGAGGGCCGCGGAGCAGGCCATCGACTTGGCCTTGCTCTCGTTCTTGGCGGCGCTGGCCGCGTAGTACTCCTCCGCCGCCTTCTTCACGTCGGCCACGTCGTCGCCGCTGCTGGAGGACGTGGAGCTGCCCGAACCGCCGCCGCCCCACAGCACGAAGCCGGTGATGCCACCGCCCACCAGCACCAGGACGGCGACGACGACGCCGATGATCAGGCCGGTGTTGCTCTTCTTCGGAGGCGGCGGACCGCCGAACCCGCCGGGGCCCGGCTGGCCGTACTGCGGTTGCCCGTACTGCGGCTGGCCGTAGGGGCCGGTCTGCGGCTGCCCGTGCGGGCCCGGCTGCGGGAAGCCGCCGCTCTGCGGTCCCTGCTGGCCGAACGGGTCCTGCTGCGGCTGGCCGTACTGGCCCGGCTGCTGGCCGTAACCGGGTGGCGGCTGCTGGCCGTAGCCGGGCTGCGGCTGCTGGCCGTACCCCGGCTGCTGCGGCGGCTGCTGCTCGTACGGCCCGCCGGGCGGCGGCTGCTGCCCGTAGGGACCGGGCTGCTGCGGCGGGTAGGTCATCGAATCTCCCCCGATGAGGATGAGGTGGTCTGGCTGGGGACATTGTCGTACGCCGGAGGCCTGCTCGCGGCCGAATGAGACCCGCCGACACGCGCGCGAGTGGTCGCGCACATCACTTCAAGTTTCCTTCCGGTCACGTGAAGGCCATGTCTGATAACGATTGTGGCAACTCCACCGGGACTCGAGCGCGATGCTCTGCGCTGTCGGGGTGGTGCGCCGGACGCGTCGGTGGAACCACCCGGTTGGCCGCACGCCCGCCGGTCCTGGTGGAGGCCCGCTCGAGGGCGGCCTCCGACGAGCTCGAACGGGGTGGGTCGCGGTGCGTGACCACCGAACGGATCAACCAGTGGTCCACCTGGTGGGACGACGGCGGATTGCCGCTCGTCGACGGCCCGCGAGCCGCACCACGCGTGTCCGCGGTCGCCCGAGGGTGGTCGCGGAGGGTGGGGACCGGGCGTCCGCCCAGGTGTTCCCATGACCGGTCTCCTCCGGCTTCTCGCAGGTCGGCGGCGTGTCGCTGGGCGAAACGCCGGTGGTGGCGATGAAGACGCACGGTAGCGGTCGGGCGTTCGCGGCGGACACCGAGATGGAGCAGCCGACCTCCGTCAGAGGCATTGCCGTTGCGTCACACGAGCGAAGATGATGTTGTGAGTACCCCATTTTGTCGGTGATCGCCGGTACCGTAATCGGTACGAACACGGGAGGAGGGTGCCGACATGCAGCACGGTCATCCCGGCAGCCAACCCGATGAGGGTGGCGAGCTGAACCAGGGCAACAATTCTGCTGAGCTGACAGCGCAGATCAGGTTCCTCGAGGACGAGATCGCGTCGTTGCGTCGCAAGCTGACCGAGTCGCCGCGGCACACGCGGTTGCTCGAGCAGCGCTTGGCTGAGGCGACTGAGCGCGTCAGCCAGCTGACCGAGCGAAACACGAAGCTCATAGACACCCTCCGCGAAGCACGAAGCCAGCTGCTCGCGTTGCGTGAGGAAGTCGACCGGCTGGCGCAGCCGCCCAGCGGGTACGGCGTCTTCATGGCGCGTTTCGACGACGGGACGGTGGACGTCTTCACGTCCGGCCGGAGGATGCGCGTGGCCGTGTCCCCCGCGGTCGAACCGGAGAAGCTGTCCTTCGGCCAGTCCGTCCGCCTCAACGAGGCGCTGACCGTGGTCGAGGCCGGCGGGTTCGAGCGCTCCGGTGAGGTCTGCGCGCTGCGGGAGGTGCTCCCCGACGAGGGCGAGGACCTGATCGCCCGCGCGCTGGTCGTCGGCCACGCGGACGAGGAGAGGGTGGTCTGGCTCGCCCAGCCGCTGCTCGACTCGCCGCTCAAGCCCGGCGACTCGTTGCTGGTCGACTCGAAGGCGGGCTTCGCCTACGAGCGGGTCCCCAAGGCCGAGGTCGAGGACCTCGTGCTCGAGGAGGTCCCGGACATCGACTACAACGACATCGGTGGCCTCTCCCGGCAGATCGAGCAGATCCGCGACGCCGTGGAGCTGCCGTTCCTGCACGCCGACCTCTTCCGCGAGTACGAGCTGCGCCCGCCCAAGGGCGTCCTGCTCTACGGCCCTCCCGGCTGCGGCAAGACGCTCATCGCCAAGGCGGTGGCGAACTCGCTGGCCAAGAAGGTGCGGGAGATCCGCGGCGAGACCGACAAGCAGGCGAAGTCGTACTTCCTCAACATCAAGGGCCCCGAGCTCCTCAACAAGTTCGTCGGTGAGACCGAGCGGCACATCCGCCTGATCTTCCAGCGGGCTCGCGAGAAGGCGTCCGACGGCACCCCGGTGATCGTGTTCTTCGACGAGATGGACTCGATCTTCCGCACCCGTGGCTCCGGTGTGTCGTCCGACGTCGAGACGACGATCGTGCCCCAGCTCCTCGCCGAGATCGACGGCGTCGAGGGCCTGGAGAACGTTATCGTCATCGGCGCCTCCAACCGCGAGGACATGATCGACCCGGCGATCCTCCGCCCCGGCCGACTCGACGTGAAGATCAAGATCGAGCGACCGGACGCCGAGGGCGCGAAGGACATCTTCAACAAGTACCTGACGCCCAACCTCCCGCTGCACGCCGACGACCTCGCCGAGTTCGGCGGGGACCCGAAGGCCTGCATCGAGGGCATGGTGCAGCACACCGTGGAGCGCATGTACGAGGAGTCCGAGGACAACCGGTTCCTGGAGGTCACCTACGCCAACGGTGACAAGGAGGTCCTGTACTTCCGGGACTTCAACTCCGGCGCCATGATCCAGAACATCGTCGACAGGGCCAAGAAGGCGGCGATCAAGTCGCTGCTCGACACCAAGCAGCCCGGCCTCTCGGTCCGGCACCTGCAGGCGGCCATCCTCGACGAGTTCGCCGAGAACGAGGACCTGCCGAACACGACGAACCCGGACGACTGGGCGCGCATCTCGGGCAAGAAGGGCGAGCGGATCGTCTACATCCGCACGCTCGTCACCGGGAAGAACCAGGACGCCGGCCGCGCGATCGACACGGCCACGAACACCGGCACGTACCTGTAGGACCGCTCGAACGGCAACCGCCCCGGTCGTTTCGGCCGGGGCGGTTCGCGTTTCCACCCGGCGGTCGTGCCCGCCTGCCTAGAATCCCGTTCGGGGGGAAACATGAGGCGGACTTGGCACGTGCTGGGAGCACTGGGGCTCGTCACCGCGCTGGCCTACGCCGGCGACACGGCGGACCCGGTCTCCGTCCCGGGAAGACCGGTACCGCTGTCGGCCGAGTCGATGCGGGTCATGGCCGACCGCAGCTGTGAGCGGCCGCCCGGATACGTGCTCGGGACGCGTCAGCGGGTGCGGGACTTCGTCGTGGAGGCGGGCGTCACCACTGGCCAGATGATCGTCTGCACCGTCCACGGCGACGGGTTTGCCGTCTCGAAGGGCGAGGCCGGCGCGCCCGGCACCCGCTACGTCGCGGGTCGCACGGGTCTGGTCTGGGACGGCGGGAGCCTCGAGGTGGGGCGCGTCGCCACCGAGGTGGCCGTGCTCGAGTTCGTGCTGCCGGGCGGCGAGGTCTTCAAGGCCGAACTGCACGGGGAGGTCTTCGTCTGCGCCCTCCCCGGGGTGATCACCGCGGTGCGGATCCGGGCCTACGACGCGGCCGGGCACCTCCTGCGCGACGCCGTCATCTAGACGAGCCCCGACTCGTAGGCCGCGATCACCAGCTGCGCCCGGTCGCGCGCGTGCAGCTTCGCCAGCAGGTTCCCGATGTGCGTCTTCACCGTGCCGGCGCTGACGTGCAACGCGGCCATGATCTCCGCGTTGGACAACCCGCGCGCGACCAGCGAGAGCACCTCCTTCTCCCGTTCGGTCAACCGCTCCAGGCCCTTGACGGTCGGCGACGACGGTCGCACGAACTCCGCGATCAGCCGCCGGGTGACGGACGGCGACAGCAGCGACTCGCCCGACGCCACCACCCGGATCGCGGCCAGCAGCTCGGCGGGCGGGGTGTCCTTCAGCAGGAAACCAGAGGCGCCCGCCCGCAACGCGCCGAACACGTACTCGTCGAGGTCGAACGTCGTCAGCACGAGCACGCGTGGGCCGTCCAGGAGGCGTGTGGCCTCGATGCCGTCCATCTCCGGCATGCGGATGTCCATCAGCACGACGTCGGGCCGCAGCGACGACGCCAGCGCGACGGCCTCGGCGCCGGTGCCGGCCTCGCCGACCACGTGCAGGTCCGGTTCGTTGTCGACCAGCAGGCGGAAGCTGGCGCGCAGCAACGCCTGGTCGTCGACGATCAGCACGCTCGTCATCGGTGCGGCAGCTCCGCCACGACCCGGAAACCGCCGCCGGGGCCTGGTCCGGCGCTGAACGTGCCGCCGTAGACCGCCACGCGTTCGCGCATGCCGACCAAGCCGTGTCCCACGCCGAGTTCCTTCACGCCGGGTCCGTCGTCGGTCACTTCCACGCGCACTGACGACGGCGTCACGTCCACCAGCACCGTGCACGACGTCGGTGCCGCGTGCTTCACCACGTTCGTCAGCGCCTCCTGCACGATCCGGTACACCGACAGCCCGATCCCTTCCGGCACGACGGACTCGCCCCGCACGTCCAGCGTGATGCGCACGCCCGCCAGCGACGCGCGGTCGGCCAGGTCGGAGAGGCCGTCGAGGCCGGGGGAGGGGGCGAGGTCGGCGTCCGAGCGCAGGACGCCCAGCAGGCCGCGCATCTCGGTCAGCGCCGACCTGCTGGTCTCGGAGATCACGGTCAGCGCCTCGTAGGCGTGCTCGGGTGAGCGCACGTGTGCGGCGTTGGCCGCCTGCACCGCGATCAGGGACAGGTTGTGCGCCACCACGTCGTGCAGCTCGCGGGCGATGCGCAGGCGTTCGCCGGCCAGCGCCTGCTCGGCCCGCTGGGACGCCTCGCGATCGAGGAACGACCGCCGCAGCCGGGTCGTGTAGCCGATGGCCCACACGGCACCGAGGGCGGCGATGACGACCACGATGTTCTCCGGTTCGGCGCCGGTGACGGCGGAGATGAGGGCCACGGAGATCACGAGCCCGGCGAGCGACCACGTGCGCGGGCGCTCGGCCGCGACGGTGTAGAGCGCGAAGCACACGGCTCCCATCGGCGCGCCCAGGGCTTCCAGCGGCAGCACCTGACCGATCACCACCGCGGCCGTGGCGGCGGTGGTGATCACGAGGGAGGACACCGGCCAGAGGCGGCGGACCGCGACGGGCGCCGCGACCAGCAGGGTGCCGGGAACGACGAGCCACCAGGGCTTCTCCTGGTGCTCCACCATCGCGTAGCCCACGAGCACGCCGATCACCACCGCGGCGGCCGCGTCCACCAGGTAGAGGTGCAGTCGTGTGATCACGGAGCCGACCGTAACGACCGCGTGGCCAGGACGCCTCGGACCACGGTCCGATTCCCGGGATCGGAGCACGGGCCGATCCGCCGCGGGACCCCGAACCCCGACGCTGGCAGCCATGATCGAAGTGCGGAACCTGACGAAGAGGTACGGCGGCACGACGGCCGTCGACGACCTGTCGTTCACCGTCCACCCCGGACTGGTGACGGGCTTCCTCGGCCCGAACGGCGCCGGCAAGTCCACGACCATGCGCATGGTCCTCGGGCTGGACCGGCCCAGCGGCGGCGAGGCGCTCGTCGGCGGACGGCGCTACCAGGACCTCGACCACCCGCTGCGGCACGTCGGCGTGCTGCTCGACCCGGCCGCCGTGCACCACGGCCGCAAGGCGCTCGACCACCTGCGCTGGATCGCCGCGAGCAACGGGATCGGCGACGCGCGCGCCGTGGAGCTGATCGAGCGGGTCGGCCTGGGAGGCGTGCGGCACAAGCGGATCCGCGCGTTGTCGCTCGGCATGAGGCAACGGCTCGGCGTCGCGGCCGCGTTGCTCGGCGACCCGGAGGTGCTGATGTTCGACGAACCGGTCAACGGCCTCGACCCCGAGGGCGTGCGCTGGATCCGGGACCTCATGCGCGGCCTCGCTGCCGAGGGCCGCACGGTGTTCGTCTCCAGCCACCTGATGAGCGAGATGGCGCTGACCGCCGACCACGTCGTGATCGTCGCAAGAGGACGGCTTGTCGCGGAGACGTCCATCAGGTCGTTGACGGAGAAGGGATCGCTCGAGGATGCGTACCTGGAGCTCATCTCGGGGAGGGGACTGTGACGCACGCGCTCACCGCCGAGTGGCTCAAGCTGCGGACCGTCCGCGCGCCCTACGGCATCATGCTGGCCATCGGCCTGATCCTCGTGTTCGGCGCGACGATCTCGTTCCTGATCGTGCAGGACTACGACACCTCACCGGCCGCCGACCAGGCGAAGTTCGCCTCCGCCGACTCCAGCGTGGTGATCACCCCGGTCGTGGAGTTCCTCGTCGCCGCGCTCGGCGCCCTGGTGGCCACGTCCGATCCGCGGCTCGCCGCGCTGACCGCCGTCCCGGACCGGAAACGCTTGCTGCTGGCCAAAACCGCGCTCGTCGCCACCGCGGCCGTCGTGCTCGGCACCGTCGCGCTCGCACTGAGCACCGGGTCCAGCCGGCTGATCATGGGGGACCGGCCGCCGCCGATCGCGCCGTGGGACGGGCTGGGCGACGTGCTGCCGTGGGCGGGAGCGGCCGTTCTGTCGATCCTGGTGACGGGACTGACCGGGCTCGGCGTGGGGCTCGCGGTGCGGTCGACGGCCGTGACGGTCGTGGTGGTGGGCGTGCTGCTGTGGGGGATCCCGGCCGTCACGCCGATGCTGCCGGAACCGTGGAACGTCGACGCGTCGGCCGTGATGGTGCCCTACCTGGTGTGGGAGGTCGCCGGGGTCGTCGAGGACCCACCGCTGAGCCCGGTGGCCGCGGTCGTGGTCCTGCTCGGGTACGCCGTCGTGACCCTCGGTGCCGGTGCGGTGACTCTCCTGCGACGGGACGCTTGACTCGGCAGGAAGTCCGCTTTATGGTCGTCTATACCTTTAATAGGTAAGGAAACTTACCTAACTAATCCGCCGCCGGCAGTCCGAGAGGAGACGCTGAATGGCCTGGCAGAAGTCTGCGGTGGCACTCGCCGCGGCAGTCGTGCTCCCGTTGACCGGTGTGATGGCGAGCAGTTCCGTCGCCGCGGCGCCTGCGGGTGACGTCTCCGCCGCCGCGCTGCCCCCTGGGTCGCCCGCGGCGGTGAACGGCCAGCTCAAGGTGTGCGGCGTCAAGCTGTGCAACCAGAACGGCAAGCAGATCCAGCTGCGCGGCATGAGCACGCACGGCATCCAGTGGTATTCACAGTGCGTGAAGACCGCGTCGCTGGACGCGCTCGCGAGCGACTGGAAGGCTGACGTCCTGCGCATCTCGATGTACGTGCAGGAGGGCGGCTATGAGTCGAACCCCCGGAAGTTCACCGACCTTGTGCACGGCTACATCGAGGAGGCGACCAAGCGCGGCCTGTACGCGCTGGTCGACTGGCACCAGCTCTCGCCGGGCGACCCGAACCACAACACGGAGCGCGCGAAGACGTTCTTCAAGGAGATCGCCCAGCGCCACAAGGACAAGACGAACATCATCTACGACATCGCGAACGAGCCCAACGGCGTCACGTGGTCGCGGGTGAAGTCCTACGCGGAGGCCGTCATCCCGACGATCCGCGCGGAGGACCCGGACAGCCTCGTGCTCGTGGGCACGCACGGCTGGTCGACGTTCGGCCTGTCCGACGGCCGGGACGTCACCGAGGTGAGTCGCAACAAGGTCAACGCGTCGAACCTGATGTACACGTTCCACTTCTACGCGAAGGACCACCGCGACTCCTACCTCGACGCGTTGCGGACGGTCTCGAGCCAGGTGCCGGTCTTCGTCACCGAGTTCGGGTCGCAGGAGGCCTCCGGTGACGGTCCGAACGACTTCACCATGGCGAACAAGTTCATCGCCTTCATGAAGGAGGCCAAGATCTCCTGGACGAACTGGAACTTCTCCGACGACCACCGCACGGGTGCCGTGTTCACCAGCGGCACGTGCTCCGGCAGCAGCTTCGCGGGGGAGAGCCGGCTGAAGGAATCCGGCAAGTGGGTGCGCAACCACCTCCGGACCGCCGACGACTTCTGACCTCGTCCGGTTGATCCGGGTCACGTGAACGGCGGTCCTGGGGGGCCGCCGTTTACCTTGGTCGGCATGGCACAACTCGCGCTCGGACTGGCGTCGCTCGGTCGTCCCGCCTACATCAACCTCGGCCGCGAGGACGCGTTGCCCCCGGTGCGCGACGTCGAGTCGATGCGCGCGCAGTGCCACCTCGTCCTCGACACCGCCTACGAGCTGGGCATCCGCTGGGTCGACGCGGCCCGTTCGTACGGGCTGTCGGAGGACTTCCTGGCGTCCTGGCTGCCGGGCCACGACGACGTCACGGTCTCCAGCAAGTGGGGTTACGCCTACACCGCGGACTGGCGGCCCGACGCCGAGGTGCACGAGGTCAAGGAGCACTCGCTGGCCCGGTTCACCCGGCAGTGGCAGGAGACCACCGCCCTGCTGCCGCGCGTCGACCTCTACCAGGTGCACTCGCTGACGGCCGACAGCCCGCTGTTCGAGGACGCGGCGCTGCGGGACGCGATGGTCGCGACCGGTGTCCCGCTGGGCTTCTCGACGTCGGGGCCGAAGCAGGCCGACGCGATCCGCAAGGCGCTCGACCTCGGCGTGTTCCAGTCGGTCCAGTCCACCTGGAACCTGCTGGAGACCTCGGCCGGCGACGCGTTGCGGGAGGCGCACGACGCGGGGCTGCGGGTGATCGTCAAGGAGGGCGTGGCCAACGGCCGGCTCGTCGTGGAGCCTCCGCAAGCGGTTGCGGCACAGGCCGAAGCGCTCGGCGTCGGTCCGGACGCGGTGGCGCTGGCGGCGATCGTTCGGCAGCCGTGGGTGGACGTCGTGCTGTCCGGTGCGGCGAGTCCTGGGCAGCTGCGGTCCAATGTGGACGCGTTGCGGATCGACGTCGACCTGCCGGACCTCTCCGAGCCCGCCGACGAGTACTGGAAAATCCGTTCGGGTCTGAGCTGGAACTAGCCTATGGTCCGGGCGTGAGCGACGTGCCGATGCCGGCTTTCGAACCCCCTTACTACGCCGCTGTCTTCACCACCGTGCGGACTCAGGAGCAGACCGGCTACCGTGAGACCAACGCGCGCATGGAGGAGCTCGTCAGGGACATCCCCGGCTACCTGGGGATGGACCACGCGCAGACCCCCGGCGGCCTCGGCATCACGGTCGGCTACTTCCGCGACGCCGAGGCGCTGAAGCAGTGGCGGTCCAACGCCGAACACCGTGCGGCACAACAGCGCGGGCGCGACGCGTGGTACGAGAGCTACACCCTGCACATCGCCAAGGTGGAGCGCAGCCACGGGTTCACCCGAAGCGGCTGATCCACTCCCTGCCGATCGCGCGGCCGTCCGGCACCAGCGGCCAGCCGGGGTCCTCGATCCTGCCGCGCAGCTCGGCCAGGTCCATCCACCCGCCCCAGGCGACCTCCTCCGGCTGGTGGGTGAACGGGCCGTCGCACCACGTCTCGTAGATCCACGCGTGGTAGCGGGTGTGCTCGTCGACGTAGGTCGTCTTGAACAGGAACTCCAGGGGCGACTCGACGCCGAGCTCCTCGCGCAGCTCGCGGACGGCGGCCACGTCCGGGGTCTCGCCCGCGTCGATCACGCCGCCGGCCGCGTAGTCGTAGAGGCCGGGGAAGATGTCCTTGGTGTCGGTGCGGCGGTGGACGTAGACCCGTTCGCCGTCGACCGAGTGCACCAGGGTGAGGACGCAGCCGTGCCAGAGGTTCTCGGCGCGCATCCGCTCGCGCGTGACCTCCCCGATCACGTTCGCGGCCTCGTCGTAGAGGTTGATCATCCCCGTGTCCTCCTGTGGTCGTACGTCAGGCTGCTACCGCAGTCCGACGCCCGCTGATCGCCTTCCTTCCTACCTTCGTGACCGTCAGACGTCACCGAGGAGGATCCGTGTCCACTTCCCTGCGGCTCGGCGTCGCCGAGTTCCGCGCCCGGCCGGGCCGCGCGCTGCTGCCCGGCGTCGCGCTCGTCGTCGGCGTGGCCTGCCTGCTGGCCGCCCTGGTGCTGAGCGACGCGCTCAGCCGGTCGGTCGACGAGGGCGCGCCGCTCACCCCGTCGTCCGTGGGGCACGTCGTGGAGGTGAAGCCGCAGCCCTTCGACGACGACACGCCGGAGGCGAACAGCCCGAAGCTCGACGACGCGGTGGTCGCCAGGCTGTCCGCGGTGGGCAGGGCGGTGCCGGTCCAGATCGCGCGGGCCGACCTGCTCGACAGCTCCGGGCGAGCAGGGCAGAACCGGGCCGAGGTGAACGTCCAGCAGCCGGACCTGGTGCGCTGGCCGCTGGCCGAGGGCAGGCAGCCCGCCGCCGGCGGCGAGGTCGCCGTCGACAAGATCACCGCTTACGAGCGCGGTCTCAAGCCTGGTGACAAGGTGTCGCTCGCCGCTGCCGACGGCAAGCCGTTCGAGGTCACCGTCAGCGGTGTGCTGAAGCGGGGCGGCGTCGACTCGCGGCCGATCCTGGTCGCCGGTCCCGACCTCGCGCGCAAGCTCGACCCGCAGCTGGTGACCAAGCAGATCTGGGTGATCGGCGGTGCCCGGGACGCGGTGAAGACCGCCGCCGGTGCGTCCTACGTCGTGTGGGACCCGGACCCGGACGCCGACAAGGTCGGTGACGACCTCACGTTCGTGCTGCTGCCGTTCAGCATTCTCGCGCTGGCGACCGCGGTGTTCGTCGCCGCTGCCACGTTCCGTGCGGTCTATGCGCAACGTCAGCGCCAGACGGCGTTGCTGCGGTGCATCGGCGCCCAGCGCGGGCCGTTGGTGCGCAGGAGCCTGTTCGAGGCGTTGCTGACGGGTGCCGCCGCGGGCATCGGCGGGGCGTTGCTCGGCGGCCCGATGGCGTGGGTGCTTGCCAGGACATTCGACGTCACCGGGATCTCCGTGCTCTTCGGCGCGGTCGAGCTCAGCCCGCAGCTGTTGCCGTCGCTCGGGTACGTGATCCTCGGAGTCGTCGTCGCCGCGGTGCTGTCGGTCGTGGCCGCTGTCCGTCCCGCGATCAACGCCGCGCGCGTGTCACCCCTCGCCGCGTTGCGTGACGCCGAGAGCGAGGTGCCGACTCGGTCCGTGCGTCGTCTTCGGCTCGTGTTCGGTCTTCTGTTCACCGGTGGTGCCGCGGTTCTCGCGTTGGGTGCCATCGCGGCCAAGGGCACGTCAGCGGCGCCGCTCGCCGTGACGTTCTCCGCGATCGCCGCGGTGGCGGGCCTGTTCTGGATCCTCGGCCCGGTCACCGTGCCGTTCATCGCGCGGCTGTTCGGCAGGATCGGCGGCACGCATTGGAAGCTCGCCGGCGCGGAGGTGCGCAGGATGCCGCAGCGCTCGGCGTCGGTGGCGTTGCCGTTGCTGCTGGCCAGCTCGATGGTGACGTTCTTCCTGGTCCTGCTCGGCACGGCGCAGGAGCTGACGTACTCGTTCGCCAACGAGGAACGCCCGGACGCCACGGTCGTGGACGCGGGCGAACGGGCACTGCCCCCGATCCCCGCGCAGGACGGCGTGGCCGCGAGCGTCGTGCTGCACAAGGCCGAGAACGGGGCGGGCGTCGACCCCGCGGAGTTCCGGAACTGGCTGAAGGCGCAGAACGTGTCCGGCGCCGAGCAGCTCGCCGACGGCACCGCCCTGGTGCCGTCGCAATGGGACGACAAGCCCTTCGTCGAAAGCGACGGCAGGCAGTACAAGGTCGTCGGAACGGTGCCCGGCACGCTCACCGGCTACACGCCGGTCCTCGGCGGCCTCACGTCGGGACCGCCGGAGAAGGTGCTGGTCGCGTTGCAACCGGGGAAGGACCCCGCCCAGTTCCGGGCCGGGCTGCAGGCCGCGCTGCCGGACAACCCGACGGTCATCGTGCGCACCGACGCCGACGAACGCGCCGAGGCCGACCGGTACATGCACCTCGGCACCGTGCTGATGATGGTGCTGCTCGGGCTGTCCGTGGCGGTCGCCGTGACGGGCATCGGCACGGCGCTCACGATCTCCGTCCAGGAACGCCGCAAGGAGCTCGCGCTGCGCCGCGCCTTGGGCGTCACTCAAGGCGGGCTGCAGGGCGGGGTCATCGCCGAGGCGGTCATGCTGGCCCTCGTCGGGGTGCTCGGCGGTGGCGCGCTCGGGTTCGGGTACGCGGTGCTCGCGATCCTGTCCATCGGGATCCCGCTGGTGCTGCCCGCGGCTTCGGTGGTGTTTCCGCTGGTCATCGGCGGGCTGGCGGTCGTCGCGCTCGCTGTCGTCGCCGCTTTCGGGCCGTCGCGGGGCGCTTCCAGGATTCGACCTGCAGCAGGATTGGCATCCGGGTGAATAGGGTGAGGGGAGTTTCAACGCGAAGCTCCCCTCACGCTGTTGGCGGGTTCAGGTCATAAGGTGTGGCGTATGCGGCGGATCATGGGAACCGAGGTCGAGTACGGCATCGCGGTGCCGGGCGACGCGACCGCGAACCCGGTGCTCACTTCGACACAGGTGGTGCTCGCGTACGCGGCGGCGGCGGACATACCGCGCGCCCGGCGGGCCCGGTGGGACTACGAGGTGGAGTCACCGCTGCGCGACGCGCGCGGGTTCGACCTGGGCAGCCCCGGCGGCCACCCCGCCGACTCCGACGTCGAGGACCTCGGCGCGGCCAACGTCATCCTCACCAACGGCGCGCGGCTCTACGTCGACCACGCGCACCCCGAGTACTCGGCTCCCGAGGTCACCAACGCGCGTGACGCCGTGATCTGGGACAAGGCGGGGGAGCGGGTGATGGAGGAGGCCGCGCTGAAGGCCGCCACAGTGCCCGGCCAGCCCCGGTTGCAGCTCTACAAGAACAACGTCGACGGCAAGGGCGCGTC
The DNA here is from genome assembly GCF_042738015.1 of Lentzea sp. NPDC059081. Lineage (NCBI taxonomy): Bacteria > Bacillati > Actinomycetota > Actinomycetes > Pseudonocardiales > Pseudonocardiaceae > Lentzea > Lentzea sp. NPDC059081. The sequence continues at coordinate 59,412 of NZ_JBHYGW010000039.1, forward strand.
GTACGGCACGCACGAGAACTACCTGATGCAGCGGTCGACGCCGTTCACGGCCGTCATCGCCGGCCTCACGCCGTTCTTCGTGTCGCGCCAGGTCATCACCGGGTCCGGACGCGTGGGCCTCGGCCCGTCCGGCGAGGAGGCCGGCTACCAGCTGTCGCAGCGCGCCGACTACATCGAGGTCGAGGTCGGCCTCGAGACGACGCTCAAGCGCGGCATCATCAACACCCGCGACGAACCGCACGCCGACGCGGACAAGTACCGCCGCCTGCACGTCATCATCGGCGACGCCAACCTCGCCGAGTACTCCACGTACCTCAAGGTCGGCACCACCTCGCTGGTGCTCGACATGATCGAGGCCGGGCAGCGGTTCGACGACCTGCGCCTGGTCGACCCGGTGCGCGCGGTGCACCACATCAGCCACGACCCGACGCTCAAGACCAAGGTCGAGCTCACCGGCGGGCGCAAGTTCACCGGCCTCGACCTGCAGTTCGCCTACCACGAGCGGGCCACCGCCTTCGTGGAGAAGGAGGGCGTCGGCGACCGCGACGTGCTGCGCGTCTGGGGCGAGGTGCTCAACGACCTGGCCCAGGACCCGGCGCTGTGCGCCGACCGGCTCGACTGGGTCGCCAAGCTGCGGCTGCTCGAGGGCTACCGGCAGCGCGACGGCCTCGCGTGGGGTTCGGCGCGGCTCAACCTCGTCGACCTGCAGTACTCCGACGTGCGCCTCGACAAGGGCCTCTACAACCGCCTGGTCGCGCGCGGCTCGATGAAGCGCCTGGTCAGCGAGGAGGAGGTCATCGCGGCCATCACCACGCCGCCCGAGGACACGCGCGCGTACTTCCGCGGCCGGTGCCTGGAGCGCTACCCGTCCGCGGTCGCGGCCGCCTCGTGGGACTCGGTGATCTTCGACCTCGGTCGCGAGTCACTCGTGCGGATTCCGACGCTCGAACCCCTCCGGGGAACGAAAGCGCACGTCGGAGCGTTGCTGGAGGCATCTGACACCGCCGAGCAACTGGTGGACGCACTGACCCGCGGGTGATCGTCTACCCGAGTGGCTCAGGGTTTTTGTCGGTGCCGCTGGGTAGTGTTCTTGTCAGGCGAGTCAGTGGGAGGCCGAGATGTCCCAGGAACAGAAGCAGCGCCAGGGCGGTGGCGACGGCGACGACGGCGCGGACGGTGCTGCCGGAGCCGGTCAGGAACGCCGCGAGAAGCTCGGCGAGGACGTGGACGCGATCCTCGACGAGATCGACGACGTGCTCGAGGAGAACGCGGAGGACTTCGTCCGCGCATACGTGCAGAAGGGTGGTCAGTAGGCCTGTGGGGGCCTGTTGACCAACTCGGGGACGGGAGAACAACCAACACATGGACAACAGCTCGACCGGGCGTTACCCGGCCGCGGCGCTGCCGGCGGCGTACCTCACGCCGGGCTCGTCGTCGTTCGTCGACTTCCTGCGTGCCCAGGCACCCGAGATGCTGCCCGGCGGGCGCAAGCTCCCCGAGGGGACCGTCCAGGCCCCGCACGGGACGACGATCGTCGCCGCCACGTACAAGGGCGGCGTCGTCATCGCCGGTGACCGGCGCGCGACCATGGGCAACGTCATCGCGCAGCGCGACATGAAGAAGGTCTTCGTGACCGACGACCACTCGGCCGTCGGCATCGCGGGGACCGCGGGCATCGCGATCGAGATCGTGCGGCTGTTCGCGGTCGACCTGCGGCACTACGAGAAGATCGAGGGCGTGCCGCTGTCGCTCGACGGCAAGGCGAACCGCCTCTCGGCCATGATCAGGGGCAACCTCGACGCGGCCATGGCCGGCCTCGCCGTGGTGCCCCTGTTCGCCGGGTACGACACGACCGCGGCCGACCCCGAGCGGGCGGGTCGCATCGTGTCCTACGACGTCACCGGTGGCCGGTACGAGGAGTCGCAGGGCTACCAGGCCGTCGGCTCGGGCTCGCTCTTCGCGAAGTCGGCGCTCAAGAAGCTCTACGACCCGGACGCGGACGTCGAGACCGCCATCCGCGCGGTCGTCGAGGCGCTGTACGACGCGGCGGACGACGACTCGGCGACGGGCGGCCCGGACCCGGTCCGCCGCCTCTACCCGGTAGTGGTCACGATCAACGGTGTCGACGGCGCCGTCGAGGTGCCCGAGTCCCAGGTCCAGACGATCGCCGACGCGGTCGTCGAAGGCCGCAGGTCCCGCCCCGCGGGCTGAGTCCCCCACCGGTTCGACGTCAGGAGCACCACCCATGACGATGCCGCTGTACGCATCGGCAGAGCAGGTGATGCGCGACCGCTCGGAGTACGCCCGCAAGGGCATCGCCAGGGGTCGCAGCGTCATCGTGCTGAAGTACGCGGACGGCATTCTGTTCGTCGCGGAGAACCCCTCGAGCACGCTGCACAAGGTCTCGGAGATCTACGACCGCATCGGCTTCGCGGCCGTCGGCCGGTACAGCGAGTTCGAGAACCTGCGGCAGGCGGGCATCCGGTTCGCCGACGTGCGCGGGTACCAGAACGACCCGCGCGACGTGACGTCCCGCTCGCTCGCCAACGTCTACGCCACCACCCTGGGCACCTACTTCACCGAGCAGATCAAGCCCTTCGAGGTGGAGATCTGCGTGGCCGAGGTCGGCGACTCGGCCGCTTCGGACACCCTGTACCGGTTGACCTACGACGGGTCCATCGTGGACGAGCCCCAGTACATCGTGATGGGCGGCACCGTGGACGCCGCCAACACGGCGTTGAAGGAGGCTTTCGCGGAGGCTCTGCCGTTGGGGGAGGCGTTCTCCGTCGCGGTGAAGGCCTTGTCGGCTGGGTCTCCCTCTACTGCTGCTGGGTCTTCTGAGTTGTTGCCCGCTGCGAAGCTGGAGGTCGCGGTGTTGGAGCGGGCTCGGCCTCGGCGGGCGTTTCGGCGGATTGCCGGGGCGGCGTTGGAGGGGTTGATGCCGGCTCCGGTCAAGGATGGGAAGCCGGTTGAGGATGTTGAGCTTCCTAAGGACTCGGAGGATGAGTCCAAGTAGGTGGCTGGTGGCTTTGGGCCTCTGGGGGTTTCCCGGGGGCCCTTTGCTTTTGTTGTGATTGAGGTTGAGTTTCCCTGGTTGCGTGGCGTTCCCCTTTTGCGGGCGGGGTGGTTGCGGTTGCGTGCTTCCACCTGGGGGCGCTGCCCCCAGACCCCCGGCAATCTGATCGGGGGCCTCCGCGCCACCGGCGGGTTGATGGCACGCCTG
>NZ_JBHYGW010000040.1:0-56648 GCF_042738015.1 Lentzea sp. NPDC059081
CTCCAATAAGGATTGTGTTTGATCGGCCAGACGGAATCTGTCTGGCAATCTGGTAAAACTACTCAAAGGAATACTCCTGACGAGGAGTATTCATACTACTGGCTGTGTTTCGGCACGCTGTTGAGTTCTCAAAGAACACGCGCTCACCGCAGCTCATCTCCGAGGAGAGTCACTTCCGGGGCTGTGTCAGGCTTAGAAGTCTTTCGCCGCGCTCCGTTCCGGTGTTTTCCGGCCCGTTCCGCGCTGGCAGAGAGAAATTTACACGGCGGCCCACTGAGATCCAAATCGGGGGTCACCTGACATGTAAGCGCAGGTCAGACGCCATACGGATGGCTCAAACCCGCCAAGATCGACGCATAGTGTGACCGGGGCCACGCCAAAGATCTTGTATCCGGGGTCAGCGAGGGGCCACCGGCAGGTGCACGGTGACCGACAAACCACCGGTCGGCACGGCCACTGCCTGCGCAAACCCGCCGTGCGCGGCCACCGCGGCACGCACGATCGACAAGCCCAGACCCGTGCCGGACTGCGAGGTGCGGTCCTTGACCCCGCGGCGGAACGGCTCGAACAGCTCCTCGACGCGGTCCGGCGGGATCAGCTGACCGGACGACGACACCCGCAGCACCGACCACTGCGAGCCGGTCTCCACCGCGGTCTCGATCCACCCGCCGACGTGGTTGTGGCGCACGGCGTTCTCGAGCAGGTTGCCCGCGATGCGCTCCAGCAGGGCCGGATCTCCGATGGCGAGCGCCGGCACGCACCGGAACACCGTGCGCAGGTTGCGCGCCTCGGCTTCCGCGCGCACGGCCTTCCACGCGGACTCGACAACCGTGGACAGGTCGACCGGCTCACGCACCGCGAGACCCACACCGTCCGTGCGCGCGAGCAGCAGCAGTGCCGACACCAACTGCTCGGCACGCTCCCCCGCCGTGCGAACGACACCGGCCATGCGCCTCAACTCTTCGACGTCGGCGTCAGGATCGGAGAGAGTCACGTCCAGCTCTGTGCGCACGACCGAGAGAGGGGTGCGCAGTTCGTGCGACGCGTTCGCCACGAACCGGCGTTGCGAGTCGAACGCGGCTTCCAGACGGTCGAGCATCGCGTCGAAGGTGTCCGCGAGCTCCGCGACCTCGTCCCGCGGTCCTTCCAGGCGCAACCTCGACCCGAGCGACTCCGCGGACAACTGACGCGCGGCACCCGTGACATCGTGCAGCGGTTTCAACACACGGCCGGTGAACGTCCACGCCAGTACGGCCGCAGCCACCACCATGCACGCGAACGCGATGAGACCTGCGCGTAGCAAGTCCTGGCGTGCGGCCACGGTCAACGTGTCGGTCAGCGTCTTCACGGTGACGGTCACGCCGTCCACCGTGACCTGGGTGTCCGAGGGGAACGACGGCGAGGAGTCGAACACCCTCCCGACCAGCGTCCACCCGAGGAGCAGCAGAACAGCGCTCACCACCGCGACCAGCGCGGTGGTGAGCAGGGTGATCCGGAGACGCAGTCCTGGCCCGCGCCGGCGCATGTCAGTCCTCAGCAGATCCGTTCGAAGCACTCGGCACCCGGTAACCGGAGCCCACGACGGTGTCGATGATGCCCGGTTCCCCGAGCTTCTTGCGCAACGTCATGACCGTGACGCGCACGGTCGTGGTGAACGGGTCGGCGTTCTCGTCCCACACGCGCTCGAGCAGCTCCTCGCTGCTGACGACCGATCCCTTGGCCGCGAGCAGCACCTCGAGGACGCCGAACTCCTTGCGCGTCAGCTCGATCGGCTGCCCGCCGCGCGACACGGTGCGCCGCGCCGGGTCCAGCTCGACGTCCTGGGCGGACAGCACGGGCGGGGTCGCGGGGGTCGCGCGCCGGGCCAGCGCCCGCACGCGCGCGACCAGCTCGGGGAACGCGAACGGCTTCGCGAGGTAGTCGTCGGCGCCGAGCGACAGGCCGGACACGCGGTCCTCGATGGACCCGCTGGCCGTCAGCATCATGACCCTGGTGAGTGCGCCGGAGCTGAGGATCTCCTTGCACAGCTCGTCGCCGGACATGCCTGGAAGGTCGCGGTCGAGCACGACCACGTCGTACCGCGTGACGGTCGACTTCTCGTGCCCGGTCTCGCCGTCGTAGGCGACGTCCACGGCCATGCCCTCACGCCTCAGGCCGCGAGCGATCGCGTCGGCCAGAGGTGCCTCGTCCTCGACAACCAGAATCCGCACGCCACCAAGGTGCCACATCGACCTGAGATGACGCTTAACGGCACCTTCACGCGGCCTGTCGGTCCTACGCGCGCTGGTGGTGGGTGAGCAGCACGCCCAACAGGCGGGTGAGGGTCCGCCGGTCCTGCTCGTCCAGCGGTCCGAGCAGGTGGTCCTGGGCCTGGTCGAGCGCCCGGTCGAGGCGGCGCAGCTGCGTCCTGCCCTGCTCGGTGAGCGTCACGGTGTTGCGCCGGCGGTCGCGCGGGTCCTGCGCCCGGTCGACGAAGCCCTCCCGCTCCAGCTCCGACACCGCCGCCACGACGTCGCTGCGGTCCATGTTGCAGCGGCGGCCGATCTCGGCCTGGCTCATCAGGCCGAACTCGTCCAACGCCGCCAGCACCCGGTAGTGGTACCCGCGCGCCCCCGCCTCGGCGAACCCCTCGGACGCCAGCCGGTGCGCGTGCACCGCGAGCTGGGTCAGCAGCCAGCTCGGCTTGCCCGCCAGGCGTTCCGGGGTCTCTTCCACGTGAGCCATCCTAATTCGTTGGCGCAACCAACAACGCTGTGTATGGTTGGTGGCGCCAACGTTGGCGCCACCAACCATTAGGAGCTCGTCATGACGGCGACCGACCGCCTCGAGATCAACGTCCTGTTCAGCAAGCTCGCGCGCCTGCTCGACGAGAAGCGCTGGGACGACGCGCACACCGTCTTCGACCGCGACATCTCGATCTCGTCGCCCCGCAACGGCGAGATCGACGGCCTGGACGAGTTCGTCACGGCGATGCGCAGCGCCGACGACCCGCAGGTGCGCACCCAGCACCTGACCGCGGGGCTGCTGGTCGAGCTCGACGGCGACAAGGCCGCCGCGTCCGCGAACTCGGTGACCTACTTCTTCCGCGACGGCGAGGCGCCCTTCCGCACCGCCGGGCTGAAGCTCGACTGCGTCGCGGTCAGGACGCCCGCCGGCTGGCGGCTGCGCGAGTCGCGGACCACCCTGCTCTGGCTGCGCGAGGACTGATCAGGACCTGCGGGCGGGCCGGTCCACGACGACGGTCGAGGCGGCCTGCAGTGCGCGCAGCTCCAGCAACGCCGGGTGCTCCTCCGCCAGCCGTGCCGCGTTGAGCAACGACCGCAGCGCGGCCGTCTCACCGCGCGCCCGCTCCAGCGCCGCACGTCCCTCGGACGCCGCCACCAGCTCGGCCAGGGCCGCGCGGCGCAGCTCACCGGGCATGACGACGTCGCGAACGGCGACCTCGGACACCGTGATGCCGAGCTCGGCGGCACGAACCGCTACACCGGCCAGCACCTCGGCGGCGATCGCGTCACGCTCGGGGTCGACGGCGGAGTGCGCGCGCGTCAGCACCGCACCGCGCAACGCCAGCTGCACGGCCGTGTAGAGCTCAGCCTCAGGACCAGCCGACGCCACCACGAACGTCGTCGGCGAGGACACGGCCCAACGCACGACCACGGTCACACGGACCAGCACGCCGTCGGACGTGGGCACGTCCTGCGCGGCGGGAGTCAACGTGCGCGGACGGATGTCGACGCGGTGCAGCGCGACATGACGCGGGAACTTGTGCCGGCCGGGCTCCACCTCGCCCACCAGCACTCCGCGGTCGAACCGGACTCCCCGTTCCCACGGGAACAACGTGTGCTTCATCGTCTCCACCTCCGTCCAGGCAGACCACGACCCCGGCCGGCGGGGCTCGGAGCGGGAGTCCGGAAAGGACTCGCAGAGCTCCTCGCCCCCGTGTGCGACCGGGGTCGTGGCGTTCAGGAATCGAACCTGGTGCCTTTACAGCGCCAACGCGCCTGCCCGGACAGCGGAACCCTGGCGAGGAAGTCCTGCCGGGCCACCTGAGCGGGCGCGAGGGGGAGGTTAACCGAACTACTTCTCCGCCGGCGCGTCGATTTCCACGGGCAGGCACTCCAGCCGGGCGGCCCACTCCGTCACCCGGCGGGCCACGTCCTGCGCGGTGATGCCGCACAACGCCAGCACCTCGCCGCGCGAACCGTGGTCGTGGAACTGCTGCGGCAACGCGATGTCGCGCAACGGCACGTCGATCTCCGCGTCACGGAGCGCGGCCGCCAGCGACGAGCCGAAGCCGCCGTGCCGTCCACCGTCCTCGACGGTCACGACGAGCTTGTGCGACGCGGCCATCTCCACGAGGTCCGTGGACATCGGGTAGATCCACCGCGGGTCGACGACCGTCACGCCGATGCCCTGGTCCTCCAGCCGTTGCGCGGCTTCGAGACCGAGCTCGCCCAGCGCGCCGACCGTCACCAGCAGCACGTCGTTGCCCGACCGGCGGAGCACGTCGACGGTTCCCACGCGTTCCAACGCCGGCAGGTCGCCGCCGACGGACGCCTTGGGGTAGCGGATCACCGACGGCGCGTCGGAGATCGCCACCGCCTCGCGCAGCTCTTCGGCCAACGTGCCGGCGTCACGCGGCGCCGCCACGTGGACACCGGGGACGACACCGAGGATCGACATGTCCCACATGCCGTGGTGCGACGCGCCGTCCGGGCCGGTGACGCCCGCGCGGTCGAGCACGACCGTGACGCCCTGCTTGTGCAGCGCCACGTCCATCAGCAGCTGGTCGAACGCCCGGTTCAGGAACGTCGCGTAGACGGCCACGACCGGGTGCAGGCCGCCGATCGCGAGCCCGGCGGCGGAGGTGAGCGCGTGCTGCTCGGCGATGCCGACGTCGAAGAAGCGCTCCGGGAACGCCTTGGCGAACGCGTCCAGGCCGGTCGGGCCCTGCATCGCCGCGGTGATCGCCACGACGTCGGAGCGTTCGCGGCCGATCTCCACCAGCGAGTCGGAGAACACGTGCGTCCAGGTGCGGCTGGACGGCTTGAGGTCCTCGCCGGTGATCGGGTCGATGACGCCGGTGGCGTGCATCTGGTCGGCCTCGTGGTTCTCGGCCGGCGCGAAGCCCATGCCCTTGCGGGTCACGGCGTGCACGATCACCGGGCCGCCGAACGACTTCGCGCGCTGCAGAGCGGACTCGAGCGCCGCCATGTCGTGGCCGTCGACCGGGCCGATGTACTTGAGGCCGAGGTCCTCGAACATCGCCTGCGGAGCCAGCGCGTCCTTGATGCCGCGCTTGGCTGCGTGCAGGGCGGCGTAGAGCGGCTTGCCGAAGATCGGCGTCTGCTGCAGCGCGCTCTTGCCCTTCTCCAGCAGCTGCTCGTAGCCGGGGCGCAGGCGCAGCGACGACAGGTGGTCCGCGAGACCACCGATCGTCGGCGAGTACGAGCGGCCGTTGTCGTTGACCACGATCACGACCGGGCGGTTCTTGTCCGCCGCGATGTTGTTCAACGCCTCCCAGCACATGCCGCCGGTCAGCGCTCCGTCGCCGACGACCGCGACCACGTGCCCGTGGGCGCCGTTGATCTGCTTCGCCTTCGCCAGTCCGTCGGCGTAGGACAGCGCCGTCGAGGCGTGCGAGCTCTCCTGCACGTCGTGCTCGGACTCCGACCGCGACGGGTAGCCCGACATGCCGCCCTGCTGGCGCAGCCGGTCGAAGCCGTCACGTCGGCCCGTGACGATCTTGTGCACGTACGACTGGTGACCGGTGTCGAAGACGATCGGGTCCTGCGGCGAGTCGAACACGCGGTGCAGCGCCACGGTCAGCTCGACGACACCCAGGTTCGGGCCCAGGTGCCCGCCCGTCTTGGACACCTTGTCGACCAGGAAACGCCGGATCTCCCCGCACAGCTGCGACAGCTGCGCCTCGTCCATCCGTTTCAGATCAGCTGGTCCGTGCACGGACTCCAGCAGGGTCACCACGCCCACCTCACTCCTGAAGACTTCGGCTCAGTCTACGGAGACTCGACTGAGACGCATGGTCACGGCGTCTCAGGTACGAGCAGCGCGACGCACTCCACGTGATGGGTCATCGGGAAGGCGTCGAAGGCGCGCAGGTTCTTCAGCCGGTACCCCTGAGCAGTGAATTCCGCCAGGTCACGAGCCAGCGCCGCGGGGTCGCAGGCGACGTAGACGACCCGCTGGGGGCGGCGCCGTGCGACTTCAGCCACAACGACCTTGCCCGCCCCCTTGCGAGGGGGGTCGAGCACGACGACGTGCGGGTCCTCCACGGGCAGGCGGCGGGTGACGGCGCGCTCCACCTTGTCCGCCACGAACTCGACCTGGGGCATGCGGCGGAGGTTGCGCCTGCCGTCTTCCACGGCACCCGGAAACGACTCGACGACCAGCACGGACCCGGTCTCGCCGACCTGCCGGCCGAGCACGGACGCGAAGAGCCCCGCGCCGCCGTAGAGGTCCCACGCGCGCTGCCCCTGCCTGGCCGCGGCCCACTCCCCCACGACGGTCGCGAACGTGTCCGCGGCCGCCGGGTGGACCTGCCAGAACCCGTCGGCGGAAACTCGCCACTTTCGTTGGGCGGCGGTCTCGACGGCCGTACCGGTCCCGGCGCGTCGCACGGTGTGTCGGCCGCGCACCTCACCCAGATGACGGTTGCCGTCACCGTCCTGGACGATCGTGAGCTCCTGCGCCCGCCACTTCCTGTCGGCCACGGACTCGACCATGCCGGGCCGGGAGATCACGCAGTGGTCGACCGGGATCACATCGTGGGAACGGGTGCCGCGGAAACCGGGCCTCCCGTCGCGGTCGACGGCCATCCGGATCCGCGTCCGCCACTCCAGCGGGCCGCCCGGCAGCGCCTCCACGACGACGTCGCGGTCGATCTTGGCCAGGCGCGTCAGCTGCTCGCGGACGACCTGCGCCTTGAGCTCGCGCTGCGCGTCCCACGACACGTGCTGGAAGTCGCAGCCACCGCACATCCCCGGTCCGCTGAACGGGCACGGCGGCGCCACGCGGTCCGGTGACGGCGTGAGGACCTCCACGGCGTCCGCACGGCAGAACGACCCGCCGTTGTCCTCGTACACCGACACCACGACGCGCTCGCCGGGCAACGCGTGACGCACGAACAGAACGCGCCCCTCGTGCCGTGCGACGAAGTGACCGCCGTGGGCGACTGGCCCTACCTCGACCTCGAACTCACGTCCGGTCCAGTCTTCCTTGGTCGTGCTCATCGGTCGTCAAGTCCCCTTCGGACAGCGCCGGGCGCGATGACGTCCTTGTCCTTGACCTTCACCGACGACTCGAGCTGCCACGGCACACTGGTCACCATCACACCCGGCTGGAACAGCAGCCTTCCCTTGAGCCGCAACGCGCTCTGGTTGTGCAGCAGCTGCTCCCACCAGTGGCCGACGACGTACTCGGGGATGAACACCGTAACAACGTCGCGCGGGTTGTCCGACTTGACGCGCTTCACGTAGTCGAGAACGGGCCGGGTGATCTCGCGGTAGGGCGACTCGATCACCTTCAGCGGGATCTTGAAGTTCTCCTTCTCCCACTCCGCGACGAGCTTGCGGGTGTCGCCGTCGTCGACGTTGACCGTGACGGCCTCCAGCACGTCCGGGCGCACGGCCTTCGCGTAGGACAGCGCCCGCAGCGTCGGCATGTGCAGTTTGGACACCAGCACCATCGCGTGGTTGCGCGCGGGCATCGTGCGCACCTTCTCCTGCTTGCGCAGCTCCTCGGCGACGGTGTCGTAGTGCTTGCGGATGGCGGTCATCAACGCGTAGATAGCGGCCATCGCGGCGATGGCGATCCACGCGCCCTTGGTGAACTTGGTGATCAGCACGATGATCAGCACGGTCGCCGTCAGCGCGAGACCGAACGTGTTGATGGCCTGCGAGCGGCGCATCCGGGTGCGCACCGCGGCGTCGGTCTCGGTCTTGAGCAACCGCTGCCAGTGCTTGATCATGCCGAGCTGGCTCAGCGTGAACGACACGAACACGCCCACGATGTAGAGCTGGATCAGCCGGGTGACCTCGGCGTCGAACGCGATCACCAGCACGACCGCGAACCCGGCGAGGAACAGGATGCCGTTGGAGAACGCCAGCCGGTCGCCGCGGGTGTGCAGCTGGCGCGGCAGGTAGCGGTCCTGGGCGAGGATCGAGCCGAGCACCGGGAAGCCGTTGAACGCGGTGTTCGCGGCGAGCACCAGGATGAGCGCGGTCACGCCGGCGATGAAGTAGAAGCCGGGTGGGAAGCTGTCGAAGACGGCGTGGGCGATCTGCGCGACCATCGTCTTCTGCTCGTAGCCCGCCGGGGCGTTGCTGATCTGCTCCTGGGGGAACTCGGCCATCCGCACGTCGGTCAGCTGGGCGAGGACGATCAGGCCCATCAGCATGACCACCGAGATGCCGCCCATCAGCAGCAGCGTGGTCGCGGCGTTGCGGGACTTGGGCTTGCGGAACGCGGGCACGCCGTTGCTGATCGCCTCGACGCCGGTGAGCGCGGCGCAGCCGGACGAGAACGCCCGGAGCACGAGGAAGACGAACGCGAGTCCCATCAGGTGGTCGGACTCGGCGTGGATCTCGAGGCCGGAGCTCTCGGCCCGCATCTCGTCGCCCAGCACGAACCCGCGGAACAGCCCGTACCCGATCAGGCAGAAGACGCCGATCATGAACGCGTAGACGGGCACGGCGAACGCGCTGCCGGACTCGCGGATCCCGCGGAGGTTGACCGCAGTCAGCAGCACGATGGCGGTGACCGCGAACTCCGCCTTGTGCGTGGCGACGAACGGGATCGCCGAGCCGATGTTCGCCATCGCCGCCGAGATCGACACCGCGACCGTGAGGATGTAGTCGACGAGCAGGGCGCTCGCCACCGTGAGCCCCGCCCGGCGCCCCAGGTTCACCGTGGCGACCTCGTAGTCACCGCCACCGGACGGGTAGGCGTGCACGTTCTGGCGGTAGCTGGCGACCACGGTGAGCATGACCACGACGACGGCGACGCCCACCCACGGCGCCATCGCGTAGGCGCTCAGACCCGCGACCGACAACATCAGGAAGATCTCCTCCGGCGCGTACGCGACCGACGACATGGCGTCGGAGGCGAAGACCGGCAAGGCGATGCGTTTGGGCAGCAGGGTGTGAGCGAGGCGATCGCTGCGGAACGGCCGTCCGACCAGGAGGCGTTTGGCAGCGGTGGCGAGCTTGGACACGGCCAGAGCGTAAGGGGTCCACTCACCGGGACGGGCTAATGCTCGGTAGGTTCTGCGCAGAGTTCGCCTGAGGAGGCATGTCGTGCACGTGGTGATCATGGGGTGTGGCCGGGTGGGAGCCTCCCTGGCCAGGGCCTTGGAGCGGCTCGACCACCAGGTCGCCGTGATCGACAAGGATTCGCAGTCGTTCCGCAGGCTGGGCAGCGACTTCCACGGCCAGCAGGTCGTGGGCAACGGTTTCGACCGCAATGTCCTGATCGAGGCGGGAGTCGAGCGCGCGGGCGCGTTCGCCGCGGTCTCCAGCGGCGACAACTCGAACATCATCTCGGCGCGGGTCGCCCGCGAGACGTTCGGTGTCGAACACGTCGTCGCCCGCATCTACGACCACAAGCGCGCCGCCGTGTACGAGCGGCTGGGCATCCCGACGGTGGCGACCGTGCCGTGGTCGACCGACCGGTTCCTGCGGATGCTGCTGCCCGAGGGCGCGGCGACCGCGTGGCGCGACCCGTCCGGGACCGTGGCCGTGTTGCCGATCGAGGTCGCCGAGTCGTGGGTCGGGCGGCCGATCCGCGAGCTCGAGGAGGCGATCGGCGCGCGCGTGGCGTTCGTGATGCGCTTCGGCACGGGCGTGCTGCCGCAGCCCTCGACGGTCGTGCAGGCCGACGACACCATCTACGTGGCGGCGCTGTCCGGCACGATCACCGACGTCGCGGCCGCGGCGCAGCAGGCACCGGAGGAGAGCTGATGCGGGTCGCGATCGCTGGCGCGGGAGCGGTGGGGCGGTCCATCGCGCAGGAGCTCGTGTCCGACGGGCACCAGGTGATGCTGATCGAGCGGGACCGGGCGCACTTCGACCCGAACTCCGTCGAGCAGGCCGAGTGGGTGCAGGCCGACGCGTGCGAGTTGTCCTCTTTGGAGGACGCGGGCATGCAGCTGTGCGACGTGGTGATCGCCGCGACCGGTGACGACAAGGTCAACCTCGTGGTGTCCCTCCTGGCCAAGACCGAGTTCGCGGTCCGCCGTGTCGTCGCGCGCGTGAACGACCCCACGAACGAATGGCTGTTCACCGAGTCGTGGGGTGTCGACGTCGCCGTGTCGACGCCGCGGTTGCTCGCCGCGATGGTCGAGGAGTCCGTGACGATCGGTGACGTCGTGCGCCTGCTGACGTTGCGGCAGGGCCAGGCGAACCTCGTGGAGATCACGCTCGACGAGTCGACGCCGTTCGCCGGCCGGGCCGTGTCGGAGCTGACGCTGCCCCGCGACGCCGCACTGGTGACGATCCTGCGCGGCGGGCGGGTCATCGTGCCACAGCCGGACGACACGCTGGAGGCGGAGGACGAGCTGCTGTTCGTCACGACGGCGGCCGTCGAGCAGGACATCAAGACGGCGCTGGGGTACTAGCTCTCTGCGGCCAGGTGGCCCGTATCTGCGGAACGGGTGCGGGCACCTACCAAGCGTGAGCGATCAGTTGCCCCTGGTCGGGCGCGAGGGTGAGCTGCGGGCCGCGTTGCGCGCGTTGACCGCGGACGGCGCGGTGTTGTTGTCCGGTCCCGCCGGTGTCGGCAAGACGCGGCTGGCGGTGGAAGTGCTTGGTGCCGTGCCGCATGCGGTGGTGCGGTGTCACGCCACGGTTGCCACGTCACGGATTCCGTTCGGTGCGATCGCTTCTCTCGTGCCGTCGTTGTCCGTGCGCGCTGCCGCCGACCATCTCTCTCGCGGCGGGCGGCGGGTGTTGTTCGTCGATGACGCGCATCTGCTCGATGACGCGTCTTTGTTGGTACTGCGGCACATCCTGCGCCACCGGCTGATGCGCGTCATCTGCACGGCGCGGTCCGGGTGGGGGCTGGAGGGCTTGCCCGTCGTCCTCGTCGATCCGCTCGACCGGGAGAGCGCGGACGCGGTGCTGGCGATCGCGCTCGGCGGGGTCGTGGACGTCGGGACCCAGGACCTGGTGTGGTCCCGCGCTCGGGGAAACCTCTTGCACATCAGGGAGATCGCCGCGTTCGGGGTGTGCTCGGGGGCGCTGGCCGAGGTCGTGGGCGGGTGGGCTTGGCGCGGGCCGTCGCCCGGCAGGCTCGCCGAGCTCGTGGACCTCGCGCTCGGACGGCTCACGGAACCGCAGCGGCGGGCGTTGGAGTTGTTGGCGTACGGCGAACCGCTTGAGCCGTCGGCGTTGCCCGTTCCCGCGGAGTTGGTGCGTATGGGGCTCGTGCGCGTTAGTGACGACGGACGCGCGTGTGTCGCCCATCCGATCTATAGCGCGCGTTTGCGTGCGATGTGTCCGTCTTCGAGAGCGAACGCGCATCGGAAGACTCTTGCCGACCGGCTCGAAGGATGCGGCGACGCTCTTCGTGTTGCCGCATGGCGGTTGGACAGCGGCACGTCCGGGTCCGCGGACGTGTTCGTGTCGGCTGCCGAGCGGGCGTTGTCGTTGCAGGACTGGGAACTCGCCGAACGCCTGTCGCGTGCGGCGATCGACCTGGGGGCCGCGTCGCGCGTCGGGCTCGTGCTCGGTCTGGTGCTCCTGCACCAACGGCGGTGTGCCCAGGCAGACGAGGCGTTCGCGTTGGCGGGCGGGGTCGACGCGGTCTGCATGCGCGCGTTCACCCTGTTCTTCGGTCTGGGTGACGAGGCAGGGGCAATCGCGGTGCTCGATTCGCTCACCTCGCTGTCGCCCGAGTCGGAGCGCAGGGTGCTGTTCTTCGCGCTGACGTTCGCGCTGGAGTCCGCACCGCCCGGTGTCGCGCGGCTCGGCGGGGCGTTGCTGGTCGCGGAGGGCGGTTGGGCTGCGGGAGAGTCGGTGCTCGCGTTCGCCGACCAGCTCACCGGCCGCTACGCCGACGCCATCGGCAGGATCGACGCCACGGCAGGGCAGTTCCCGGGCATCGCTCACGCCGACGTGCACGGCGAGTGCCTCCTGCGCTCCGGCGACCTCGCGGGTGCTCAGCAGCGCGCCGCGCAGGCGTTGGCCGAGGCGGACCGCCGCCCGGTGACGCAAGTGCTGCCGCGCGTGTTGCTCAGCCAGTGCGCACGGTTGCGGGGCAAGGCGGCGACGGCCGTGCGTGCTGCGGCGGAAGGCATTCCCGAGCCCGGCGTCACGCTGATGTCGTGGGACGTGCTGCTGCTCGCGGAGTTCGCGGCCGGCACCGCTCTACTGGGTCAGTCCGACCGCGCCGAACGAGCGTTGGCGCGCGCTCAAGCCGCACTGCATCCCTCGTGGCGTGTCACGCACCTGGCCGTAGGAGCCGCACGCACGTGGGTGCTGGCAGCCGCGGGACGCGTAAACGAGGCAATGCAGACCGCTCTGGACAACGCGGACGCCGCGCGCACGCATGGCGCCTCCTCCTACGAGATCGCATCGCTGTATGACGCCGCACGGTTCGGCGCGGACACCTCGCCCCGTCTGCTGGCACTGGCGAAGTCACGCAAGGACCCCCTCACGACCGCGTACGCCTCGCACGCTCAGGCGCGCGCGTTGCGTGACCCAGCGGGTTTGGAGGAGGTGGCGACCGCCTTCATGACGTGCGGCGCCATGCTTTATGCCGCCGAGGCGCTCGCGGAGGCGGGCAGGCTGTCGCGGTTGCACGACAATCCACGCGACGCCGACCGGCTGGACCACCAAGCGTCGGCGCTGACGGAGACGTTCGACGGCGCCACCACACCGGGCCTGGCGATGACGAGCACGCTCACGGCACTGACCCGGCGGCAGCTGGAGATCGCCCGGCTGGCCGTGACAGGACTGACGAACGACGAGATCGCCGCACACCTGACCATCGCCAAGCGCACCGTGGACAACCACCTGCAGACGACCTACGCGGCAGTCGGCGTGACGGGGCGGGACGGCCTGCGCGCACTATTCGGCCAGGGCTGAACCGCAGGGACATGACACGGCCGACGTCCCCAGCGGAGACGTCGGCCGGCGAAACCGTGCGGACCGGGATCAGTCGCGCGACCTGTCGCGCGCCTTCTGCTTGGCGTCGTCGTCCACGGCGCGCTGGAGCTCGTCCATGTCCGGCGTGAGCAGGTCGTCGGCGGTGCGGTCGAGCACGTCCTGCACCTCGGCCTCCGCGGCTGCCTGGGCCTTCGCCGCTTCCTCCGCCTCCTCGGCCGCCTTCAGGCGCTTGTCGGCCCTGCGGACCGCCCAGACCGTGGCGAGCAGCGCGATGGCCATCAGCGGGTAGCCCATGCCGAGGCGGGCGACCGCGAGCCAGCCGACCTGGTCCTCGTCGTAGAGCCAGCGCTGCACCACGAAGCGGGCGAAGAAGACCAGTGCCCACACGAAGGTCGCAATGTCGTAGTCGCGGACGGTGGCCTTGTCGTCGCGCCAGGAGCGGTCCCTGCCGTTGAGGAACGTCCAGATCACGCCCGCGAGCGGCCAGCGCACGATGATCGACAGCAGGAACGCGCTGCCGTAGACGACGCTCTGCCAGATGCCGAAGAGGAAGAAGCCCTTGGCCTCGCCCGTCTTGTAGGCGATGAACGCCGCGATGCCGACGCCGAACACGGCGGAGATCGCGGGCTGGATCGTTCCCTTGCGCACGGCCAGGATCGCGCCGATGACGACGGCGGCCGCGAGGGAGCTGATGATCGCCGCCATGAGGTTCTTGGTGGCGAAGTTGACGATCACGAAGACGAGGACGGGCAGCGACGAGTAGAGCATTCCGCTCACGCCGCCCATCTGCTCGAGGACGGTGGGCTGCTTTTCTTCGGTCTCAGCTGAGGTCATGAAGCGTTCTGCAACTCGTAATAGGGGTTGTAGAGCACCTTGCGCCCGTCGCGCACGGCGATGCGGCCCCGGGCCTTGATCGTGCGACCAGGCTCGATACCCGCGATGCGACGGCGGCCGAGCCAGACGAGGGTGACGCCCTCGGTGCCGTCGTAGAGCTCCGCTTCCAGGGTGGCGGCCGCGTCACGGGGACAGAGCTCCACGCTGCGGAGCCGGCCGAGGACGGTGACCTCCTCGCCGGACCGGCAGTCGCACGCCTTCACCGCGCCGACGGCCTCCGCTTTTCGCGACAGGTCGTCCGCGTCGAGCTCGGCCACGTCGCTGGTCAAGCGACGCACCAAGCGGTGCCAATAGCCGCCCATCCCCGACTCCTGCGGTGCTCTGGTGGCCCAGTGGTGTGGACCGTCTGACAGTGAGGGTACGCAGGACGCCGGACAATCTCGGGTGTGCCTGCCGAGACCGTCGTCCTGCTGCCCGGAACCGCCTCCGACGAGGTGTTTGTCCGAACCGTGTTCGCCGAGCCGTTGTCGCAGGTAGGCGCGGTTCTCGTCGCTCCGCGGGTCCGCACCCTGTGTGAACGGTTGACGGCCCTCGACAACGCCTGGGCAGGCCACCCGATCGTGGTGGGAGGCGTCTCACTCGGGGCACACGTCGCCGCGCTCTGGGCGGCCGGGAACCCCGGCAAATGCGCAGGTCTGGTGCTCGCGCTGCCCGCGTGGACCGGTCCCGCGAACGGTGCGCCCGCCGCCCTCGCGGCGAAGGCCAGCGCACGGGTCGTCGCGGACCACGGCGTGGAGACCGCGCTCGCCGGCACCACCGGCTGGCTGCGCGACGAGCTGACGAGGGCGTGGCACGGCTACGGCGAGGAGCTGGTGCCGCACTTCGAGGAGGCGTCCGAGTCGGCCGCGCCCACGCTCGACGAGCTGAGGTCGTTGGACGTGCCGGCCGGGATCGTCGGGTGCACCGACGACCCGGTGCACCCGATCGGCATCGCGCGGCAGTGGG
This sequence comes from Lentzea sp. NPDC059081, assembly GCF_042738015.1. NCBI lineage: Bacteria > Bacillati > Actinomycetota > Actinomycetes > Pseudonocardiales > Pseudonocardiaceae > Lentzea > Lentzea sp. NPDC059081. The sequence continues at coordinate 14,964 of NZ_JBHYGW010000040.1, forward strand.
CGGACGCCCTCCCCCGCGCCGTGCTCACGACGACGACGCTGGACGCCTACCCGCGCGCTCTGGGCGGCGCGGTGCAGGCGTGGCAACGAGCGAAGAGCTAGCCCTGCTGCTGGATGTGCCGGGCGATCGCCTCCGGCAGCTCGACCGGCAGCGGGGTGCGGGGCGGCATCGGCTGCTCGCCGCGCACGACGACGGTGCCGCGCAGCATCTCGCGCAACGCCTCGGAGTTCTGCGCGAAGTGCTCCTCGGGACCGGCGGCGACCCCGCGCAGCATCCAGCGCGGTCCGTCGACGCCGACGAAGAGGATCTGCACGCCCTGGTTGCGAGCGGTGATCTCCTCGCCCCACTCGCCGTTCTCCCGGTTGATGCGCGCGCCGTCCTCCTTCAGGCCCTGGATCAGCTCGGCACCGACCTCCTTCCAGAGGCCGCCGGACTTCGGCGCGGCGAACGCGCTGATCGTCAGCTGACCCACGGACGTGAGGACGTGCACCGCGCGCACGGAACCGTTCTGCTGGTCCATCTCGACCTGCAGCTGGGCCTCGTCCGGCATCGGCAGCTGCACCGATCCCAGGTCGAGCCGCTGCACGTCGTCACGGGGCGCCACGGTCGAGTCCCACGGGCCCTCGACGTCGTCGAAGTCCTCGTCGTACTCCGGTCCCGTCTCGACAGCACCCGAGGAGTGACGACCGCGCTTGCGGCGCCTTCCGAACATGCCCTACCCCTCTGCATTCGTACGGGCGAGCACGTCGTGCCCGCCGGTCGAGCCATAGCCTCCCGCACCGCGCTCCGTTTCTGGCAGCTCGGTGACCTCCCGGAACACCGCGTGCTCGACGCGTTGCACGACGAGCTGGGCGATCCGGTCGCCGCGCACCAGCGCGATCGGCTCACGGAGATCATGGTTCACGAGGCAAACGCGGATCTCACCGCGGTAGCCGGAGTCGATCGTGCCGGGCGTGTTGACCACGCTCAGCCCGACCCGCGCGGCCAGCCCCGAGCGCGGGTGCACGAACCCCGCGAACCCCTCGGGCAGCGCGATCGCGACACCGGTGCCGACCACGGCCCGCTCGCCTGGTGGAATGACCACGTCCGACGTGGTGACCAGATCGGCGCCCGCGTCGCCGTGACGGGCGTAGGCGGGCACGGGAACCCCCGGATCGAGCCGGGTCAGCAACACCTCGACGCTGGACACGGCGGCCGAGATTACCCTGACGACGTGAGTGAGACTGCCGTGACCGCCACTACGACCTACCGCGAGCGCCTGTACGTGACGTGGTGGTTCTGGCCGCTTCCGCTGCTCGCGGCCGCGTTGCTGGCCGCCGAGATCCACATGGGCTTCCCCGGGGTGCGGTCGTGGCTGCCGTACGTGGTCCTGCTGCCGTTGACGGCCCTGCTGATCGTGCGGCTCGGATCGACGAAGGTCGAGGTGGCCGGCGGCGAGCTGCGGGCGGGCGAGGCGCACATCCCGCTGGAGCTGCTCGGCGACGCCGAGCTCGTGGCCCCGGAGGCGAAGCGCAGGACGATGGGTCCCGAGCTCGACCCGGCGGCGTTCGTCGTGCACCGCGGCTGGGTCAAGCCGCTCGTGCGGGTGCGGGTCGACGACCCGGAGGACCCGACCCCCTACTGGGTGATCAGCACCCGGCACCCCGACGAGCTCCTCGCCGCGATCAGGGGCACCGCGGTCGGGGGCACCACGGCCGAGGGCTGAGAGAAAACACAACTGGGCGCCACCCGTGAGGGTGAGCGCCCAGCAGTTTCTCGGTCCGGCCGGTCAGGCGCAGTCGCGGCAGATGTACACGCCGCCGTTGTCCTCGGCGAGCCTGCTGCGGTGGTGCACCAGGAAGCACTTCGAGCACGTGAACTCGTCGGCCTGCTTGGGCAGCACCTTGAAGGTGAGCTCCTCGCCGGACAGATCGGCGCCGGGCAGCTCGAAGTTCTCCGCGCTAGCGTCCTCGTCGACGTCGACGACGCCGGACTGCGTCTCGTTCCGCCGGGCCTTCAACTCCTCGAGGGAGTCCTCAGCGAGTTCGTCCGCCTCGCTGCGACGCGGCGCGTCGTAGTCGGTCGCCATCTTCTTCACCCCTGCGGTCTACGGAGACTGTTCGTGTCGCTGGTTAACGCTCCAGCGCCCTCTTTTGTGCCCCACGTCAAGGTGACGTAGGTCTCTCGCACTCCGAGCCAAGCCAACCCCCTCGACGTGACCGTCGGCTTGATCGACATGTGTGCGGAGCGCGCAGAGGGTAGCTCATTGTCCGAGTGCCCCGGCATCGGGTTACCCCTTACCGACCGGACGGGTGACACAACCTTTCTACGCTGGACCGATACCCTGTGCGGGAGCACGTTCGCCCCGGCGTGCAACGCGGCGCCGGGCCGGTACCGTCCTGACTGTGAGCAATCAGGCCGGTGCAGCGGGTCACGCACGTCGGTGCGCGCAACAGCCGGGCAGGGCCTAGGCTGATCACAGGGGACGGATCACGGGGAGGACTTCGGACGTGGGATCCGCATCGGGGAGCTTGACGCCTTACAAGAGGCGTCGGCCCGTGCCCGCGCTCGTCCTGTTCGCGGTGCTGTTGGTCAGCTCCGTGTTCGTCTGGGTGAAGGTGCTCGGCAGCGCGGGCGACGTGGACGCGGCCATCAGGTGCAACGCGCCGGGCGGCGTGACGGCGTCGTCCACCGCGGCAGCCGACCCGGCCGCCCCGTCGACGGCGCCGCCCCCTCCGCTGGGCACGGTGCTGGAGCACGACGCGCTCGACCGCACCACGCCGGTGCCGGTCGGCGAGGTCAACTTCAAGGTCGTCAACGCCTCGACGCAGCGCAACCACGCCAAGACCGTGGCCACGCAGCTCACCGAGCTGGGCCTGAAGCAGGCGGCCGACCCCGGCAACGACCCGATCTACCCGGCGGGTGACATGGGCTGCCGCGGCCAGCTCCGCTTCGGCGCCCCCGGCGCGCAGGCCGCGCGGACGCTGTCGCTGCTGGAGCCGTGCCTGGAGCTCGTGCGCGACGACCGCCAGGACGCCACCGTCGACGTCGCGGTCGGCAAGAAGTTCGACGAGGTCAAGCCGAACGGCAACGCCCGCAAGGTGCTCGACCAGCTCACCGAGTGGGCGGCGCAGCAGCCCGAGCAGCAGGGCGGCCAGGTCGCGGCGCCCACCCCGCCGACGCTGAACCCGGACAACCTGGCCGGCGCGCGCGAAGTGACCTGCTGACCCCGCTTGTGCTTCGGCCCCCCGCTTCGGCGGGGGGCCTTTTTGTGGATGGACGACGTCGTCAACGTCGACGTGGCGTCAACGTCGATGTGGTCAATGTGGCGTCAACGTCGACTGCAGCGGTCAACGTTGATCCTGCTCGTCAATGTTGATTGCCCCAGTCAACGTTGATTCGACGTTGACGAGGTTGACGCGGGGTCGACGATGCCGGTCAACGTTGACGCGACCAGTCGACATCGACGCGACGTTGACGCATCGACTCGACCATGACGGTGTTGACGACAAGGTTGACGACGTTGACTTGAGCTTGACGACGTTGACGCGAGGGTTGACGAGGTTGAGCCCAGGTTGACGTGTTGATCCGGGGCTGACGTGTTGATCCGAGGTTGACTGTGTTGATCCGAGGTTGACGGCGTTGAGTCCGGGTTGACTCAGACCTTGCCGAAGCCGCACTCCACCAGTGCGCCGTACATGGCGTCGGCGATCCCAGGCGTCGCGGCGAACGTCGCGTCCTCCCCCAGCTCCGGCGACGATCCCGGCAACCGCACGACGGCACCGGCCTCGGCGGCGATCAACCCGCCGGCCGCCCAGTCCCACCGGCCCAGTGCGTGCTCGGCGTAGGCGTCGAGCCGCCCCGCCGCCACCGAGCAGAGGTCCAGCGAGGCCGCGCCGGCCCGGCGCAGGTCGCGGACGCGCGTGGCCATGCCCGCCCATGTGTCGGCCTGGCGCTGGCGCCGTTCCGGGCGGTACGCGAACCCGTACCCGAGCAGGGACAGCGACAGGTCGGTGGTGGCGGAGACGTGCAAGGGCTGGCCGTCGAGGAAGGCGCCGTGCCCGCGGGCGGCCGTCCACACCCGGCCCGTCGCCGGTTCCACCACGGCGCCCGCCACGGACTCGCCGTCGAGCTGCGCCGCGATCGACACCGAGTACCAGGGGATGCCGTAGAGGTAGTTGACGGTGCCGTCGATCGGGTCCACGACCCAGGTCAGGCCCTCGACGACGGTGCCGCCCTCCTCCTCGCCGAGCACCGGTTCGCCGGGACGCAACTCGGACAGACGCGTCCGGACGAGTTGTTCTGAGGCGCGGTCGGCCTCGGTGACGACGTCGGTGGAGGTGCTCTTTGTGTCGAACGAGATGACGGCGGAAGCGCGCATGCGCTGAACAAGCGCTCCCGCTTCACGTCCGATGGCTGTGGCGATGTCGACGAGCGGCCGGGGATCGAACACGACCGGTTCCCTCCTGCGTCACTAGCACGGGACTATCGGACGACGTCAGGCTAATGTCTGCGCACCACGTGTACTGAATCGAAGCCAGCAGGATCGAGTAGGAAGGACCACGGGGAATGGGCATCACCCGCGGGTTCGGTGTGGACATCGGCGGCTCCGGCGTGAAGGGCGGCCTGGTCGACCTCGAGGCAGGAGCACTGGACGGCGAGCGCATGCGGATCCCCACGCCTCAGCCCTCGACGCCGGAGGCGGTCGCGGAGGTGGTCGCCGAGATCGTCGAGAAGTTCCAGTGGGACGGTCCTGTCGGCGTCACGCTCCCGTGCGTGGTCAAGCACGGTGTCGCCCTCAGCGCCGCGAACGTGGACAAGGGCTGGATCAACTGCGACGCGCAGACGCTGTTCGCCGAGCGCTTGAAGCGCAAGCCGGAGGACATCGTCGTGATGAACGACGCCGACGCGGCCGGCATCGCGGAGATGTCGTTCGGCGCCGGTGTCGGCAGGAACGGGTCCGTGGTGCTGCTGACGTTCGGCACGGGCATCGGCAGCGCGGTGTTCCTGGACGGCAAGCTCGTCCCGAACACCGAGTTCGGCCACCTCCAGGTCGACGGCCACGACGCCGAGAAGCGCGCGGCGGCGTCGGTGAAGGAGGAGAAGGACCTCTCCTGGGAGGAGTGGACCCCTCGTGTCACGCGGTACATCAACGTGCTCGAGGACCTCATCTGGCCGGACCTGATCATCGCCGGTGGCGGCGTGAGCAAGAAGGCGCACAAGTGGTTGCCGTTGCTCAACGTCCGCACGGAGGTCGTCGCCGCCGCGCTGAAGAACGACGCGGGCATCGTCGGTGCCGCCTGGGCCGCCGCGCACGGCGTCCGGCCCTGAAGATGGTCACCGCGACCATTCGACACCGAAACGTGTCCGACCCGCCTTACTCGATCTAGCTGCGAGAACGCAGGTGAGAGCGCCTCGAATGACCTCGGGGCGCAACACCGCGTCACCGACGTCGTTACAATGGAACGCACACCCGCCAAGCAAGATCGGCGGGGAGATCCCCTGAACTCTGGCGACCGAGGTTTCGCGCCCTCTGGTCCGCCTTGAACGACCGTCGCGAAAGGGCGTACGTGGCAGCCGCAGAAACCGCAACCCGACGCTCCAGCTCCGCCGCGAGCGCCGCCAAGACGACCAAGGCGACCGCGGCCGGTGAGGCCGAGGAGAAGCCGAAGCGCAAGACGACCGCTGCGGCAGCGAAGAAGCCCGCAGCCAAGGCCGCCGGCGCCAAGACCCCGCGCAAGCCGGCCGGCAAGGCCGACCCCGCCGCGAAGGGCGCGACCAAGAAGGCCGACGGCGACGAGCCGGAGGACATGGAAGGCGCTCCCGGCGCCGAGGACTTGGTCGAGGACGTCGAGATCGTCGACGAGCCGGTCGTGGACGAGCCGGAGGAGGCGGAGGACCCCAAGAACGAGGGCGACTTCGTCTGGGACGAGGAGGAGTCCGAGGCCCTACGCCAGGCGCGCAAGGACGCGGAGCTCACCGCCTCGGCCGACTCCGTCCGCGCCTACCTCAAGCAGATCGGCAAGGTCGCCCTCCTCAACGCAGAGGAGGAGGTCGAGCTCGCCAAGCGCATCGAGGCCGGTCTGTACGCGGCCGAGCGCGTGCGCCGCTCCGAGGAGGAGCAGGAGAAGCTCACCCCGCAGCTGCGCCGCGACCTGCGCTGGATCGTCCGCGACGGCGAGCGCGCCAAGAACCACCTGCTCGAGGCGAACCTCCGCCTCGTCGTGTCGCTGGCCAAGCGCTACACCGGCCGCGGCATGGCGTTCCTGGACCTGATCCAGGAGGGCAACCTGGGTCTGATCCGCGCGGTCGAGAAGTTCGACTACACCAAGGGCTACAAGTTCTCCACGTACGCCACCTGGTGGATCCGGCAGGCGATCACCCGCGCGATGGCCGACCAGGCCCGCACCATCCGCATCCCGGTGCACATGGTCGAGGTCATCAACAAGCTGGGCCGCATCCAGCGCGAGCTGCTCCAGGACCTGGGCCGCGAGCCCACCCCGGAGGAGCTCGCCAAGGAAATGGACATCACGCCCGAGAAGGTGCTGGAGATCCAGCAGTACGCGCGTGAGCCCATCTCGCTGGACCAGACGATCGGCGACGAGGGCGACAGCCAGCTCGGCGACTTCATCGAGGACTCCGAAGCCGTCGTCGCGGTCGACGCCGTGTCGTTCACGTTGCTGCAGGACCAGCTCCAGTCGGTGCTCGCGACGCTGTCCGAGCGCGAGGCGGGTGTCGTCCGGCTGCGCTTCGGCCTCACCGACGGCCAGCCGCGCACGCTGGACGAGATCGGCCAGGTCTACGGCGTCACGCGGGAGCGGATCCGCCAGATCGAGTCGAAGACCATGTCGAAGCTCCGCCACCCGTCGCGCTCGCAGGTCCTGCGCGACTACCTCGACTAGGTCATACCCGGACATACGCACGGAGGCCCGCACCGGTTCGGTGCGGGCCTTCCGCGTGCCGGGGCCACGGGAGCCCGGGGATGGACGAAGACGCGCTGTGCGAGGCGCTCAGGCGCAACGACGTGCTGGTGGAGGTGCTGCGCCGGGCCGCGGTGCTCGACCTGCCCGGCTGGTACCTGACCGCCGGGTGCGTGGTCCAGACCGTGTGGAACGTGGTGACGGGCAGGCCGCCAGGCGAGGGCATCGAGGACTACGACCTGTTCTACTTCGACGGCTCCGATCTCGGCTGGGACGCCGAGGACGCGGTGATCCGGACCGGGGCGCGGGTGTTCGGGGACCTGCCGGCGGTCGTCGAGATCCGCAACGAGGCGCGCGTGCACCTCTGGTACGAGGACCGCTTCGGTGTCCCCTGCCCGCCGTACACCTCCACGGAGGCGGCCATCGACTCGTTCGCGGCCACCACCTGCTGCGTGGGGGTCCGACTCACAGGCGACCGGTGGCACGTCTACGCGCCGCACGGCCTCGACGACGTGTTCGGTCTCGTCGTCCGGCCCAACCCGGTGCTCGCTCCGCGTGCCGTTTACGAGACGAAGACGCGGCGCTGGCGGGAGCAGTGGCCCGCGCTGACGGTGCTGCCGTGGTCCACATGATCACGCTCTCGCGTCCGAATCGTGGGACGTTCGTGACCTGTTCGCTGCGGGCGGACAAGGGCAACCGATATCACACTCCCGGCCGCACGCAACCGACCGAACGGCCCGAACGTGCTGCTCCACCAGCGGGTTTCCGGTCGCTCAGCGTACGTGTCAAGACGGTGAACCGGTGGAGAACGCAGGTGTGAGCCTGCTGCAGGCGGGTAAATCGCAGAGTGACGCGAGTCGCCACGCACACGGGAACACTGACTATCGCCAGAACGTCTGTCAGAGTGGAGCCAGCGAGCACCGCGCACCAACCCAGGGGCGCTGTGGTCGCAGCTTGGTAAGAGGGCACCGAAACACTTGGTTCCGGTGCTGGGACGGAGGGAGATTCATCATGACTGCAGCACTCACCCGCCCCGAGTTGACCGCTGCCGACCGCTGCGACCGCTGCGGGGCTGCTGCCCAGGTTCGCGCCTTGCTCCCGTCCGGGGGCGAGCTGCTGTTCTGCGGGCACCACGCTCGCGCGCACAGTGAGAAGTTGCGCGAACTCGCTGCTGAGATTCAGCAGGGCTGACTTCCACCCCACCTAGCCGCTCGGGGCGGGGATCCGCGAGGATCTCCGCCCCCTTCGCTTCTCCAGGGGTTGCTAGAGGGCGTCCAGGACCGGTTCGAACGCCAGCTCCGCGGCGCCGACCAGCTTCGCGTCCCTGCCCAGCGGCGAGATGACGACCTGGGTCCCGCCGACCGCGCGGGAGACGAGGCTGCGCTGCTGCACGGCCGCGCTCACCGAGTCGACCACGGACGCGGGCAGCGCCGTGTAGAGGTCGCCGAGCACGACCATCTCGGGTCCCAGGACGTTGACGATGTTCGCAAGGCCCAGGGCGAGCCAGCCGGCGAACTCGTCGAGCACCGACGGGTCGTCCAGTGCCCGTAACGCCGCCACGACCGCACCGCGCGGAGCGTCGTCGGGCAGGCCCAGCGCCCGGCACAGCGCCGGTTCGCCGACCTCGGTCTCCCAGCAGCCGTCACAGCCGCAGTAGCAGCGGTGACCGCGCGGGTTGACCACCATGTGCCCCAGTTCGCCGACGTAGCCGCCGGACCCGCGCAACGGCTGGCCCGACAGGATCACGCCGCCGCCGACGCCGACGTCCGCGGAGAGGTAGACCATGTCCGAGGACTGCTGCGCCGCACCGCGCACGTGCTCGGCCAGTGCGCCGAGCTCCGCGTCGTTGCCGACCTGGACCGGCAGCTTCAGCACCGTCTCCAGGCGTTTGCCGAGCGCCACACCGGTCCAGTGCAGGTTCGGCGCCTCGTGGACGTGTCCGTCGGCGCGTCGCACGACGCCGGGCACCGAGACCCCCACCCCCACCGCGGTGGCGTCGAGGTCGTCGGCCATGAGGCGCGCCGACTCGACGATGTGCGTGATGACCTCCCCCGGATCACGCGTCCGGTGCAGGTTCCAGCTGTCCCGTCCGAGGATCTCCCCGCCGAGGCCGACGAACCCCATGGCCACGTGCTCCACCCGCACGTCGATCGCGATGACGACGGCGGCGTGCGGCTGGGGCAGGACCAGCAGGGACGGGCGGCCCGCTCCGCTGCGCAGAGCGGGCACGCGTTCGGCGACCACGCCGGCCTCGGCGAGGCCGTCCACCAGGGCCTTGATGGTGCTGCGGTTGAGCCCGAGCTCAGCCGCGAGCGACGCCCTGGTGGACGGTCCGTCGATGTGCAGGCGGCGCAGCAACGCCGTCCTGTTGTGCCTGCGGATCTCGTCGGGACGGGTGCCGGAGGTCGGTCCGGTCACCTCGTCAGCGTGCCGCGGTCGCAGCCCGGCGGCGGGACAGCGCGTCGACGCTCGCGGCGAGCAGCAGGACCAGGCCGGTCACGATGAACACGACGGCGGCGGGCTGCTTGAGCAGGCCCATGCCGTTCTGGATGATCGCGAGCACCGCGCCACCGATCACCGCGTCGCGCAGGCGGCCCTTGCCACCGAACAGCGACGTGCCACCGATGACGGCCGCACCGACCGACAGCAGCAGCGTGTTGCCGCCACCGGCGTTCGGGTCGACCGAGCCGACCTTGGACGAGTACACGATGGCGCCGATCGCGGCCGCCGAGGAGGCGATCACGAAGACGGACATCCGGATGCGCTCGACGTTGATACCGGCGCGGCGGGCGGCTTCCTTGTTGCCACCGACGGCGTAGACGTGGCGTCCGTAGCTGGTGCGGTCGAGCACGAACGTGCCGATCACGAGCAGCACCAGGACCAGCGGCACCACGTACGGCACGCCCTCGATCACCACGAGGTTGCTCGGCGCCCGGTTGAGCGAGAGCGCGTAGGTGATGACCGCGGCCAGCACCGCGAGGGCACCGATCTTGCCCAGCACCAGCGACGTCGGCTGGGCCACGAGACCCTTGCGCAGCCGCGAGAAGTGCCGGGTGAGCACGACCGCCGCGTAGCCGCCGACGGCGATGACGAACAGCGCCCACGAGCCCACGAAGTTCAGGTTGCCGTTGGCGACGTTGAAGATCGTGTCGTCACGCAGGCCGAGCGTGCCGCCGTCGCCGATGAACTGCAGCACGACGCCGCCCCAGACGAGGAACAGCGCCAGGGTCACGACGAACGACGGGATGCCGACCCGCGCGACCAGGAAGCCCGTGATGGAGCCGATGGCCGCGCCGACGCAGACCGCGAGCAGCATCTCCAGCCAGGCGTTGGCGGGGATGCCGACCGCGGCGATCACCAGCGCGATGGCCGAGAGCGCCGCTCCCGCCCAGATCTTCATGATCACGGCGAGCACGATCGCGAGCACCAGCAGGCCGCAGAACACGTAGAACACCGTGTCGCCCATGCCGCCGAGCAGGTTGCCGTTGTTGATCAGGTGCAGCGCCATCACCGCGGCGGTCACACCGGACGCGGTACCGGCCGACAGGTCGATCTCGCCGAGCAGCAGCACGAACACCAGGCCCATCGCGATGATGGTGATGCTGGCGCCCTGCTGGAGCAGGTTCGCGAGGTTGCCGAGGGTGAAGAACGTGTCGGACAGCGCGCTGAACACGATGAGCAGCACGACGAGCCCGAGCAGCGCGGGCAGCGAGCCGAGCTCACCGCCGCGGACCCTGGCCCAGTAGTCGCGGACGGCCTCGCCGGTGGACTGCGACGTCGTGTCGATGCCGAAGTCGGAGATGGCGCCCTGCGGAGGGGTGTCCTGCGCGGGCGTCTCGGTGGTGTTGGTCATGCTCGCCTCTTCGGAACTCATCAGATCGTCGCCGCCTCGGGGCGGGCGATGCCCAGGTCGCCGGAACGACCGGCGGTGATCAGCTCGACCACCTGGCCGTGCGTGACGTCCTTCGACCCCACGACAGCGGCCATGCGCCCGAGGTAGAGGCACGCGATCTTGTCGGCGACCTCGAAGACGTCGTTCATGTTGTGGCTGATCAGGACGACGCCCAGGCCCTGCTCGGCGAGCCGGCGGACCAGGTCGAGCACCTGGCGGGTCTGCGCCACGCCGAGGGCCGCGGTGGGCTCGTCGAGCAGCACGACCTTGCTGTTCCACAGCACGGCCTTGGCGATCGCGACGGTCTGGCGCTGGCCGCCGGACAGCGACGAGACCTGCGTGCGCACCGACTTGACCGTGCGCACGGACAGCGACGCCAGCGTCTTGCGCGCCGCCTGCTCCATGTCGGTCTCGTCGAGCAGGCCGCTCTTGGTGCGCTCCCTGCCGAGGAACATGTTCTGGACGATGTCGAGGTTGTCGGCCAGCGCGAGGTCCTGGTAGACGACCTCGATCCCGAGCTCGGCAGCGTCGCGCGGGCCCTTGATGTGCACCGGCTCGCCGTTGAAAAGGACCTCACCGGAGTCGGTGGGGTGGATGCCCGCGATGCACTTGACCAGCGTCGACTTGCCCGCGCCGTTGTCGCCGACGAGGGCGGTGACCTCGCCTGGGTTCACGACGAGGTCGATGTCGTGCAGGACGTGCACGGGACCGAAGCTCTTGTTGATGCCGCGCAGCTCGAGAATCGGCTCGCTCACTGGTTTTCCTCCGTGGTTACCACGCGTCTGGGCGGGGTGCGCAGGTCCGCACCCCGCCCAGACGCACGCGGTCCTACTTGATGCCGAGCTCGGTGCAGGCGGCCTGGGTGGCGGCCACGCAGATCTCCGACGCCTTGACGAAGCCGGCGTCGACCACGGACTTGACCTTGTCCTTGGTGATCAGCTGGGCGGTGAGCAGCACGGACTTGACGTCGCGGTTGCCCTTCGTGTCCTTCGTCGTGCCCGACGCGAGCGCGTCGGCGGCGGCGGTGTCGCCCTTGGCGAGGGCGGCGGCCAGCTTCGCGGCGGCCTCGGCCTCGTCCTTGATCGGCTTGAAGACGGTCATGTACTGCTCACCACGCAGCACGGCCTGCAGGCCGTCCGGGGTGGCGTCCTGACCGGTGACCGGAACCTTGCCGTTCAGGCCGACCTTCTTCAGGATCGTGATCACAGCGCCGGCGAGGCCGTCGTTCGCGGCGACGACGCCGTCCACCTTGCCGCCGTTGGAGGTCAGGATCTGCTCGAAGACCTGGCCACCCTTCTGGTTGTCCCAGTTGTCGATCGGCTGGGACTGGACCAGCTTGAGCTTGCCCGAGTCGTAGAGCGGCTTGAGGACCTTCTGCTGGCCCTCGTGGAACAGGGTCGCGTTGTTGTCCGTGGGCGAGCCCTCGATCTCGATGACGTTCGCGCCCTGCGGCGAGGCCTTCATCGCGTCCGCGAGACCCTGGCCCTGCAGCTCGCCGACCTTCACGTTGTCGAACGACACGTAGTACGACGAGGAGCCGTTGAGGTTCAGGCGGTCGTAGTCGATGACCTGGATGCCCTGGGCCTGCGCCTTCTTGGCGACGGAGGCGCCGACCTCGCTGTTGGGGGTCGCGATGATCAGGACCTTGACGCCGGCGTTGATCATGCCGTCGGCCAGGGTGCTGAACTTCTGCACGTCACCCTGCGCGTTCTGGATGTCGGGGTCGAGCCCCTCCTTCTTCAGAGCCGCGTCGAGGAGCGGCTTGTCGAAGCCCTCCCAACGAGCGGAGGAGGCGGTCTCAGGAAGGATCACGCCGACCTTCGTGCCCCCGCTGCTGCCAGAGTTCGAGTTCGAGGTTCCACCGTTGCCGGAGGACGTGTTGGCACCACATGCCGTAACCGCCAGGGCGAGGCCCGCGGTGACGGCGATGGAAGCGAGGCTCTTGCTGCGCATCCGCCATCCCTTTCACTGCGCTGTGTCACAGAGAATGTTGTGGCGCACAACGTATGCCGGACATATGCGTGACCGGAACCACACTGGATCGATTAAGTCGCAACGATGCGGTAACCCTGGCGAAATTTAGTCACCGAGAGTTGTGAGAGCGTTACCTCGGCGCTACTGCATCCAGTCGCGATATATTGGATATCGCTTGCGGAGTGCACCTGCCCGTCGTCTCCCGGTCATCTCCAGAGTGGACGGAGGACGGTCGGCAGGGAAGCCGCCGAGAGGCTGGCGCTCGGGCTTGAAGCGGAGGCGGAGCGGTACGACCGCACACGGCCGCCCTATTCCGGCATCGGGATCCTGGCGCGGCCGGTGCACGCTGCCGGGCTCGTGGTGCTGGGTGTCGAGCGCATGGCGGAGTCCGCCCGCGCGGGCGGCGTGGAGATCGCGACGTCGAGGCCCGGGACCCGGCCGGCCGGCAGTTCGACGCCGTCGTCGCCGGTCAGTCGTGGCACCGGGTCGAGACCGACGCCGTCGACGGCCGGTTCGAGACCCAGTACGACACGGACACCGTCGCCGTTACCCGAAACTGATATATCGGATATCGGCTGCCCGGCACCTCGCTACCAGGACCGCAGGGTCGCGATCCGTTCCTCGAGCTGCTCGATGGTGGCCATCGCGGTCGGCGGGCCACCGCAGTACTCGCGCAGCTGGTTGTGGATCTTGCCGTGCGGCTTCTTCGTGCGGTGGTGGTGCATCGCGACGAGGGTGTTGAGCTCCTTGCGCAGCGACGTGAGGCGTTCCTGCACGCCGACCGGCCTGGCCTCGCGCACCGCCGCCTCCGGCTTGGGGCGCTTGGCCGCCATCGCCATCTGCTCCTCCTGCCGCTGCAGCAGCAGGGTGCGCACCTGGTCCGGCTCCAGCAGCCCCGGCAGGCCGAGGTACTCCTGCTCCTCCTCGGAGCCCGCGTGGGTCGGTGCGCCGAACGACGACCCGTCGAAGATCACCTGGTCGAGCTCGGCCGTGGTGCCCAGGGCGGTGAAGGCGCGCTCGTCCTCGCCGGGCTCGTCCTTGGCCTGGTTGGCCGCGGCCATGAGCTCGTCGTCCCAGCCGTCCTTCTCGCGGTGCGGCTTGCCCAGGACGTGGTCGCGCTCGGCCTCCAGCTCGGACGCGAGCTGCAGCAGCACCGGCACCGACGGCAGGAACACCGTGGCGGTCTCGCCGGGCTTCCGGTTGCGCACGAAGCGGCCGACGGCCTGCGCGAAGAACAACGGCGTCGACGACGACGTGGCGTACACGCCGACCGCGAGCCGCGGCACGTCGACGCCCTCGGACACCATCCGGACCGCGATCATCCAGCGCTCGTTCGTCGCGGAGAACTCCGCGATCTTGCCGGACGCCTTCGGGTCGTCGGAGAGGACGAGCGTGGGGATCTGGCCCGTGACGCGCTGCAGCACCTGCGCGTAGGCCTTCGCCACGGTCTGGTCGGTGGCGATCACCAGGCCGCCGGCGTCGGGCAGGCCGTTCTCCCGCTTCTGCGTGAGCCGCTGGTCGGCGGCGCGCAGCACGGACGCCATCCAGTCGCCGGCCGGGTCCAGCGCCGTGCGCCACGCCCGTGCGGTCTGCTCCTGGGTCAGCGGCTCCCCCAGGCGCGCGGTGTACTCCTCGCCCGCGCTGGTCCGCCACGACGCCTCACCGGAGTACGCGAGGAACAGCACGGGCCGGACGACGCCGTCGCGCAGCGCGTCGGAGTAGCCGTAGGTGTGGTCGGCCTTCGACGTCTTGAACCCGCCGTTGCTCTCCTCGTACTGCACGAACGGGATCGGCGAGTCGTCGGAGCGGAACGGCGTGCCGGTGAGGCACAGGCGGCGGGTGGCGGGCGTGAACGCCTCGCGGATCGCGTCACCCCACGACTTCGCGTCACCTCCGTGGTGCACCTCGTCGAGCAGCACGAGCGTCTTGCGGTTCTCGGTGCGCACCCGGTGCAGCGTCGGATGGGCGGCGACCTGCGCGTACGTCACGGCCACGCCGTGGTAGTCGCGGGAGGTCATCGCGTTGGTGTTGCGGAAGTTCGAGTCGATGTGGATGCCCTGCTCGGCGGCGGCCTTGGCCCACTGGTGCTTGAGGTGCTCGGTGGGCGTGACGATCGTGACGGCCTCGATCGTCCGGTCGGCCAGCAGCTCGGCGGCGACGCGGAGCCCGAACGTCGTCTTGCCCGCGCCGGGCGTGGCGACGGCGAGGAAGTCCTGGGGCTTCGCGGCGAGGTACTTGGTCAGCGCCCTGCGCTGCCATGCCCGCAGCGGTCGCATTGCTGCTGTCGCTGTCACAGACGTGTTTCTCCTCATGTGCGCTGGTCAGGCATGGTGAGGCCCTCAGGCGGACGACGGCCGAGGGCATCGCGAGCCTACCCGTTCCGAGCGTCGATGCCGCGAAACGTGGCCCCATGCACCATGCTTGTCACTGCGATGGGTTCGCCTACCGACAACGACGCACGCAGGTCCGGCCGCAAGGGGCCGCTGCGTCTACTAGCGCGCACTCTGTCGAAGGCGTGGCAGGGGAACATCTTCTCAGAAGCCGCCGAGGCGGCGTTCTGGCAGACGCTGTCGTTCCCGCCGCTGCTGCTCGGGGTGCTGGGCTCGATGGGCTGGATCGGCACGTGGTTCGGTCCCGAGATCGTCCAGTCGGTGCAGGAGAAGATCATCGGGTTCACCCGCACGATCTTCAGCGCGGACGTCGTGAACGGGGTGATCCAGCCGACGGTCGTGGAGATCCTGTCGACCGGCAAGGGCGAGATCGTCTCCATCGGCTTCCTGATCTCGCTGTGGGCGGGGTCGTCGGCCATGTCGTCGTTCGTCGACGCGATCACGGTCGCGCACGGCCAGTACGGCGTGCGCAACGAGCTGTGGCAGCGCATCTTCGCTCTGCTGCTGTACATGGTGTCGCTGGTGGCGCTGGTGATCGGCCTGCCGGTGCTCGCGCTCGGACCGGACGTCCTGCCACAGTTCTTCCCCACGTCGTGGCAGCCCTACATCACCACGTGGGTCGGCCGCTTCTACTACCCCGGCGTCGCACTGCTGCTCGTGCTGTCGCTGTCCGCGCTCTACAAGGTGGCACTGCCGCGGCGGCTGCCGTACCACCGGGTGCTGCCGGGCGCGATCCTCGCGATGGCCGTGTTCATCCTGTCGTCCATCGGGCTGCGCCTGTACATCCAGTGGATCACCACCACCGGCTACACCTACGGCGCGCTGGCGACGCCGATCGCGTTCCTGCTGTTCGTGTTCTTCATCGGGCTGGCGATCACGATCGGCGCGTACTTCAACAGCGCGATCCAGGACATGTGGCCCGCCCGGATGACCCGGCGGCAGCGCAGGCGCTGGCGGCGGCTGGAGATGGAACGCGCCGCGTCGCGCATCCGCGAGGAGAGCACGCAGCCGCGGCGGGAGACGAACAACACGGGCTACACGGCGCAGTCGCCCGCCGACACGCAGCTCACGAGCCCGCTCCAGATCCAGAAGCCCCGGCAGTCACCCGAAGAGGAAAAGCAGCGCGGATGACAGCGGCCGCGAACCGTGCCCCTCGGAGAGAGGCACTGGACGCGGCCGCGTGGAGTTCTGCGGTCTACTCGCCGCCGCCGCCCTTGGGCAGGCCCTCGTAGATCTTCTTGCAGTCGGGGCACACCGGGGAACCGGGCTTCGGCGACCGCGTGACCGGGAAGACCTCGCCGCACAGGGCGACCACGTGCGTGCCCATCACGGCGCTCTCGGCGATCTTCGCCTTGCGCACGTAGTGGAACATCTTCGGGGTGTCGTCCCCGGTGTGGTCGGTGCCTTCCGGCCGTACGTCGACCTCGGGGAGAGTCTGGGTGCTCACGCGCCCAGGGTACCTGGGATGATGTCCCCTCGTGACCACGCTGCACATCGCCGAGGAAGTTGCCGACGCACTGGCCGGGAACCGGCCCGTCGTCGCTCTTGAGAGCACCATCCTGTCCCACGGCCTGCCCGCGCCGCGCAACCTCGCGGTCGCCGCACGCCTGGAGAAGGTGGTGCGGGAGGCGGGTGCCGTTCCCGCGACGATCGCCGTGCTCGACGGCGTGCCCCGCATCGGTCTGACGGCCGCCGAGCTCGACCGCGTGTGCACCGCCGGCGACCTGGTCAAGCTGTCCCTGCGCGACCTCGGCCCCTCCTACGCCCTGGGCCGCAGCGGCGCGACGACCGTGGCGTCGACCACGGCACTGGCCCACCAGGCGGGTGTCCGCGTCTTCGCGACCGGCGGTCTCGGCGGCGTGCACCGCGGCGCGCGGGAGACGTGGGACGTGTCGGCCGACCTCGACGTGGTCGCCACCACGCCGGTGCTGATCGTCTGCTCGGGCGTGAAGTCGATCCTGGACATGGGCGCGACGCTCGAGGTGCTGGAGACCAGGTCCGTGCCGGTCGTCGGCTACCAGACCTCGCGCTTCCCCGCGTTCTACCGCCGCGAGTCGGACTTCGAGGTGCCGTGGCGCGTCGAGAACCCGGCCGAGGCCGCCGCCGTGTTCGCCGCGGGTGGCCGCGGCATGCTGCTGGCGAACCCGATCCCGGCCGCGTTCGAGATGGACTCCGCCCTGCACGACCGGCTGCTCGCCGAGGGCCTGCGCAAGCTGGTCGACCAGGACGTGCGCGGCAAGGACGTCACGCCCGTGCTGCTGGAGCACTTCCACACCGCCAGCGACGGCGTCAGCCTCGACGCCAACGAGGAGCTGGTCGTCAACAACGCCTCGGTCGCCGCCGCCGTCGCCGTCGAGCTGTTCCGATGAGGCCCGTGGTCGTGGTCGGTGACGCGGGCCTCGACGTCGTGGCCCGCCACTCCGGCCCCATCGCCCACGGCGGCGACGTGCGCGCGAAGGTGACCATCGAGCCGGGTGGTGCCGGAGCGAACACGGCCGTGTGGCTGGCGGCGTGCGGCGCCTCACCGGTGCTGGTGGCGCGCGTGGGTGCCGACTCGGCCGGCCGGCAGGTCCACGCCGAGCTGACCTCGGCGGGCGTCCAGTGCGCCTTCGCCGTGGATCCCGACCTCGCGACCTGCTGCGTCGTCGTCCTCGTCGACGACGAGGGCCAGCGCTCGATGCTGCCCGACCGCGGCGCGAACGCCCGCTTCTCCCCCGCCGACCTCGACCCCGGGCTGCTCGCCGGGTCCGGCGGCCACCTGCACCTGTCCGGGTACGTGCTGCTCGACGCGACGTCGCGCCCCGCCGGTCTGGCCGTGCTCGCGGCGGCGCGCGAGGCGGGCTGGACGACGTCGGTGGACCCGCAGGCCGCCGTGCTGATCCACTCCGCCGAGGCGTTCCTCGACGACGTGCGCGGCGTCGACTTCCTGCTGCCGAACGCCGACGAGCTGCACGCTCTGACCGGCTCCGCCGAACCGGCGGCCGCCAAGGCGCTGCTCTCGCACGTCGGTGCGGTCGTGGTGACGTCCGGACCGGACGGCGCGACGTGGGTGGACGCGGACGAGCTGGTTTCGGTCCCCGCTGAAGCCACTGAGTGCGTCGACTCGACGGGAGCCGGCGACGCGTTCGACGCCGGGTTCCTGGCGGCCTGGCTCGCGGGTGCGTCGAAGCTCGACGCACTGCTCGGCGGCGTGCGGGCGGGCTCCCGCGCCGTCGGCGTCGTGGGCGCCCAGCCGCCGCGCTAGGGGTGTGGCGGTCAGCCGTCGATGACGGTGGTGCTCTTGCGCTCGATCGCGCGGCGCTCGACCTGGTAGCGGTTGGCCTTCTCGGTCTTGCGCGGCGGCCGGTCGTTGGCGATCAGCACGGCCATCCACGGCAGCGGCACCGACAGCACGATGAAGAACACCGCCAGCCACCAGATGTGCGAGAACAGGGCCGCGAGGATGAGGCACGGGAAGCGCAGGCTCATCATGATCGCGTACTTCTTGCGCCGGGCGGCGTGCTGCTCTTCGTAGGACGGGGCCGCCTCGGTGATCAACACCGGGGTGTCGTTCCGGTCGGGACTGCTCACGACACCACCTCCACGGCTCATCGTCCCACGTCCGAGTGACGGCCGGATGACCCGGTCGGCGGTTAACATCCGCGGGTGGTCGCCCTTGATCGCCTCGTGGACGTGCTCGGCAGTCTGGGCACGCATCTGGCGTGCGCGCCGGGCGGCCGCGACGTCGAGCTCCGCGGGGTGGCGCTGCACGACCCGGCGGAGAACACGCCGGCCGCGGCGGGGGACGTCCTGCTCGGCCTGGGCACCGCGTCGGTGGCGGCAGCCGTGCGGCTGGTGGCCTCCACCGCGGCCTCGGCCGTCGTGCTGCACGGGCGGCCGCCGTTGGACGAACGCGTCGTCGCCGCGGCACGCAAGTCGGGGGCGGCCGTGCTGCTGGTCGACCCGTCGGTGCCGTGGAGCCAGCTCGCGAACGTGACGCAGACGCTCGTCAACGGCGGGACGCGCACCGGGGACCTGTTCGGGCTGGCCGACGTGATCGCCGGTGTGGTGGGCGGGCCGGTGACGATCGAGGACCAGCAGTCCCGCGTGCTCGCCTACTCGTACCGGCAGGAGGACGTCGACCCCGTCCGCGTCCAGACCATCCTCGGCCGCAGGGTGCCCGAGGAGGCACGGCGGGCGCTCGACGAGTTCGGGGTGTTCACGCACCTGGCGTCGTCGGACGAGCCGATCTTCGTGCCCAAGCTGACGCCGCAGCTCGGCAACCGGCTCGTCGCGGCGGTGCGGGCGGGCCGTGAGCTGCTCGGGTCGGTGTGGGTCGAGGTCACCGGGCCGGTCGACGCCGCCCGGTCCGCCGCGTTGGTCGACGGCGCGCGCACGGCGGCGTTGCACCTGCTGCGGTCGCGGGCCTCGACGGATCTCGAACGCCAGGCCGAGGCGGACCTCGTGATCAGGCTGCTCGAACACCCGGAGTCCGCCGACGTCGCACGTCTCGGGCTGCCGTCGGCCGACCTGCGGGTGATCGCGGTCCAGGCCCACGCGGGCGAGGGCGAGCACGGCGCGGCGGTGCTCGCGTTCCAGCGGGCGACGGCGGGCTTCGGCTGGTCGCGGCCCGGCCGGAGCGCGCTGTTCGGCAACGTCCTCTACACCGTCATCCCCGCCGCCGACGACGCCGTCGCGTGGGTGCGGTCCCTGGCCCGCGAGCTGCCGTCCGAGGCGACGGTGCTGGCGGGGATCGGCGGGCCGGCCGAGGCGACGCAGCTGCCGACGTCACGGCAGGAGGCCGACGAGTGCCTCGCGCTATCGACCGGTGCGCCGGTCGTGTACGACGACGCCTGGGCGCAGGTCCTGCTGCACCGCCTCGCCGCCGTCGCGGAGTCCGGACGACTGCCGACGCGCGGACCGATATCCAATATATTGCGTTACGACGCCGAGTACGGGACGCAGTACGCGACGACGTTGCGGGCGTGGCTCGCGGCGCAGGGCGACGTCCGCGCCGCGGCTCGGGTGCTCAACGTGCACCCGAACACGTTGCGGTACCGGATGCAGAAGATGGCCGAGGTGACCCCGCTCCCCCTCGACGACCCGGACCAGCGGCTCGCGATGGCGATCGCCCTGCGGATCACGCGCTGACCGCGGCGGCGTGGAAACCGGCGGCGTGAAAACATCTGTCCCCGTGCACCCCGATCTTTCTGCCGACCTGTGCGCGCGTCTGCGCGAGGCCTTCCTGACCGCCGGCTACACCGCGGACGGCGTCGTCGACGCCCTCGGCCCGCAGGCTCACGCCGCCCTCGGCCGCGGTGAGCCCGAGCCCGCCCGCCGCGCCAGCAGGGACGCCGGGACGCTCGGCACGCTGATCCGCCTCTTCCTGCTCGGTGACCACGAACCCGAGCAGGACGTCCGCAAGGCGCTCGCCGGTGTCGACGTCGACGACGCAGTCCGGAACGAGGTGTTGACCAAGGACTTCAGGGCCGGGCTCGACGTGCGGCCGTACGAGGACAACTGGTGGGTCGTCGCCGACCTCGACTCCGACCTGCGCGGCGGCGCCGTCCCCGAGGACCACGTGCTCGGCGTCGGCCACGCGTCCATCAGCCTGGCCCGCGCGACCAAGCGCACCCCGGTCGGCACGCTGCTCGACCTCGGCACCGGCTGCGGTGTCCAGGCGCTGCACGCCAGCAAGCACGCCGAACGCATCACGGCGACCGATCTGTCCGAGCGCGCGCTACGGCTCGCACAGGGCACGTTCCGGCTCAACAACCTCGACGTCGAGACGTTGCAGGGCGAGTGGTTCGGCCCGGTCCGCAACCGGCGGTTCGACCACGTCGTGTGCAACCCGCCGTTCGTCGTGGGCCCGCCGCGCGTCGACTACGTCTACCGCGACTCCGGACTGGGCGGCGACGACGCGTCGGCGCTGGTCATCCGCCAGCTGCCGGCGTTCCTCAACGAGGGCGGCGTCGGCCAGCTGCTGGCGTCGTGGGTGCACCGCAAGGGCGAGGACTGGGAGGAGCGCGTCTCCAGCTGGCTGCCGCGCGGCGGGATCGACGCGTGGTTCGTGCAGCGCGACATCGCCGAGCCCGCCCTGTACGTCGGCACGTGGCTCAAGGACGCGGGTGTCGACCCCCGCAGCCCCGAGGGCCGGCAGAAGGCCGCGGCGTGGCTCGACTGGTTCGAGGAGAACGACGTCCAGGGCGTCGGTTTCGGTTACGTGACGCTGCGGCGCACCGACGAGATGCACTCCCAGGTCGTGTGCGAAGACCTGCGCCACGCCTACGACGACCCGCTGGGTCCGGAGGCGGCGCGCTGGCTCGACAACGTCGCGTGGCTGCGGGCGAACCCCGACCTGCTGGGGCAGCGGTTCCGCGTCGCGGACACCGTGCTGCTCGAGGAGGTGTCCGAGCCGGGCGACGAGGGCTGGCGCAAGGTCGTCGCGCGCCTGCACCGCACGGACGGGCCCGGCTGGCAGCACGAGGTCGACGAGGCCACCGCGAAGCTCGTCGCCGGGTGCACGGGTGCGTTGCCCCTCGAAGACCTGCTGTCACTGCTCGAGTTCGCATACGGAGAAATCGATGCAGAAGCGGCCTTGCCGATCGTTCGTGATCTCATCCGGCACGGAATGTTGATTCCCGCGTGAAAGCAGTTGTGGCGCGCGTCACAGAGGCGAGTGTCGAAGTTGCCGGGGAGATCATCGGCGCGATCGACGAGCCCGGATTGCTGGTGCTGCTCGGCGTCCACCACGACGACACGGACGCCCACGCCGCCAAAATGGCGCAGAAGCTGCACGGTCTGCGCATCCTCGACGACGAGCAGTCGTGCGAGTCGACCGGTGCTCCGTTGCTGGTCGTCAGCCAGTTCACCCTCTACGGGGACACCCGCAAGGGCCGCCGTCCGTCCTGGACGGCGGCCGCCCGGCCCGAGCACGCGGAGCCGTTGGTGAACGCCGTGGTGGCCGAACTACGCCAAAAGGGCGCTCGCGTCGAAACGGGACGATTCAGGGCCGATATGAAGGTGCGGAGCGTGAACGACGGTCCGTTCACGGTGCTCGTGGAGGTCTGAGGGAAAGGGTTCTCAGCCAATCCTCAGATTAGTCGCGCAACCGCTGTGACAGCGGTGACGTCTTCAGGTCGTGGAAGTCGGGAACGAATTCGGAATCGCGTTCGTTACCCAGGTATCAGCCAGCTAGCGGCAGGGTCCACAGCCCGCCGCGACACCGGCATCCAGGGCGCAGCGCCGCGCCGCCTTGACCGCAAGCGCGACTCGTCGCCGCCCGCAGCAGGGGGAGGGAGATCCATGACCGTCACGAGGATCTCCGACCGTGAAGTCGGAGAGAACACCACCGTCACCGCCGCCGAGCACGAGCTCGACGCCCAGGGGCCGGCAGCCGATCTCGTTCGAGTCTACCTGAACGGCATCGGCAAGACCGCGCTGCTCACCGCCGAGGAGGAGGTGGAGCTCGCCAAGCGCATCGAGGCCGGTGTGTTCGCGCAGCACGTCATGGAGACGGCCAAGCGCCTCACCCCCACCCGTCGCGAGGAGCTGGGGGAGCTCGTCCGCGACGGCCGCCGCGCCAAGGACCACCTGCTCAAGGCGAACCTGCGGCTCGTCGTGTCGCTGGCCAAGCGCTACACCGGCCGGGGCATGCCGCTGCTGGACCTGATCCAGGAGGGGAACCTGGGCCTGATCCGCGCGGTGGAGAAGTTCGACTACACCAAGGGCTTCAAGTTCTCGACCTACGCGACGTGGTGGATCCGCCAGGCGATCACCCGCGGCATGGCCGACCAGGGCCGCACCATCCGCCTCCCCGTGCACCTCGTCGAGCAGGTGAACAAGCTCGCGCGGATCAAGCGCGACCTGCACCAGGCGCTCGGCCGCGAGGCCGCGAACGAGGAGCTCGCGAAGGAGTCGGGGCTCTCCGTCGACAAGGTCGCCGACCTGCTCGACCACGCGCGTGACCCGGTATCGCTCGACATGCCGGTCGGGTCGGAGGAGGACGCGCCCCTCGGTGACTTCATCGAGGACTCGGACGCGACCGACGCCGAGAGCGCCGTCATCTCCGGCCTGCTGCAGGACGACCTGCGCCGCGTGCTCGCGACGCTGGAACCGCGCGAGCAGGCGGTGATCCGGCTGCGCTACGGCTTGGAGGACGGCCAGCCGCGCACGCTGGACCAGATCGGCAAGCGGTTCGGCCTCTCGCGCGAGCGGGTGCGCCAGATCGAGCGCGAGGTCATGTCCAAGCTCCGCCAGGGCGAACGCGCCGCGAAGCTGCGGGCTTACGCCTCCTAGTAGCCGAGGTGTCACGGTCGGGTGTCACTCGACCGGCAGTATTGACTTGTGACTCAACTCACGGCACGGTCGGGCGTTACCAGAGCCACGCGACGCCCCTCGTGAGTCGGGTTTCGCACGCGAAGGAAGGTCGGGGCAGCCGGGGGCTGCCCCGGCCTTCCGCGTTCCGGGGTCCGTGTGCACGCGCCGTTGCGAAGAACACGCTGCGCGGGCGTCGGTACGTCCCATTGGTGGCGGTACGGTTTTCTGATCCGAACTGCACACCGTTGGAGTTGTGTACGACGTGCCCACCACATTCGAGTACACCGACGTCCTGCCGCTCGCGAAGGACACCGAGACCGAGTACCGCCTCGTCACCTCCGACGGGGTGAAGCTGGTCGAGGCCGGTGACCGCAGGTTCCTCGAGATCGCCCCCGAGACGCTGACGCTGCTCGCGAAGGAAGCGATCCGCGACATCCAGCACCTGCTGCGCCCCTCGCACCTCGCCCAGCTGCGCCGGATCATCGACGACCCCGAGGCGTCGGGCAACGACCGCTTCGTCGCGATGGACCTGCTGCGCAACGCCGCCATCTCCTCCGGCGGAGTGCTGCCGATGTGCCAGGACACCGGCACGGCGATCATCATGGGCAAGCGCTCCGAGACCGTCCTGACCGGCGGCGACGACGAGCAGGCCCTGGCCCGCGGCGTCTTCGAGGCCTACCAGGAGCTCAACCTGCGCTACTCGCAGATGGCTCCCCTGACGTTCTGGGACGAGAAGAACACCGGCACCAACCTGCCCGCGCAGATCGAGGTGTTCCACAAGCCCGGCCAGGAGCCCGTCTACGAGTTCCTGTTCATGGCCAAGGGCGGCGGCAGCGCGAACAAGACGTTCCTCTACCAGGAGACCAAGGCGGTCCTGAACCCGAAGCGCCTCGCGTCGTTCCTCGACGAGAAGCTGCGCTCGCTCGGCACGGCCGCGTGCCCGCCGTACCACCTGGCGGTCGTCGTCGGCGGTCTGTCCGCCGAGCAGAACCTCAAGGTCGCGAAGCTCGCCTCGGCCCGCTACCTGGACAACCTGCCGACCGAGGGCTCGCCCTCTGGCCACGCGTTCCGCGACAAGGACCTGGAGCAGCAGGTCCTGGAGCTGACCCGCAACTTCGGCATCGGCGCGCAGTTCGGCGGCAAGTACTTCTGCCACGACGTGCGCGTCATCCGACTCCCCCGCCACGGCGCGTCCCTCCCGGTCGGCGTCGCGGTGTCGTGCTCGGCCGACCGCCAGGCGAAGGCCCGGATCACGGCCGAGGGCGTGTTCCTGGAGCAGCTGGAGCGCGACCCGGCGCAGTTCCTGCCCGAGATCGAGGGCGAGGACCTGTCCGACGAGGTCGTCCGCATCGACCTCACGCGTCCGATGGCGGAGATCCGCGAGGTCCTCACGCAGCTGCCGGTCAAGACGCGCGTCTCGCTCACCGGTCCGCTGGTCGTGGCCCGCGACATCGCGCACGCCAAGATCAAGGAACGCCTCGACGCCGGCGAGGAGATGCCGCAGTACCTGAAGGACCACCCGGTCTACTACGCCGGACCGGCCAAGACGCCCGAGGGGTACGCCTCGGGGTCGTTCGGCCCGACGACGGCCGGCCGGATGGACTCCTACGTCGAGCAGTTCCAGGCCGCGGGCGGCTCGCTGGTGATGCTCGCCAAGGGCAACCGCTCCAAGCAGGTCACCAACGCCTGCTCGACGCACGGCGGCTTCTACCTGGGTTCCATCGGTGGCCCGGCCGCGCGCCTGGCGCAGGACTGCATCCGCAAGGTCGAGGTGCTCGAGTACCCCGAGCTGGGCATGGAGGCGGTCTGGAAGATCGAGGTCGAGGACTTCCCCGCCTTCGTCGTGGTCGACGACAAGGGCAACGACTTCTTCGCCGAGACGTCCACGCCGACGTTGCAGATCAGCTTCCGCCGCTAGAACGCCTTCGCGACCCCCGGTCGAAACAGTACGGTTGTCCTGTATTCGTTTCGACCGGGGGTGTCGCGATGATCCACCACGTGCAGGTGGCCTGCCCGGCCGGCTCGGAAGACCGGCAGCGCGCCTTCTACACCGGCGTCCTGGGCTGGGCCGAGCTCGCCAAACCGCCGCTGCTCGCCACACGCGGCGGCTGCTGGTTCGAGGTGCCCGGCGGTGGTGAGGTGCACGTCGGCGTCGAGGACGACTTCCGTCCCGCATTCAAGGCGCACCCGGCGTTCGTCGTCGACGTCGACCGCGTCGCCGAGGCCGTCGCGGCGGCGGGGCACGCCGTCGTCTGGGCTGATCCGGCCGAAATCTCCGGCCGGCGTCGCTTCCACACGTTCGACGGCGTCGGCAACCGCGTCGAGTTCCTCGCCGACTGATATCCGATATATCAGTTTGCCGCGGCGGTCAGTGCGTCAGAAGCCAGTCGAGGGCGTCGTCGGCGTGGTCGAGAACTGATATGTGGCCGTCGCCCGGTGTCACGCGCAGTTCCGCGCCGGGAATCCGGGACGCCAGCCACCGGCTGTGCGCAGGCGGGTTGATGCCGTCGCGGTCGCCGTGCAGCAGCAGTGCCGGCACGGTGATGGACGCCGGGTCGAAGCCCCACGGCGTGACGTAGGCGAGGTCGTCGTCGACCAACGGGGCCGGGCCGTCCGGCAGCGCGGGTCCGACGACCTTGCCGAACCACGACCACGGGCCGTTCAGCGTGGCGAGATCGGACTCGGTGAACTGCATGTCGTACTCGACGCCGGACGTCTCGTACCGTTCCTTCTCCGCACGTCCCGCCGCAGCCGCCCGCAGCGACGCCTCGGCCGACGGGACCATGCCCGCGAACCAGTCGAGGTCGTCGGCGTCGAACGGTGCCAGCGGCGCGACGGCGACGACGCCGGTCACGCGGTCCGGGAGTAGAGCGGCGCACGCGAGGGCGTGCGGTGCGCCGCCGGAGTGCCCGAAGACCGCGAACCGCGGGAGGTCGAGCGCGTCGGCGATATGCGATATATCAGCTGCGGCGGACCCGACGGACCGGTCGGGCACGGCGGTCGATCCGCCGTAGCCCGGTCGGTCGTACGACACCCAGCGCACACCGGGGCGGAACAGCGGTTCCGGCGGGAGGCCGAGGTTGGGCGTGCCGTGGTGCCAGAACACCGGCGCGCCGTCGCCCTCGTCGTGGACGCGCAGGACGCGTTCTCCGAGCCGAAGATCCATATATCAGCGTCTCCGAGCCGTCTCTGGGCCGTCTCTAGGCCGTCTCTTCGCGGGACTCCAGCACGAGGCGCCGGTCACCGAGCGGCGCGGCGAGCCGGACCGTCAGCGGCACCTGGCGGACCTCCTGGGTGCACATCGTCCCCGGCGGCTGCTTGGTGATGGTGACCAGCGTGATCTGGACGACCTCGGCGGACTGGGCCGTGACCTCGGCACGCGCCTCCTTGCAGCCACCGCCGACGCCGAAGACCTCGACGTCGCGGCCGTCGTTGAAGACGTAGGCCTCGTCGCGGAAGGTGTCTGACAACGATGTCGTGTCGACCTTCTCCTTCGCCACGGGCGTGACGTTCGGGGGGATGACGGGCTTCTCCTCCGAGATGGAGACGGGAGGCTGGGCCGGGGCGTTGGTGGGGTTCGTGCCGGACGAGCCCGTGGAGCCGGGCGCGGACGTGCCCGTGGTGGGCGCGGCGCCGGATGAGCTGGACCCGGACGAGCCGGCGCCGGGTGTGCCGGACGAGCAGCCGGCGAGCACGACGGCGAGAGCAACGGCAGCGACGGCGTTTCTCATGCGGACCATCCTTGCAAACCGGGCGCGGAAGTCCCGTGAAGTGGCGGGGAGGTGTCCGGCCGGCGGGGCAGGTGCCGGCCGGGCACCGGGGGGAGGGAGGTCTACTTCTGCTCCTGCCGCGACGTCAGCACGACCGTGCGCTCACCGAGGGGCTCGGACAGCTGCACCGTCAGCGGGGGGAAGCGGATGTCCATCGTGCACATCTGCTTGGTCAGCGGCGTGGTCTCGACCATCTCGATCTTCACCGCCGTCGCGGTCTGCTCCAGCACGGACGCGCTCGCCTTGCCGCAGCCGCCCTCCTGGGCGACGACCCCGACGGTCTTGCCGTCACCCTGCGTCCACACGGTGCGCGGCTGGTCGGGCGCCAGGGCGTTGGCGTCGATCTTCGTCACGGGCTTGCCGTCCGGCGGCACCTCTCCGGGCGCGATGCCAGGAGGAGGTGCTTCGGAGGACGAGGTGGCGGTCGGCAACGTCGGACCGCCACCAGCCCCGGGGCTCGCGTTCTGCGCACTGCCACAGGCCGAGAGGACGAGCAGCAGGGCGCCAGTGCCAACTACGGTTCCTATGTGCCTCATGCACCAAGGACGGAACCGCGGTCACAACGGGTTGCAGCGACTTCCCTTCACAGTTACCGCGACCCCGGTCACGGCGAGCACGACCCCGCTCACTTCGACACGGCGGCCACGGCCTCGCGCAGCGCCTCCAGCCGAGCGGCAGACGCCAGACCCCCGTGGTAGAGGTGGAACTCCTCCACCCCGGCGTCCAGGTAGGTCAGCCACTCCTTCGCCAGTGCGGCACCATCTGCGGGCTTCGGCGGCAACCCCAGCACGTACGCGGCGATCCGCGAGTCTGGGGCGACCGCGCGCAACGCCTCGATGCCGGGCACCGCGACCTCGGGGCCGGGCCAGCACATCGTCGTCAGGACGTCGACGTCCGCGGCCACGCCACCGGCCACCGTCGCGAACGGACCGGTGCCCCACGGGTCGGCCGTCACGTGCATCCCCACCCGGACGGACGGCGCCGCGGCACGGATCTCACCGACGACCTTCTGGCGCAACGACCTCACGACACCGGTGCGCACGGCCTGAACGTCGTCCGCGAGCGCACCCAGCGCTTCCTCGACGCTGGATGCGCCGCGGTCGACCCCGGCCCGGACCGCGGAGCGCAGAGCGTCCGGGTCGGCGTACAAAGCGGTGCACGTGGTGCAGAAGCAGAGCGACAAGAGCTTCTGCTGCACCGCGTCCCAGTCGGTGCCATCGGTCTTCTCGTGGTGCCCGCCGTGGAAGAACCCCAAGGGACCACAGGCTTCGAGGACGATCCCGTCCGGCGAGCCGAGCTCCAGCACCTCGGACACCAGCGCCGACGCGTACTCGACGACGTCCGGCTGGGACGTGCACAACGCGTACGGGTAGCGGTCGCCGAACGCGTTCACCACGGTGACGTCCGGGTGCAGGTCGCCCAGGCGCGAGTTGTGCGTCAGCACGGTCCACGCGTACACCGGCAACCCGGCGGCGCGCACCGCCGCAGCCGCCTCCCCGAACGAGTCCGCACTGTCCATCCAGGACGGTTCCGCGGGCACCAACCGGCCGAACTTCGAGGCGCGGACGGGCAGGTAGAACGCCGCGTGCCGCGCGTCGACCATCCGGTGCTCCGGGTGCAACGGTGTCGCGGCCCGCACGGTGTGGTACGACGCGGCCAGGGCGATCGCGTCGACACCGAGGTCCCGGTAGCGCGCCACGGCGTCCGGGTCACCGATCAGGTCCCACGGGTAGGCGTGGACAACCGACTTCACCACCGAGGCCGCTTCCTCTCGTAGCTCGGGTCGTGCTTCTGCATGTAGCCGGTGTCGTCACGGGACGTGAGCCCGCAGCGGACGTAGTTCTCCGCCAGTCGCGCCAAAGCGTCACGGTCCAGCGTCACCCCGAGTCCGGGCGTCACCGGCACGGGCACCGCACCGTCCACGAAGGACAGCACGCCCGGTTCCACGACCTCGTCGGCC
This sequence comes from Lentzea sp. NPDC059081, assembly GCF_042738015.1. Lineage (NCBI taxonomy): Bacteria > Bacillati > Actinomycetota > Actinomycetes > Pseudonocardiales > Pseudonocardiaceae > Lentzea > Lentzea sp. NPDC059081. Next base: position 44,147 of record NZ_JBHYGW010000040.1, read on the forward strand.
GCGTTCCACGGGTAGTGCGTGTCGCAGGCGTAGTTCAGGTTCGGCGTGGCGGCGGCCAGGTGGGTCATGGCGGCGAGCGAGATGCCGAGGTGCGAGTTCGAGTGCATCGAGAGACCGATGCCGAACGTCTGGCAGATCATGCCCAGCTGCCGCGACCGCTGCAGCCCGCCCCAGTAGTGGTGGTCGGACAGCAGGACCTGCACGGCGTTCAGCTCGACCGACGGCCGCAGGTGCTCGAAGGCGACCACGCACATGTTGGTGGCCAACGGCATCGGGGCCTGCCGGGCCACCTCCGCCATCCCGGGGATCTCCGGCGTCGGGTCCTCCAGGTACTCCAGCACGCCGTCGAGCTCGGCGGCGACCTTCGCCGACGTCGCGACGGACCAGGCCGCGTTCGGGTCGAGCCGCAGCGGGTGGTCCGGGAACGCCTCGCGCAACGCCCGGATCGCCTCGATCTCCTGCTCCGGCGGGAAGACACCGCCCTTGAGCTTGATCGACCCGAACCCGTACGCGTCGATCATCGTGCGCGCCTGGGCCACGATCCCGGCGGGGTCGAGCGCCTCACCCCACTCGTCGGGCTCGGCGCCGGGGTGCCCGGCCCACTTGTAGAACAGGTACGCGGAGTACGGCACGGCGGACCGCACGGCGCCGCCCAGCAGGTCGTGCACCGGACGTCCCAGCGCCTTGCCCTGGATGTCCAAGCACGCGACCTCGAACGGCGAGTACACCCGGTCGACGGTGCTCTCGGCCGTGATGTTGCCGGTCAGTCCGTGCTTGTCCGGACCGACCTCGCCACCGAGCACCGCGGCGACGCGCGCGTGCATCTCGTTGAGCGCGAAGACGTCCAGCCCGACCAGTGAGTCCACAACGGACCGCGAGCGCTCCAGGTGCGCGAGGTCGCCGTAGGTCTCCCCCAGCCCGGAGATGCCCTCGTCGGTGTGCACCTCGACGATCGTGCGCAGCGCCCACGGCTCGTGCACGCCGGCCGCGTTCAGCAGCGGCGGGTCGCGGAAGGCGACGGGGGTCAGAACGATCTCGGTGATCTTCACAGCGCCCTCGTTCCTCAGGCCAGCAGTGCCTTGCCGGTGGCGATGATCTTGTCGAGAGCGGCGAGGTGCTCGTCCGACGGGTCGACCAGCGGTGCGCGGACGCCACCGACGTCGAGGCCGTTCGCCCGCACCGCGGCCTTCACCAGCGCGACGGCGTAGCCGGGGACCTTGTCCCGCAGCTCGACCAGCGGCTTGTAGAACTCGTGCAGGAAGCGGTTCGTCAGCGCGGTGTCGCCCGCCTGCACGGCGTTGTAGAAGCCGATCGAGATCTCCGGCGCGAAGCAGAACACCGCCGACGAGTACAGCTCGACCCCGATGCCCCGGTAGGCGAGCTGGGTCATCTCCGCCGTCGGCAGGCCGTTGAAGAACTGGAACGGCTTGTCAACGTTGGCACGGACCGACAGCACGATCCGCTGCATCTGGTCCAGGTCGCCGAGACCGTCCTTGAAGCCCACGACGTTGGGCAGCTGGGCGACCTCGACCGCGGCCTCCGGGGTGAACCGCGCGTTGGTGCGCTGGTAGACGATCACCGGCAGCTCGGTGACGGCGACGGTCTCCGCCACGTACCGCACGAGGCCGGCGGCGGGGTTCGTCACCAGGTACGGCGGCAGCAGCAGGATGCCGTTGGCACCCGCGCGTCCGGCCGCCTGGATGAACTGCTTGGTCGCCACGACCGAGCCGCCCGCGCCGGCGAACACCGGCACCTTGCCCGCGGTCGCCTCGACCGCCACGGCCACCGCGCGCTCGAACTCCTCCAGCCCCAGGGCGTGGAACTCGCCGGTGCCGCAGGCGACGAACACCGCGCCCGGCCCGGCGGAGACACCGTGCTTGACGTGCTCGGCCAGCACGTCGTACGCGATGTTCCCCTCGGTGTCGAAGGGGGTCACCGGGAAGAACAGCACACCATCGAGTTGCATACCTACACACTCATCCCTTGATCGCTCCGGTGGTGATCCCACGCAGGAAGGACTTCTGCAGCGACAGGTACACGACGAGACTCGGCACCAGCGCCAGCAACGCACCGGCCAGCACGATGCCCGTCCCGACCGTGTCGTCGGATCTGAGCGCGAGGAGTGCGACCGTGAGCGTGTAATCGGAGGGGTCGGCGGCCACGATCAGGGGAAGCAGGTACTGCTCCCAGATCATGTTGAAGCCGAACACGGCGATCACGCCGAGCGCGGGCCTGCACAGCGGGAGGATGATCTGCGCGAACAGGCGCAGCTCTCCCGCACCGTCCACCTTGGCCGCCTCCTCGAGCTCGGCGGGGATCTCCCTCATGAACTCCGTCATGACGAAGATGGAGAAACCCCACGCCCCCAACGGGAGGATGACACCGAGCAGGGTGCCCTTCAGACTCACGTGCACCAGCGGCAGGTCCCCGATCACCAGCGAGAGCGGGATCGCGATGACCTCCTCCGGCAGCATCATCGTGGCGAGGATGACCAGCAGCGCGATGGCCTGGCCGCGGAACTTCTTGCGCGCCAGCGCGTACGCGGCGAACACGCTCACCGCGAGCTGCAACAGCAGGGCACCACCGGCGATGACCAGCGAGTTCACCAGGTAGTGCCAGATCTTGTTCTCCGTCGCGACCCGGAAGTTGACCAGCGACGGGCTCTCCGGAACGACCGACAGCTTCGTCGGGTCCGGGTTGTGGTCGAACGCGCCGGAGAAGATGACCAGCAGAGGGCCGCAGAAGAGGAGTACGGCGAGGGCGCTGAACAGGACGCGGACGGCTCTGCCGACCCACGCGTCCGGACGGGTGGACCAGCCGACGGCGCTGTCGAAGCGGCTCGAGTTGACGCTCATCGCCCCTCCCTGCTCCGGCGGTACCACTGCACGCTGACCGTGAGAACGAGCGTAACCAGGAACAACAACACCGACCCCGCGGACGCGAGCCCGGCTTCGGACTGTTCGAACGCCGTCGTGAACACGCGGGTCATCCAGACGTCGGTCGACCCGGCGGGACCACCGCCCGTCAGGACGTAGACCTCGGTGAACACCCGCAGGCCGCGGATCGCGGCCAGGGTCAGCAGGATGGTGACGACCGGGCGCAACGCGGGCAGCGTCACGTTCCGGATCCGCTGCCAGGTCGACGCCCCGTCGATCGCGGCCGCCTCGTACTGCTGCCGGTCGATGCCGGCGAGCCCGGCGAGGATCAGCACCATGTCGTACGGCGCGTGCTTCCAGATGCCGACGAACATGACCGAGACCAGCGAGGTGTCGGGATCGTGGATGTACTCCCACGGCCCGAGCCCGACCCACGAGACGACCTCGTTGAGGAAGCCCTCGGGTGCCGGGTAGAAGAACAGCCGCCAGATCTCGCCGATAACCGCGGTGGCCGCCACGACGGGCAGGAACACCGCGGACCGGACGAACCACAGCGACTTGGTGTGGCCTTCCAGCAGCAGCGCGAGCAGGAAGCCGATGAGCATCGCGCCGACCGTCTGACCGCCGGCCAGCACGAGGGTGTGCCAGCCGGCGGTCAGGAACTTCTCGTCCCGCAGGATCGTCGCGTAGTTCTCGAACCCGACGAACACGTCGCCGAGGAACGGCCGGACCTCGTAGAGCGAGAGCCGGATCCCCTCCGCCATCGGGATGAACTTGAAGACCAGGAAGATCAGCGCGGCGGGGAGCAGGAAGAGCCAAGGGATGAAGCTGGCTCCCGTGAGGCGACGCCGGCGGCGCCGCCTCACGGGGTGGGTGTCGACGGCACCGCCGCCACTAGCCGTCGAGCCCACGTCTCGGGTTTCGCCGAGCGACCGCACTGCGGTCACTGCGACGCCTTCTGGTTCTCGAGCTCCTTCTTCAGCGCGTCCGCCAGGGACTTGAGCTCGGCGGACGAGCTCGCCGGGCACTTCGCGAAGATGGAGTTCAGGGTCTCCGAGGTCTTCTGCCGGAACGGGGCGAAGTTCGGAACGCTGGGAAACGGCCGCGCCTCGCTCTTGTACACGCCCGCGACGGTCGCCCAGCGCGGGTCGTTGTAGGTGGCGTTGACGTCGACGTTCTTGTTGACGGGCAGGCGGACCACGGGCTGCGGGTCGCCCTTCATGCCTGCCTGCTGCGCCTCGGGCGTGATCAGGTACTCGGCGAGCTTCTTCTGGTCCACGGTCCTCGCGGAGCCGGCCATCAGGTAGATGTCCTCGCCCTCGCCGAGCACGGTGGCGCCGGCTGGGCCGCGCGGGGAGGCGATGACCTCGTACTTGTCCTTGCCGAGGGACTTGTCGAAGCGGCCGATCATGTACGGCCCGGTGAGGTAGATGCCGCTCTTGCCGGACTCGAACAACGGGTGCGCGTCGTTCGTGCCGAGCGTCAGTGAGCCGGGCTGCATGACCTTGTCCTCGCAGAACAGCTTGCGCAGCCGTTCGACGGCCTTGGTCGACTCGGGCGAGTCGATGCCGACGGAGAACTTGCCGCCGCCCTCCTCCTCGAGGATGTCGCCGCCGCCCTGCCAGAGGTAGCTCGACGCCCACCAGGCGAGGTAACCGCGGTCGGTGGTGCCGGGCACGAGCATGCCGTAGGTGTCGTTCTGCCCGTTGCCGTCGGGGTCGTCGCGGGTGAACGCCCTCGCGAGGTCGTCGAGCTCGTCCCACGTGGTGGGGACCGGCTTGCCGAGCTTCTCGCGCCAGTCCTTGCGGATCAGCGTGACCATGGCCTGGGTGGAGTACGGGATGGCGTAGAACTTGCCGTCCGCGCCCTTCCCGTTGTTCCACGCGCGGTCGACGATGTCGGTGCCGCCCGCGATGTCCTCGCGGTCGATCTCGGTCGTCCAGCCCTGCTTGACGAAGTTGCCGAGCGAGCCCGTGTCGGTGACGACGACGTCGGGGAGGTCCTTCGACGCGGCGCGCTGCTGCACCTGCTTGTCGAAGTCGTTGAAGATCGGCTTGTAGTCGACCTGCACACCGGTCTTCTCGGTGAAGGACTTGAAGATCTTCTCGTAGACCTTCGCGGTCGCCTCCGTCGAGCGGGTCCACACCTCGAGGGGCTTGTCCGGGTCCTTCGACGACGCCGTGCCACCACTGCCACACCCCGCGAGCAGGGCGGCCGCGCTCAGCACGGCGAGGGTTGTGGATGTTCTACGGCGCATCGTCGCAGCCCTTCACGTTCAGATATATGAACCGGGGTCGTACTTGTGAACCTGAAGCAGGACTGTAAGAATCAGCGGAGCAACGTGTCAAGGGAAAGTTGCTTCACTGTTTCGAGGAGGTCAGGTGGCGTCGCCGATCGACAAGGGCACAGCTCGTCCCGGCGCGGTGAAGTCCGCCGACCGCACGGTGGAGCTGCTCGAGGTGCTGTCAGCGTCCGATCGCAGGCTGACGCTCACGGAGCTGCACCGCGAGCTCAGCTACCCCAAGTCCAGCCTGTACATGCTGCTCCAGACGCTGGTGGCGCGCGGCTGGGTCGAGGTCGACTCCGACCGGGGCACGTACGGCATCGGCGTGCGCGCACTGCTCGTCGGTACGTCCTATTTGGACCACGACCCGGTGGTGCGCGCGGCGATCCGCGTGATGGAGCAGGTGCGCCAGGAGATCAACGAGACCGTGCACCTCGCCCGCCTGGACGGCGCGGACGTCGTCTACCTGGCGAGCCGCGAGTCCGAGCACCACCTGCGCGTGGTGTCCCGCGTCGGCCGCCGGCTGCCCGCGCACTCGACGTCGCTGGGCAAGGCCGTGCTCTCGACGCGCACGCCGGAGGAGGTCGACCAGATCCTCCCGGACGTGCTGGCGCCGCTGACCCCCAACACGGTGATCGACCGGACGGCGTTGCACGAGCAGCTCGCCGGGTTCCGCAACGCCGGCTACGCCCACGAGCGCGAGGAGAACACGCCGGGCCTCGGGTGCTTCGCGGTCGCGTTGCCCTACCGCAACCCCGTGCTCGACGCGATGAGCTGCTCGGTTCCCCTGGGCCGGCTCGACCCGGACCACGAGCGCCAGGTCGTCGCCGCCCTGCTCGACGCCGCCAGGACGATCACCGAGCTCCTCCGCCAGTTCGGCCGCTGACCATCTGAACACCCGAACACGTACGGAGGGGTCCAACCCGTGACCGCACGCATCCTGATCACCGGCGCCGGTGGTGTGGTGGGAACGCTCATGCGCTCCCGCCTCGCCGCGGAAGGCCGCGTCCTGCGGCTGCTGGACATCGCGGAGCTGCCCGCGGCCGCCGACGGCGAGACCGTGGAGATCGTCCAGGCGTCGGTGACCGACATGGACGCGATGGAAGCCGCCTCGAAGGACGTCGACGCCGTCATCCACCTCGGCGGCCACAGCCTCGAGGAGCCGTGGGACAAGATCCTGCGCGTCAACATCGACGGCACGCACACGGTGCTGGAGGCCGCACGGCGTTCCGGCGTCCGGCGCGTCGTCCTGGCCAGCTCGAACCACGCCGTGGGGTACGTGGAACGCGCCGACGGCGTGGCCGGGGACTACCTCTTCCCCCGCCCGGACACCTACTACGGTGTGTCCAAGGTGGCGATGGAGGCACTGGGCTCGCTCTACGCCGACCGGTACGGCATGGACGTGATCGCGGTCCGGATCGGTTCGTGCTTCGAGAAGCCGCGGGACGTGCGGATGCTGTCGACGTGGCTGTCGCCGGACGACGGTGCGCGGCTGTTCGAGGCGTGCCTGTCCGTCGCGTCGCCCGGCTTCCGGATCGCCTGGGGCGTCTCGAAGAACACGCGCGGCTGGTTCTCCCACGACGAGGCCCGCGCGCTGGGCTTCGAGCCGCAGGACGACTCCGAGGTGCACGCGGCGGAGATCCTGGCGCAGCACGGCGAGCTCGACCCTTCGTCGTACGCTGCGAAGTACGTGGGCGGGGCCTGGTGCGGTCCCGATTACGACACGGCAGTCAAGGAGGCAGGGCGTTGAGCCACGGCGTGCAGGGGTACAACCCGCGAACCGGTGAGCCGTTCGGGGAACCGGTCGGGAAGACCGCGGACAGCGAGGTGGACCGGATCGCCTCGGCGGCGGCCGTCGCCTTCCCGGCCTGGTCGGCCGTCACGGCCGCGGACCGCGCGGTGGTGCTGGAGAAGGTCGCCGACGCGCTCGACGCCGAGTCGCCGCTGCTGGTCTCGACGGCCGACAGCGAGACGGCTCTCGGCGAGCCGCGGCTGACGACGGAGCTCAAGCGCACGACGAACCAGCTGCGGCTGTTCGCGGAGGTGCTGCGCGAGGGCAGCTACGTCGAGGCCACCCTGGACTCGGCGAACCCGGACATCATCCCGCCGCGGCCGGTGCTGCGGCGCGTTCTCCGTCCACTGGGGACGGTCGCGGTGTTCTCCGCGTCGAACTTCCCGTTCGCGTTCTCGGTGGCGGGTGGCGACACGGCGTCCGCGCTGGCGTCCGGCTGTTCCGTTGTGGTGAAGGCACATTCGGCGCACCCGTCGACGTCGCGCGAGACCGCGCGGGTGGTCGTGGACGCGTTGCGCGAGGCCGGTGCGCCCGAGGGCGTGTTCGGCATCGTGTACGGCACCGAGGCCGGTGTCGCGCTGGTGAAGCATCCCGCCGTGCGCGCGGTCGGCTTCACCGGGTCGACCGGTGGCGGGCGTGCGTTGTTCGACATCGCGCAGGGCCGGCCGGACCCGATCCCGTTCTACGGCGAGCTGGGCAGCGTGAACCCGACGGTGATCCTGCCGGGCGCGGCCGCCGGTGAGGACATCGCGAGCGGGTTCGCCGCCTCGCTGACGATGGGCGTCGGGCAGTTCTGCACGAACCCCGGCCTGGTGTTCGCGCCGTCGTCGCTGGTGCCCGCGCTGGGCGAGGCCGTCGCGGCCACGTCCGGTGGCGCGATGCTGAACGAGCGGATGTGCGACTCCTACACGGCGTCGACGGACGCGCTGGCGGCGTCGGACCTGGTGTCGGTCGTGTCCACCGGCACGCGCCCGGACGAGGCGTGGGCGGTGTCGCCGCGGCTGTTCAGCGTTCCGGTGGCGGTGTTCGAGGAGAACCTCGAGAAGCTGACCGAGGAGCACTTCGGCCCGGCGGCCCTGGTCGTGACGTACTCGTCGCCGGCGGAGCTGCACTCGGTGCTGGCGAAGCTGCCCGGCACGTTGACGGGCACGGTGCACGCGGCCGAGTCGGACCACGCGGAGGCCGGCGAGATCGCGGAGGTCCTGCGGCGCGTGGCGGGCCGGTTGATCTTCAACGCCTGGCCGACCGGTGTCGCGGTGGCGTGGGGCCAGCACCACGGCGGTCCGTGGCCGGCGACGACGAACCCGCTGCACACGTCGGTCGGTGCCACGTCGATCCGGCGCTGGATCGCGCCGGTGACGTACCAGTCGTGGCCGGACGCGTTGCTGCCCGTGGAGCTCCAGGACGCGAACCCGCTGGGCATCCCGCGCCGCGTGGACGGCGTCCTCGGCGTGCACTGAACGGTGCTGTGAGGAGCGGGGCCACCGGCGTAACGTCGGTGGCCCCGTTTTTCGTTGGGAGGACGCGCGCTTGACCTTGGAGTGCGGTCACAGGTTTAGCGTGGGGCGCATGAGAGTCGCCGAGCTCGCCCGGGAGGCCGGGGTGCCGCCCGACACCGTCCGGTACTACGAACGCGCGGGGTTGCTGGCACCGCCGCCGCGCACGTCGTCGGGGTATCGGCAGTACCCGTCGTCGGCCGCGGACCGGATCCGGTTCATCCGCGACTGCCAGGGCCTGGGGCTGACGTTGCGGGAGATCTCGTCGTTGCTCGCCATCCGCGACACCGGCGAGTGCCCGTGCGAACCGGCCGACGAGCTGCTGCGGCGGCACATGGCCGAGATCGACGCGGAGATGGCCCGGCTCGCGCGGCTCCGCACGGACCTGGCGGACATGGTCGGATCCTGTTCGCCGTGGTGCCCACCCGAGGGGAGGTGATCGGAATGGACGAGTGCTGCACCTGCTGCGACTGCTGCTAGTCCTCCGAGGGTCCGGCGAGGCGCCCGCCGACCTTCTCCGCGATGACCTTCGCGCACTCGACCGCCTCGGCGGCCGCGCTGTCGACCTCGATGTCGTAGCTCATCCCGCGGTGCACCAGCTCGGCCTGCACCTCGGCCATCCCGACGACCCGGTCCCCGCGCGCGAGCTCACGCCCGGCGGCGACGGCCGCGTCGCAGCGCACGCCGACCCACAGCACGACGAGCCCGTCGAGCGCCTTCTCCCACCGCTGCCGCGACTCGACGCCGCCGAGGAACACGTCGTCGACGATCACCCGCGCGCCGGCGCGGACCATGGTGGCGACGCCCGCCATCCACGCGTCCTCCAGCAGCCGGAACTCGGCGCCGACGGTGACCTCGCCGCCGCTGTCGTACCCGATGCCCGCGGACCCGAGCTGCAACCGTGCGGGCATCACGTCGATCAGCGTGTCGACGCCGATCGCGAGCCACGCCTGCGGCAGCACCGCCTGCAGGCATCGCGCGATCCCGGACTTGCCGGAGCTGGACCCGCCGTTGAGGACGATCACCTGTGCGGTCGACACGCCTCGACCGTACCGGCGTCAGACCCGCGCCGCGCCCGCCCGCCGTTCCGCCTGCAGCTCCCGCTGGTAGCCCAGGAAGTCGACCTCCAGCGTGTGCCGCTTCGACTTCACGTACCGGCCGCGCAGCTCCTCGCGGTAGGTGGTGATCTCGGCCTTCATCTCCGGCACCGGGGGCAGCGCCGCGCGGCCGGACTCCAGGTCGGCGATCCACTCGGCCTGGGCCTCGGCCAGCGGCATGATCGCCCCGAGCGGCTGGATCAGCCCGAGGAAGTAGAGCCCGGGGTGCTCGGGGTCGACGACCCGCCGGTAGAGCGACACCTCGTTGTCCTCCGACGTCACGGCCGCGAACTCGGCGGCGTCCAGGAACGGGAAGTCGACCTTGTACCCGGTGCAGTAGACGATCACGTCGACGTCCTCGCGACTGCCGTCCTCGAACACGACACCGGACCCGTCGAGCCGCGCGACGTTCGGCTTCACCGTGATGTCGCCGTGGCCGAGCCGGGTCAGCAGGTCGTCGGAGACGGTCGGGTGAGCGGCGAGGATGCCGTGCGACGGCTCGGGCAGCCCGTAGTCGGAGAGCTTGCCCCGCGCGAGCCGCAGCATCGCCCGCAACGACAGCGCCTGCAGCCACGCCGGCGCGAACCGGGCGAGCGGCGACGTCGTCAGGTGGTCGGTCGGCATCCCGAACAGGTATTTGGGCATGATGTGCGCGCCGCGGCGCATCGCGAGGAACGTCCGCGTGGACACCCGCGACGTCTCGACGGCGATGTCGCACGCCGAGTTGCCGATGCCGAGGACCAGGACCTTCTTGTCCGCGAACCGTTCGGGCGTCTTGTAGAAGTGCGCGTGCGTCTCCTCGCCGTCGAACGTGCCGGGGAACGCGGGTTCCGGCAGCCGCGGCGACCAGTGGTGGCCGTTCGCGACGATCACCGAGCGGTAGCCGGCCGTGGTCTCCTCGCCGGTGTCGCGGTCGCGCGTCGTGACCGAGTAGCCACCCGGTGCGACGGAGACCGAGACGACCTCGGTCCGGAAGCGGATGCGGTCGCGGAACCCGTGGTGCTTCACGAAGTCGTCGAAGTACTCGGCGATCTGGAAGTGCGACGGGTAGGCCGGCAGGTGCGCCGGCATCGGGTACGACTTGAACTCCATCATCTGCCGCGAGGTGTTGATGTGCAGCGAGCGGTAGGAGGACGACATGCCGTTGTCGTTGAGGTAGCGCCAGTTGCCGCCGATCTCGGACCCGGTCTCGAAGCAGTCGTAGTCGATGCCTCGGGCGCCGAGCACCTGACATGCGGCGATGCCGGACGAACCCGCCCCGATGACGCACACGCGATCCATGACGCCGAAGTATTTTCACGTTCGATGCGCCTGTCAATCACCCCCGGTACCGAGGGGTGGAACGGGGTGTCCTCCGGTGTGCCCGGCCCCTACGTTGTCCCGCATGCGAAAGCTTCTCGTGGCAGTCACGTCCGTACTGGCGTTCGCGGTCTCCACAGGCACGGCGGCGGGTGCGCCGCTGCCGTTGCCGGAGATCTTCGCGACGAACAACACCGCGATCATCACCGACCCCGCCGACCCCCGGTTGCGGGACCGGCTGGTGCATTTCGACCACGAGGTGCGCGGGATCGTGCACGCGAACGGGGGCGTCACCACGCGGTCCACGGTGCTCGACGGGGTGTTCTGGTCGAGCGACCAGCAGGCGACGACGTTCGAGCGGTCCCGGAAGTTCGACGTGACGCTGGATGAGAAGAGCCTGCGCCACACCGCCGAGACGATCGGCAAGCGGTTCTCGCAGGAGTCGGTGCTGACGTTCCGCTTCCTGCCCGCGAGCTCGCCGGAGGTCGACGCCGTCCAGGTCGAGGTCGACGGCATCACCGCGCAGCAGCTCCGCCAGGGCCTGCTGGACGACGCCGTCGCGCGCGAGAAGCTCGGCGGCGGCAGCGTCACGTTGCAGGGCAAGGCGATTCTCATCGCGGATGTGAACGACCTGCCGACCGTGCGCGCGTTTGTCACGAACATCGGCGGCGACCTCCGCAAGGCCAAGGTGCGCAAGGGAACCTGGGAGTTCGTCTCCGGTGCCGGCGAAACTCCTTTGTCGCACCAGCGAAACGCCGCCTAACCTCGGACGCATGGCAGCAACCCTGGTCCGCGGGCAGAACGTGGACATCCGCATGTGGACTCGACCGGACGAGGTCGAGGAGCTCGCCATGCGACAGCTCCAGAACATCTCCTCGCTGCCGTGGGCTTTCAAGCACGTCGCGGTCATGCCCGACGTGCACTACGGGAAGGGCGCCACGGTCGGTTCGGTGATCGCGTTGCGCGACGCCGTCTCGCCCGCGGCGGTCGGCGTGGACATCGGCTGCGGCATGACCGCCGTGCGCACCTCGCTCACGGCGAGCGACCTGCCGGACACGTTGCGCGGTCTGCGGTCCCGGATGGAGGCCGTGGTGCCCGTCGGGTTCGGGCAGCACAGGGCGACGGCGTTCACCGACCGGGACGCGTCCGACTGGGCGCCGTTCTGGAAGCGGTTCGACGACCTGACGCCGGCCGTGAAGGCGCGCGCCGACAAGGCGTTGCACCAGATGGGCACGCTCGGGGGCGGCAACCACTTCCTGGAGGTCTGCCTCGACGGGGACCAGCGGGTGTGGGTGATGCTGCACTCCGGGTCGCGCGGCATCGGCAACGAGCTGGCGCAGCACCACATCTCGGTGGCGCGCACGCTCGCGCACAACGCCGAGCTGCCGGACCCGGACCTCGCCGTGTTCCTCTCGGGCACGCCCGAGATGGCGGCGTACCGGCACGACCTGTACTGGGCGCAGGACTACGCGCGGCGCAACCGCGCGGTCATGCTGCGCCTGGTGTGCGACGTGCTGCGCGCCGAGTTCCCGCACGTCCTGTTCGAGGAGCCGATCTCGGCGCACCACAACTACGTGCCCGAGCCGAACTGACCTGCGGTTTCGCGTTTGGGAGCGGATGGGAACCGATGGGCACGAATTTGACCGAAAGAGGCTAGG
>NZ_JBHYGW010000041.1:0-55882 GCF_042738015.1 Lentzea sp. NPDC059081
ACACCCGGTCCCATTCCGAACCCGGTAGTTAAGCCCTTCTGCGCCGATGGTACTGCACTGGTTACGGTGTGGGAGAGTAGGTCGCCGCCGAACTTTACTTCCCTGAAGGGGCTTGTGATCGCGGGGCACAACTACAGTGCTTCGCTCACAGGCCCCTTTCAGCGTGTCCACAGTAGTAGGAGGAATTGGTGTCCAGGTTCGGGGATCGTCCCGGCGACCGTCAGCGTGGCCAGGGAGACCGACCGCGCCGTTCCGAGGGTGGCCGTCCCGCAGGCGATCGGAAGTTCAGCAGCAACTCTCAGCGTGGTGAAGGCTCCGGCGACCGCACCAACAGCGGTGACCGTCGAGACAACCGCGCCGGCTCCGGTGACCGTGGTGGCTACCGCGGTCAGGGTTCCAGCGACCGCGGTGGCTACCGCAAGGACGACTCCGGCGATCGCGGTGGTTACCGCGGCGACCGTTCGAGCGACCGCGGTGGCTACCGGAAGAGCGACTCGGACCGCGGTGGGTACCGCGGCCAGGGCTCTGGTGACCGTCCTGGTTACCGCAAGGACGACTCGAACGACCGCGGTGGCTACCGCAGGAACGAGTCGAGTGATCGTGGTGGATACCGCGGTGACCGTTCCGACGACCGCGGCGGATACCGCAAGAGCGACTCGGGCGACCGTGGCGGCTATCGCAAGGAGAGCTCCGGCGACCGTGGTGGCTACCGCGGCCAGGGCTCTGGCGACCGCGACCGCGGTGGTTACCGTCGGGACGACTCGAACGACCGCGGTGGACGTCCGGGCGGGTTCCGCCGGGACGACTCCGGTGACCGCGGTGGGTACCGCGGTGGCCGGTCGGACGACCGCGGCGGGTACCGCAAGAGCGACTCCGGAGATCGTGGCGGGTTCCGCGGCGAGCGTTCCGGTGACCGCGGCGGGTACCGCCGCGACGACTCCGGTGACCGCGGTGGCTACCGGGGTTCGAACGACCGTGGTTCCAGCAACGACAGGGGCGGCTTCCGCTCCGACCGCGGTGGCGACCGTGACCGCGGCGGGTTCCGCCGCGACGACTCGGGTGATCGCGGTGGGTACCGCGGTGGCCGTTCCGACGACCGCGGCGGCTACCGCCGGGACGACTCGAACGACCGCGGCGGACGTCCGGGCGGCTTCCGCCGGGACGACTCCGGTGATCGCGGCGGGTACCGCAAGAGCGACTCGGGCGACCGTGGCGGCTACCGCGGCCAGGGCTCGGGTGACCGCGACCGCGGTGGGTACCGCGGTGAGCGCTCCGGCGAGCGTTCCGGTGATCGCGGTGGGTACCGCCGTGAGGACTCGGGTGACCGCGGTGGGTACCGGGGGTCCAGCGACCGGAGCTCGCACGACAGGGGCTCGAACGACCGGGGTGGTTACCGGAAGACCGACTCTGACCGCGGTGGCTACCGTCGCGACTCGCGTCCCGGTGACCGCGACAACGCGCGCACCAACGACCGTCGGGACGAGCGCAGCCGCGAGCGGGCCGCGCGCTTCCAGGAGCGTAAGGCCGACCAGGACACCCCTGCGGAGGCGACCTCCCCGGTGACCCCGGAGGCCACCTCGGACGGCGAGCGCGCCGGCTACCGCCTCGGTGACGGGGCAGCGGCCAGCCGTGCCGCCGCCAGCCGCGAGCAGACCCCCGAGGACGCCACGGCAGACGTTCGGGAAGACGACGTCGTGAAGGCGTCCGATGACGTGGACACCGAGAACGAGGTCAGCGAGACCGACGCTGACGCCGGCGACTCCGCGGACGAGTCCGCCGACGACGAGCCCCAGGCCGACCAGCGCGACGACGCTCCCGCCCCGCGCGGCGGGCGTCCCGAGCTGCCGGAGGAGGCCGACCTCTCCCTGCTCGACCCGGAGATCAAGGCCGAGCTGCGCAGCCTGCCCAAGGGGCTCGCGGAGATCGTCGGACGGCACCTGGCCGCGGCCGGGCTGCTGATCGACGAGGAGCCGGAGCTCGCGCTCGAGCACGCCCGGTACGCGCGCAGCAAGGCGGCGCGGGTCGGTGTCGTGCGCGAGGCGGCGGGTCTCACCGCCTACTTCGCGGACGAGTGGGCCGAGGCCCTCAGCGAGCTGCGCGCCGCGCGCCGGATGATGCCCGGCCCGGGCCACCTGGCGATCATGGCCGACTGCGAGCGGGCGCTCGGGCGGCCCGAGCGGGCGATCGACCTCGCGAAGGACCCGTCGGCCAAGGAGCTCAGCCAGGAGGACGAGATCGAGCTGCGGATCGTCGCGGCCGGCGCTCGTCGCGACATGGGCCAGCTCGACGCGGCCGTCGTCGCGCTGCAGGGGCCGGACCTCGACCCCGGCCAGCGCACCCCCTACTCCGCGCGGCTCTTCTACGCTTACGCCGACAACCTGGCGGCGGCCGGTCGCACCGAGGAAGCGGTCAAGTGGTTCCTCAACGCCGCCGAGGCCGACGACGAGGGGGAGACGGACGCCGCCGAGCGCGCGTTCGAGCTGACCCACGAGGACAGCGCCCCGGAAGCGGCCACCCCGGAGAAGGCCAGCCAGGACAAGGCCGGCGCAGAGGAGACCGGAGAGCAGTGAGCGAGACGTTGGTCGACCGGTACGACGCCCTGCTGATCGATCTCGACGGCACCGTCTACCGCGGCAAAGAGGTCGTGCCGGGCGCGGTGGAAGCCGTCGCCAAGGCGAAAGAGCACGGCGTCGGGATCCGCTACGTCACCAACAACGCCTCTCGTTCACCGCAGGCGGTCGCCGACCACCTCCTCGAGCTCGGGTTCGACACGAGCGTCGAGGAGGTGAGCACCTCCTCGCAGGCGGGTGCGGCGATGCTCGCCGAGCGTCTGCCCGCTCGATCCACTGTGCTCGTGCTCGGCACCAAGGCCCTCGAGGCCGAGGTGCTGAAGCGCGGACTCGTCCCGACCGACACCGCCGAGGGCGCGGTGGCGGTCCTGCAGGGGCTGTCGATGGACCTCGGCTGGCGCGAGCTGGCCGAGGCCGCGGTGGCCATCCGCTCCGGTGCGCTGTGGGTGGCGTGCAACGTCGACGCCACCCTGCCCACCGAACGCGGGCTGCTGCCCGGCAACGGTTCCCTGGTCGCGGCGCTGAAGACCGCCACCGGCCAGGAGCCGCTCGTCGCCGGCAAGCCCGCCACCCCGCTGCTGCAGCAGGCGGCGAAGGACCTCGGCGCGCACCGGCCGCTGGTGATCGGCGACCGCCTGGACACGGACATCCTGGGCGCGGTGAACGCCGGGATGGACTCGCTGCTCGTCCTCACGGGTGTGTCGACGGAGGAAGAGGCGCAAGCGCTTCCGGATGAGCAGAAGCCCACGTATGTCGGCGCGGACCTGTCAGTACTCCATCGGCTACCGTAGGTCCGTGAACTACCCCTTGCCCGGACCGCCGCCCAACCCGGCCGACGCCATCGACGGCGCGCTGGAGAGGCTCGACGGGCTCGAGAACGTTCCCCTCGCCGAGCACGTGGCGCGGTTCGACGCCGTGCACGCGACGCTCACCGATGCGCTGTCGAGCATCGACAAGGTGTGATGCACAGTGCCTCGCAGGGTGCGGCTCGACGCCGAACTCGTGCGCAGGGGGCTCGCCAGGTCCCGTGAGCACGCCAGCCAGCTCGTCGCGGACGGTCGCGTGAAGGTCCGCGGCACCGTCGCGACGAAACCCGCGACCGCCGTGGAGACCTCCGACGCGGTCGTCGTCAAGGACATCGACAACGACCCGAACTGGGCCTCCAGGGGCGCGCACAAGCTCATCGGCGCGCTCGACGGCTTCCGGATCGACCCGACCGGCAGGCGCTGTCTCGACGCCGGCGCGTCCACCGGCGGTTTCACCGACGTGCTGCTGCGCAAGGGCGCCCGGCAGGTCGTAGCGGCCGACGTCGGCAGGGGTCTGCTCGACTGGAAGCTGCAGACCGACGACCGGGTCGTGGTCAAGGACAAGACCAACGTCCGCACCCTCACGCCCGAGGACATCGGCGGCACCGTTGAACTCGTGGTGGCCGATCTTTCGTTTATCTCGTTGAGGCTTGTGCTTCCCGCACTGGCCGCGTGCCTCGACGAGGAGGGCGATCTGCTGCCGATGGTCAAGCCGCAGTTCGAGGTGGGCAAGGAACGGCTCGGCTCGGGTGGCGTCGTGCGCGACCCCGAGCTGCGGGCCGCCGCCGTCCTCGAGGTGACCGGGGCGGCCGCCGAGCTCGGCCTGGCCGTGCACGGGGTCGTCGCGAGCCCGCTGCCAGGGCCGTCCGGCAACGTCGAGTACTTCCTCTGGCTCCGCAAGGGCGACCCGGTCGACCCCGCGGAGATGGTGCGCACCGCCGTCGAAGAAGGGCCCCAATGAGGGAAGTCCTGCTGGTCGTCCACACCGGCCACCAGAGCAACATCGATCTCGCCCGTCAGGTGGCCGGCCGTCTCGCGGTCGGGGGCGTCACGACGAGAGTGCTCGACGACGAGGCGCGTGACCTCGGCCCGTCGTGCTGCACCAAGGTCGTGCCCGCCGACGACCACGCCGCCGAGGGCACCGAGCTGGTGCTCGTCCTCGGCGGTGACGGCACGCTGCTGCGCGGCGCCGAGCTGGCGCGCCCGGCGCGGGTGCCGGTGCTGGGGGTGAACCTCGGGCGCGTCGGGTTCCTCGCGGAGGCCGACTCGGACGCGTTGCACGAGGCCGTCGGGCACGTGCTGGAACGCGACTACTTCGTGGAAGAGCGCATGACGCTCGACCTCATCGCGAAGGTCAACGGCGAGGTCGTCGTGAAGACCTGGGCGCTCAACGAGATCAGCGTCGAGAAGCTGATCCGCGAACGCATCCTCGAGGTCGTCGTCGAGGTCGACGGACGGCCCGTTTCGGCGTTCGGCTGCGACGGCGTGCTCTGTGCGACGCCGACGGGTTCGACCGCATACGCGTTCTCGGCCGGAGGGCCGGTCGTGTGGCCGGATGTGCAGGCGATCCTCGTGGTGCCGAGCAACGCGCACGCGCTGTTCGCACGGCCGTTGGTCGTGTCGCCGAAGTCGCACGTGGCGTTCGAGATCGAGGCGACGGGGCACCCCGCGGCGTTGTCCGCGGACGGCCGGCGCACGTTCGAGCTGCCCGCGGGCGCGCGGATCGAGATCGTGGAGGGCGAGGTGCCGCTCAAGGTCGTGCGGCTGCGCCAGGCTCCGTTCACGGACCGGCTGGTCGAGAAGTTCGATCTTCCGGTGAAGGGATGGCGGGGACCATCGGCAGCAGGCTGACCGCGCCGCTCGGTGCGTCGGCACTGTCTCGTTACGGTGCCCGCGAAGAAATGTCGGACTCGACAAGTAAGGTTCGCCCTGTGCTGGCCGAGATGCGCATCAATGGCCTTGGCGTGATCGACGAGGCCACCCTGGAACTAGATCCCGGATTCACCGTGGTCACCGGTGAGACGGGCGCGGGCAAGACCATGGTCGTGACCGGGTTGCACCTGCTCGGCGGTGGCCGGGCGGAGGCGTCCCGCGTGCGCACCGGAGCGGACAAGGCGGTGGTCGAGGGCCGCTTCCAGGCTCCGGCGGGCAGCCCTGCCGCGAAGGTGGCCGAGGAGGTCGGCGGCGAGGCGGACGAGGACGGGTCGCTGATCGCGATCCGCACCGTCGGCGCCGACGGCCGCTCCCGCGCGCACGTCGGCGGTCGCTCCGTGCCGGTCGGCGTGCTGTCCGAGCTGGCGGAGCAGCTGATCGCCGTGCACGGGCAGAACGACCAGCTGCGCCTCATGCGCCCGACCGAGCAGCGCGGCGTGCTGGACCGCTTCGCCGGCGACGACGTGGCGGAGCCGTTGCGCTCCTACCAGTCCGTGCGCGAGGAGTGGCTGCGCGTCTCGACGGAGCTGAAGGAGCGCACCGAGCGCTCCCGCGAGCTCGCCCGCGAGGCCGACCTGCTGCGGCACGGCCTGACCGAGATCGACGCGGTCGACCCCAAGCCGGGCGAGGAGGCCGAGCTGCACGACGAGGCCCGCCGCCTCGCCGACGCCGACCAGCTCCGCGAGGCCGCCCAGGGCGCGCAGTTCGCGGTGTCCGGCTCCCTCGAAGGCGACCCGGACAACCCCGGCGCGCTCGGCCTGATCTCCGAGGCCGCCCGCCGGCTGTCCGCGTCCGAGGACCCGAAGCTGCGCGAGATGGAACCGCGCCTGGTCGAGGCCGCCACGCTGCTGGCCGACGTCGGCGCCGAGATCTCGGGCTACCTGGACCACCTCGAAGCCGACCCCGGCCGCCTGGAGCAGGTGCTGCAGCGCCAGGCCGAGCTGAAGGCGCTGACCCGCAAGTACGCGGCGGACGTCGACGGCGTGATCGCGTGGGCGGCCGACGCCCGGTCGCGGCTGGACGGCCTCGACACGTCGGAGGAGGCCCTGACCGGCCTGGCCCAGCGCCGCGACGCGCTGGCCGTGGAGCTGGCGGGCCTGGCCGAACGGGTCACCGCCGCCCGCGTCGAGGCGGCGCTGGAACTGGGCAAGGCCGTCACCGAGGAGCTCGACGGCCTCGCGATGCCGCACGCCTCGGTCGAGCTGGCCGTGCGTCCCCGCCACGCCGAGTCGGGCGACCCGCAGGCGCTGCCCGTCGGCCGTTCGATCCTGCACGCGGGCGCGTCCGGTGTCGACGACGTGGAGCTGCGCCTGATCTCGCACCCCGGTGCCCCGGCCCTGCCGGTGCACAAGGGCGCGTCCGGCGGCGAGCTCTCGCGCGTGATGCTGGCCCTGGAGGTCGTGCTCTCGCACTCCGACCCGGTGCCGACCCTGGTCTTCGACGAGGTCGACGCCGGTGTCGGTGGCCGCGCGGCCGTCGAGGTCGGCCGCCGGCTCGCCCGGCTGGCCCGCTCGCACCAGGTGATCGTGGTGACGCACCTGCCGCAGGTCGCGGCGTTCGCGGACCGGCACCTGGTGGTCGACAAGTCGGCGGACGGCACCTTCACGCGGTCCGCGGTGCGCAAGCTCGACGAGACGCAGCGCGTGGTCGAGCTGGCCCGCATGCTCGCGGGCATGGACTCGACCGACACCGGCCGGGCGCACGCCGAGGAGCTGCTGGCGGCGGCGAAGGCGGACAAGTCGGCGGCGCCGGTGGTGCGGCGGCGCAAGAAGAAGGCCTGACGCGGCGACGGCTCGGGTGCTGCCCGAGCGGTCGCACGACGTGGTGGCGTGGCACCTTGTCCGGTGCCGCGCCACTCTCCGTTTCACAGTGCCCCTGACCCGCTCTTGGCCGTGTTGTTCGGCATGATGGGTTCGTGACCGATCACCGGTCAGCGGACGCACACGGTGGTGCGGTGGAAGGTGGACCGGATCTGTGACCACGCGCCGGGTGTTCGGGGCGGTGCTGGTGTTCGTCGCGGCCGGGCTCGCGGTGGCGGCCACGTTCCTGCCGGCCTATTCCGTCCAGGTGTCGCCCCGCAACCGCGTGTTCCGGTTCGAGGGCACGCTCTGGGCGGTCGAGCGGGACGACTTCGGCAACGCACTGGTGCTCGCGCCCCTGGAGCTCGGCACGGCGGTCGTCGTGGCCGCGCTGGCCATGGCGCTGTCGGCGGTGGTGGCGTTCCGGGTGCCCGCGGTGCGGGTGGGCTCGTTGCTCGGGGCCGGCCTGCTCGCGGGGGTGGCCTGGTCCGCGGTCAGCGGTGTGCAGACGATCGTGCGGAGACTGCAGAACATCGACGCGCCGGTGCCCTTCGAGGTCGAGCAGGGGCCTGGGATCACCCTGCTGGTCGTGGCCGCTGGGGTGGCGGTCGTGTCGGCGGTGCTGCACCAGGAGCTGCCGCGCGGCGGGTCCGAGCAGGAGACGGCGGCGGACGGTGTGGTGATCCACCAGATCGACGACGAGCCGGACGACACCGAGACGCCGCCGTACGGGTTCCCGGTGGTCGTGGAGCCCAAGAATGACTGACCGGCGGACGGTCGCGGCCGGGGTGCTGGTGCTCGCGGCGGTGACCGTGGTCGTCGGCAGCTTCCGGACCACCTACGAGATGATCTTCCACGGCTACGGGCCCGACCGGTCGGTGGCCACGACGTTGTGGGTCGTCCAGTCCGACACGCCGGTCACCGGTCAGGACGACGAGGTCGCCTACTACGCGGCCGGGACGCCGGTCGTGCTCAGCGCCGCGCTGCTCGTCCTCGCGGCCGTGCTCCTGTTCCGCGACAAGGGACGCGCACTGGCGCTGACCGGTGCCGGAGCGCTGGCCGGGATCGTGGTCTACTACGTCACCCAGGTCCTGCACGAGCGGACGATCAGGGAGTCGTGGCCGGGCGGCGGCGAGTCGTTCGAGTACACCTTCCGGGCCGGCACCTACCTGCTGGTCGCGGGAGCGGTCGCCGGGCTCGTGGGCGCCGTGCTCGCGCAACAGCGGAAGCCACGAGAACACCTCGAAGAAGAAGCAGCGGTCGTCGTGCACCAGCTCGACGCCGACGACGACACACCTCCCTTCGGCATCGAGCGACAGCAGGAGCCGCAGTGATCGGAAGACCTACGGCGGTCGCGCTCATCGCGGCCGGGGTGGTGCTGACCGCGACGGCCATGGTGCTGCCGTGGTACTCCACGGTGTACGCGGGCGGGGTCGAGGTCGTGGTCAGGGCATGGGGGACGGAGGTCCTCAACAAGCCCGGCGACTGGCCGGCCGGTGACCTGTCGCCCTGGTACGGCATGCCGATCGCGGTGACGGCGGCGCTGCTCGTCGCGGGCGTCTGGGTCAGCAGGGCCGCGCTGGCCGGTGCCGCCGCCCAGACCGGTGCCGTCGGCATCACCGCGGCGCTGCTGGTCTCCGAACGCGGCCACGCCGTCGAGCAGCAGGGCGACTTCGCGCTCGGCTTCGGGCTGGTGTTCCTGGTCGTCGGCACGCTGGTCGCGCTCGCCGGTGCCGTCGCCGTCCAGCGGGAGGCGGCGTGAGGATCCTCGGCATCGTGCTCCTCGCGGTGGCCGCCGCGGCTGCCGTGGCCGCGACGTTCCTGCCGTTCTCGGAGCTGCTCATCCGCCTGGCCCCCGGCCAGCCGCAGACCGCCTACGTCACCACCGGCTGGAGCACGCACTTCGGCGGGACGAAGGACGCGCACGGCCCGTTGTTCGCCGTCCCGGTCGTCGCCGCGGCCGTGACGATCCTGCTCGGCATCAGGTGGCGGAAGGTCGCCTATGCCGGGGCGGCGGCACTCGCGGGCGTCACGGGAATGCTCTTCGTCTACCTGCTGAACGCGATCAGCTTCCACCGGGAGGGCAACATCGCGATCGACCCGGCCCTGGAAGCGGGGTTCGGCACCGGGATCTGGGTCCTGCTCGCCGCGGTGGTCCTCGCGTTCGCCGCCGTGGTGGTTCACCCCGACGACTGACCCCGGAAAACGCCCGGCGTGCCTCACCTGCCGCGTGCGCACCGTGGGTCACTATCGGCCCATGAAGCTTTCCGGGCTGCTGAGCCGCACCAACCACGAACTCCCCGGTGTCACGGGCGTCGCGCGGGTTGATCGGCGCGCGAGCGACCTGGTGCGGCGGATCAGTCCCGGCGACGTCGCCGTGTTCGACCTCGTCGACCTCGACCGGCGCACCGCGGAGGCGCTCGTCGCGGCCGAGGTCGTCGGCGTCGTGAACGCGTCGCCGTCCATCTCGGGGCGCTTTCCCAACCTCGGCCCGGAACTGCTGGTCGAGGCGGGCATCCCGCTGATCGACAACGTCGGCGCGGTCGCGTTGCGGGAGATCAAGGAAGGCACCAAGGTCCGGCTGCTCGACGGTGCCGTCTACGCGGGCGAACGCGAGCTCGCGCGGGGTGTCGAGCAGAACGCCGAGAGCATCGCCGACGCGATGATCGAGGCGAAGGCCGGCATGTCGGCGCAGCTGGAAGCGTTCTCCGCCAACACCATCGAGTTCCTGCGCCGCGAACGCGCGCTCGTGCTCGACGGCGTCGGCGTGCCCGAGGTGTACGTGCCGATGCGCGACCGGCAGGTGCTCGTCGTCGCGGGCGGCCCGTCGCACGCCGAGGAGCTGCGCAAGCTCCGCAAGTACATCCGCGAGTACCGGCCGGTGCTGATCGGCGTCGACACCGGCGCGGACACGCTGATCGACGCCGGGCTCAAGCCGGACATCATCGTCGGCGACCCCGACGGCATCGGCACCGCGTCACTGCGCGCGGCCACCGAGGTGGTCGTGCCCGCGCAGACCGACGGCCACGCGCCCGGCCTGCAGCGGATCCAGGATCTCGGCATCGGCGCGGTGACGTTCCCCGCGTCCGGCAACGCGGAGGACCTCGCGTTGCTGCTCGCCGAAGCCCACGGCGCGTCCCTGGTCGTCACGGTGGGACTGCGCGCCACGCTGCGCGAGTTCCTCGACCGCGGGCACTCCGGTTCGAACCCCTCCACCTTCCTCACCCGGCTGAAGCTCGGCAGCAAGCTCGTCGACGGGGAGGCCGTCGCGACGTTGCACCGCAGCCGGGTCTCGCTGGGCGTGATCGTCCTGCTGGTGGCCGCCGCGATCGCCGCCATGGCCGCGGCGCTGGCGGTGTCCGGCGTCGGTCACGTCTACGTCGACATCGTGGTCGACGGCTGGCACTCCGTCGTCAACTGGTTCAAGGGGATCTTGTCGTGATCACGCTGCGGTACCACATAGTCTCGATCACCGCGGTCTTCCTCGCGCTCGCGGTGGGGGTCGTGCTGGGGTCGACCGCGATCAGCGGCCGGCTGCTGTCGGGCCTGAGCGACGAGAAGAACACGTTGGCACAGCAGGTGAACGACCTGCAGAACGACCGCAACGCGTTGAACGCCAAGCTGTCCGAGGCGGACAAGTTCGCCGCGTCCGTCGGCCCGCTCGCCGTGAAGGACCGGCTGACCGACCGCACGGTCGTGATCGTCACGACCGCCGACGCCCGCCCGTCCGACCGGGACGCGCTGAGCGGCCTGCTGAAGTCCGCGGGTGCCACCCTCACCGGTGAGATCCAGCTGACCGACGCGTTCGCCGACCCGTCCCGCGGCGACCAGCTGCGCGACCTCGTCGCACGGCTGCAGCCCGCCGGGTCGCAGCTGCCCACGGCCGTCGACCCCGGCACCCGCGCCGGTGGCCTGTTCGGGACGTTGCTGCTGCTCAACCCGTCGAACAACGAGCCGCAGGCCACGCCCGACGAGGCGGCGGCCGCGCTCGCCGGCCTGTCCAACGCCGGGTTCGTGAAGGCGACGTCCGGCATGAAGCCCGCGCAGCTCGCGATCGTGCTGACCGGCGGTGCCGCGACCGGTGACTCGGCGGCCGACCGCGCGTCGACCGTCTCCCGCTTCGCGACGCAGCTCGACCGGTCCGGCGCCGGGGTCGTGCTCGCCGGGGGGAACGGGTCCGCGAACGGCACGGGGGCGATCGGCGTCGTCCGCGCGGACACCAACGCGACGTCCATCCTGTCCACGGTGGACAACGCCGACTCCCCGGCAGGCCAGGTCGTCGTGGTGATGGCGTTGCGGGAGCAGCTGGAAGGCCGGTCCGGCCGGTACGGGGTCGCGGGCAACGCCGAGGCGTCCTCGCCGGGCACCGCGGGCTAGTACTCCGTCGTCCAGTCGCCGGGCACCTGCGCGAGCAGCTGCTCCAGCGCCTCCGGCGTGCGGGCGCGGGCCCACAGCCACTCGTCGGCGTCCTCGCGGACGATCAGGTCGTCGCCGACGAACCACCGGGTGCCGGGGCTGTGCAGCGTCAGGGTGGCGTACCGCTGCTCCAGCAGGGAGGTGTCCTCCTCGGACATCTCCCTGTCGGCCGTCTCGGACCCGTCGAGGAACAGCGCCTCGGACAGCACCATCTCGACGCACGCCTGCGAGAACCGGGGCAGCCAGGACTCCCAGTGCTCCTCGCGCTTGTCCACGAGGTCGAGCTTCATCAGGACCTCCGGGTCCTCGCCGTCCAGCGAGGTCCCCCAGGCGGCGACGGACTGGTTCTCGTCGCGGAAGACCAGCACGCCGTCGTCGACGCGCAGCTCCTCCGGCACGAGCAGGCGGTCCTGGTTGCTGGTGAGGTCCGGGCGCTTGCCGAACAACGACAGCGCCTCCTTCACCGCCTCCGGGATCCGGACGCCGAGCCGGTCCTCGGTCTCGGCGAGCTCGCGGCGCGTCCAGCCGTCCTGCGGCTCCAGCGGGTCGGCCCACGACGCCGCGAACCCCTCGATGAACCGCCACGCCGCGGAGCGGTCGTGCATGGCTCGTGCCGCGTCCCCTGCCACGTCGAAGGTCACCCGACAACGATTCCTGATCTCGCGCTGTGCCGGGGGAGGTTCGGAAAACCCCTCGCTGCGCCGATCGGGTGATGTGATGTGCCGGGTCGTGGTGCGCTGAGTGACCGGCGGCGTGTTAGCGTTATGGCCCGTGGATAGGGGGATCTCACCCCCACGATTTTCACGGGAGCCCCGTTGGTGCAGCAGGCACGTACGACCAAGCACGTCTTCGTCACGGGAGGCGTCGCCTCCTCCCTGGGCAAGGGGCTCACCGCCTCCAGCCTGGGCCAGTTGCTCACCTCGCGCGGCCTGCGGGTAACGATGCAGAAGCTCGACCCGTATCTGAACGTGGACCCCGGCACGATGAACCCGTTCCAGCACGGCGAGGTCTTCGTGACCGACGACGGCGCGGAGACGGACCTCGACATCGGCCACTACGAGCGGTTCCTCGCGCGGGACCTGAGCGGCGACGCGAACGTCACGACCGGCCAGGTGTACTCCGAGGTGATCGCCAAGGAGCGGCGCGGCGAGTACCTGGGCGACACGGTCCAGGTCATCCCGCACATCACCGACGAGATCAAGCGCCGCATCCGCGCGATGGCCGAGCCGGACGCCGACGGCGTGAAGCCGGACGTCGTCATCACCGAGGTCGGCGGCACGGTCGGCGACATCGAGTCGCTGCCGTTCCTGGAGGCCTGCCGGCAGGTCCGCCACGACGTCGGCCGCGACAACGTCTTCTTCCTGCACGTCAGCCTGGTGCCGTACCTGGCGCCGTCCGGCGAGCTGAAGACCAAGCCGACTCAGCACTCCGTGGCGGCGCTGCGCAACATCGGCATCCAGCCCGACGCCATCGTGTGCCGGGCCGACCGGGAGATCCCGGACTCGCTCAAGCGCAAGATCGGCCTGATGTGCGACGTCGACACCGACGCCGTCGTCGCGGCCGTGGACGCGCCGTCGATCTACGACATCCCGAAGGTGCTGCACGCCGAGGGCCTCGACGCCTACGTCGTGCGCCGCCTCGACCTGCCGTTCCGCGACGTCGACTGGACGGTGTGGGGCGACCTGCTCGAGCGCGTGCACAACCCGTCCGAGACGGTGAAGATCGCGCTCGTCGGCAAGTACGTCGACCTGCCGGACGCCTACCTGTCGGTGACGGAGGCGCTGCGGGCGGGCGGGTTCGCGCACCACGCCAAGGTCGAGATCAAGTGGGTGCCGTCCGACGAGTGCCAGACGCCCGAGGGCGCGGCGCGCGCGTTGTCCGGCATGGACGCGGTGCTGATCCCCGGCGGGTTCGGCGTGCGCGGCATCGAGGGCAAGATCGGCGCGCTGAAGTACACCCGCACGCGCGGGGTGCCGACGCTGGGCCTGTGCCTCGGCCTGCAGTGCATGGTCATCGAGGCGGCGCGCAACCTCGCGGGCATCGAGGACGCCGGCTCGAGCGAGTTCGAGGAGGGCGGCTCGCCGGTCATCTCGACGATGGCCGACCAGCAGGACGTCGTCGCCGGTCAGCGCGACATGGGCGGCACCATGCGGCTGGGCGCGTACATCGCGAAGCTCACGCCGGGTTCGGTCGTCGCGAACGCGTACGGCTCGACCGAGGTGTCCGAGCGCCACCGCCACCGCTACGAGGTCAACAACGCCTACCGCGCGAAGCTCACCGACGCCGGCCTGGTGTTCTCCGGTGTCTCGCCGGACGGCCGCCTGGTCGAGTTCGTCGAGCTGCCGGCCGACGTGCACCCGTTCTACGCGGCCACCCAGGCGCACCCCGAGCTCAAGTCGCGTCCCACGAAGCCGCACCCGCTGTTCGCGGCGTTCGTGAAGGCCGCGATCGACTACCGGGTGGCCGACCGCCTCCCTTTGGCGACGGCGGGAGCGTCGAAGTGACGGCGCGGCACGACTTCCGCACGGTCTCCAGCGAGGACGTGCACGTCGGCAAGATCCTGGCGTTGCGCGTCGACGAGGTCGAGATGCCGGGCGGCGGCACGGCCAAGCGCGAGATCGTCGAGCACACCGGCGCGGTCGCGGTCGTCGCGGTCGACGACGAGGGCCAGGTCACGCTGGTCCACCAGTACCGGCACGCGCTCGGCAGGCACCTGTGGGAGCTGCCCGCGGGCCTGCTCGACCACCAGGGCGAGGAGCCGGTCGTCGGTGCTCGTCGCGAGCTGGCCGAGGAGGTCGGGCTCGACGCCCGGCAGTGGCACGTGCTGGTCGACGTGGCCGCGTCGCCTGGGTTCACCGACGAGGTCGTGCGCGTGTTCCTGGCGCGCGAGCTGTCCGAGGTCGACCGCGAGGTGCAGGGCGAGGAGGAGGCGGACCTGGAGATCCACCGCTTCCCGCTCGCCGAGGCCGTGCGGATGGTGCTGGCGGGCGACATCGTCAACGCGTCGTCGGTCGCCGGACTGCTCGCGGCCCGCGAGGTGCTCGACGGACGGGCGGAGCCGCGCCCGGCCGACGCGCCTTTCCGCGACAAGCCGACCCGGTTCGTCGCGCGCACGAAGTAGGTTGGGCTCATGCAGACGGTGAAGGGCGCCTTCGGACGGGTGAAGGCGCCCTTCGGCGTTCTCGCGCTGGGCGGGGCGGGCGCGGTGCTGCTGCTGTTCGTCGACCCGAACCAGCCCGGCAACCTGCTGCCGAAGTGCCCGTTCAACTGGCTCACGGGCCTGAACTGCCCCGGCTGCGGTGCCACGCGGATGGTGCACGCGTTGCTGCACGGCGACGTCGTCAGCGCGTTCCACTACAACGCGGTGCTGCTCGCGTTGGGCGTTCCTCTGGCCGTGTGGCTGTTCGCACGGTGGACGCGCTCCAAGTGGACCGGGGAGCGGCGATCCGTGCCGAAGTCGGTCGGTGTCGCCGTTCTCGTCATCGCGGCCGTGTGGGGCGTCGGCAGGAACTTGGCGGGTATCTAGTCCCGCAGCTTGCGGCCCTGGGCGTCCGTGCCGCCGTTGACCAGGATGATGATCCCGTCGATCAACGACCAGATGCCGCAGCCGCCGCAGGTCAGCAGCTGGGCGACGGCCATGCCGGTGTGGCCGGTGTAGAACCGGCCGATGCCCAGGTTGCCCAGGAACAGCTGCAGCACGCCCGCGGCGATCTTCGACTTGTCCGACAGCGGCACGCCGGTGATCGGGTCGAAGCCGAACGGGGCGCCGGGGGTGCCGTAGCCGGGCGGCATCATGCCGGGCGGCGGTGGGACCGCGTACTGCTGCTGCGGCCCGGTCGGCGGCGGGTAGTAGGGCTGCGTGGGCTGCGGCGGGAAACCCGGCGGCGGCGGGGGCACGGCGGCGAACGGCACCGACGGCGGCGCGAGGAACGGCGGATGCGGCTGCGGCAGGTCGCGGAACAGCTCGGCGAGCTCGTGGTACGACTGCGCGCCCGACGCCCGGTTCACGCGCTCCTGGTACTCGCCGATGTCGAGCCGCGCCATCGCGAAGTGGTCGTTGAGAGCGGTGATCGCTTCTTCGCGCTGCTGGTTGCCGATGCGCTGCTGCTCCGGCCCGAATGCTTCTGACACGACTCAGCACGGTATCCGATGCAGCAGATCGACATCGGGAATACGCTGCGACGATGCTGGTCGGTGTCCCAAAGGAGATCAAGAACCACGAGTACCGCGTGGCCATGACGCCCGCCGGAGTGGTCGAGCTGGTGCGCCGCGGGCACCGGGTCGTGGTCGAACGGGACGCCGGCGCCGGCTCGTCGTTCCCCGACCACGAGTACACGGCGGCGGGTGCGCGCATCGCGTCGTCGGCCGACGAGGTGTGGGCTCTCGCGGACCTGGTGCTCAAGGTCAAGGAACCGATCGAGCCCGAGTACCACCGGATGCGCCGAGACCAGGTGCTGTTCACCTACCTGCACCTCGCGGCGAGCGCCGAGTGCACCAAGGCGATCGTGGCGTCCGGCATCACCGCCATCGCGTACGAGACCGTGCAACTGCAGGACGGGTCGTTGCCGTTGCTGGCGCCGATGAGCGAGATCGCCGGGCGGATGGCGGCTCAGGTGGGCGCGCATTGCCTGGAACGCGCGCAGGGCGGGCGAGGGGTGTTGCTCGGCGGTGCGCCGGGCGTGGCCGCGGGCAAGGTCGCGGTGATCGGCGCGGGCGTGGCGGGGATGAACGCCGCGACGATGGCGGTCGGCATGCAGGCCGAGGTGGTCGTGCTCGACACGAACGTCAACCGGTTGCGGCAGATCGACTTCACCTACCGCGGGCACCTGCAGACGATCGCGTCGAACGTCTACGAGGTCGAGAAGGCCTGCCGCTGGGCGGATCTCGTCGTCGGCGCGGTGCTGGTGCCGGGAGCCAGGGCGCCGAAGCTCGTGAGCAACGAGCTGGTGTCCCGGATGCGTTCCGGCAGCGTGCTCGTGGACATCGCGATCGATCAAGGCGGCTGCTTCGAGGACTCCCGGCCGACGACACACGACGCGCCGACCTACCGCGTGCACGATTCCGTGTTCTACTGCGTCGCGAACATGCCGGGCGCGGTGCCGAACACGTCGACGTACGCGCTGACGAACGTCACGTTGCCGTACGTCATCGCGTTGGCGGACAAGGGTTTCGACCTCGCCGTGGCATCGGATCCGGCGCTCGCCAAGGGCGTCAACGTGACCGGCGGTGAGATCGTGTTGGAAGGGCTGGCGTGATTGAAGACCTGGTGGCGACCTACCTCGACCACCTCGCCGTGGAACGCGGCACCGCACGCAACACGCTCGACTCCTACACCCGCGATCTGCGCCGCTACACCGAACACCTCGAAGCCGTCGGTGTGACGGATCTCGGCGCGGTGACCGAGATGCACGTGAGCGAGTTCCTGGCCGCGTTGCGGGAAAGCGGGCTTGCGGCGTCGTCGGCCGCACGGACGTTGGTTGCCGTGCGCGGGTTGCACCGCTTCGCGCACCGTGAAGGCGTTGTGCCACATGACGTCGCACGGGCCGTACACCCCCCTTCGCCACCGAAGAGGCTGCCCAAAGCCTTGCCCATCAACGATGTGCTGACCCTGCTCGACAATGCGGGAAACCTCAGGGACAAGGCGCTGCTGGAGCTGCTGTACTCGACGGGAGCGCGGATCTCCGAGGTGGTGGGGCTGGACGTCGACGATATCGACGCGACCGAGCGGACGGTGTTGCTGGACGGGAAGGGAGGAAAGCAACGACTGGTACCGGTGGGCAGACCGGCGTTGGCGGCGGTCGACGCGTACCTGGTTCGCGCGCGTCCGGCGTTGGCGGCGAAGGGTCGTGGCACGCCCGCGTTGTTCCTCAACGCGCGCGGCGGACGGCTCTCACGGCAGAGCGCGTGGACCGTTCTGAAGACCGCCGCGGAGGAGGCCGGCATCACCGCCGCGGTGTCCCCGCACACGTTGCGGCATTCGTTCGCCACCCATCTGTTGGAAGGGGGTGCTGACGTTCGGGTGGTCCAGGAACTTCTCGGGCACGCATCGGTTACGACCACTCAGGTGTACACGCTGGTGACCGTTACGACTTTGAGGGAGGTCTACGCAACTGCGCACCCTCGGGCCTCTGGAACATGAGGTTTCCACGGGTACGGTGGGCGGGTGCCGAACTTGGACGAGCCGTCCCCACAGGCAATTGATCTAGCCGCGGTGCTGCACGCGCTGAGCGACCCGACGAGGCTCGCGGTCGTGCGCCAGATCCAGACGAGCGGCGAACGCCTCTGCGGGGCCTTCGAGGTGGAAGTGGCGAAGTCGACCCTCTCGCAGCACCTGCGCGTGTTGCGCGAAGCCGGCCTCACCCGGACACGGTGCAGGGGGAACCAGCGCTGGGTGTCGCTGCGTCGCGATGACCTGGATCTTCTCTTCCCCGGCCTGCTCGACGTGGTTCTCTCGGCGGTGGACAGGCGCACACGAACGGATGTCGCTGTCTGACCAAGTCTTGACAAACACCGGCGAGGCGCGTTGCCGCTCGCACGGGTGCGGCCTACGCTGCGCCCGGAGAGACGACCACGACCAGTGAGGGAACGCCAGCCATGTCGACACCGGAGCACGCTTTCGCGCCCCGTGCCGACCTGAACCTGGCCCCGCACGCCGCGCCGGTGGACGACGTCGCCCACGAGCCGGTCGACGGCATCGGACCGACGGGTCGCGCGCGCAAGCTCATCCCCGATCCGCCGCAGTTGCTGCACCACGGCCCGGCGAAGATCCTCGCGGTGTGCAACCAGAAGGGCGGCGTCGGCAAGACGACGACGACCATCAACCTGGGCGCGGCGCTGGCCGAGTACGGCAGACGGGTGCTGCTCGTCGACTTCGACCCGCAGGGCGCGCTGTCCGTGGGCCTCGGCGTGCACCCGCACCAGCTGGAAACCACGATCTACAACGTCATCATGGAGGGCGACACCGCCGTCCCGGACGTCATCCGCAAGACCATGGTCGACGACATGGACCTGCTGCCGAGCAACATCGACCTGTCGGCGGCCGAGATCCAGCTCGTCTCCGAGGTGGGCCGCGAGCACACGCTCGTGCGCACCCTCCGTCCCGTCATCGACCACTACGACTACGTGCTGGTCGACTGCCAGCCCTCGCTCGGCCTGCTCACGGTGAACGCCCTCGCGGCCGCGGACGGTGTGCTGATCCCGCTGGAGTGCGAGTTCTTCTCGCTGCGCGGGGTGGCGCTGCTCATCGACACCATCGAGAAGGTCAAGGAACGCTTGAACCCCAAGCTCAACATCACCGGCATCCTCGCCACGATGTACGACCCGCGCACGCTGCACTCGCGCGAGGTCATGGCGCGCGTCGTGGAGGCGTTCGGCGACATCGTGTTCGACTCGGTCATCAACCGCACGGTGCGCTTCCCGGAGACCACCGTGGCCGGTGAGCCGATCACCCGCTGGGCCCCCCGATCCTCGGGCGCCAACGCGTACCGCGCGCTGGCCCGCGAGGTGATCGCCCGGTGACCCGTCGCCCCACGTTGCCGGGCGCGGCTGAGTTGTTCCGCTCGACTGCTGCTCCTGTTGCCGAGCCCGTCGACGCGCCCGTGCAGCGGCGTGGTTCCGGCCGGACCAAGCACACCACGAAGATCACGGTGTACGTGTCCGACGAGGAACTGCTGGCGCTGGAGCAGGCGCGCCTGACGTTGCGCGCGTCGTACTCGCTGGGCGTCGACCGCGGGCGCGTGGTGCGCGAGGCGATCGCGATCGTGCTCGACGACCTGGAGGCGCTCGGCGAGGAGTCGTTGCTGGTACGCAGGTTGCGCGAGCAGTGACCGAGGACGCTCCCGCCGAGGTCGCTGATCCTGCTGCAGCTCCGGACGGCAAGTTCAAGGTCAAGCTCACGAACTTCGAGGGCCCGTTCGACCTGCTGCTGCAGCTGATCTCGCAGCACACGCTCGACGTGACCGAGGTGGCGCTGCACCAGGTCACCGACGACTTCATCGCGCACATCCGCGGCATGGGCGACTCGTGGGACCTCGACGAGACCACCGAGTTCCTGGTGATCGCGGCGACCCTGCTGGACCTGAAGGCCGCACGGCTGCTGCCGACCGGTGACGTCGAGGACGAGGACGACCTGGCCCTGCTGGAGGCGCGCGACCTCTTGTTCGCGCGGCTGTTGCAGTACCGGGCGTACAAGCAGGTCGCGGCCCTGTTCGCGGAGCTGGAACAGGGCGCGTTCCGGCGCTACCCGCGGTCGGTGTCGCTGGAACCGCGCTTCGAGGGCCTGCTGCCCGAGGTGATGCTCGGCGTGACGCCGGGCAAGTTCGCCCTGATCGCGGCCGCGGCGTTCCGGCCGAAGCAGAAGCGGACCCTGTCGGTCGCGCACATCCACCAGCACCGCGTGTCGATCCGCGAGACGGCCGACGTGCTGCGCGCGTTGCTGGTCGAACGCGGCACGGCGTCGTTCGCGGAGCTCGTCGCCGACTGCACCGAGACGATGGAGATCGTGGCGCGGTTCCTGGCGCTGCTGGAGCTGTACCGGGAGAAGTCGCTGGCCTTCGAGCAGGAGGACCCGCTCGGGCCGCTGCAGGTGACGTGGGTCGGCGGGACGTTGGAACAGGCGCAGGCGCAGGTGCACGCCGGTGACGAGGATGAGGACTACGGCGGATGAGCGAGCCACTGGTGGGGCCGGACGCGGCGGAGGTCGAGAAGCCGGGGCCGGCGTTCGACGGGGGCGGCGCTGGGGCCGAGGGTGATGCGGCTGGGGGTGGTGCCGCCGCGGAGCCGGATGCCGCGCTGGAAGACGCCGCTTTTGCCGCAGTTGAGCTGGAGCAGCCTGCGGGCGAGGCGGCCGGGGCGGTCGGAGATCCGGTGGAGACCGGGGACGACGCCGCGCTCGCGGACGCTGCTCCCGCCGCTGTCGTGCTCGACGAGTCGGAGGCTGCCGCCGGTGCCGGTGCGACTGACTCTGCCGCCGCCGGTGCGGCTGGCGGCGCGGTCCCGCCCCCGGTGTCCAGTCTATCGGGCGGGACCGACGAAAACGGCACGTCAGACGCCGAGCCTGTGGACAACTCCGCCGCAGGGGCCGAGACCGCAGGGGCCGAGACCAGCTCGCCGGCCGTGCCGAAGCGCACGGCCAAGCGGAAGCCCAAGCCCGCTGCCGCGCCCGCCGAACCCGACGCCGCCGAACCCGCCGCCGAACCCGCCGCCGACGCCGCACCTGCCGTCGAGTCCGAGCCCGCCCCCGAAACCGACCCGGCCGACCTCGCCGACACCCAGGTCGCGGACACCCAGGACGCCGCCACCCTCGAAGCTCAGCTGCTCGCCGCCGCCCCCGAGGAGGCCATCGAGGACAGCGGGCTGCCCGACCTCACCGACGACGCGACGTTCGAGGCCGCGCTCGAGTCGGTGCTGCTCGTCGTCGACAGCCCGATCGCCGAGGACCAGCTCAGCAGTGCCCTTGAGCAGCCGGTTAAGAGAATCAAGGCGGGACTCCGTACACTTTCCACCCGGTACACCGAGTCCGGCAGTGGCATCGACCTGCGCAGGGCGGGGGACGGCTGGCGGTTCTACACGCGGGACCGGTTCGCCCCGTTCGTGGAGAAGCTGCTGCTCGACGGCCAGCGCGCGAAACTCACCCGTGCTGCCCTGGAGACGCTCGCGGTGATCGCCTACCGGCAGCCCGTCACGAGGGCGCGGATCGCGGCGGTGCGCGGCGTCAACGTGGACGGGGTGATCCGGACCCTGGTCGCTCGGGGGCTCATCGAGGAGACGGGCACCGACAGCGACACGGGTGGGATCCTGTACCGCACGACCGAACTGTTCCTGGAGCGGTTGGGGCTGTCGTCGTTGGGCGACCTGCCGCCGATCGCCCCGCTCCTGCCCGAAGTGGATGCGATCGACGATGTCTGAGAACGAGGGCGTGCGCCTGCAGAAGGTGCTCGCGCAGGCGGGGATCGCCTCGCGCCGTGCTTCGGAGGAGCTTATCGACCAGGGGCGGGTGCAGGTCGACGGCGAGGTGGTGCGCGAGCAGGGGCGGCGGATCGACCCCGAGACCGCGGTCGTGCACGTCGACGGCGTGCGGGTGCAGATCCGCGAGGACGTCGTCACGATCGCGCTCAACAAGCCCTACGGGATGCTCTCCACGATGGAGGACGACCTGGGTCGCCCGTGCGTCGGCGACCTGGTGCGCAACCGCGCCGAGCGGCTGTTCCACGTCGGGCGGCTCGACGCCGAGACCGAGGGACTGCTGCTGCTCACCAACGACGGCGAGCTCGCGCACCGGCTGATGCACCCGAGCTACAACGTCAAGAAGACCTACCTCGCCGAGGTGCCCGGCCCCGTCGAGAAGGGCCTCGGCAAGAAGCTCAAGGCGGGCATCGAGCTCGACGACGGCCCGGTCAAGGTCGACTCCTTCAAGCTCATCAGCGCGGTGCCCGGCAAGGCGCTCGTCGAGGTCGTGCTGCACGAGGGCCGCAAGCACATCGTGCGCCGCCTGCTCGAGCACGTCGGCTACCCGGTGCAGTCGCTGGTGCGCGTCGCGGTCGGTGACGTGTCGCTCGGCAACCAGCGGCCCGGCTCGATGCGCGTCCTGAACCGCCAGGAGGTCGGCGGCCTGTACAAGCTCGTCGGTCTCTGACGACACTCGAACCCGCGCGTCCCTCCGGCCCCCAGAGCCGGAGGGACGCCCTGCGGTGAAGCCCCCTTCACCTTGCGACGGCAACGCTATGGCGACGACGTTGTAAGGGGTCGAGACATGCACGTCGAACAACAAGGTGAAGACAACCGGTCCCGGGGTGAGACCGTCATGCCACGCACCGAACGCCCGCTGGACAGCACGGACACCGAACTGGGCGCTTTCGCCACCGGGCTCCGCGAGCTGCGTGACCGAGCGGGCACACCGTCCTACCGCGTGCTGGCTTCACGCGCGCATTACTCCGCCGCGACGCTCTCGGACGCCGCGGGCGGCAAGAAGCTCCCGAGTCTCGCGGTCACGCTCGCCTACGTCACGGCGTGCGGCGGCGATCCGGACGAGTGGGAGCAGCGCTGGCGCGACATCGCGGCGCCGCCCCATCCGGCGGGCGAGGCCCCGTACGTGGGGCTGGAGGCGTTCCGGGAGGAGGACGCGGACCGGTTCTTCGGCCGCGAGCGGCTCACCGCGAGACTGCGCGAGCTCGTCGGCGAACGGGCGTTCGTCGGCGTGTTCGGTGCGAGCGGCTCCGGCAAGTCGTCGTTGCTGCGCGCCGGGCTGCTGCCGCACCTCGACCGGGCGCTGGTCCTCACGCCGGGCGTGCGCCCGCAGGACGAGTGCGCGGTCCGGCTCGCCCAGGCCACCGGCGACTCGCCGGTCGTGCTGCACTCCGAGCTCACCGACCCGGCCGCGCTGGGTCTGTTCGCGCGCAGGCACGAGCTGGCCCTCGTCGTCGACCAGTTCGAGGAGGTCTTCACGCTCTGCGGCGCGGAGCAACGCGACTGGTTCGTGCGGGCTCTCGTCCAGGCGCCACGCGTGGTGATCGGCGTCCGGGCGGACTTCTACGGTCACGTCGGCCGCCACCCCGAGCTCGTCGAGGCCCTCGACGGCGCCCAGCTCCTCGTCGGTCCCCTGACCACCGACGAGCTGCGCCGCGCCATCGTCGAACCGGCCAGGCGCGTCGGCGCGACGGTCGAGTCGGCGCTGGTCACCCGCCTGGTGGCCGACGTCGCGGGGCAGGCGGCCGCGCTCCCGCTCGTTCAGCACGTGCTCGTCGAGACGTGGCACCGCCGCCGCGGCATGACGTTGTCCCTGACCGGCTACGAGGAGGCGGGCGGGGTCGAGCACGCCATCGCCCACACGGCCGAAACCGTCCACGACCAGCTCACGGACGAGCAACGGCAGACGGCCCGGCGCATCTTCCTGCGCCTGATCGCCCTCGGCGAGGGCACCGAGGACACCAAGCGCCGCGCCCTCCGCGACGACCTCGACGCCGAGGTCCTGGACCGCCTCGCGAACGCCCGCCTGGTCACGCTCACCGAACAGCACGCGGAGCTCACCCACGAGGCGCTGATCCGTTCCTGGCCGCGCCTGCGCGACTGGATCGCCGAGGACCGCGAGGCCCTGCGCGCCCACCACCGCCTCACCGAGGCCGCGGCGCAGTGGGACGGCGACCGCGACCTCCTCTACCAGGGCGCCCGCCTCGCCCAGGCCGCCGAGCTGGACCCGGCCTCGCTCACCGGCCCCGAACGGGAGTTCCTCGCCGCGAGCCAGGCCGCCGGGCGCCGCCGCGTCCGCCAGGTCCGATCGGTGGTGGCCGTGCTGTCGGTGCTGGTGGTGCTGCTCGCCGGCACGGTCGTCTTCGCCGCGGTCAAGGCCGGGGAAGCCGCGCGGGGCAGGGACGCCGCGATCGCCGGTGCCGCCGCCGCTCAAGCACGGATCCTGATGCACCAGCAGTCGGCGATGGCGAAGCCGGTCGCCCTCGCCGCCTACCGAGTCGCGCCCGGCGACGCCACCCGCGACCTCCTGCTGAGCACCGACGCGGGCGCCAGGAGAACGGTGCTGTGGTTCCGGCCGGACGCGGCGGTCGGCTTCACCGAGGTCAACGGCCGCACCGCCCTGCACGGTGGCAGCTCCTCGGCTCCGGGGTTCCGGCTCTTCGACGTGGAGACGGAGTCGCCAGGGCCCATCGGGATGCTGCCCGCCAAGCCGTCCGCGCTGAGCGCGGACGGCCGCCGTGCCGTTGTTTCGGCCGGCGACGGGGTCGAGCTGGTCGACCTCTCCGACCTCGCCCGGCCACGCCTGCTCGCGAAGGCACCCCTGGCGCTGAGGAACAGCATCTTCACCAGCGGCACGGGAGACGTCCTGGCGGGGGTCCGCGACGACGGAGCGGGGGAGGGCAGGCCGGTGGTGCTGCGGTACGACGGCACCGAGCGGCTGAGCGAGGTTCCGCGGCGGGACGTCGGCCCGGCGGCACAGCTGCGGCTGTCGAGGGACGGCTCGACGCTGGCGGTGCTCCGCACGGGCACCAGCACCCTGGAGATCGCGAGCACCACCGACGGCGAACTGCGGCACGTGAGCGAGTTCAACCTGCACAACAGCTTCACCACGCCGCTCGGGTTCAGCCCGGACGGACGGCTCCTCGTGCTCGCCGACTCCCTCAACGCCCAGGTCGAGGTGTGGGACGTCGTCGACAGGGCGCACCCGGCGCGGCGGTTCGTGCTGCGTGCGCCGGCGGCGGAGATCAGCCAGGTCCAGTTCACGCCGGACAGCCGCCGGCTCGCGGTCGGCGCGGAGAGGTCGGTGCGCGTCTGGGACCTGGCGGGCGAGGACGCCGGCCACCCGATCGCGACCTTCGAGAACTTCTCCTTCCGCATCTCGGCGCTCGGTCACCAGGGGCGTGCGGACGACTTCCTCGGGTTGGACGGGAGCACGGTGTTCCGGATGCGCACGGACGTCGGGAAGGTGATCGCCGAGATCTGCGCCGGGCCGGACGCCGTGCTGTCCGATCAGGACTGGGCGAAGTACTTCCCCGGTCTGGACCGCGTCCCGGTGTGCTGAGGCGGAGGAGGGCCGTGGGCGGCGAACGCGCCACCCACGGCCGTCACCGGCGCCGGTTCGGGGCGTGAGCACCGGGTCTTCCCCGTTGAGATGGGTCCCACGTTAGGGCGAACGGGTTGTTCACGGTGAGTGGTTGGCCGCTGAACAAAGTTCTCTGAACAATGACGGGGTGCCGAGACGGGAACGCCCTCTCGACGAGGGCGAGAGCGGTCTCCTGCGGTTCGCGGCGGACCTGCGCCGGCTGCGGGAGCGCGCCGGCAGCCCCACCTACCGGGAGCTCAGCCGGCGGGCGCACTACTCGGCCGCCGCGCTCTCGGAGGCGGCCGGTGGGCGGAAGCTGCCCAGCCTCGCGGTGACCAGGGCCTACGCGAAGGCGTGTGACGGTGACCCGGAGGAGTGGACTCGGCGGTGGCGGGCGGTCGCGGGGAGTGAACCCCACTCGGCGAACGGCAGTCCGTACGTCGGGCTCGCGATGTTCCAGCCCGCCGACGCGCCGAAGTTCTTCGGGCGGGAACGGCTGACGGCTGAGCTGCTGGCCACGAAGAACCGCTTCACCGGCGTGTTCGGGCCGTCGGGCGTGGGGAAGTCGTCGCTGCTCAGGGCCGGGCTGATCGCGCGCACGAAGGAACCGGTCCTGCTGTTCACGCCCGGCGCCGACCCGCTGGAGGAGTGCGCGGTCGCCCTCGCCCGCCTCACCGGTGGCGACGCCGTCGAGCTGGCCGCGGAGCTCGCTGACCCACGCCGGCTCGGCCGGCACCACGCGCACCTCGTGGTCGTGGACCAGTTCGAGGAGCTGTTCACGCTGTGCCGCGACGAAGAGCTGCGCACGTGGCTCATCACGGCGCTGACCGGGTGCACCAAGGTCGTCATCGGCGTGCGCGCCGACTACTACGGCCACTGCGCGCGGTACCCGGACCTCGTCGAGGCACTCGAAGGCGCGCAGCTCCTCGTCGGTCCGATGACGCCGGACGAGCTGCGCCTCGCCATCACCGAACCCGCGCTCGCCGTCGGGGCCGAGGTCGAGACCGCGCTGCTGGCCAGGCTGATGGCCGACGCGGTGGGGCAGGCCGCGGTGCTGCCGCTGCTGTCGCACGCGCTCGCCGAGACCTGGCAGCACCGCCGCGGCACGACGCTGACCGTCGCGGGCTACGAGGAGGTGGGCGGGCTCGACCACGCCGTCGCCCGCACCGCGCAGGAGGTCTACGACGGGCTGTCCACGGCTCAGCAGGAGCAGGCCAAGCGGATCCTGCTCCGGCTCGTGACGGCGGAGGGCACGAAGCGGCGGGCGCGCACGCACGAGCTCGAGGCCGACCAGGAGGTGCTGTCCGCGCTGGCCGCCGCCCGGCTCGTCGTCATCGGCCGCGACGGCGTCGAGCTCGCGCACGAGGCGCTGATCCGCGGCTGGCCGACGTTGCAGGGCTGGGTCGAGGAGGAAGGCGCGAACATCAGGGCCCAGCGCGAGCTCACGCACGCCGTGCGGACCTGGGAGTCGCTCGACCGGGACGCGGACGCGCTGTACCGGGGCCGCCGGCTCGCCACCGTTCCCGGGGGGCTCGCGCTGAACTCGAGCGAACGGGCGTTCCTCGCCGCCAGCCGGGCAGCCGAGGAGGAGCTCTCGGCCGGCGCCCGAAGACGCACCCGCCGCCAGCGCCAGCTGCTCGCCGTCCTGGCCGCACTCGTGGTCGTCGCCGCCAGCACCACCGTCTTCGCGCTGCGGGCCGGCCGGACCGCCGATGAACAACGCACCAACGCCGCCGTGCTGAGAGCCGTGGGGGAGGCCGCCGCCCTGCGCTCCACGAACCCCGCCCTCGCCCAGCAGGTCGCGCTCGCCGCCTACCGGCTCGTGCCGTTGCCGCAGGCGCGCAACGGCCTGCGCCAGGAAGACGTGCCGTCGCAGGTGCTGCGCGAAGCCCAGTCCGAGGTCACGGCGCTGGTCGTCGGCCCGACGCAGCAGCAGGTCGTCACCGGCCACCGCGACGGCACGGTCGTGGTCACCGCCCTCGACGACCTGCCGTCCCCGCGCACCTTCCACGAGGCCACCCGGCACACCGGTCCCGTCACGGCCCTCGCGATGGACTCGACCGGCACGCTGGTCGCTTCCACCGGTGACGACGGCGCCGTCCACGTCGTCGACGTGTCCCTCGGCAAGCCGCGCGAACTGGCCGTGCCCCCGGTCCGCGCCACCGCGATCGCCTGGCAGGGCGGCACCCTCGTGACGACCGACGACGACGGCGCGCTGAGCTTCTGGACCGACCTGCGCCGCGACCGGCCGCGCCTCGTCACGACGACTCAGCTGGGCCTCGGCCCCCTGGCAGGCCTCGCCTTCCGCCCCGACGGCCACGTGCTCGCCGCCGTCACGACCGGCCACGCGGTCCACCTCGTCGACGTGACCGACCCCGGCGACGCCGCGCTGCTGTCCCTGACGACGGAGTTCGCGGGCAGCGCCCAGTTCGCCGGCGGTGCCCTGCTCATGACCACGGCGGGCACCGCGGTCCACCTCTGGGACACCACCGACCCGCGCGCCCCCGTGCCGCGCGCCGAGATCCCGTCCGGGGGTGCCGAGATCACCTCGGCCCTGCTCGGCGCGGACCGCGTCGCCGTGGCCACCGACGACGGCCTCGTGCGGCTCTGGCGGCTGGGGCAGGGCGAGCCGGCCGAACAGGCCCTGCTGCGCGGGCACGCCGGACCGGTCGCGGCGGTCGGGCTCACGCCGAAGGGCGACGAGGTCGTGACGGGCGGCGTGGACCGGGCGGTGCGGCTGTGGGACGTCGACCCGCGCGACCCGGCGGTGCGGATCTGCGAGCAGGCCGTCCCCCGGATCACCCGCGCCGAGTGGGAGCGGT
Source organism: Lentzea sp. NPDC059081 (assembly GCF_042738015.1). Lineage (NCBI taxonomy): Bacteria > Bacillati > Actinomycetota > Actinomycetes > Pseudonocardiales > Pseudonocardiaceae > Lentzea > Lentzea sp. NPDC059081. The sequence goes on from NZ_JBHYGW010000041.1 coordinate 27,892, forward strand.
ACTTCGGTGACCTCGCCTTCACCCCGCCCTGTTCTTGAGGAGGAGCACAGTTCCTGAGGAACCCCGTCCTGGGCACGGCCGTGACGGAGCGAGGTTGGCCGGTCACGAAGCACATACCGGGTTGGTGACCGGTTAGCGGGCCGTTAGACGGCGGGCGAACCTCTGGTGGACAATCCGGCCGGGAGGCGGCATGCCACGAGGGGAACGACCGCTGGGTCCTGAGGACACCGCGTTGCTGCGGTTCGCCGGTGACCTGCGTCGACTGCGTGACCAGGCGGGCAAACCGAGCTACCGCGAGCTGGCCAGGCGCGCGAACTACTCGCCGACCGCGTTGTCCGACGCGGCCGGCGGCCGGAAGCTGCCGTCGCTGGCGCTGACGCTCGCGTTCGTCAAGGCGTGCGAGGCCGACCCCGCGCCGTGGACCAAGCGCTGGCGCGAGCTCGCGGCCGAGCACCTGCAGCCGTCGCACGCGGACGCCCCGTACCCCGGCACCGCGCCGTTCACCGGGGACGACGCGAAGCACTACTTCGGCCGCGAGCACCTCGTCGACCAGGTCGTCGAGTCGGCCAGGACGAAGCCCCTGACTCTCGTCCTCGGTGCCTCCGGGTCGGGCAGGACGTCGCTCCTGCTGGCCGGCGTGCGGCCCGCGCTCGACGACGCCGTGGTGATCACCGTCGAGCACGACGACGACCCGCTCGCCGACCTGGCCGCGGCACTCGCCGGCGTGCTCGGGGACACGACGGCCGACCGGCTCGCGAGCGAGATCCGGCAGGACCCCGACCACCTCCGGCTGCGCATCCGCCAGCACCGCCCCGGCCTCGTCCTGCTCGTCGACGACGCCGAGAAAGCCCTCGGGTCGGACGCCTTCCTCACCGCCGTCACCCGCTGCCCGCACGTCGTCCTCGCGGTCAGGGCGGACCGGCGGCAGCGCTGCCTCGACCTGGGCCTGGGCGGCGCCGAGATCACCGTCGACCCGATGAGCGCCGACCAGCTGCGCCGGGCGATCTCCGAACCCGCCGCCAAGATCGGCGCCACCGTCGAGACCGCGGTGATCGCCCAGCTGGTCGCCGACGCCGCGAACCAGCACGCGCTGCCGCTGGTGCAGCAGGCGCTCGTCGAGACGTGGCGCCGCAAGCGCGGCATGACCCTGTCGCTGGCCGGGTTCGAGGAGACCGGCGGCATCGGGCACGTCGCCGTGCGCGCCGCGGAGGCGTTCTTCGACGCGCTCGGCGAGGCCGACCGCCGTGCCGCCAAGAGCGTCCTGCTCCGGCTCGTCTCCGTGCAGCGCACCGGACTCGCGCGACGCAGGACCCGCAGGCTCGACGTCGAGCCCGCCGTGCTCGGCCTGCTCGCCAAGGCCAGGCTCGTGACGCTCACCGAGGACGGTGTGGGACTCGTCCACGACGCGTTGCTGCGCTGGCCGCGGCTCGCCGGGTGGATCGACGAGGAGCGCGAGAACCTCAGGACCCACGAGCAGCTCGTCACCGCGATGGAGCTGTGGGAGGCGAGCGACCGCGACCCGCTCGCCCTCTACCGCGGCACGCGCCTGCGCAAGGCGAGGGAGCTCGGCGACTTCCTGACGGTGCAGGAGCGCCGGTTCGTCGACATCAGCGTCCGGCGCGAGACCCGCCGCTCGACGGCGTTGATCGCGGTGATGGCCGTGCTGATCGCGCTGGTGCCCGGCACCCTGGTCTACGCGCTGTCCAACGAGCGCAAGCTCACCGAGGCCCACGACCGGGAGCTGGGCGGGAAAGCGATTTCCGAGTCCGAGGCGCTGATGGAGCAGCGGCGCCCGTACGCCGACCGCTACGCGCTGGTCGGCTACAAGGTCAGCCCGTCGCCCGAGGCGGAGAAGGTGCTGCGGCTGGCCAACGCCGTCACCCGCGGCATCCCGTTCACCGGCACGCCGAAGGACGACGCGGACGTGCTCGTCGCGCCGCGCGGCGAGATGGCGGCGGTGACCGACGAGGACGGCACCGACCGGATGTGGAGCCTCGACGAGGACCGCGCGACGCCGGGCAAGAAGTTCGCCGACCGGCATCGGGTCGTGAAGCTCGCCGAACGCCGTGCCATCACGAGGGACGACACGGGCCGCGAACACCTGTGGGCCGTCAACGACGCCAACGACATCACCTACCTCACGGCGTTGCCGGACCGGTTCCGGACGCTCGACCTGAGCGCGGACGGCTCGCGCGTCGTCGGCAAGGTCGGGGACGCCGTCGAGGTCGGGCTGCCGACGCCGGACGAGACCGAGCACGCGGAACTGTTCGACCTCGGCGACCCGCGCTCGCCCCGCAAGCTGCCGATGCCGGTGCGCAACCCCGAGACCCTCGCGCTGAGCAAGGACGGCCGCGAGCTCGCGACCGCCGTCCGGGACGCGGCCACCGGCACCACGACGATCGAGTTCTGGCGGACCGGCGGCACGGTGGAAAGCGCCGGGCCCCCGTTGACGCAGCACGTCTACGTCCGCGGCATCACCTACAGCGGCGACGACCGGTGGCTCGCGGTGGAGCACTCGCCGGAGTCGGTCATCGAGGTGTGGCAACGCGTGCCCAGCGGCACGCCCGTGCTGCGCGCACGGCTCGACAGCGCGTTGCGTTACGGAGCACGTGTTTCGTTCTCCGACGACGACCGAATCGCCGTCGTGCGCGACAACATCTTCGAGGTGCAGCGGCTCTACACGTCGGACCGCGCGCCGGACCGGCTCGTCTACGTCGTCGGGCACGGCAACTCGACGCGCGCGATGTACCGGCCGCAGTACGGCGACTTCCTCGTCCGCAGCGGCGGTCAGGACCCGGAGCTGCTGCCGTACGACCTGGACAGCGGGCACATCATCAAGAAGATGTGTGAAAAAGACGGCGCGCGGCTCACGGACTCCGAATGGGTGAAGAGCTTCGGCGAAGTGGAGCGCGTGGAGGTCTGCTGAACCGCCGTGCTGTGCCGAGAACTACCTGAAGTTGAGCATTCACGCATTGTGAACCCGAGGCCCACTCTCTAGGGTGACCGAGTGCGTGCGTTCACAAGGGGAATACTCGGCATTGCCGGGTTTCTCGTGCTGTGGGAGCTCCTAGGACGCTCCCCCCTCCTTCCTGCAGACGCGCTCCCCCCACCGTCCGTCGTGTTCGGTGAGCTCGTGAGGCAGCTGTCCTCTCCTACGTTCTACAGCCACATCGTGGCGACGGTCCTGGCGTTGCTGATCGCCATCGGCATCGCGATCGCCATCGCGGTACCCGCCGGGCTGGTGCTCGGCAGCGTCCCCGCGGTGCGTCACGCGACGCGCGCGGTGGTCGAGTTCCTGCGCCCGATCCCTTCCGTGGCACTGATTCCGCTCGCGCTGGTGATGCTCGGCCTCGGGCCGGAGACGAAGATCACCCTCGCGGTGTACGCGGCGCTGTGGCCGATCCTCTTCAACACCATCTACGCGCTCGACGAGCTCGACTCGCTGCAGCTCGAGACGGCGAGGGTCTTCGGCGTCCGGCGAACCGGCCTGCTGGTCCGCGTGGCGCTGCCCAGCGCGTTGCCGTTCATCTTCACCGGCATCCGGCTCTCGGCCACCACCGCGCTGATCGTGATGGTGAGCGTGGAGATCCTGGCCAGCAGCCAGATCGGGATCGGGTACTTCATCATGGAGGCCCGCAGTGGCCCCGGCCGGATGGACCAGGTGCTCGTGGGCACCGTGGTCGCGGGCGCGATCGGCCTGCTGCTCAACAACGGTCTCGAGCGGATCCAGCGACGTTGGGTGGCCTGGTGACCAAGTTCTTCCAGCGGTGGGCCGTGTTCGTCGGTCTCGTCGCCGTGTGGCAGCTGGCGGCCTGGCTGGCCGACGACCCGTACTTCCCCCCGCCCTCCGGCATCGTGGAGGCGGCGTGGAACTGGTGGGTGGTCGAGCCGGAGAACTTCACCGACAACATCGTCCCCTCGATCACGAGGATGCTGACGGGCTGGGCGATCGCCTCGGTGATCGGTGTCGCGCTCGGGCTGCTGCTCGGGCGCTCGGAACGGGCGATGGAGTACGCGAACCCGCTCCTGGTGTTCCTGCGCTCCATCCCGCCGCCCGCGCTGGCACCGGTGTTCCTGCTGCTGTTCAAGGTCGGCACGACGATGCAGCTCGCCACGATCATCTTCGGGGTGATCTGGCCGGTGCTGCTCAACAGCGTGGACGGCGCCCGATCCGTCGACGTGACCAAAGTGGACACCTCGGCCGTCTTCAAGATCCCGCGCTGGCAGTGGGTTCTCGGCGTGGTGCTGCCCGCCGCGTCGCCCAAGATCTTCGCCGGCCTGCGGGTCTCGCTCTCGCTCTCCCTGGTGCTGATGGTCATCTCCGAGCTCGTGGGCACGGACAACGGCATCGGGTTGCAGCTCATCCAGGCACAGCGCGAGTTCGACAACGAGCGCATGTGGGCCGGGATCGTCCTCCTGGGCGTTCTCGGATACGTACTGAACACCGCGTTCCTCGCCGTGGAACGCCGGGCATTGGCGTGGCAACCGAGGAGTCGGGATGAGCAATATGCTTGAGGTGGCCGACCTCGGCCACACCTATGGTGACTACGAGGCCATCGGCGGCCTCACGTTCGACGTCCGCGCGGGCGAGCTGGTCTGCGTGGTGGGACCGTCCGGGTGCGGCAAGTCGACCTTGCTGCGGACGATCTCCGGGCTGATCAAGCCGTCGCGCGGCAACGTGAAGCTCAACGGCTCGCACCTCGCGGTGGTGTTCCAGGACTACCAGCGTTCGCTCTTCCCGTGGCTCACGGTGCAGGGCAACGTGGAGTTCCCGCTGCGGTCCCTGAAGCGCGCTGAGCGGCGCAAGCGCGCCGCCGAGGCGCTGGAGTGGGTGGGACTGTCCGGGGCGGCTCGCAAGCGCCCGTGGCAGCTTTCCGGTGGCATGCAGCAGCGTGTGGCGATCGCGCGCGCTCTGGCCTACCGGCCGGCGTTGTTGTTGATGGACGAGCCGTTCGCCTCGGTGGACGCGCAGACCCGATTCGAGCTGGAGGACCTGTTGCTTCGCGTACGGCGTGAACACGACACGACCGTCCTCGTCGTCACCCACGACATCGACGAGTCGGTGTACCTGGGCGACAGGATCCTCGTGCTCAGCAGCTCTCCCGCACGGCTGGTGGCGAACCTGGAGGTTCCCCTGCCCGCCGAGCGCGACCAGGTGACCACGCGGACCGCGGACGGCTTCATCGCGTTGCGCTCCAAGGTGGCGCGCCTGCTCAACGTCGGCAAGCCGTCGATGGACGTCGACAAGTGGGCGGCCGCGGAGCGCGAGTCGCTGAGCGAGACCGTCCACTCCTGATCTCCCGGTCGATCTTCCGGTGACGGACTGGAACCTGTTCCTGGTCGTCGACGCGGAGCCCGTGGAGGTGTCCGGCGGGCGGGACAGGATCGTGCTGCTCGGCGGCCGGCGCCTGCTCTCGTTGCCGGACAACGGGTACCAGCTCCTCCTGGCGTGGGCAGCCGGTCCGCGCCACGTGGTGCGCACGCCCGTGCCGATCCACCCGGACCAGGTGATCGTGGACGCGTTCGTGAACTCCTACCTCGTGGAGGCCGGTGTGCCGCCACGGCCGCGGGGGTTCGCCTGGTACCTCGACCTCCCGGACGGTGTGGAGCCCTCGGACGTGTGGCGTGCAGCCGACGGGGGCGGGGCGCACGGTGCGTCTGTGGACCTCCACCGCGTTCGTGAGGCGATGGAACGGGGCATGGCGGCGTTGTACGGCGAGGACTGACGTAACAACCGCGAAAACGTTGTGTGACAACCGAAGAAGACGAGCCCCGGACCCGCCGCGGTCCGGGGCTCGTCTCGTGTGCGCACATAGGAGGGTGTGTGCACTGTGCGGTGGGATCGGCGGTGTGCGCTCGGGGGCAGAACGCGGCGCCGTCAGATCCCTTGAACTGCCAGGTGGATCTGTGTGGCCGGGTGGATCAGAGGTGGCCAGGATCAGAGGTGGAAGGCCACGTCGTTGCCGTTGCCCACACCGTGGTCGAGGACGTCCAGGTCGAGGTCGCCGATGTTGCCGACGTTCCCGACGATGTTGCCCACGTTGAGGTCGCCGACGACGTGGTGCACGTCGCCGATCTGACCGACGTTCTGCACGACGTCCGTCACGTCCGCGATGTCGTGCAGGTCGGCCACGTCGGTGACGCCGGAGACCGTCTTGACGAGCGTGTCGGCGTCCACGACGTCCTTCACCAGGACGTCGGTGTCCAGGTCGCCCACGAGGCCGTCGGTGACGTTGTGGACGTCCACGACGTCGGTCACGGCGGAGGTGACCGGGGCGACGGTGGAGACCGTCGAGACGACGTCGGTGGCCTTGAGGACGGTGGCGTCGAGGGTGGACGACACGTCGCCCAGGCCCGCCACGTCGCCCACGCCCACGCCCGCCACGTCGGAGACCAGCGCGGTGACCGCGGTGGGGGAGGCGAGGCCGACGACGTCCGTGACGCCACCGACGTTGCCGGCGATCAGCTTGAGGCTGTCCACGGCGTCCAGGTCGCCGGCCGCGACCAGGACCTTGTCCAGGACGTCCACGTTCGCGACGGACGCCGTGTCCAGCACCAACGGCAGGATCTCGTGGATGTCGACGGGCGAGATGTCACCCAGACCGGCGGCCTCGAGGGCGCCCTCGGGGTCGGCCTGGAACGCCTGGCGGGCGTCGAGGTCGCCGAGCAGGTTGAGGGTGAAGTCGTGCAGCGTCTGCTGGGTGCCCATGAAGACTCAAGCTCCTGAGATACGTGGATCGGGGGGTGTCGGTGTGAACCGTATGGATGAACGACACCCCCCGGCATCGGGAGTTGGCCCCAGATTGTGACGTGTAGATAACCTTAGGGGATCGATGTCACTCCATTAGGGGAACGGGGATTTCACCCTTATGGACCGACGTAGTTCTCGGCGAACGTCGCCTGGTAGGCGGGGGACTCCGCCAGGTGCTCCAGTCTGGCCTGGGCCAAACGTCCGAAGAAGGGCGAGCTGACATCGGTGTGGATCATGTTGACCATCCACTGCGAGAACTCCTGGGCCCGCCAGACGCGGCGCAGGCAGTCCTCCGAGTAGGTCTTGAGCCCGGTCTCGGATCCGGTGCCGTAGAAGTCGATAAGTGCACGTCCGAACGTTGCGGCGTCGTTCATGGCGAGGTTCATGCCCTTGGCGCCGACCGGGGTGATGATGTGGGCTGCGTCACCCAGCAGGTACAGCCGGCCGTAGGACATCGGCTCGACCACATGGCTGCGCATGTCGAGCACGCGCTTTTCGATGATCTTTCCCTCGGTCAGCGACCAAGGCGAGTCGTGCAATGCGAACCTTTTGTGGAGCGCTTCCCAGATCCGTTCGTCGGACCAATCGTCGGCCGATGTCCCGACCGGTACCTGCAAATAGAAGCGGGAAATGGTGGGCGAGCGGAGCATGTGTCCGGCGAAACCGTCGGCGTGGAGCGCGTAAATGATCGCTTTAGTCGACGGAGGGGCCTCCGCGAGAATGGAGAGCCACTCGATCCCGTGCTGATGCGTGAATTCGGTCAGCACGCCTTCCGGAATGGACCTGCGGGTCACGCCGTGGAATCCGTCGCACCCGGCCACGAAGTCCGCGGTGAGGGTTTCCCGGACCCCGTCTGCGCTGGTCCAGACCACGGAGGGCTGCGATGAGGTGAGATTCCGCAGCTCCACGTCACTGACCGAGAACTGGATGTCACCCCCGGCGGCCAAGAATGACCCGATGAGGTCCTTGACGACTTCCTGCTGGGGGTAGACGTAGTGCTGGCGCCCGCCGTACAGGTCGCTGTACGCCACCTGGAAGGCCTGGCCGTTGACGCGGAATTCGCACGTACCGTGACGATCGGCCTCCAACAGCAAACGATCCGCCAGACCGAGTGACTCCAGCATCGTCACAGAGCGGTGTTCCAAGACGCCTGCGCGTGCACGTGTTTCCACATGACTGCGACTAGCTCTTTCGAGCACAACGCAGTCGATACCTGACTGCTGGATCAAGTTTGCCAAGGTCAGACCGGCCGGCCCTGCGCCGATCACGGCCACTGAGCGCTTCAATTGGGGTTCTCCTAGCCCTAGACCTGTTGTGCTTAGATGCTCACCGCAGGTAGTGGACTGGAACCTGCTCGTGTCGGTCAACTGGGGTCTTTTGGAGCAACATCCTTACTCTGAGTGGTTGACCGTCGCGACATTTCTCCCCCCGCAACGACGACACCGCTCCGACAGGAGAGTGCTCCCGATGACTCGAAGAGTCCGCCGCACGGCCATCCGTGGCATCGCACTGGTCGCCCTGCTCGCCACAGTGGCGAGCTGTAGTGCGCTCGGCGGCAAAGAGCAGGCGCCCGCGACCAACTCGAACTCGAACTCGAGCAGTGGTCCGGTCGAGAAGTCCAAGATCACGCTGGGTGTGATCCCGGTCGTCGACACGGCGTCGGTCTACATCGCGCAGAAGAAGGGCTACTTCAAGGAACAGGGCCTTGAGGTGGAGCTGAAGACGATCCAGGGCGGTGCCGCCGGCATCCAGCTCGTGGTCGGTGGCGAGCTGGACTTCACGTTCGGCAACTGGGTCTCGTTCATCGCCGCGCAGGCGAAGGACAACGCCAAGAACGTCGACGGCCTGAAGCTCATCGCCGACGGCTACCAGGCGAAACCCGACATGTTCCTGATCTTGGCGGACGGTGGCTCCGCCATCAAGTCGGCGAAGGACCTCGCGGGCAAGACCATCGCGATCAACACGTTCAACAACATCGCGGAGCTCACCGCGAAGGCGACCCTCGAGGCCGCGAACGTGGACGTCAGCACGGTCAAGTTCAAGGAGATGGCGTTCCCGGACATGCAGGCCGCGGTCCAGAACAAGACCGTTGACGCCGCCTTCATGGTCGAGCCGTTCATCACCCGCGCGCAGCGCGCCGCCGGTCAGATCAAGGTGCTGGACGCCGCGTCCGGCCCGACCGACAACATCCCGATCGCGGGTTACGGAACCAGCGGCAAGTTCGCCAAGGAGAACCCCAAGACCGTCGCCGCGTTCCAGCGCGCGATGGCCAAGGGCCAGGCCGACGCCGCCGACCGCCCCACGGTCGAGCCGCTGATCGTCGAGTACGCCAAGGTCGACAAGGAAACCGCTGGTCTCGTCCACTTCGGCGCCTTCCCGACCACGCTGGACGCGACCCGCCTCCAGCGCGTGGTGGAGCTGATGAAGACGTACAAGATGCTGCCCAAGGACATCGACGTGAAGTCGATGATCATCCAGCCCTCCGGCAGTTGACGAAACGCACGGGTGACTGTGATCGGGCCGTGATCGCGGTCACCCGTGCACCTCGTTTCCGCCGTATGAATTATCGCTTCAGGGCCGTTTAGCCGCCCACTTCAAAGTTGTTGATTCTCGAACCAGCTGTTTTGTCGTCCGAACGGCGGTATGAGAACGGTGCTTTTTACTCCAAGATCCACCAGGTTTGCAGCTATTAAACGGGGCGGGGAGTGTTGACGGTGCGCGGTCGTGAGGACCAGCGAGGCATCGACCGGTTCCGCCTACGCAACTGGCGGTTGCGGAGCAAGCTCGCGGTTGTGTTGCTAGTTCCGGCTCTGAGCACCGCGACTCTCGCGGGCCTGCGCCTGAACACCCAGCTCGACGACGTCGAACTCTTCGACACCGTCCAGCGCGAGCTCGCGGTCAGCCACCAGGCGGCGAAGGTGGAGAACGCGCTTCAGGTCGAGCGCGACTACGCCGTGCAGTGTGTGGCAGCAGGCAGGCAGAACGCGTGCCCCGAGCACGCGGCCCGCACTGGGCTCACTGACACGGAGCTGGGCAAGTATCGAGACTCGGGCGCGACGGCCACGGCCTTGAGCGCGCCCCTTCAGGAGTCGTTCACCAAGTCGCTCGAGTCCCTCGACGGACTGGCGAGCTTGCGTGTCACGCTGCTGAGCACGAAGTACCCCGACATCGCCGTTGTCGGTGCGTACAACCAGATCATCGCGCAGCTCAGCCAGGTGCACCGCGCCGCGGTGTCCAGCCTGAGCGAGCCGGAGATCGTTCCACTGGTCTCCGCGGCGCAGGCGCTCTACAACGCGCAGGAACAGCTCGGCGAGCAGAACTCCATCCTGGTGTCCACCGCACTGCGCCGGGGCTTCGCGCCTGGTGCCGCGGACGAGCTGCGTGCCGCGCAGTCCCGTCTGGACGCCGCGCTCACCGAGTTCAACGACGCGGCGTCGGTGGAGAACCAGCAGAAGTTCCAGGACATCGTGTCCGGTTCGGCCGTCGACGGCCGGAACCGGCTCGTGAAGCTCGCGCTCGCGCAGGACGCGGAGCGCGAAGCGGTCACCATCACCGACGCCGAGGTCCTCAAGATCGGTCAGGACGCCGCGAACCTGCTTCGCGAGGTCTCGGCCGAGCTCGAGAACCAGGCCAACTCGACGACCACGCGCCTGGCCGACCAGGCTCGGTCGGACGCCTGGCGCGACGCCGGCCTGGTCGCGATCACGCTGCTGGTCGCGTTCGGCCTGATGGCGATGGTCGCGCAGTCGATGCTGAGGCCGCTGCGCGTGCTGCGCCGCAGCGCCCTCGACGTCGCCCGCAACCAGCTGCCGGAAGCCATTCGGCGCATTCGTTCGCACCGCGAGCCGGAACGGGCCGCGGAAGAGGCGATCGTCCCCGTGCCGATCAACACGACCGAAGAGGTCGGCCAGGTGGCACGGGCGTTCGACCTCGTGCAGCGCGAGGCTGTCCGCCTCGCCGTCGAGCAGGTGGCACTGCGCGCGAACGTCAACGACATGTTCATCAACCTGTCGCGGCGCTCGCAGGCGTTGGTGGAGCGGCAGATCAGCGTGATCGACCGGCTCGAGCAGGACGAGCAGGACCCCGACCACCTGGCGTCGCTGTTCGAGCTCGACCACCTCGCGACGCAGATGCGGCGCAACAGCGAGAACCTCCTGGTCCTCTCCGGCACGACGGTCAACCGCCGCGTCACCCGGCCGGTCGCGATCGCCGAGGTCCTCGGCGCCGCGGTCTCCGAGGTCGAGAAGTACGCGCGCGTGCAGATCGCCCCGACGCCGGACCTGATGGTGCAGGGACGCGTGGTCAACGACCTCGCGCACCTCGTCGCCGAGCTGCTCGACAACGCGACGGCGTTCTCCAAGCCCACCACCAAGGTCACCGTGCGCACGATCGAGACCCGCAAGGGCGAGGTCGCGATCCGCATCCACGACCGCGGTGTCGGCATTCAGGAGGACGAGGTCGCCGAGTTCAACCAGAAGCTCGCCGAACCGCCGGAGGTCGACGTCTCCGTCGCCCGCGAGATGGGCCTGTACGTGGTCGGCCAGCTCGCGAAGCGCCACGAGATCCGCGTGACGCTGGCGAACAACGACGACATCGAGGGCGGTGTCACCGCCCAGGTGATCCTGCCGATCTCGTTGCTGCACAAGGGCTCCGCGCCCGCACTGCCGCTGCCGGCCGCGACCCCGGCCCCCGCGCCGGGCGTCGAGACCACCGGCGAGGGCCTGTCCGGTGTGCCGAAGTGGACGCCGGAGCACCCCGTGTCGCTGCCGTCGCCCGCCGCGGTCGCCGAGGACAACTCCGGCCGTCACCGCATCGAGCAGACGTCCACGGACGGCCTGTTCACGGCGCGGATCGAGGCGGACGAGAAGGCCTCGGAGGACGGCTACTCCTACGAGCCGCCCGTCGAGCGCCCCGCGGAGCAGAACGATCCCGTCACCGAGATCTTCCCGGCCGTCGTCGACGACGACGAGCCGCTGATCTCCCCCGACGCGCTGTCGCGGTGGTTCCAGACCCCCGCGGCTGATGAACCGACCGTCATCGCACAACCCGTCAGGGACGTTCCGGCACCGGAGCCGGCACGTGCCGAGGAAGAGCCAGAACCGGCCACGGTGAACGGTCTGCCCAAGCGGCAGCGGTCCGCCGAGCCCGCGAAGGCCGAGGCACCCACGGCGGTGCCCCGCGCGGTCGCCGACTTCGCCGACTCCGACTGGGGTGCGGCGGACGACGGATGGCGCGCCGCCGGCGCGCTCGGATCCGGCGAGTCCGCGCAGACGACGGAGAACGGCCTGCCCAAGCGCGTTCCCAAGGCACGCCTCGTGCCCGGATCGCTTCCCAAGCCGTCGTCACCGGCGCCCCAGCTGGCGACCGCCGCGGCAGTGCCCGCACGGTCCGCCGACCGGTTGCGTCAGCGGTTCGCCACGTACCAGAAGGGTGTCCAGATGGGCCGAGACTCGCTCTTCGACTCGGCCGTCGGGGGCATCCCCGTGATCGCAGAAAGGGAACGCCAGTGACCACCGCGACTGAGGAACTGGACAACTTCAGCTGGCTGGTCGAGGACTTCGTCAGCAGGGTCGCCGGTGTCGCGCACGCGATCGTCGTCTCGGCCGACGGACTCCTGCTCGCTTCGTCGGACCGCCTCCCGCACGACCGCGCGGAGCAGCTCGCCGCCGTATCTTCCGGCTTGGTTTCGCTGAACCAGGGCGCGGCGCGCTGTTTCGAAGCGGGCGAGGTGAAGCAGACTGTCGTCGAGATGGAGCGGGGCTACCTCTTCCTGATGTCCATCAGCGACGGGTCGTGCCTCGCCGTGCTCGCCGCACCGAACTGCGACATCGGGCTCATCGGTTACGCGATGACCCGGCTCGTGGAGCGGGTCGGTCTCCAGCTCACGCCGGAGATCCGCGCCCAGCTGCACGTCTCCATGCGGGCCTGAGAGTTGAAGAGCAGAAGGAAGTTCCCATGAGCAACGGCGGTCCGGGTCGTCCGGGGTCACCCAACCTGACCACGACGTCGGCGAAGATCGTCGTCGCCGGCGGGTTCGGCGTCGGCAAGACGACGTTCGTCGGCTCGGTCTCCGAGATCACCCCGCTCACCACCGAGGCCGTCATGACCCAGGCCTCGGTGGGGGTCGACGACCTGTCCATGGTCCCCGACAAGGTCACCACGACGGTGGCCATGGACTTCGGCAGGGTGTCGCTGGACAAGGACCTGATCCTGTACCTGTTCGGCACGCCGGGCCAGCACCGCTTCTGGTTCATGTGGGACGACCTGGTGCGCGGTGCGATCGGGGCGGTCGTCATGGTCGACACGAGGAGGATCGACGAGGCGTTCGCGCCCATCGACTTCTTCGAGGACCGCGAGCTGCCCTACGTGATCGCGGTGAACTGCTTCGACGGCCTCCTGCACCACCGGGCCGAGGAGATCCGCGACGCGCTGACGATCTCGTCGGCGGTGCCGATCATCCCGTGCGACGCGCGGAACCGGCAGTCGACGAAGCAGATCCTCATCGCGCTGGTGGAGCACGCGCTGCGCCAGCCGTCTTTCGCCTGACCTCCGCTCCCGCGGAAACGACGGGGCCGGTGCCTTCGCGGCACCGGCCCCGTCCGCGTTCCCGGGCACCCCCGTCCGGTTCATCAGTCCCAGTGGGCGTCAACAGTTATGCCCCCGCGGGACCTCGGCACGGGAGAGCGCGGACATCGTTGGTAGGGCGCGTTTCCGCTCGCCACGGGCGGTGGCCCGCGACCGGTGCGCCGAGGGCCCCTACGAACGGACTGGACCGTGCCAGTGCGCTTCACACTTGACTCTTCTTGTGCGCCAAGGCATCGGCGATACAGTCGGGGAGCAAACACCCTGCATTGCGAGGAGATCCCTGTGTTCCTGCGCAAAACAATCGCTGTGCTGTCCAGCGCTGCCGCCCTGTCACTCGGCATCGTCGGCACCGCTCAGGCGGCCACCACCCTCACCTACAACTCGACGGGTGCCGCGGCGTACGCGGCCGAGATCGACGCCGGGGCGCAGGTGTGGAACACCAACGTGCAGAACGTGCGCCTGGTGAAGACCACGGGCCGCGCGAACATCACCATCGTGTCCGACCCCGGCTGGCCGCGGGCCCAGCCGACGACGCTCGGCAACGGCAAGATCTGGATCGGCAAGCAGGCCGTGGACGAGGGCTACAACAAGGTCCGGATCGCGGCCCACGAGATCGGCCACATCCTGGGCCTGCCGGACGTGAAGCCCGGACCGTGCTCCAGCCTGATGTCGGGTTCGACCGGCGGTGTCTCGTGCACCAACGTCAACCCGAACGCGTCGGAGAAGTCGCGGGTCGAGCGGAACTTCGCCGGCACCGCCAAGGCCGACCTGTCCACCGCGGTGGACGCGGCCTAGTCCGTTCGCAGTGGTCGCGGCCGACCCTGACGGCCGCGACCGCTCACGGCGCCACCACCAGGTCCACCCCGAGCGCCTGGAGCTCGTCCGGGTCGCCGGGCCCGCCGATCACGTGCACGCCCGCCGACCGCAGCAGCGGCACCATGAGCGCCAGCCCCTGGCGTGCCAGCCTCTCCGACGGCGGCCTGGCCAGCCGGACTCCCCACACCGGACTGCGGTCCACGGTGGACAGTCCGGCGAAGCCACCGCCGAACTCGTGCAGCAGCACGCGCACGCCCATGTCGTGCAGCACCTCGAGGTTCTCCTCGCCGTCGGGCATGGCCCGCACGTCGAGCGCGAGGAAGAGCGACGAGGCCGGCAGCGCGCACGACCGCAGGACCGACCGCACGTGCGCCGCCAGGTCCTGGTCCCTGGACAGGTCCACTGACAACCGCACGAGCACCGGCTCGCCGCGGGAGCACGCTTCCTCCAGCAGCATCCGCCCGAGGCGGGACGCGAGACCGAGGGCGTCGGCGTGGGCGACGACCTCCTCGTGGCCGGCCGCGCCCCAGCGCAGCGACGCCTCGACGAAGGCGAGCGAGCCGGGCACCCACGACACCGGCCGGAACTCCACGGAGATCTCGCCGTTCTCGAAGGCTCCCGGCATCGCCGCGATCCGCGCGAACCGGGCCCGGTCGGTGACGTCCGCCTCGTGGTCGTAGACCGCCCACTGCCGCTTGCCGCCGGTCTCGGCCCGCCGCAACGTGGAGTGGGCCCTGCGCAGCACCGCCGCCGGGTTCGCGCCGGGACCCGTCACGTGCACGAAGCCGATCGACGTCGACACCGCGACGCCCGCGCCCTCCAGGTACACCGGCTCGGACAGCTCCTCGTCGATCATCGCCGCCAGTGCCGCGACGTCGGGGGAGCCCTGGATCAGCACGACGAACTCGTCACCGCCGACCCTCGCGACCACGGCGTCGGGCAGCACGACCCGCAGCCGTCTGGCGACCTCGACGAGCACCGCGTCGCCCGCCACGTACCCGAGCCCGTCGTTGACGATCGTGAGGCTGTCGACGTCGAGGTACGCCAGCGTGTGCGGCGCGCCGGTCGCGAGCGCCGACTCCAGCTTGTCCGTGAACGAGGCGCGGTTCGGCAGCCCGGTCAGCAGGTCCGTCAACGACTGGTGCCGCAGCCACTCCTGCAGCATGCGCTGCTCCGTCACGTCCTCGATGAGGGCGACGTGGAACTTGGGCAGCCCGTCCGACCCGCGCAGCACGGACAGCACCACGTTGGCCCACACCGTGTCGCCGTTGTCGCGGGTGAGCTCCCGCTCGCGCCGGTCGGTGTCCACAGTGGACTCGATCATCCGCTCGCAGGCCGCGGCCAGCGTGCGGGCGTCCTCCTCGGTGAACAGCTCCTTCGGCATCTCCTCGTGCCCGAGGATCACGGCCAGTGCCTCGTTCGCCTCGACGACGGTGCCGGTCAGGTCGAAGATGGCGATGCCGACCGCGGTCGACGCGAACACCTGGGCGAACCGGGCCTCGCTGTCGTGCAGGTCGCGCTGGGCGTCCTCGACGGCCTTCAGCAGCGAGTTCTTGACCTTCTCCTGCTGGGCGAACAGCTCGTCGCGCGTCGCGCGCACGTAGCCGGCGGCGAGCCCGCCGAGCACGTCGGGGGAGACCTCGCCGGACAGCACCTCGACCGTCCGCCACAGCGACTCGGGCCCGGTGAAGCGCTTGCGCACCAGCCATTCCCCGACCTCGGGCGCGTCCTGCCCAGCACGCAACCGGGCGGCGTGCTCGTCGAGGTGCTGCGTCAGCTTCCGCCGCGACATCGGCGAGTACGCGCTCTCGATCAGAACCGCCGCCCAGCGCTGTGCGAGGGACGAGGCAGGCATCAGGGCTTGATGCCCACCGCGGCGTAGAGGTTGGCCTTCGACGGGTCGGTGCCGACGTCCTCGGGGGTCTCCGGCCGCCACTCGGGCGTGAACACGATGCCGGGCTCGACGACCTCCGTGCCCGCCAGCATGTCCGCCACCTGCGCCCTGGTCCGCGGCGTGATCGGCTCGGCGGTCTTGGCGAAGATCTCCTTACCGGCGGCCATCGCCGCGGGCATGCTGTCCGCCGTGAAGTGCGACAGCGCCAGGTAGGAACCGGGCGCGAGCGCGTCGACGTAGCGCCTCAGCACCCCCCACGGGTCGTCGGAGTCCGGGATGAACTGGAGCACGCCGACGACCAGGAGCCCGACGGGCTGGGAGAGGTCGAGCAACGACGACGCCTGCTGCACCACCTTCTCCGGCTCGCGCAGGTCGGCCAGCAACGCCGTCACGTCCGGCTCGTCGGCCAGCATCAGCTCGGCGTGCGTGATCGCGACCGGTTCGAAGTCGACGTAGACGATCTTCGAGTCGGGGGCGACCTCGTGCGCCACCTCGTGCACGTTGCCGACCGTCGGAATACCGGAACCGAGGTCGAGGAACTGGCGAATGCCGAGTCCCGCCAGTTCCAGAACGACGCGGCGCAGGTAAGCGCGGTTTCGCCGTGCCATGTCCCGCACCGGCAGAACCCTGATCAGTGCTTCGGCCGTCGCGCGGTCGGCCTCGAAGTTGTGCCCGCCGCCGAGCAGGTAGTCGTAGATCCGCGCCGAGCTCGGCACGTCGACGTTGACACCTTCCGGTACCCAGCTGACCCGATCGACCACAACAGCACACACCTCTCGCGATGCGAATATCCGAGCGTGCTGACCCTACTGGCCGATGCTGTAGGCCGAACGAGCGAATTCCACCGTCACACGAATGCGCGTCAGAGGATAAACCAATCAGTACAGCCGTTCGCGAACCGGAACTTCACCGGTCCGCGCGGCGCCGCCCCCATCACGAACGTCCCCAATTCGTCGACCGGCGTCGTTTCGCGGTCGCCGTCCGGCGTCACCAGCGTGACGGACCCGGAGGCCGGCATCAGCTGACCGGTGATCCCCGCCGCCGACACCTCGACCTGCAGGCTCACGCCGTCCGCGTCGAACACGAGCTGCCGCGCCGTCGCCGTCGACCGCGCACGGGCGAACAGCGTGTCGTCCAGCACCGAGTCGTACGACGTGACGAGCAGCAGCTCGTCGTCGATGTTCCGCCAGGTGAAGGCGGCCTTGGCGGCCTCGACGAACTCCGGCGGGACCTCCTCGGGGGGTGTGCTCACCGCGTCGCGCAGATCGTCGAGCAGTGCCTCGTCACTGTCCCAGTCGTGCCGCACCCAGCACACCTCCTCTCCTCGCGGGCGATCCCAGGAAGGCCGAGACCGCCGTGGTCTTGCGCAGTTTCTCCAGGCACCGGATCCGCGTGGGCCCGATGCTGCCGACCGGCATCGCGAGCTCGTCGCTCACGGCCTGGTAGCTCGGCGGCGGGTCGGTCATGAGCTTCGTCAGCAACCGCTTGCACTGGTCCGTGAGCTCGGCGAACCCGTCCCGCAACGCCTGCCGCCGCTCCAGCGCCAGCAGGTCCGCCTCGACGTCGCCGTCCACCTGTTCCGGCTCCAGCGCGTCGGACTCGGACAGCGGGTCGTAGAGGTGCGTGCGCTGCTGGACCCGCAGCACGCGCAGGCACTCGTTGCGGGTCGTCGTCATGATCCAGCCGGGCAGTGCCTCCGGCTCGCGCAGCCGTCCGATCTGCTCCACGAGCCGAAGCCACAGCGTCTGGTTCACGTCGGCCGCATCCGCGGGGCGCAGCCGGTGCTTGTAGATCACCGACACCACCAGCGGCGTGTAACGATCGACGATCTCGTTCCACGCCGACTGGTCGCCCTCGGCCGCCGCGCGCACGAGCGCGGCGATCGGGGATGCTGAGGTCACGTCGACTCCTAGCGGTCACAACTGGCGGAGGACGAGGTTGCTCCCCAGATACAACTATTTGACAAAAACTCCGTAGCCGGGGTGGAACTCCGGCCCGGTGACCAGTTTGTCACGTGCCTGAGCTGCGGTGATGCCGTCCGCGACCATCGTGGCGGCGATCCGTCCGGTGACCAGCGGCGCCGCGAACGACGTGCCGTACCAGTAGGCCCACAGCGCGAACGGGGTGGCGCCGGCCTCGCCGGGCAGCTGCCACTCGCCCTTGAGGTAGGTCGAGGCGCGGTTGCCGACGGCGCAGGCGTCGACCCAGTGGCCCCAGTTCGAGTAGAACGCCGGGGCGAGCGAGCCGTCGCGTTCCTGCTGGGCGGCGGCGACGGCGGTGACCCCGCACAGCGCGGCGGGCCAGCTCGGCCGTTGCGTGCCCTGGTTGCCGGCGGAGGCGACCACGACGATGTCGTCCGGGAGCGCCTCGATGGTGCGGCGCAGCGGCTCGGACGCCACGTCGTCCTCGGTGAAGCAGCCGAGGGACAGGTTCAGGACGTTGATCTTCTTGCGGCCCAGCTCGGTGATCTTGCGGCAGATCCGCTCCTCGTCACCGAACCCGTTGGGGTCGAGGCCGACCTCCGGGTCGAACGTGACGCCGGGCGCCGCGTTCTGGATGACGCCCGCGACGAACGTGCCGTGCCCGCCCTGCAACGCGAAGTTGTCGCCGCTGGCGTAGGCGGCGTCGACGTCGTCCGCCTCCTCGGCGTACCGGCCGCCGAACCAGTCGGAGTGCTCGCTGGAGGCGCCGGAGGAGATGCCGGTGTCGATGACGCCGACGCGGACCTCCCGGAGCCGGTCGTCGGACTTGGGCGCGGACATCGGCTCGGCGGGGTAGGGCCGGTCGCCGGGGTTGCCCATGATGAGGCCGCCGTGACCGACGACGACGTGGTGCGGCTGGACCAGCGGCACCCGCTCGTTCGGCCAGTTCCGCTGGTCGCGCAGGAGGCGGACAATCCGCGGAATGTCCTCCGCGTTGTTCGGCAACGTCAATCGGGCCAATCCGGCGAATCCCTCGCCGGGCCGGGCGATGATGTTGTTTTCCCGAAGCTTTTCGACGACGCGTTGTTGGTCTTCGACCTCGACGAGCAGCTGGCCGGGTCGATAAAGGAATTCACGCCCGCGTTCGGCGTGGAAGCTGATGTTCTTGTCCTCGGCGATGAGCTGCAGAAAAGCTCTTTGGTAAAGCTCCGCGCTTTCTGGCGTTTTCGACACCACGGCCTCACTAAAGCAGCGTTGACGGGCACCCCGACCGAGCTTGATCAAGCTACCACAGGCGATAAAGTGTCGCCGTGACCGATTTTTCCGCGGAGGACGCGCTGGAGGCCAGGCAGCGCAACCCGCGCGCGGCCGTGGAGATGGCCCGCGCGGTGCTCCGCGCGACGGAGGATCGGGCGGAATGGTCGATCGCCGAACGCGCGATCGGTCTCGCGTTGCGCGAGATGCACGACTTCCCCGGCGCCGCCCGGCACCTGCGCCGGTCGATCAAGATCGCGTCTGCCGCCGGCCTGCCCCGGTTGTCCGCTCTGGCGCAGATGAGTCTCGCGTGGGTGCTCGTCTACACGGGCAAGCAGCGGGCCGCGCTGAAGGCCCTGGACGACGCGATGCCGGAGCTGACCGGTGCCGACGCGGTCGCCGCACTGATGCAACGCGGTGTCGTCTTCCACTACCTGACCCGCCACGGCGACGCGCAGCGCGACTACACCGCGGCCATCGCCGGTGCCCGCCGTGTCGGCGACCGGCTGGTGGAGGCCCGCGCCCTCAACAACCGCGGCCTGGTGCGCGCCTACGTCGGCGACATGCGCGAGGCGTCGGCGGACTTCGCGCTGGCGGCGACGCTGCTGGGGGAACTGGGGCAGGAGCTCGGCGTCGCGGACGTGCACTGGAACGCGGGCATCATGGCGACCCGCGGCGGTGACGTGCCGGCCGCGCTGACGTTGTTCGACAAGGCGGAGGAGGTGCACCGCCGCCTCGACGTGATGCGCCCCGTGCTGCTGGTGAACCGCCTGGAGCTGCTCGTCTCCGTGCCGCTGCTGGACGAGGCGCGTGCCGCGGCCGACCGCGCGATCGTGGAGCTGAAGGCGTTGAAGAACCCGCTGGGCGTGTCGGAGGCGCTGTACTTCCGCGCCAGGATCGCCCTGCTGGACGACGATCCGGACGCGGCGCACGGGTTCGCGGCCGAGGCGCGGCGCCGGTTCCGCCGCGAGCAACGCCTGCTGTGGGCCGCGGGTGCGCGGTACCTGGAGCTGCACGCGGCGGTGCTGCGCGGTGACCGCTCACGGCCGTTGCGGCTGGCGTTGTCGCGCGTGGCGTCCGAGCTCGACGCCATGGACTGGCGGCTGCCCGCCCTGGAGGCCCGGATCGACGCCGGGCTGGTCGCCGCCGACCTCGGGCACCACGCGCGGGCCGTGACCGAGCTGTCGCTGGCGGCCGCCGCCCGCCGTCGTGGCCCGGCCGGGCTGCGGGTGCGCGGCTGGTACGCGGAAGCGTTGCGGCGCAAGCTCACCGGGGACGTCCGGGGCACCTCGTCGGCGTTGCGGCGGGGGATCGGCCTGCTCGACGAGTACCGGGTGTCGCTGGGCGCGGCCGAGCTGCGGGCGTCGGCCGGTGTGCAGGGCCAGGCGCTGGCGCTGGAAGGGCTGCGGCTCGCGGTGGCCTCGGGCAACGCGGCGCGCGTGCTGTCGTGGACCGAGAGCTGGCGTGCGGGAGCGTTGCGGATGAAGTCCGTGTCGCCACCGGACGATCCGCGTCTTGAGGACGCGCTCGCGTCGCTGCGCGCCGTCTCGGCCGACGTCGAGTCCGCGGTCCTGGCCGGGAAGCCCGCCGGCGCGTTGCGGATGCGGCTGGTGCGCGCCGAGCAGCGCGTCCGCGACGTCACCCGGCAGCTGTCCGGCGAGGTGTCCGTCTTCAAGCCGCCCTCGGTCGCCGCCCTGGCCTCCGCGCTGGGGTCGGCGGCTTTGGTCGAGTTCGTCGAGTACGAGGGCTCGCTGATGGCGGTGGTGCTGGCGGACGGCCGCGCGTCGCTGCACCCGCTGGGCGCGATGGAGGGGGTGGTCCGCGAGATCCGGTTGCTGCGCTTCGCGTTGCACCGCCTGGTGACCCTGCCGCCCCAGCTGCCGAACCTCGCCGTGGCCAGGTCGTCCGCCTCGCACGCGGCCGCGCTGCTGGCCCGCCGCCTGCTCGACCCGCTGGCGTCGCGGATCGACGGCCGCCCGCTGGTCGTCGTGCCGACCGGCCCGCTGAACGGCCTGCCGTGGGCCGTGCTGAACCGCCAGGTGACGGTCGCGCCGTCGGCCTCGGTGTGGCTGCGCGCGTGGTCCGTGGCGGACGCGGCAGGCGAGTCCGTGCTGGCCGCAGGCCCGCGGATGGCCGCGGCCCCCGCCGAGATCAAGGCCATCAGCACCCACGTGCCCGGCCGCGTGCTCGTCGACGCGGAGGCGACGGTCAGCGCCGTGGCGTCCGCGATGGACGGTGCCGCACTGGCCCACATCGCCGCGCACGGCTCGTTCCGCGTCGACAACCCGCTGTTCTCGGCCCTGGAGCTGGCCGACGGCCCGTTGACCGTCTACGACATCGAGCGCCTGCGCACCCCGCCCACCAGGGTCGTGCTGTCGGCCTGCGACACCGGCCAGTCGGCGGTCCGGCCGGGCGACGAGCTGATGGGCTTCACGGCGGCCCTGCTGGGCCTGGGCACCCGGACGTTGATCGCGCCCGTGGTGCCGGTGCCGACCGACGGCACCGCGCCGGTGATGGTGGAGCTGCACCGGAAGCTCGCGGCGGGAATCGCTCCGGCCGAGGCGCTGGCTTCGGTGCAACGGGCGGCGGTCGACGACGCCGCTTATGCCGCCGCCGTCGGTTTCGTGTGCTTCGGCGCGGGTTAGGGCCTGTCCTGCGGATCGTTCTTGGGTGGGTTCCGGCGTGGTCGCCGTGCGATGGGCCGTGCCTGTTCCAGCGTGGTCGTGCACCTCGGACGGAGCGCGTGTGTTCATCGCCGCTGGCGCGTCGATAGCGATCGGGGCTTGACTTCGGGGCCCTTGCGAGGCGCCGTTGACGGCCGGAAAGGGCCGGTGGCTTCGCGGCCGGCCGTGCTCTTGAGGGGTAGCACCTCGCACCCAGAGTCAAGCCCCAATCGCAAAGAACGGGTGGGTGCACCGCTACCCGGCGGCGTGAGGGAGGACGGCTCGCCTTCGGCATCGCTTGAGAGGGTGGGCGCCTGAGGCGAAGATCCGCAGGACACGCCCTGGCCGGATCGGCTTCGGGCGTGGCCGGGCATCGCGCCGGGGCGGCCGGCGCAGTGCGCGCCAACCGCCCGGCGAGCCCCCTTCGCGTTACGGCGTGACGATGCCGGAGCACGGGTCCGCGCTGACGGGCTGGTCCTCGCAGACCTTGAACCGGTAGACCTTGCCGAAGGTGGCGTTGCCGCACCCACCGCCGCTGCTGTCGTAGATGCGCTGGGTCCCGGTGTCGGTGTCGAACACCCCGTACACCCTGTTGCCGTCCTGCTCCATGTCGCAGACCTCGACCCACGTGCCGTTCGACGACGCGTAGTTCGGGGTCCCGGGCACCTGGATCGAGGCCATGGCGTGGACGTCGGCCGCCGCTTGGCCGCCGGACAACAGGGCGGCGAACAGCGTGAGCGCCGCCAGCAGGCCGAACGACCCCGTGACCCGGCGCTTGTTCTCGAGCATTGAAGTCCCCCTTGCTTCGGATGAGCAGCACGGGTGCCGTGCCGAGACCACCGTGTGCCGCCGTCTCCGTGAACTTCCCTCGTTCTTCAACAATCCGCTGCTCAGTGCTGGTATCACCGTGAGGCGATGGAGTTCGTTCTTCTGGGTGGACCAGCGGCGCTCGTCGGTGACCGCATGCTCGACCTCGGGCCGGCGCGGCAGCGGTGCGTGCTGGCCGCGCTGGCGGTGGACGCGGGCCGGGTGGTGTCGGTGGACCGGCTGATCGACCGGGTCTGGGGCGGGAACCCGCCGTTGCGGGCCAGGGCGACGTTGCTGAACTACCTGTCGCGGCTGCGGCTGCTGCTCGCCGATGCGGGCGGCGAGGTCGTGGTCCGGCGGCCGGGTGGGTACTCGCTCCAGGTCGAGCGGTCCGCGGTCGACGTGGTGCACTTCCACGACCTGTGCGATCGAGCCCGGGCCGTCGACGACGAGCAGGCGGCGGTCCTGCTGCGACAGGCGTTGGAGCTGTGGCGGGGAGAAGCGCTGACCGGCGTGGACGGTGAGTGGGCCGAGGCCGAACGCGACAGGCTGTACCGGCGGCGGCTGGAAGCCGAGTGCGACCTCACCGACGTCCTGCTCCGCCTCGGGCACGGGGAGGACCTGGTGGCCGCTCTCGCGGCCCGTGCCGCCGACTGGCCGTGGGACGAACGCGTCGCGGGCCAGCTCGTCCTCGCCCTGCACCGCGCGGGCCGCACCGCTGATGCCCTGGCGCACCACCGGCGACTGCGCGACCGGATGGTCGAGCAGCTGGGAACCGAGCCCGGCGCCGCACTGCGGGACCTGCACCAGCGCGTGCTCGAAGCAGACCCCGCCCTCCTCCCGTCCCCGGCGGTGATCAGGGCAGCGGCCGAGGCCCCGGTGCCGAGGCAGCTGCCAGCGTCGCCGCGGTGGTTCACCGGTCGCGGCGCCGAACTGGCGCGCCTGGACGAGGCGCTGGCGGCGGAGCCGGGTGGAGCTCCGGCCGCGGTGGTGATCTCGGCGATCGGCGGGGCCGGCGGGATCGGCAAGACCTGGCTGGCCCTGGCGTGGGCGCACCGGCACGCCGAGCAGTTCCCCGACGGGCAGCTGTTCGTGGACCTGCGCGGCTTCGGCCCCGCCGACGAGCCGATGGCCCCCGGCACGGCGGTGCGCGGGTTCCTCAGCGCCCTGCAAGTCGACCCCGGCCGCCTGCCGTCCGACCCGGATGCGCAAGCCGCGCTGTACCGCAGCCTGCTCAGCGGGAGGCGGATGCTGATCGTGCTCGACAACGCCGCCACCCCTGACCAGGTCGTGCCCCTGTTGCCGGGCTCGTCCTCCTGCACCGTTCTGATCACCGGCCGCACGAGGCTCGCCTCGCTGATCGACCGGCACGGCGTGCGTCAGCTGAACCTGGACGTCCTCTCCCGCACCGAGTCCCGCGCGCTGCTCGCCACCCGCCTCGGCGCCGGCCGCGTGGCCGCCGAACCCGGCGCCGTCGACGAGCTGGTCGACCTGTGCGGCGGCTACCCGCTCGCGCTGTCGATCACCGCCCGCCACGCTGGTCCCGGCGTCCCGCTGGCCGAGGTCGCCGCCGAGTTGCGCGAGTTCGGGCTGGAGCTGCTGGACCACGACACCGACCCCACCGCCAGCCTGCTCGCCGTCCTCTCCTGGTCGCTGCGCCGGCTCACCGACGAACACCGCACCGTGTTCGGGTTGCTGGGCATCGCCCCCGGTCCCGATGCCACGACGCCCGCGGTGGCCGCTCTCACCGGCCTGTCACCCGCTCGCGCGCGCAGAGCGTTGTCCGCTCTGGAGGACGCGGCCCTCGTGGAACGGCGAGCGGGTGGTCGTTGGGCGATGCACGACCTGGTCCGCGCCTACGCCGCCACCACCGCCCGCGATCTGCTCGACGGCGTGCGGGAGGCAGCTCTGCGGCGGGTGCTGGACTTCCACCTCCACACCGCGCACGCCGCCGACCGCCTCCTGGACCTCCGCCGCCAGCTCCTGGAACCCGGCCCGCCTGCACCCGGTGTGTCTCCACATCCGTTGCCCGACGCCGTCACCGCGCTGGCCTGGCTGGAGGCCGAGCACGCCACCCTCCTGGCCACCCAGCGCGCCGCGCTCGCCCTGGGCCACCACGACGTCGCCTGGCACCTCGCCTGGGTGCTCGACACCTTCCACCACCGGCAGGGGTACAAGCGCGACGCCCACACGACGTGGCAGGTGGCACTGGAGGCCGCCGCTCACCTGCCAGACCCCGGCACCCGCATCCGCACGCATCGGCACCTCGGCTTCGCCTGTTCCCGGCTGGGCAGGTACGAGACGGCCGTCGAGCACCTGGACCAGGCTCTTGTTCTCGCAGTGCACCAGCACGACCTCACCCAGCAGGCGCACACCCAGCTGGCGCTCGCGCTCGCCTGGGGCGCACGGGAGCACGACAGCCGGGCCCAGGACCACGCTCAGCGAGCCCACGACCTCTACCACGCCCTCGGCCAACCGGCGTGGGACGCCGAGGCGCTCAACACGGCGGGCTGGTACGCCGCGCGTGCGGGCGACTTCGACGCCGCCCGAGAGCACTGCCACGCCGCTCTCGTGCTGCACCGGCAGAACGACAACTCCGCCGGCGAGGCGCAGACCCTGGACAGCCTCGGGCTCATCGCCCACCGCACCGGAAACCACCGCGACTCGGTCGAGCTCTACCGCCGTGCTCTCGCCGTGTACCGAGAGCACGGCTACGCCTACCAGGTCGCCACCACCCTCGACCACTCCGGCCATCCCCATGCGGCCCTCGGACAGCACGACCAAGCCCGTGAAGTCTGGAGAGAAGCGCTGCGGCTGCACCGCGAACAGGGCCGAGACGAGGACGCCGCGCGGGTGCGACGGCAACTCGACGACCTCGATCCGTGAAGACCAATCCAGAACTTGAGCGTTTCGCTTATCGTTGCTCGCCATGACAACGAGGTCGTGGTGGGGCTGGGGCACCGTCGAGGACGCCGTCACCCCGGAGGAACGCCGTGCGCTGGCCGACCGCGTCCGCGCCGTGCTGCCGGACGCGGACCTGACGTTCCACGAGCCGCCGGACCCGTCGGCGCTCGACCTGCCCGTCTCGCGCGTCGAGCCTCCGTCCGGCCTCTACTCCACCGATCCCGTCGACCGGCTCGCGCACGCCCGCGGCCAGGCCTACCGCGACGTCACCCGCAACCTCGCCGGCGACGTCGGCCCGCTGCCCGACGCGGTCGCCCGCCCGCGCACCGAGCAGGACGTGGTCGACGTCCTCGACTGGTGCTCGTCCCACGACGTCGCCGTGATCCCGTTCGGTGGCGGCACCTCCGTCGTCGGCGGGGTCGAGCCGCGCGACCTGGACCGCGTCGTGACGCTGGACCTCTCGGCGCTGGACCAGGTCCTGGAGGTCGACCCGACGAGCCGTGCGGCGCGCATCCAGGCCGGCGTGCTCGGGCCGTCGCTGGAAGCACAGCTGAAGCCGCATTCCCTGACCCTGCGGCACTTCCCGCAGTCGTTCGAGTTCTCGACGCTCGGCGGCTGGCTGGCCACCCGCGCCGGCGGCCACTACGCCACGCTGTACACGCACATCGACGACCTGACCGAGTCGATGCGCGTTGTCACGCCGGCCGGCGTCTCCGAGTCGCGCCGTCTGCCCGGCTCGGGCGCGGGCCCGTCGCCCGACCGCCTCTTCCTGGGCTCAGAAGGAACTCTGGGCGTGATCACCGAAGCGTGGATGCGCCTGCAGTCACCCCCGGCCCACCGCGCGGGCGCGTCCGTGCGGTTCGCGTCGTGGGACCGCGCCGTCGAGGCGACGAGGCTGATCGCGCAGTCGGGCCTGCACCCGGCGAACTGCCGGCTGCTGGACCCGGCGGAGGCGTTCCTCAACGCGGGTTCGGCCCAGTCGGTCCTGGTGCTGGCGTTCGAGTCGGCGGACCACCCGGTGGACGCGCTGCTGGCCCGTGCCCTGGAACTCTGCGCCGACGGCGAGATCGTCGAAGGCGCCTCGGCCCGCTGGCGCCAGTCGTTCCTGCGCATGCCCTACCAGCGCGACGCGATGGCCCAGCACGCGATGATCACCGAGACCTTCGAGACGGCCTGCACCTGGGACCGCTTCCCGGCACTGCACGCGTCCGTGGTGGAAGCCGCCACGGCAGCACTGCGCGAGGTGTGCGGCATCGGCGTCGTCACGTGCCGCTTCACCCACGTCTACCCGGACGGCCCCGCGCCGTACTACGGCATCTACGCGCCCGGCAGGTGGGGCAGCCTCACGTCCCAATGGGACGACATCAAGGCAGCCGTCTCCGAAGCCCTGTCGAACGCCGGCGGCACCATCACCCACCACCACGCCGTGGGCCGCGATCACATGCCCTGGTACACCCGCCAACGCCCGGACGTCTTCCACGCGGCCCTGGCAGGAGCCAAGGCCGCACTGGACCCGTCGAACATCCTCAACCCCGGCGTCCTCACCACACGATCGACCGCAGGACCAACGCCGCGATGAACACCACGGTGAACGCGAGGTCCAACCCGAACCCGCCGAACCGCACCGGCGGCAACACCTTCCGCACCGGCGCCAGCACGGGCTCGGTGACCCCGTGCGTCACCCGCCGCACCTTCCACACCCAGTCACCACGAGCCTGGAA
Source organism: Lentzea sp. NPDC059081 (assembly GCF_042738015.1). Classification (NCBI taxonomy): domain Bacteria; kingdom Bacillati; phylum Actinomycetota; class Actinomycetes; order Pseudonocardiales; family Pseudonocardiaceae; genus Lentzea; species Lentzea sp. NPDC059081. Next base: position 55,209 of record NZ_JBHYGW010000041.1, read on the forward strand.
GGTCACCGCCCAGTCCACGATCATCCGCCCGATCATCACGAGGATGAACAGCGTCAAGATCCACCCGATCACCCAACCGACCACGCCGAACAAGGTGCGCCTCCTAGATGTCCCTTATGTCCATGAAGCCACACGAATCTGAGAGGCGCCTGGCAACTCGCTGAGACATCATTCAGCCCGTGGCGTACGACGAGGGCCTGGCACACCGCCTGGGCGACGCGCTGACCCCGCTGCCGGGCGTCAGCACGAAGAAGATGTTCGGCAGCCTGGTCTTCCTGTGGAACGGAAACATGCTGGTAGGCGTCCTGGGACCCGACCTGCTGGCGAGGGTGGGCCCGGAGGCCCAGCCCGACGCCCTGGCCCAGCCGGGCACGCGGGTCTTCGACTTCACGGGACGCCCGATGAGGGGCTGGGTGGTGGTGGACGGGGAGGCGGTGTCGGAGGACGAGGCGCTGGAGGACTGGATAGCCCGGTGCCGCGAGTTCGTGGAAGCGCTGCCGCCGAAGTAGCGCGAAGCCGAAGGCGAGCCGGGGCGACGGCGAAGCCGAGCTGCTTTTGCTCTTGGCTTTTCCCATGCGCTCGGGTGGGGTGGTCCCGTCACGAGCAGTGCTGACGCGTTTGGCCGCGCCCGAGGAGGGGTGTCAACCCGGCACGCTTTTCGCCGGGTTGACACC